>JBLIEU010000022.1:0-33744 GCA_047633195.1 Cryomorphaceae bacterium | reverse complement strand
AAGGTCTTACTTCTGAGATAGTGGGTGTGCTACAGACGGCTCAAGAACCATACGGTTGGCAAGTGAATGATTTTGAACGTCCGCCTTCAGATCAATTGGTGATCTATGAACTATTGGTTAGAGACTTTTTAGAAGACCATTCTTACCAAAGCCTGATTGATACCTTGCCTTACTTTGAAAGATTGGGAGTAAATGCTATCCAGCTGATGCCCATTATGGAGTTTGAAGGAAATTTAAGTTGGGGGTATAACCCAATGTTTTACTTCGCTCCAGACAAATACTATGGCCCAGGCGATAAACTTAAAGAGTTCGTTGATGAGTGTCATGAAAGGGGAATCGCGGTAATTCTTGATCAAGTATTCAATCACTCCTTCGGTCAGAATCCTCAAGTGAGAATGTATTCTGAGAATGGGGCCGCAGGCCCTCCAACAGCCGAGAGTCCATACTTTAATGTTCAAGCTCAACATCCTTTCAATGTGGGTTACGATTACAACCACGACTCTCCTCACACCCAAGCTTTCGTTAATCGAAATCTTCGTTTTTGGATTGAGGAATACAGACTTGACGGATTCCGCTTTGACTTGAGTAAAGGGTTTACCCAAAACTTCAGCAGCAATGTCGGGCAGTGGAATCAGTATGATCAAGACCGAGTTGATCACTGGATTCGTATTAGGGAAGAGATATATTCATACGATGATGAAGTTTATTTGATCCTTGAGCACTTGGGAGATAATCCTGAAGAGACGGCTTTGGCCAATTTGGGTTTTATGCTCTGGGGAAAGATGACCGAGGAGTACAATCAAAACTCAATGGGTTATGCAAGCAATGCCAATCTAGCGAGGGCCGACCATCAAGATAGAGGGTGGAATGAGCCAAATTTGGTCAGTTATGCTGAAAGTCACGATGAACAGCGCCTGATGTTTAAGAACTTGGAATTTGGCAATAGCAGCGGAGATTACGACGTAACAGAATTGACTACTGCATTGGCACGTCAGGAAGCCGTTGCCGCCTTTCTCTATCCACTTAGAGGTCCTAAAATGCTTTGGCAATTTGGTGAACTAGGATATGAATTTCATATTAATCTTTGTGAAGATGGAACCATTCAAGAAGATTGTAGAACGTCTCCTAAGCCTATTAGATGGGACTATCAAGACGTGCCTGCCCGCGAAAGACTCTTTAAAGTAACCGCAGCTCTCATTAAGTTGAAAACCGAGAATGAAGCTTTCCGAAGCGATAATTACAATTGGGATGTAGGCGGACTTGGGAAACGCTTGATTATTCAACACCCTGAAATGGATGTGGTGATCATTGCCAACTTCGAGGTGACTCCAATTAGTATCGTTCCAGGCTTTACCCAGACAGGAACTTGGTATGACTATTTTACTGGTGAATCAATTATTGAGGAAAACCTGAGCAACCCATTTTTACTGGAGCCAGGAGAGTATCGAGTCTATACCACTTTAGAACTGGAAACCCCAGACATTTCATTAAATATTGACGAAGCTGATTTTGTAGGAGGGTCTTTAGATGTTCCTTATCCGAATCCATTTACCGATTTCACACAACTCTCTTTCACCCTTGAGCAATCAGCTCAAGTCGATATGGTGGTGGTTGATCTGCAAGGAAGAATCGTGAGGAATTTGGCTTCGGGAAAGTTCTCATCAGGTAATCATATGCAACGATGGAATGCCCGAGATAACGCTGGGGCAAAGGTCGCCAGTGGGATATATTTGATTCAACTTCGAACTGAAAGTGGTGTTGCTACCACCAAAGTAATGGTCGATTCCAAATAATGACTTTTGTCAGGTTACGGATTTGTGTAGTTATGACACATAGAAAATTTTATAGTTTTAACACCTCATTTAATTGCTCTACTATGAAGATTCAAATGTCTCAGTTCCTCTGGGTACTTTCTTTCCTTCTGATTTCCACCGTTGCGCTTCAAGCGCAAAACATCACTGGTGTGGTGAACGACGAAAACGGACTTTCAATGCCTGGTGTTACGGTAAGGATTGAAGGAACTACTCAAGGAGATGCCACTGACTTAGACGGAAAGTATGAAATAAAGGGCGCCCCTGTGGGAGAGCAGGTTTTGGTGTTTTCTTTTATCGGCTATACTGAATACAAAGAGACAATCAATGTTGCCCCAACTGGGACAGTTACTGTAAATCGGGACATGGAAGTGGATGCCGAAACGTTGGAAGAATTCATTGTAGTGGGATACGGAGTTCAACGAAAGAGAGAAGTAACTGGGTCAATAGTAAAAGTAGGATCGAAAGAGCTTACAGACATCCCCACTCCAAGTTTTGAAGCAGGTCTTCAAGGGAAGGCTGCTGGTGTTCAAGTAACTCAAGGTAGTGGACTTGCAGGATCGGCATCGATAGTAAGAGTTAGAGGTATTGCCTCTATTTCTGCTGCCGGTGATCCACTCTACGTAGTTGATGGCATACCCATTACTCAAGACTATTTCCTCAATGGCAATAGGGGGGCGATGAACAATAATCCTCTTGCCACCATTAATCCAAATGACATTGAAAGCGTTGAGATTCTTAAAGATGCTGCGGCAACTGGCATCTATGGTTCTCGTGGTGCGAATGGGGTCATCCTGATTACCACTAAGTCGGGGTCAGGAACTGGCTGGGATTTTTCATTGGATGCCCGTTTGGGAGTATCCGTCCCTACGGCAAGGCCAAATATGCTTAATTCGTCTCAATATCTCCAACTATTTCAAGAAGCATGGGAAAATGATGGGAATGTTGGACTAGCTCCTCTTCCTGGTGCTGTGAGCTGGGAAGATGCAAGAAGAACAGATACCGACTGGGTGGACGAAACCATCGGTGTTGGTTTTAAACAATCTTATAATTTCTCAGCGAATTTTGGAACAAAAAAGTTGAAACTATTTTCGTCTATTGGATACGACGATAACGGCTCTTATCTAATTGGTAATTCTTATGTCAGGTCCTCATTTAGAACTAATGCTACATATAAGGTTAATGACAAGCTTGATATCTCTGCGAATATATCCGTAAGTGAAGGGGTAAATAATAGAGTTGATGCTGCTTGGAGTGGAGGACTCGGAGCTGCTATGTCCACAGCTTTGCCGATCTACCCGATATTTCATCCCGATACTGTTTTTGATGGAGACGTTATTCTTCACCTTCCTACAGACTATTGGGATAATGTAGGTGGTGCCAACCCTGTTCGCCAGCGTGAGTTACAAGAGTGGAGAGTGCGTGAGTTCAGATCTATTAGTAACATCAATATTGAGTATAGACCCATTAAAAACATGTTTATTAAGATTTATGGAGGTTACGACTACCTGGATCTTAAAGATGATAAGTTTACCGATGCACTTCTCATAAATGGGGAACGTAATTCAGGAGTTAATAATCTAGCAGAAAGGTGGTCTTCTTTTAATAACAATTGGAATACAAATGGAACCGTTACATACATTCATGACATAGACGATAAGAATTCGCTTACTTATATGATCGGAACGGAGTACCAGGAAGCACGTTCCTTGTCGAAGGGGCGAGTTTTCAGACAGGACGCTTCTGTAAATGCTCCTTTTTACGAAGACCCGGATTTACTCAATCAGGAATTAGGTGAAGAAATGATAGGTGACAGCACTGTCGTTATTCCCGGTTTTGACGTAGATGGTCAGAATAGGACCGAAGTGTACAACTTCATTTCAGGCTTCGGGCGAGTGAATTATGCCCGAGAGAATAAATACTTTGGACAAGTTAGTTTCAGAGCGGACGGATCCTCTCGATTTGGCCCTAACAATAAATTCGGTTTCTTCCCAAGTGCCAGCGTTGGCTGGGTTTTGAGTGAAGAAAAATTTCTGAAGGCTAATGAATCCATTTCGTTCATGAAGCTTCGGGCAGGTTGGGGAATCACAGGTAATGCATCTATTCCTAATTACTTGCATTACGGTGAGTACCAAAGATCGTTTAATGGCTACAATGATCAAGACTTTAGATACCTGACCGTGGCACCCAACCCTGATCTACAGTGGGAAACATCAAATATTTTTGACATTGCCTTGGAAATGGGCTTTCTCGATGACAGAATAACCACCACCCTTTCTTACTACAATAAAACGACCACAGATGTCTTACTAAGGATCACTCCTCAGCCAAGTACTGGGTTTCAAGAATTCTGGGACAATGTTGGGGAAATTGTGAATCGAGGAGTAGAATTCGAAGTATCTACTATCAACATGGATCGAGAGAGATTCACATGGAGGACAAGCTTCAATGTTTCATACAACTACAACGAGATAGTTAGTATTGGAAACTACAGTGAAGACGCTATTAGCGGAGGTACCAACGATACCAGAGTCGTCGTGGGCGATCCCGTTGGGACAAATTATTTGGTCCGTTTTGGCGGTGTTGATCCTCAAACAGGTCGAAACATTTATCTGGACATAAATGGTAATCCTACAAACACTTGGGATCCTGCTGATCGTGTGGCATCAGGACGAGTTCTTCCAATTGCTGTGGGAGGTATCACAAACACTTTTGAGTTTGGTAGATGGACAGCAGGTATTGTCATGATCTTTAGCGTCGGTAGCGATATTTACGATTCTTCTTCAAAGCGACAAAATGGTGTTGTTACGGATTGGAACATGAGAACCGAAGTATTTGACAGATGGAGACAAGAAGGCGATGAGGCTGAGTTTGCGAGGCTTTCGAGATTAGTTGAAAACTACGGATTAGATCGTGCTTTCAACAATAATACGACTCAATTTCTCGACGATGGCGATTACCTAAGAGTTAGGAGAGTAAGTGTGACTTACAACTTCCCTCAGTTCAATATTGCCAAAGCTGGATTCAAAGGCGCTTCAGTTACACTCAGCGCATCAAACATCTTCACCCTCACAAATTTTGACGGACTGGATCCTGAGATTGCTCGTGACTTTGAGGATGCGACAGATAGAAACATGAGTCCCAACATCACTTATTTGACTCCTCCACAAGAGATGAGTTTTAACCTCGCCTTTAACCTAAGATTCTAAGAAGATGAGAGCTACAAACAATATTTTTCGACTAGCCTTTTTGTTTGCTTTGGTCTTTACGATGCTTACTTCTTGTGAGGATTTATTGGATCAAAAACCACCCGCTGATGGCGGTAATTTATTGCCCGAAGATGCGGTAGAAACTGCCGATGACTTGCAGGAGATTCTTATTTCTGCTTATGATGTATTGGCCAATACTTACAATGGTGACCTTCAAAATCTATTCAACCTCTTGACGGATAACATAGAGAGGCCAATATCAAATGATGATTACACTTCGGTTTGGCTTCGCAGTTCAAGTATTTTTAATGGCAATGTGGGGCAGCGATTCAGCGACCTCTCTATTGCTGTGCTCCGTTCAAATACAGTGCTGGAGAATCTCGACAATGTGACAGGCATGGATGAGCAAACCAGAAACAGATTAGAGGCAGAAGCCCATTTCATTCGTGCGCTATGTCATTTCGATGCCGTTAGAGGATGGGCTCAACCCTATGATTGGACATCAGACAATTCTCATCCCGGTGTCGCCATCAGATTGCAAACTGATATTGAAAATTCTCCCAGAGCATCCGTAGGCGAAGTGTATTCACAAATTTTGAGTGACCTCGAACTGGCGAAGAATAATCTACCTGAGATGAATGAAGTCTATGCCAATCGCTGGGCTGCTTTGGCACTTGAGGCTGAGGTGCGATTTCAAATGCACGAATACGATCGAGCCTACGATCTAGCGAATCAAGTTTTGACTCAAGGGCCATTCATGTTTGACAATATCTGGAACAGGTATCAATTTCCACAAGCTAGCTCTGAAGCAATATTTTATATCTTCTCTGTCGTATTTTTAGATGATCGCGTTGACAGTCGAAGCGGCGGGTTTACCGGCAATTACTACTCTGGTCCCGATCAAGTGACTACACTCAATTTTACTGAAGAGTTTCATGACCTCATTACCCAATCTCCATTTGACGGTCCTCGAGACACTATGTTTACGGTAGTTCAACAAGAAGAGGTATTTACCTATGTGACGGAAATGTTTGCTCCAACCCCCGATAGAAATACCAATGATTATAATGTTCCAATTTTGAGTCTGACTCAATTGAAATTAATCAGAGCTGAAAGCGCGGCTGAATTAGTTCAAAATAAAGATCAGGCTATCCAAGACATCAACGATATTCGAGAAAGAGCTTATGAATCCAATGCAGAAAACCTGATTCCTTCAGCTACTTTCGAAGAGGTTATTGAAGCCGCAAGGTTAGAAAGACGTTTGGAATTCCCAGTTAGTGGACAGCGTTTACATGATCTTAAAAGAATCGGATCACAAGGTGAAGACGTTATAATAAGAGGTGTACCTTATGATTGTCCCGGTATGATCTTGCAATTTCCTTCTACTGAGGGAACAGATATTTTTCCTTTGAATCAATCCGGAGGATGCTAATAAAATCATTGATTATGAAGATGAATAGAAATATAATTTGGAGCCTTCTCCTTGCAGTACTCGTCTTTCAGGGTTGCAAAGAAGACGATCCTGAAATTGGCGAACCATTTGGCAAATCTGAGGGTTTGGTGGCAACTGGCTGGGTGGTCAGTCAAGTGTTTCTGGTTGATGAAGGAAATCCCGCAAAACCTGAAAGAGAGATCTCAGAATACTATACTTCGGGATCTGACTTGCTCGAAATCAAGTTTGAAGCCGATGGCACTTTTGAAACCTTTTCAGGTGATGGAGTGAACTTCTTTCCCGATGCGGGCACTTGGTCCTTCAATGACCCCTTGACCCCATCGAGTATCATGTTGATCTCTGATGATCAAACGATCGATTCACCTCTGGGTGGGCCAACGCGTATCGTAGACACCGAACTTAAGATGAACGTTCAAAAATTCTGTAACATCGATGGCGAAGACAAAGCCGTACTCGGTTACAGATTGGTATTTGTAAGAAAGTCATAAAGCAAAAGAAATGAAACTTAGATCAATCATACTCATTGCTGTTGCCTTAGGATGGAGCTCTTTAGCGACGGCGCAAGGAATTTATTTCGATCCCGAACCTACAGATGTTACAGGGCCAGTGAGGTTATACGTTGACGTGTCATCTTCCGAATGTGATTGTCCTGAATTATTGGACGGAGACGCAGAAACGAATCCACTTTATATCTGGGCTTGGAATCCAAATGGTGATCGTCCAGATTTAGAAATAGGTGGATCAACCTTTGCTGTGACAAATGGAGACTGGGGAAATTCAAATGACAATTTGATTTTGACACAGGATGAGTCCAATCCAAATCTCTGGTACTTTGATTTTTTAGGAGCTTCTATGGTTCAGTTTTACAATGTGCCTGCTGCTCAATTTTACGAGAGCGGAATCGATTTTCTCGTGAAGGAAAAAAATGGAGCGCCTGCTGATCTTCCCGAGCAGAAATCTCCCGATTTAAACATCGTACCAGAACCAGTTGGCTGTTTCGATAAGGTTTGTCCCTTCCCAACAACATTCTTCCAAGAAGATTTTTTTGCATTAACATACGATACCAATAAAGAAGCTAACCCTGGTCTCCAAGGTGGGGATGCCTATTTTGCTAGATTTCAATACAAAGTAAATGGTGGTGCTTATCAACTTCTGGAAGTTACGGATGAATCGAAAGTAGCTATGGTTCCAGAAGGAGACGGCGTTTTTTCGTTAACCATGATTCCCACCGATTTTTTTGGATTGAGCGAAAATGACATCCTTGACGAAATTCGGGTATCGTTTACAAAACCACCGCTTGCAGCTGCTCCTTTTAGTAGTGCGGTCTCGCTTTTTCCAGGCTGCCCCGAGTAGCCCATCTGTTAATATTTGTTGATTTAAAATCTTTTACCACCCGGCTCGGTTAATTTCGAGCCGGGTGGTTTTTTTTATCCGTGCATCTAGTCATGCGGCCGCTCAAGTAATACACTCATCGCGGAACCCCTTACGTTAATACTTTTGATTCGGATTATGATCACTCTCAAGAATGTCAATAAGAGATACACAGTAGGCAATAGGCCGCTTCCTGTCTTAAAAGGTATCGATCTCGATATTAAAGATGGCGAAATGGTCTCGATTATGGGCTCCTCGGGATCGGGTAAATCAACCCTGCTCAATATTTTAGGTATTCTCGATAGCTACGATTCGGGAGAATATCTCCTTGACGGAAAATTGATCAAAGACCTTTCCGAAACGAAGTCCGCAAAGTACCGCAGCGAAATGATCGGATTTATATTCCAGTCGTTTAACTTGATTTCTTTTAAGAATGCGGTCGAAAATGTGGCATTGCCCCTTTATTACAAAGGAATAAAACGACGAAAACGCAATGAACTTGCTCGGAAGTATTTGGATAAAGTAGGTCTTTTGGATTGGGCAGATCACATGCCTTCTGAGCTTAGTGGAGGCCAGAAACAACGAGTGGCGATTGCCAGAGCGCTGATTACCAATCCCAAAGTGATTTTGGCCGATGAGCCAACTGGAGCCTTGGATTCTTCAACTTCCTTCGCCGTTATGGATTTACTCAAAAAGGTGAATTCAGAGGGGATGACAGTGGTCATCGTTACCCACGAAAATGACATTGCCGAAAAAACAGATCGATTGATCAAACTGAAAGATGGAATAATCGAAAGCCACAACTACCTGGTTCATGTTTGATCTCGACAAATGGCAAGAAATACTAGCAACGATTCGAAAGAATAAGTTGCGCACTTTCCTTACCGCTTTCTCGGTAATGTGGGGAGTTTTTATGCTCGTAATACTTCTCGGTGCCAGCACTGGTTTGCAGAATGGAGTGATACATAGCTTTTCTGATGATGCCATCAATAGCATCTGGGTGTCTTCGGGGAAGACCTCAATGGCTTACAAGGGCCTCAAGCCAGGGAGGCAAATACAATTCAAAACAGAAGATTTTGAGAATGTTCGTGACTTTGTGGATGGAGTAGAATACGCCACCGCTCGATACATGGTGTGGAACGCAGAGGTTGCTTATGGCGATGAATACAGCACTTACCCGCTAAGGGCAGTAAATCCCGATCACCAATTCTTGGAAAATAGCCTCATCAAAAAGGGTAGATTTCTTAACCCGGCCGACCTTCTTGAGAAACGAAAAGTCGCCATCATTGGAAAAGAGATCGTCGATGATCTTTTTCCTGACATGAATCCGCTTGGTGAATATGTGCGCGTTTATGGCATTCCTTTCAAAGTAGTCGGTGTATTTGAAGACACGGGAAACCCAAGAGAGCAGCGATACATTTACATACCCCTTACTTCGGGGCAAAGCGTGTTTGGCGCAGGCGATGATATCCAACAGTTCATGGTTACTACCGGCCAATTGCCATTGCCGGAAACCATGCGTATGAGTGCCCAAATAGACGACATGCTTCGCAGAAGGCACACCATTCACCCAGATGATGAGGGAGCCATCTATGTGGGGAACAACAATGAAGAATTCAAAGAAATTACCGATATCATGACGGGAATAAAAGTTTTTGTTTGGATCATCGGGGCCTTTACAATTATCGCAGGGATCGTTGGCGTGAGCAATATCATGAGCATCGTGGTGAAGGAACGAACCAAAGAAATAGGAGTGAGGAAAGCGCTTGGGGCAACTCCTGCTTCGGTTGTTTTCTTGATTCTTCAAGAGTCAGTATTCATAACGGCCGTTGCTGGATATATCGGACTTGTATTGGGTGTTTTTACCCTCGAAGGAGTTTCAAATCTCGTTGGAGAAGTAGAAATGTTTCGCAATCCCGAGGTAGATTTCAATGTCGCTCTTATTACCCTGATTGTTATGGTTGTTGCTGGAGCTTTGGCTGGGTTATTCCCTTCTCTTAGAGCAGCCAGAATAAAACCCGTAATCGCATTAAAAGACGAATAGCATGTTCGATCGAGACAAATGGGCTGAAGTAATTCAGGTGCTGAGCAAGAATCCGTTTCGCACCGTGGCCACGGCATTTGGCGTGATGTGGGGCATTATGATGCTCATCGTCATGATGGGTTCTGGACAGGGATTGCAAAATGGGGTCACTGCCAATTTTAGTCGAGTGACCAATTGCATGTTCATTTGGACTCAATCTACTACCAAACCCTATGCAGGTTTCAAACAAGGTAGAAGGTTTGATTTAAGAAGCAGCGATGTGGAATTTCTCAGAAGCAACGTTCCCGAAATTGATATTCTCTCGCCACGCAACCAACTGGGAGGATACCGTGGCGAAAACAACGTCACACGTGGAATCAGAACAGGTTCCTTTTCGGTATTTGGTGATACACCCGATTACTTCAAAATAGAGCCGAAGCCCATTACACGAGGCCGCTTCATCAATTGGGCCGACCTCGATGAACTGAGAAAAGTCTGCGTGATCGGCGAGCGGGTCTACAAAGAGCTTTTCGAAAAAGGAGTGAATCCGCTTGGCGAGTACATTAAGATCAGTGGGGTCAACTACCAAGTCGTTGGTGTCTATAAATCGACTTATTCTGGTGAGCGAGCGGAAGAAGACACAAAGAGCATATTCGTGCCGTTCACGACTTTTCAAAAGGCATTTAACTACGGAGATGTCGTAGGTTGGATGAGTATCACCAGCAGAGAAGATATACCCGTTTCCATCATGCAGGAGAAGATCATCGAGAAGTTAAAAGTGAGACACAAGGTTCATCCCGAAGATGAGCGAGCTTTTGGTTCGTACAACCTCGAAGAAGAATTCGTTCAGATGAATGGAATCTTCAACGGTATCAAAGGGCTGTCCTGGTTCGTTGGAATATTGACCCTGATTGCCGGGATTATCGGAGTCAGTAATATCATGCTCGTGATTGTCAAAGAGCGCACGAATGAAATTGGCGTTCGAAAGGCACTCGGCGCCACACCTTGGAGTATTGTTTCTCAGGTGCTGTTGGAGTCTTTATTTCTAGCGTCGTTAGCAGGTTTTCTCGGGGTCATATTTGGCGTCTGGTTATTGGAGTTGGTCTCGACTTTTGTCGAAGGTCAAGACGGATCTTTCCGCAATCCAGGAGTAGATTTCCAAGTAGTATTGACCGCGCTTGTCATCTTAATTATTTCAGGATCCATGGCTGGGCTCTTGCCTGCCATGAGAGCCGCACGAATAAAACCTATTGAAGCACTCAGAACTGAATAGAAACAACCATTATGAAAAAAGTCATTTTCATCATTGCATCCATTCTCATTGTCGGTCTCTTGGCCTGGACAATGTATTACCTCTACGAAAAATCGCAGGAGAAACCTATTTCATTCAAAGTTGAAGCGGCCAAACGAACGGATATTATAAAGAAAACCGTTGCTACAGGGAGCGTTCTTCCAAGAAGGGAAATAGACATCAAACCAGTAGTTTCGGGTATCATCGACCAGCTTTTCATTGAGCCGGGCATGTCAGTCAAAGCAGGAGATGTAATCGCCCGCATAAAGGTTATTCCCGATATGGTGACGCTGAATAACGCAGAGAACCGCTTGGAGAGATCTGAGATAGGATTGGAAAATGCCAAGATTGACTTTGATCGAAACAAAAAACTTTTTGATGACGGAGTTATTTCTTTTGCCGACTATCAGCCATTTGACTTGGCGAAACGCAATTCCCAAGCCGAGTATAACGCTGCTAAAGACAATCTTCAAATCATTCGAGAAGGGGTGAGCAGCAAGAATAGCGCTGCCGCGAATACATTGGTAAGAAGCACAATAACTGGAATGGTATTGGCCGTCCCTGTCGAAATTGGGAATAGTGTTATCGAACTCAACAACTTCAATGAGGGAACGACTATCGCCTCGGTGGCTGATATGACAGACCTAATTTTTGAAGGGAAAGTCGATGAAAGTGAGGTCGGAAAGATTTCAGAGGGAATGGATTTAATACTTACTATTGGCGCCATTGAAGACGAGGAATTTGATGCGAAACTGGAATACATTTCACCGAAAGGTGTCGAAGAAAATGGAGCGATCCAGTTTGAGATAAAAGCGGCCGTTGACCTGAAAGAGAATCAGTTCATTCGAGCGGGTTATTCTGCAAATGCCAATGTCGTTTTAGATAGAAGAGATGACGTACTTGCCATTGACGAAGGCTTGGTGCAGTACGAGAATGACACAACCACTTTCGTGGAAATAGCTATAGGAGATCAAAAATTCGAAAGACGAGATGTGAAACTTGGACTTTCTGATGGCATTAAAGTAGAAGTCTTAAGCGGTGTTTCCGAAGAAGATGAAATCAAAGTTTGGAACCAACCGATAACCGAAGGATGATCAAGTACCTTTTGATTTTTTGTCTTTTATGGGCAGGGTGCGCCACTATAGAACCTGAACAAAAACAGGAAACGGCTCGGGATACGGAGCAGCTTCAAGTCAAGTATGCCACTGGCTTTACAATCCAGAAATCAAACGAGGGATATTCTATATCTGTTCGAAATCCGCAAGACACCTCTCAGATCTTAGGAACCTATTTGCTCACAAAATCTGACACGATCGGAATTCCAATTCCCATTGAAACGGCTGTTTTGAATAGCACGACGTTCGGCGCTTTTTTCAATCACCTCGATGCCTTGAGCGCAGTGAAAGGAATGACCTATACCAGCGGCGTTAAGAATAGCGAGATTCTCAATTTGATCGAATCGGGAGAAATTGCAGAAATGATCTCGGGCGATGGAATAGATTTCGAGAGAATGCTGGAACTAAATCCTAATGTGGTTTTCGCCTATAGCTTCGGAGAAGCAGATTTTTTTCGATACGAAGAATTGGGAATACCAGTAGTTCTGCTAATGGATTACAAAGAATCGCATCCACTAGGAAGAGCAGAGTGGATAAAAGTGGTTGGTTGTCTTCTTGGCAAATACGAGGAAGCTCAGACGATTTTCACGGAAGTAGAAGAGGCCTATCGAAAAATTCAAACACAAGCTGCCATGCACTCATCCCTTCCGTCTGCCTTCACGGGTAGTCGCTATGGTGATTTTTGGTATGCTCCGGGAAAGGATAGCTACATAGCCAAGTTCATCAAAGATGCTGGAGCTACTTATACTTTCGATCATATCGAAGGGCAAGAAAGTGCCGAACTTGATTTCGAGCAGGCGCTCGTCACTATTTCTCAGGCAGACTATTGGGGATTGGTTGTTTCCTCAAAAGAGCCTTTCACCTCGGAAGATATTTTGGAAATGAGTCCGCTCTATGAGAACCTGAAAGCCTTTAAAGACAATCAGATTTTTATCTGTAACACAGCTGAGGAAGACTATTTCGGAGATGCCATAATGGAGCCCCATCATATTCTTTCCGATCTCTATAGTATCTTCCATCCCAAAGACGAAACTGATTCGACTTTTCATTATTTCAAACCGATTCAATAATCTTTAGACTACCCTTATATTTGGCCCATGTCCAAGGCGGTCAAATGGGTGTTGTGTTTTCTGATTTTAATTGTTTTGGTGCCTGCGTCCCTCTTTTTGGGATCCGTTGACATTCCCTTCGTGGCATTTTTTGGAGGAGGAGATGAGTTGCAAAATATCATCATACGAGAGTCCCGAATTCCGCGAACTCTCGCAGCTCTTTGTGGTGGAGCAGGATTGGCATTGGGCGGACTTTTCATGCAAACACTTTTTCGAAACCCTTTAGCGGGGCCATCCGTTCTGGGCCTGACCAGTGGCTCTTCACTTGCTGTCGGCATTCTCACTCTGGGTGGCGGCGTCTTAGCTACTTCTCAGTTTGCCGTTGTTTCAGCTGCAGCTATGGGTTCTATAGCAGTACTCTTGATAATCTTGGCGGTGGCTCATCGATTTGCAAATATGGCTTCTGTGCTCATTGTCGGACTGATGCTTGGTTTTTTTGCTTCGGCAATGGTTAGTCTGCTTCAGGCTTACGCCGACGAGACTTCTTTAAAAGCTTTCGTCTTTTGGGGATTTGGAAGTTTCTCCAATATTGCTTTTAAACAACTTCCGATTTTATTGATCCCCCTTCTGTTGATTTTCTCCATCTCTCCTTTTTTTATAAAACCCTTGAATCATCTATTGCCAGGAGAGCTCCACGCCAAAACAATGGGAGTTCATGTCAAAAAGCTTCAACTCACCTTGGTGATTGCTGCAGGAATTATGGTAGGTGTCATCACGGCTTTTTGCGGTCCGATCGCGTTTATTGGACTCGCCGCTCCGCATTTGGCTCGATTGCTCTTTTCCACTCCCAACCACCGAACAGTATTGCCCGCTGCGCTTATTTTAGGCGGGTGCTTGGCTGTTCTCTGTGATTTGATAGCTAGATTGCCGTTTAGCGAATATGCATTGCCCCTAAACACCGTTTGTGCATTTATGGGCGCGCCAGTAGTTATATACCTCGTTTTTAAAGGTCGAAAAAGCCGCATACTGACATGATCGAAGCACACAAGATATCAGTAGGGTATGGCTCGAGAATTCTGGTGGAAGAGCTTGATTTGACTTTGCCGAAAGGCTCGGTCACGGCATTCATCGGGTCGAATGGTAGCGGGAAGTCGAGCTTGATGCGGGTTTTGAATGGGTTGCAAGAGCCCTTGTCGGGAAAAGTATCTTGGAACAAAAGAGATATTTCCGACTTCGATCGGAAAGAAAAGGCCAAAGTGGCGGCTTCGCTTTACAGTAATTTCTCGCGAGTGGAAGGATTTACCGTTGCAGAATTGGTCGCTCTGGGTCGAAGCAACTTCACTGGGTTTTTTGGGAAATTGAGTGCTCAGGATCACCTTAAAATTGATGAAGCCATCGAGACTGTAGGGATTGGATCCTTGAAAGAAAAGGAATTGACCACTTTGAGTGATGGCGAGTTTCGCAAAGCAATGCTCGCCAAACTCCTAGCCCAGGACACCGACATACTCTTCCTCGATGAGCCAACGACACACCTTGATTTGCCCGCAGCTTTGGATTTTGTCCAAGTATTGAAAAGACTCGCCCTTAGAGGAAAGACCATCGTCATGTCTACCCATCACCTTGCGTTGGCTTTTAAAATGGCCGATCATATTTTACTATTTGATGGGGATGGAAAGGCTGCCTTTGGCAATGCCGATGAGATGATGAACCACGAATTACTCTGCGGCTTTTTGAAGACAGATAAAATTAGAGTAGAAAACGGCAACCTCCTTTTTGATATATGAAAAAGCGTTTAAGCATAGTCGGTTTGGGTTGGTTTGGAATGGAACTAGCCAGAGCTTTGAGCCAAGAGTATAGCGTTTTTGGTACCAAGAGATCCGCTTCTTTTCATGAGAGTGAAGTGGAAGTTTTTCCCCTGTGCTTTAATCCCGAACCTTCAGGAACTTCTTTATCAGACGTATTCAATGCCGAACTATTGGTACTGAATATCCCACCAAATTCGAGAAAAGACAACGCTGAGAGTGACTACCGAAAAATGATGGGCACTGTGCTTAGTGCCATTCAAGAATCACCCATCGAAAGGGCCATATTCGTCTCATCAACAGGTGTCTTTGGTGAAAATGAAGGAAGAATAGATGAGGAAACACTTCCTATTCCTTCCACCAAAGGTGGCCGCATTCTATTGGAAGCGGAGGAGCGATTTTTATCAATTTCGTCTTGTGAAACCGTCATACTTCGGCCCGCTGGCTTGGTGGGTGGTGAAAGACATCCTGCCAAGTTTCTGGCAGGGCGAAAAGGTATTTCAGGCCGAATGAACCTGGTCAACCTGGTTCACCGTGATGACTTGATTTCATTGACTACAGCCATTCTCAAAGCTGTTGAATTAAAAGGGAGAGTCTTTCACGCTTGCGCCGAAGGACATCCATCTAAAGAAGAATACTATGTAGCGATGGCTCGTAAAATGGGGCTGGACCTTCCTTCTTTTGATCTTCAATATAATTCCAAAGGAAAAGAAGTAAGCGCTGAATGGTCAAAAGAAAAACTGGATGTAAAATTCAAGTACGACGACCCGTTTACGATGATTTAAGTCGGGACAGCTCTTCGAAAAAACGACCTGGGAATTCTGCATTCAATTCTTCCGTCAGCTTAATCAATTCAAGCTTAAACTTCTTTGCTTCTTCGCTCTTTTGATTTTGTATGTGTTGAGAAATTGCCTTTCGCCATTTTTCAATTATGCGCAGATTCGTAAAGCACACCGAATCAATCATGCTGGTCATAAAGCGATCTTTGATTACCGCCAATCCTCCCATATTCAGGTGAATCAAATCATCCTGACGGTAAAATCGGTAGTCCCTTAACTCGTCCATTACCAGCTCGTAGATTGGGAGATAAGTGCAATTAGGGAAGGCGGCTTCAAGATTTTCACACAGTTTTATAAGACGTGCCTTCGAGCGCTGGTTTTGCACAGCTCCATGTCTGAGGTGCCGAATGGGCGATACGGTTAGAATGATTTCAACATGCGGGTTGAATGACTTAATTTTCTCGATAGCAGCAGCCATTTTTGCTGTCATCCTCTCCTCAGAAAGCATCACTTTGCTAAAATCGGCAGAGGGCAGGCGGTGGCAGTTATTCACCACTTTTTTCGTTTTATGCCACTCGAAGGCGATGGAAGTCCCGAAGGTGAGAAAGAGGAAATTGGCTGATTTCAATTCCTTTTGCAGAAGCCTTCTCTTGCCATTCGCGGTATTCAATAATTCCTCGGTAGACGACTTATTCAGGGAGCTGTGAAAATCAGGATGAAAAAATGATCCATCTTTTTCTTGAATATGATCTTCGTTCAATTCCCTTTCTCCCAGTGAATCCATGATTTGACCAGCAATGCTGAGAGGATTATAAGTGATCCCAAAAGGATTGATATGACTCGTGAACTTGAGATCATTCAGCCACCCGCCGATTTCTTCCGTAAAGCAACTCTCGATAAATACGAATTTCGATTCATAATCGATCAGTTTTCTGCCATCGGCAAAGGGTACTTGAGTGAACAAATTCATTTCCCCAAGAAAAGCAAAAGCCATCACTTTCGGTTAGTGAACTTATTTGATCTTACTGCTTGGCTTTTCCTGTCTGCAAACGGTAACTTTTCTTTAGGATCCCATTAACAATTCTTTGATGGGCGATTTTCACAAATGTCGAATGGAACCGTTTTCTTATCGTTAACTTTGCGGTAGCCTAAGCATCTATGGGAGAAAAAACGATTGTCTTAAGAACGTCAAAGCTTTCACATCGCTACTCTTCTGAGGATAAATTATCCTTTCCCGACCTTGCCTGCACCAGAGGTCAACACCTTTTAATTTCTGGGAAATCGGGTGTAGGTAAAACCACTTTATTGCATCTGCTGGGTGGCCTCAGTTCCGTTCAATCTGGTAAAATTTGGATTGAAGAACAGGAGATGTCGGCCATGTCCAAAAGCGAAAGGGACGCCTTTAGAGGAAAGCACATCGGATTTATCTTTCAGCAAGCTTCATTCATCCAAGCACTGAATGTATTGGACAATGTTTTGGCTTCTCAGTATTTCGGTGCGAAAAAGGTGGACGTTGACTTTGCTAGGAACCTCCTTTCGGAATTGGGTATTGACAGGTTTGCTAAAAAGAAAACAAACGAGCTGAGTGGGGGAGAGCGTCAACGCTTGGCAATTGCCCGAGCCTTGTCCACATCGCCCGACTTGGTTTTAGCCGATGAACCTACTTCAAGTCTGGATGATGAGAATGCCATGAAAGTACTGGATCTATTGGTGAGCGAAGCGGAGAAAAACGGCGCTACCCTGGTCATCGTTACCCATGATAATCGATTGAAGTCCAAATTTGAAAACCAAGTAGAGCTATGAATTTGGTCAAGATCAGCTTAAAGAATATCACAAGTAGGCCCTACCCAGCTATTCTAACGCTAATCATGCTCACGATGGGAGTGGCTCTAGCTTCGTTGTTGGTGCTAGTGGGCGGTGCTTTAGATGAAGGGTTCAAGAAAAATATTCGCGGAGTGGATATGGTAGTGGGGGCAAAAGGCAGTCCGCTTCAACTTATTCTATCGGCGGTTTATCAAATTGATAATCCTACTGGAAATATTCCTTTGGAAGAGGCGGAGCAATTGGCCAATAATCGGCTGGTAGAGTCGACGATCCAGCTTTCTTATGGCGATAGCTACAAAGGGAGAAGAATAATCGGAACATCCCATGACTACATAGAGCTATACGATGCTGAACTATTGGCGGGTCAGCTTTATGAAGCGCCTTTTGAGGCAGTAGTTGGATCCATCGTAGCCAGTGAGAATAGCTTGGAAGTGGGGGATGAGTTTTACAGTGCTCATGGCGCAGATGAGGGAGCCGAAACCCATGAAGATCATCCCTTTCTAATCAAAGGGATTCTCAAGCCGTCGGGGTCTGTTTTGGATAAATTGATCCTTACCCAGCCAGAGAGCATTTGGGAAGTTCATTCCCACGAAGGAGATTCTTCCAAAAAGGAAATTACCGCTATGCTGGTAAAGTTCAAAAACAAAATGGGCATGATTAGCTTGCCGCGAATGGTGAATCAAAAAACCTCCATGCAAGCCGCTCTTCCGGCCATTGAGGTCAACCGATTGTTTGAATTATTTGCCATTGGAATATCGACGCTGCGAATTGTAGCTCTTTCGGTTCTTCTGTTGGGGGCGATCAGCATTTTCGTGTCAATGGTTAATTCATTGAAGGATCGAGTTTTTGAGCTCGCCCTCATCCGCTCAATGGGTGCGACCCGAACTCAAGTATTCCTAATGATTATGATAGAAGCCCTGCTGTTGAGTGTTATCGGGATCGTTTTTGGTCTGGTAGTTTCTCACACAGGAATTTTGGCTTTGAACGATTACGCGAGTGATCAATTCGGAATTTCCATTTCGTTCTTGAAGGTGTCTTCGGCCGAGTGGATTATTACAGGTATTACCTTATTGCTCTCTCTTTTGGCAGCATTGTTGCCAGCCTTAAGGACTGTTAAAATTGATGTTTCAAAAGTACTTTCATCTCATGTTAAATAAGACTCTAGTCGTTATTGTTTGCCTTTTTTTTATGCTTTCGCTGAGCGCACAAACAGAATTGTCATGGACAAATCTGATGGACATCACTTTTAAAGATGTCTACTTGGAGTCAGATGATATGTACGTGTACTACCCGCTTTTCAAGGAGAAGCAAAAATCTCTGGACGGTCAAGAGGTCACCATCACTGGTTATATTATACCCGTGGATGTCGAGTCAAACCAATATGTTCTTTCCGCATTCCCCTTCAGCGCGTGTTTTTTTTGCGGAAACGCAGGCCCTGAATCAGTAATGGCAATTTACTTTGCTTCGCCTGATCAATCCTTTAAAACAGACCAAAGAGTTACTCTAAGCGGAACCTTAGAGTTGAATGATACTAACGTCGACGAGTTGGTATATGTTCTTCGGAATGTAAAAGTGAAAGAATAATAACCTAAGATACTTTATTCAGCTTTTTTCGCTTATCAACTTGGTTATGGATCCAAGTTTGGACTGGAATAATCTCGTCTGAAAGAGGAGTCCATCTCAATGCTGGGCTATCACTTTCTAGCTTTTCTAGCTGTTTAGCGTTTAAGGTCAAGAATCTTTTAACGTCGTAACCAGCTGATTTAATCTGGTTAAAGACGGTAATGATTAGTCTCTCTCTCTCTGTCATGTTGTTCTTCTTCATTTTTGACAAATTCTCGAGAGCTTTATTGCAGTAATTATTACCTGTTCTTTTTTTCGCTTCTTGAATGCCATGGCCCGCAATGAACAAATAGACATTTCTGTGAAATCTTTCCTTTTCTGAGGTATCTCCTATTGCTTCAATCTCAGCTGTCAAAATCTCGGCAGCTTTGGCAGATTGATTCTTTGAGATCAGCCAAATCGCTTTTGAAAAGTGATAAAATGCAGATGCATAGGGAATTCTGGATGTGTAGAACGACGAAATACGTTTATCGATTTCTTCTTCTAACGACTGGAGATTTGACTCATAAAAGTCAAGTAAAACTAAATTTTTCCGATTGATGTAGCTTTCATAAGTGTCATTTTTGACAAGCTTATCGGCTGCGCTGAAACTATTTCGAGCCGCTTGGAAATCTCCCAATAGGACTTGAGTTCGTCCTATTTCAATTTTGAGTTCGCTTACACCTTGGTTTGACTGAAGAGGAGGACTGTAAAGTCTGTTTTCTACAAGCGCGTTCATAAGCTCGATTGCAGATTGATACTTTTCGTTTTTGAGCAAAAAAGTCACTTCTGCCATTGCTCTTAAAAATCCAATTGTTGCCGATCTTGATTTGGTTTCAAGTTCTTTGAGTGCAGTTAAGAGCTCTTTTTGACTATCGGCATTATCCTCTTCTCGTTTGAGGTGAAACAAGAATTCTGAGTAAATATTTTTAGCTTGGTGCAGACAGCGATTCAACTCAATTGCACGAGTTATCTCAGCTTTATAGCGATTGATTGTTCTGGCCGCTCGATATGTAGAATAGGAGATTTTTAGCAGTTCCTTCGCCTCTAGCAGTTGATCGAATAGCTCATATTTTTCT
Source organism: Cryomorphaceae bacterium (assembly GCA_047633195.1). Lineage (GTDB taxonomy): Bacteria > Bacteroidota > Bacteroidia > Flavobacteriales_D > Cryomorphaceae > JAKVAV01. Next base: position 13,336 of record JBLIEU010000022.1, on the reverse strand, counting down.
GCTCTGTTTTCCACTTCACCGAGCAATTTTTCAGCAATATCGCGCTCTCCTCTCGATAGAAAAATTTTGGCCTGTTCAATTCGTTTCAGATTGACTGATCTATTTCGAAATTGATTGCTGTACTCACCAGGGCGATCGATATTCTGCGTTAATGTCAAGCATTCGAGTACAATATCCTTTGTTCTGAGAATGAACAAATTTTGTTGAAGTTTTGGCTTCTTGTCGATTTTGAGCGCCTTAGCAGCCTGTGCTCGGGTAATGCTGAGGTCGGATTCAATTAGGTCTATTAAGCCTCCAATTTCTTTGAAGTCCTTGTGCGACCTATTCTGAAAGGCCTTGGTATAAATTGATATGGTTTCTTTTTCATTCCGATTTAGGGCGGAATAAATGGAAATCAATTCAGAAAATCTGTCCTGTTTTGGCATGAAAAGTAGGTGGGTGTCCGGCAAAAATAGTAAAAACTTTTAAGTGAATTTATGAAGCAAAAAAAGAGAGGCGATAAAAAGAGGCCTCTCTGCAATATGGATTAAAAATGAAATGTCGATAATTACTTCACATCAGGATGATTACTTTACAATCAACTTCTTCGTCTCGTTGAGTAACTGGGATGAAATTTGGATGAAATAAATTCCTGGAATTAAATTCCCGTAGCTCAATTCATGAATATCCGTATTTGTATTGTAGAGCTCTTTTTGCAATAATTTACCCGATATATCGAAAAGTCTGAGTTCCGTTTGAATTTTATTTAAGCCTTCGGGAATTCTAATAAAAACAGATCCATTACTGGATGGGTTTGGAAACATAAAAACATCATCAGTGCTTTGAATTCGATTGTTGAATACCGTAACTATTTCGCTGTAAGCGAACTGTCCATCAAAATCAATTTGTTTGAGTCTATAGTAAGACAATCCGTCTAAAGGAGCCCGGTCTTTATCGCTATAAGTCAATAAACTATTCGAGTTTCCTGCTCCTGTAACCGAAAGTATGGGTTTCCAATCCAAGTCTTCGCTAGCTCTTTCAACCACAAAATAGTCGTTGTTGATTTCAGTGGCAGTTTGCCAAGTTAGATCTACGTAGGTGCCATTCAGTTCTGCATCGAAAGAAATCAACTCAATGGGTAGCGGGCTTCCAAAGTACCCACTGGTATTACCCAATGTAACATACATTCCGTTGGTAATGGGAATATTTTGAAATCTTGCCACATTCCCACCAGGAAGTCCTTCACTTGGAGAGCTTAGGCTATAGATGTTGGCAGAGCTAAAATCTTGGGGGTCTGCATTCGAATGCGTCAATAATTTCAAAAGATTGAAATCTTGAGAGATTTCACTAGCACTATCCGATGCGCTGAAATTTATCTGAATCGTAGCCGTAGCTACATCCCCACTTTCGTATATCTTCCACACTTGACCAGACCGTTCTTGAATAGGGTCGGGTAAAACACTGAATGGATTGGAGGTATTGCTGTATGGCCATGTATTCGTCAACGCTCCATTATTGTGCCCCCACAAGATATAGCTGCTGGTAGAGTTGAATGTTGGATTGTTTATTCTGAAAATGGCAGATGGTCCAGATGCATCCGTATGGGCTGATCCGTCAGCAGCTTGACCTAGTCCTGCAATTTGATGGTTGAAAAGATTTTGCTCGGGATCCGACAGATCCCATATTTGTGGGGTGCCACTTCCTGTTAGAGCGATATCGTATTTTCCTGAAAGATAATTCTCCAAGATAACTCTTCGAGCTTGGGTCAACTCAGGCTCATGGAAGGAGATAAATTCAGATATCTTTCCATCAAATGCACATCTTCCATCCGAACTTGTACCATTGGCGAAATGGAATCGGGTATTGTCATTTACTGCTCCAAGACCTATCCGACCAGCATGACCCCAAAGTCGTCCAATCCCAAATTGATTGTAACCTGCAGATGTGCTACTTGGTGTTCCTTTTTCTCCATTGACATAAATAGTCAAAGGTTCACTTGAAAAATTGTTGTAGATACATGAAACCACATAATTCTGCCCTTCTGTGAGTTCCTGTGAAAAAGCATGAACGCTATTTGTTTTGTCTCCATTGTTTCCCCAGGGAGCTTGATTTCCTTCTATAGTATCTGTAGTGGCAATGTTGTCACCGCCATCATCGTCGTTATTATTCCAGGCATGAAAGTAAAGACGTTTGCGATGTAAATATATCGATACACCTCTTGTTCCTCCGCCTTGTTCGTAGAGCAAGCGCGCATTTTCCGTTGTAGGATCATCAGCGGCAGTGGTAACAGTAGGGAGTACATCTGGACTAAAGACAAAGAAATAGGCTAGCTTATCAACCGTTCCAGAAGTATTAATTCTTTGGTCATTTTCAATTTCATAAAAATCAGCTAAGCCTGGTATAGAATTTCCATTAAAGTGAAGTGCGTTTTGACCGTTGATAGAACTAGCAATGTTAGTGGCAGGGGTATTTTGATCATTAATTGCGATACTGAAAGGAGCCCTGTTTGCCAGCGAAATTTTATTTCCGGTGGTTTCTGAAGTCGCATCTATCCATACCACATTATCTGAAATTTTTCCAATACCAGCTGCTCCTAGCCATTCAAAAGGTTGGTAATCGAGAATGTTGTATACCAATTGATCGAGTTGGACAATTGTAGTCTCTCCATTGGGTGTGGTGCCTGTAAGATCAAATTCAACCGTTTCGAGATTTTCAGTCAAGCCATCGGGATAAACAAAGAAGGGTCCAATAAAAGCCTCATCTGTAAATGGAGGGAAAAGCACAGTGCCTGACTCCGCTCCTGCATAATCTTGACTATAAGTGGCGCTTCCTGGTGTCATATCGAAATTCACAACGACATCTCGACTCGATATAGGGTCAAGGGTTATCAAAAGTGAAGGAGCACCGTTTGATTCAAAACCCGATTGTGATGGCGCAGCAAAGGATGCTACTGGAATATCATCGTCTATAATTTCTATAGTTTGACGGAGTGAATTTGCTGAGATGGCTCCAGCTCCTCCTTCAACACTTGCAATTCTGATCTCGATAGTTTCGAGGGCTTCATCCACATTGTCGTCAAGAATAGGTATCGTTAGTGTTTGTGTAGAAGGCGGCCCTGCAGGAAAACTCAAATTGCTCGTAAATGTGTGGTCGTAATCTTGAGGGTCCAAACCCGAAGTATTCCATCTTGCAGTGGTGCCGGCACCTCTGATGGTTATATTGCATGTGACGACTCCTGTGGCAGTTCCATCTCTTACTACAGATACATCGACTGTACCAGCAGTCTCATTGACTTGAATATTAGTGGCCCAAGATGGGAAACTAATTTTTGGAGGCGGGTCATCGTCAAAAATCGTGTAGTCCAGTTCAAAATTAGGGCCTATCAACAAGGCTGGTTCTCCAATTGGTGAAGTGGTGCCTGTAAGCTGAATCACGAAGTCCTCAGTAGATGGGTCTTCAGGCGCAACGTCGTTAATTATTCTTAATTGAATAAACGTAGTCGCATTTCCACCAAAAAAAGAAGCTGTTGCACTTGTTAAGGCAGGAGTCGCTGAATTGTAATAAAAATCGTCACCTCCCGCAGGTCCTAGGCCAAGTGCTGCTGTTCCTGGGATTAGAGTGAAATCAACGTCATAGGCACCTGCTCCCGGAATTGGAGTATAGTTTAGCTTTAATTCAACATTAACAATCGAAAAATCAGGATCAGGATTACTTTCCAATCCCAAATCAGTTTCAAGCACGAAATTCACTTCGGGCTTTAACCAAGCCAAGGTAAAGAACCCACCATCTGGGATATCGACATTATCAATCTGATAGTCAAAAGGAGCTGTTCCTATTTCCTCAATTTCACTTACGGTGGTCGTGGCAAGGGTAAAATCGGGGATATTTGCGCTGGTCTCGTCGATGAGTAAAACCAACTTGGAATTGGCAGTGGTATAACCTGAAGGCCTAGCTGGCAATAGGTCTTCATCAATTTCGTGAATAACTTCGTAGACAAAACTGGTTCGGTCTACCCGCCAAACTCGATTGAGCCTTCTAATATTGGTTGAATTATTAGGAACACCCACATTTGTCCATGTCATGTTCAACCCATTGTGGCCTGTGAAGTAATATTGGTTTGGTGAACTACTCACCGCTCCATTCGTGCTGATTCTAAATGGATTTCGACCTTGACTGAGATCGTGTAAATCCGAATTATTGATGCGCTGGCCAATACCAATTACATCCTTTCCGTGAGCAAATTCATAACTGTACCAGTCTTGTGTGTTTAGAACGGCTAAATACTTTGATGCCAGATAGTTTTGGACAATGAGCCTCTGAGTTTCCGTTACGACATTCTTGTAGTAACACATTTCGGCGAGCTTGCCCTTAAATGACCAAGTTCCAACCGTGTTGGCGTTTCCATTGATCACCTGCTCTCTGTCTACTGTATCATCGTTTACTGCTCCCAGTCCACATGGGTTCGGATGGTCATACAATGTGCCCAGAAGGCCCTGATTATTAAATCCGTTGAAGTTATTCCCACCAATTAAGGTTCCTGGTCCTCCGAAAGATGTCCCGTTTAGCCATCCCCTCAAGTAGTTATTGGCGTTATTCCCCAATACACCGGGCGTGGTCGCCTTAAATTGGGCGCAGAGAATATAGGTCGTATTGGGTTGAATCGGATTCGATACGTACGAGTATCCCCAAGCTGGAGTATTGTCGGCGTTTCCTGATACTCCTCCATCATTATCAACATTTTTATCATAAGCTCCAATAATGAGTAGCCCATCATCAATCATGATATTAAAACCTCTAACGGTTCCTCCCTCCTCATAAATCATCTGCTTTTCATTGATATCTTCTGAAGTTCTGAATGCCAAAAAAACCATTTTATCATTGGTAACCCTTTCCGTATTTAGGTCGTCAGATGAAGCCATAATAAAATACCTATTGTCCTCAAATGTCAGTGTTGGTAATCCATTAATAGTAAACGCCGGATCATTACGAAAAATGGGTGGTAAAATGTTGTTCGGAACCGTCCCGTTGTCGCAGTCTGCTGAAAAACTAACATCCGTCCACACGTTCACATCTGATCCATCTGCTAGGGATAATGTGCTCGCATCAAGCCAAACGCCACACGTGCTTTCGGCTGTAGACCCACATCCTGTTAAGGTTCCGGTTTCAACGCTTACGCCTCCGGGGCCTTGTTGGGCATAGATATTTCCCGAGCTGAGTAGCATAGAAATAAAGATCAGAAAAGCGGAGTCCTTTAAATGAAAGCATTTTGGGGTATTCATATAGAGCAAATTGAATGCACTTTTTACTTAATTAAACGGCTAAGAGTTACATAAGACACCTTGAAAAACAGAAGACTCATCGTTTTCCATAGGGCTTTTGTAGGTCAAAATAATATGTTGGTCTAATTTACAGCTAGTTTTTTGGTCTCGTTGATCGCATCTGAAGCAATATTTACCAGATAGATTCCGGGTTTTAGTTCGCCATACCTAAACTCGAAGAGTTCTGAGCTCGTATCAAAACGTTCGCTATAAATCTGTTTACCTGACATATCAAAGAGTCTGACAATGGTCTCAAAATCTCTAGTCACAAAAGGTAGGCGCAGAAATACGCTTCCCATGGCTGAGGGGTTGGGATACATAAAGACATCTTCGCTATCCACGAGTGTCTTATTGAAAATAGAAACGGGATCGCTGTAGGAGAAACCTCCGTCAAAATCAACCTGTTTCAAGCGGTAGTAAGAAACACCATTCAGCGGTTTTCTGTCCTTATCGCTATAGCTAAGAAAACTATTCGAATTTCCCGCACCTGCTTTCTCGAGGACGGGCTCCCATATCAAATCTTCACCTGCTCTTTCTACCACGAAGTAGTCGTTGTTGATCTCGGTAGCGGTCGACCAGTTCAGGACGACGTAAGTGCCTTTTAAGTTAGCGTCGAAGGAGAGGAGTTCGATGGGTAATGGAGTTGAACTACTGATATTTCCAAGTGCAACATAACTACCATTGCTCACAGGAATATTTTCAAACACTGCAATATTTCCAGACGAAATTGATCCGCTCCAAATTGAGGCTGAAGAGAAATCTTGAGGGTTTGCGTCATTGCTGTGAACCAATAATTTTAGCAGAGAAGGATCAGATGAAAACTCATCCGAGTTATTAGAGCTGCTAAAATCAATTCTTAGATCTACGGCTGATATAACATCATCTTGGCTGGAAAAGCGCCATATTCTTCCTGATCTCTCGACAACGGTATTTGGTAAACCTTCATAAATAAATGGCCAAGTATTAGTAAATTCCACTTCATTATGTCCCCAAGTTAATATCGCATCACTTGAAGAATCGAAAACGGGATTTCTGACTCTCAATTCAGAATACCCCTGTGAATCACCATGTACTTTGCTACCTATTCTGGCTATTCCAGCAACGCCATTATTATAATCTGGGAGTGATGAATTCGTACCATTAGCGTATGCAAGGTCAAAGCTTTGCGCACTCTCATCAAGAGGTATATTGTAGAGGGCAGAAAAATAATTGTGAAGAATTTGAATTCTTGCTACGTTCATGGTGGGTTCGTTGAGGTATAAAAACTCACCAACTTTTCCATTAAAGAACCAACTTTTGTCAGTGGTAGACGATGGACCAGTACTTGATCGATCGTGAATTTTAGTTTGATGCCAAGCCGAACCTAGTGCAGCAAGGCCTCCATGCGTGTACAATCTACCAACACGGTTGTTGGGATCAATAGTTGAATTATACTCACCTTGAAGAACGCCGTTGATATACATGCTCAGTCCCGCAATATCAGAAGGAACAAATGCAGGGTCGCTAGTAGGATTATCATATTCTCTGGAATAGTGAAAACTAGCGATATAATACTCCCCAACAACAAGATCAACAGCGGACTCAATATATGCGCTCCCTTGACTACTTGTAATTGTAGAGTTTCCTACAAATCCCCATGGGCTGTGAGCTCCATCGTTGTTGCCGTTCCAAGCATAATAGTAAAGCTTGTTCTGCAAAATGTAAACAGATAAGCCCCTCGTCCCGCCACCTTGCTCGTATATAACTTGAGGAGTATTCGAGCTTACGGAGTCAGGAGAAAACACGAAGAAAAAGGATTTGTTATCGTATTGGCCTCCAGTATTCACCAAGTTATTTTGTCCTTCAAGCAAACCAGTTCCACCAACTTTCATGAAATCACTCGTACCATTGAAATCAAGTAGTTGATGATTGTTTCGACCAGCAGCGCGAGTTGTTAGATTTGGCCCAGCGTTCGTCTCATCCTGAATAATATGGACGGGTCGAGGGGCAAAATTTGGTATGCTCTGAATATTATTTCCCGAGGCCATAGCATCTGGGACCATCCAAATCGTATTGTCGGGAAGCTTACCGACACCAGCCAACCCTTGCCATTCAAATTCAGAATACTCTTTTATTGTGTAGACGTGTTCATTATTAGTAGATCCAATTCCTGCATTGGTAGGTGCATTTGATAGGTCAAAGACTATTTCTTCGTTTCCTTCATTAGGTGCATCACCACCATAGACTGTAATTGAAAACCACTTTTCTATCTCTCCAGGTAGAAAAACGAGCTGCCCTGTTTCAGGATGTGAATAATCACTGTCCGCAAGTGGATCAGCGATAGCCGTTGATGCTCCTAAATCTATGGAGTAGTAAGCTACTACCTCCTTTTCACTGGGAGCACTTCCTTCATCAAAAACGACGTAAATCCTAGGGTCAGAGATCGACTCAAAGCCTTCTGAAGCAGTGGATTGAAATTTTATAGTCGGCTCTGCATCATTGTCCGCTATGGTTAAGTTGTGGGTCAAAATACTCCCGTTTCCCGCACCTACACCTGTAAGAGGGTATATTTCAAAAATAATATTTTGATCAGGCTCGTCCCTAAAATCATCGGTTATGGGGAAAAAAACAGCTTGTTCCACATTTTCGCCCGGAGGGATGGTTACGGATAAGGCTCTTCGTCCGCCCGAAATGTTCACCCAACCCTCAGCACCTATAAGAGTATAGTCAAAACCATATTCCGCAGATCCAGCATTACCCGCAGTTGTATTTGGGCGTATAAGTCCAACTGTTGTTGAATTAGTGGTCATGCCAAACACTGTGATATTAACCTGAGCCAATCCTGCGTCTTCGGCGACAGTATTAGCAGCAGAACTAAAACTTACCTTCGGTAATGGATCATTATCAAAAATGTTGAAAAATAGAGTGTCATTCGCGCCAATATCTATCGAAGTAGTTAATGGATCCAAGATTATCATAAAGTCCTTAACAGGTGAGGCTTCTATAGTAGTATTATTGATAGCTTCGAAATTGATTACTGCCTCACTATTGTTGATGTCGAAAGGAACTGTCCCATCGATTCCGTTGTAATCTATCCCTCCCACCCCCTCTAGATCTACGAACTTGTAACCAACGTTAATGCTCGATATGGCACTTGGGGAGTAATTTAGTAAGACTCGAGTTTCAAGAGGAGATGTAGGTGGTGAATCTAGTTCGATAAAGTTTTGCGCTAAATTTTCGAAATTGATAGTGGGTTTAATTGCGCAAAGCGTGAGAAATGTTCCCTTTTCGATTTGAACAGTCGCTTCATAATAAGGTGCCAAGGTATCTGTGGGGACTGGACCGAAGCCTCTAATTTCAATAACTTCCGAATTTGTAGAGTTGAAATTCGGAACAAAATTACTCTGACTTTCTACCAAAATGCCGTATTTGGAATATCCTGTAGGCAAGGGGGGGAGCATATCTAAATCATAGGTGCTCATTTTTAAATCGACAGTGCGGGTGCCCGTCAAACTGTTTAAATCCCATCTCCAAACTCTCTGAAGCCGTTGAATGGATGCTGAATCAGGAGTATTTTGTGAAGTCCATGCAATCGAGCTATTGTTGTGACCTGTATGAATATACTGTGGACCAGAACCGTTAAATGTTCCGTCCATAGAGCTAACACTTATTTCAAATAGATTATCGCCTTGGCTCACATTGTGTTCTATTCCAACATTATTATGTTGACCTATGCCTATTACGCCGTCACCGTATTCAACTTGATACTCATATTTGTCATTAATAAAAAAGTTGGCGTAGTATTTGGCGGACAGATAGTTTTCAATAATTATTCTCTCAGCTTCGTTTACGGCATATGCATAGTAACAGATTTCTGCTAACCTTCCTGTAAAGAGCCGGGTTCCAGTGTTGGACGCATTGAGCTTGCCATTTTCATCGTGAGATGTTCGGTTTAAACCTCCAATACCGATTGGGTCGGGATGGACATCGATTCCTCCTACACCAGCGCTGCAGGATGCGCAACCGCTGGTTTCCAAGAGGGATGGTCCAATTGGGGTGCCGTTAAGTGTTCCCGTCAATCCAGTGAACGGTTCTGTGGAGTTGCTTAACGTTATTAGAGAACCATCGGTTGGCACATCATATATTAAGGATAAAACATATGTTGTATTTGGCGTTACGGTTTGCCTTCTGTACGTAAAACCAAACTTAGGTACTTCGCCACCTGGATCATTATCAAGTATGTCGTCATAAGCTGCTATATAAACTTCACTCGCGAATATGAAAAGCTGGACTCCTCGATCGCTTCCACCTTCTTCCCAAATAATTTGGCGGCTTACAACATCATTTGACGTCCTAAATGCGAAAAAAATCGTTTGCTCGTAAGTAGCTCCTGTGCTTGCATTCCCATTCAAATCCTCTGATGGTGGCACCGTGTTGCCACCATCCCACTTACCGATGGAGAGCATTCCTCCGCTTTGAAAAGAAATAACTGGTTTTCCGTTAATTCCAGCCGAAGCATTACTTCTGAAAAGAGGAGGCAGATAGAGTAATGAATCAGAAGCATTCCAAAAAGCTGAATCTTGAATGGTCGATATGGACTTATCGTACCATACATTTACTGCCGCTCCGTCTGCCAAATTCAAATCACCCGCATCCAGCCAAAGCCGACAATTTTTTTGCTCGTCAGAATCATCTGTAACCCCACCAGGACCTCGTTGCCCATAGGCAACAAACGCCATCAACCCCATAGCAAAGGTTAGAATAGTACGTATAGATTTAATCATAATGTGCAATAGAGGGTGTCGGAAAAGTAATTAACCCATACTCTTAACAAGAATATAGCCACAAAAATAGGCCATAAAGCTCATTATGTCAATAGATCACAAGGAATAAAATAACAGTCGAAACTACAAATTCAATCGTTGAATCCCTAATACGAACCTATTAAATGACGTTTTGTTTTGGGGGAGTTGCCTCAGATCATGCTGTGAAAGATGAATCGAAGGTCTTCATTTTCAAAGTTAAATTAATTAGGTATCCATTTATTGCTGTTTACGAAACAATTTGGATAGAAAAATCCCTAGCCAGAACCGACAGGATTATTTTCTATTTGGTTAGAGTTGCCTCAGGACATGTTGTGAAAGACGTTTTGAACGTCGTCGTCTTCTTCTAGTCTATCGAGAAGTTTGTCCACATCGGCCTCTTCTTCTTCGCTGAGTTTCTTGGAGTCCATCGGAATTCGGTCGAAACCAGAGTTGATTACCTCCAATTCTTTTTCTTCGATGGCCTTCTGTAGCGCACCAAAGTCCGTAAACGGGGCGTAAATCATAATGGACTCGTCTTCTTCAAAGATTTCGTCTGCTCCGAAGTCTATGAGTTCGAGTTCCAATTCTTCCAGATCATTATCGCCTTTGGCAATTTTGAAAAAGCACTTGCGTTCGAACATAAAATCGACTGATCCCGATACGCTAAGGTTTCCGTTGCATTTATTGAAATGATTCCTCACGTTGGCTACCGTTCTGGTGTTATTGTCAGTAGCAGTTTCTATAAGTATTGCTATACCATGTGGAGCATAACCTTCAAAGATGACTTCCTTGTAGTCTTCCTGATCCTTGCTGATTGCCCTTTTAATGGCCCTATCGATATTGTCCTTGGGCATATTCTCCGACTTGGCATTTTGGATCGCCGCACGGAGTTTTGAATTCGTATCGGGGTCTGGGCCTCCCTCTTTTGCCGCAATCACAATGTCTTTACCTATACGAGTAAACACTTTGCTCATTTTGGCCCAGCGCTTCATTTTGCGCTCTTTTCTGAATTCAAAAGCTCTTCCCATGGAAATTCTGGATTTTTAGCGAAGTTAAACAGTTTATAGATTAGTTGCGCCTACTCCGTTTTCAATTGGATCGAGCAAACCGAGCAAACGTTCTTTTGCTCCTGTTCTGATCTCTTCAATGCTCATCTCTTTCATTTCTTCAGGCGTAATCGGTTTTCCAACCGTGATAATCACCTTTCCTGACTTTAGCTTCCCGTGTTTGGGTAATATTCTATCTGTTCCTGAAATGGCGACAGGCACCAATGGAATCCCTTGAGACTTCGCCAAGTGGAAAGCTCCTTTTTTAAAGGTTAATAAATCTTGAGTAGTAGATCTGGTGCCTTCTGGAAAAGTGACAATGCTTTTACCTTTCTTAATTTGTTCACCAGCTTTCTCCATTGATCTCACGGCAGAGGCTCTATCTTTTCTGTCGATGAATACCATTCCGATTGAGGTCATTCCCCATCCCAAGAAGGGAATACTCTTTAGCTCTTTCTTGGCCATAAAGTACAAAGGCCTAGGGAGTGAGTACATCATGACAGGAATGTCGAAATGAGACCGATGATTCGCGTAAAAAATGCAAGGGGGAAGTTCTTTCATGTTTACCTGAAAGTCCTTTTTGACCCAAATGTTACTCACGGACAAAAGGCCTGGCGACCAAAGAAATCGACTTATTCCGTAATACGCTGGCCTCCACCAACCAAAGAGTATGCTTGCCGTGCCAGATATCGCGGTAATCAGACAAATAAAAACTGTACGAATCCAGCGAATAACTGTCTCCAAAGCAATTAAAGTTTAAGCAGGTTTACAATCTCGTTTTGTTGGAACTCTTTGACTTCACCAGCATCAAAAGAAGCTAAAGTTAAATCTTCAATGGCCCAACGAATCAAGCGAAGTGTTGGCAATCCTGCAGCTGCTGTCATTCTTCTGACTTGCCTATTTTTGCCTTCTGTAATCCTTAGTTCAAGCCATGAAGTTGGTATATTTTTCCGAAATCGAATAGGAGGATTTCTTAAGGGTAGTGCAGGTTCGACCATTTTTGAGGCCTTCGCGGGAGCTGTGAAATGACTCTTGCCTTTTATTTTTATTTCGATTCCTGACTTTAATTTGCTGAGTGCCTCATCTCGTATCTCACCCTCTACCTGCGCGTAGTAGACTCTGAAGTGCTTTTCGTTCGGATCGAGCAAAGCGGCATTCATACGCTTGTCGTTCGTTAAAACGAGAAGCCCTTCGCTGTCAGCATCCAGTCTGCCGACTGGGTATATGTCTTTGTCAAAATCACCGAGGGCTGCCAGTGTTTGGCGATCGCCCTCGGGTGAAAATTGACTTAACATGCCGAAAGGTTTGTAAATGACAAAGTATCGGAACATTAAGTAGTGTTTGTCAATAGAATCAAGTGTCTGATCATGTGAGTTCTATATTAAGTCCTTGGGCCAAGCCGAAGGCATGACAGCGGACTTCACAGACAGACTCTAATCAGAATTACCACCTAGGATAAGAGGAAGTCCGTCATCTCCTTGTCCGATCACAACAACCTTACTATTCGGTGACTGGGCAAGGCTTAGCGTAGCCTCGATCCCTTTCCATCTTAGTAGCTTGTCAGAGATTCCTTCAGACACAATATCCTGGAAATCCTTGATTCCCTGAGCCTCAATTCTCTTTCGTTCAGCTTCTTTTTTCTCTTTTTCAATTTTGAACTCATACTCTTGGCTTTCTTGCTCTTGTTTAAGTTTCTTTTCAATAGCCATCTTGATGTTTGGAGGAAGCTCAATTCCCCTGATAAGGATTGCATCGAGATAAATATTTTTATCCTTCAGTCTATTTTTTACATCGGTAAAAATCTCCTCTTGAATAACATCTCTCTTAGATGAGTAAAGCTCTTCAGGGTCATAACGACCTATTACCTTTCTGGCTGACGATCGCACTTCAGGCATTACTATTACATCGCGGTAATTTTGTCCCAATGTTTTATGAATGACTCCAATTTCCTCTTCAATTGGTCTGAATCGAATCGACATTTCCATTTGAATGGTCAAACCATTTTTTGAAAGGGCCGTCATATTCTCCTTTTCTTCCAAGTTTCGCACGTTGTAGATGTACATCTTGTTCCACGGAGCGAGCACGTGAAAGCCTTCGGGGTAAGTAACATCCGTTACAGTACCTCCGCCAAATTGTTTGTAAAGTACTCCTGCTTCTCCTGATTGTATCGTTACTGTTGACGATTGCCACATTACGAGAAGTAGAAATG
>JBLIEU010000021.1:0-35023 GCA_047633195.1 Cryomorphaceae bacterium | reverse complement strand
AAAGCAGACTTAACAATTAAGTAATACCAATCCGAAGTCATTACTCCTTCAACGGGGTTTTAATTCAATTCACCAAATAAAATCACTCTGCAATGGATAGATACGACAGCCTTATTTTGGAAATCATTCAAGAACACAAAAGACAAACAACAGATAAGACCAAAATCAGGTTGCGGAGTTTAGAAACAAAATTTTGGAAGGAAGTAGAATCTCATTCAGATTTAAGTCTAGGCCAAGGAAGAGTAGGAGAAAGAATTACCAATCTTTATTTGAAAGGATTAATTGAGAATAAAGGCGGATACGGTTTAACACGAAAAGGCAGAACTCAACTGGAAACATCGAGAACACACGCATAACTTTAATCATCTCTATCATACTCAGAGGCTGTCTATCTAAAGGACAGCCTTTTTTTAGTGAATTAAATAGTGCAAGTGGTGGTTATTAACATTAGTGAATAAGTGTTGTGAATAGTATGTGAGAAAGACCTTCCATGATTTTCTTGACATTTTAATACCGAATACTACCTTAGTGTCAGTCAACGAAGAGATAGTTGGTTTACCAATCGAGGTAAGGCTTTTGTTGAAGGGGTTGAAAGTGAGAAATCGCTGCTTTAATTAGTTTTTCAACTAGCCTGCGATGTATGATGAAAGGTTTTGACTTCGGTCAAATCTGAAACGATTTAGTTCGCAAAAGTCATTATCAAAAGGAGTAATCCTGTGAAGGATAACTCTGATAGGTGTTTTATCTTATAAAAGGAGTGCCGCTTTGAAGTCTTCGGATGGAGAAGCACCCATGACACTTCCGATGTGGCTTAGCCTTTGGCAAATTCACGATTGAGAAAAAATCTTTGATTGAAGTTAGATCATGGTTCTTAGGAACACATGTGAAATTAGTGAACTGTTAGTTGGCCATTGAAAAAGGTTAAGGCTTTTTTGAATGAGGCGGAACAAAGACTCTTTGTTCCGTCTTACTGTTTTATATCCCCTCAAACTGTCCACGCTTTCATGTGAATAAATGGGTTTTGTATACCGCTCAACCCAGCCTGATGCACCTATCTTTAAAGCAGACAAAGATCTAGATGGCAACACGAAAAACTACCGCGACCAAGGTCAAAAGAAGGAAAATATTTGTCCTTGATACCTCCGTTATTCTCTACGACAGCAACGCAATCAAGAATTTCGAGGAGAATGATATCGCCATTCCGATTCAAGTTCTGGAGGAACTTGACAATTTCAAGAAAGGGAACGAGACGGTAAACTTCGAAGCGAGAGAGTTCATTCGATTTGTCGATGAGATATCCCAAGAGAAATTGATCAGTGATTGGGTTCCACTAAACGGAACAACAACAGGTAACTTCAAGGTGATTCTGCACAGTCAAAACAAGGGAATCAATTCCGAAACGGTTTTTGACGATAGCAAGTACGACAACAAAATTCTTGATTGTGCTTTACAACTGAAGGAGGAAAATCCTGATCAGAAGGTCATTTTAGTTTCAAAAGATATCTGTCTCAGGCTGAAAGCGAAGGCACTGAATCTTTCTGCCGAAGATTATGAAACAGGCAAGGTGAAAGATGTCAACACCATCGATAAGCGCCACGTACAAATTGATGGAGCTAGCGAAGCTTTGATTGACAAGCTATTTGCGGCTGGAATCGGCGAACCCGAGCTGCTCAAAAAAAAGAAACTTTACGCCAATCAATATTTCATATTAAAGCATGGACGAAAGTCAGCGCTTGCTTATTACAACAAGGAAGAAGCAATTCTCGAAAGAGTCACTGATCAAGAAGCTTACGGAATCAATGCATTGAATGCCGAGCAAAATTTCGCGATGCATGCTTTGATGAATCCAGCGATAAAGTTGGTTACCATTCAAGGTATGGCAGGAACAGGAAAGACACTCTTAGCTCTTGCTGCAGGCCTCGAACAACGTTCTAGCTACCGACAGATATTCGTTGCGAGACCCGTAATCCCTTTGAGTAATCGCGACTTGGGCTACCTGCCAGGGGACATCAAGTCTAAACTTGATCCCTACATGCAGTCATTATGGGATAACTTGAATTTTATAAAAGAGCAATTTAAATCTACCGACAGGAATTATAAGCGCATAGAAACGATGCTTGAGACGGAGAAGATTGCCATTTCACCATTGGCTTATATCAGGGGGCGGAGTTTGGTGAAGATTTTCTTCATTATAGATGAAGCGCAAAACCTGACACCGCACGAAATCAAGACCATTATTTCTCGAGCGGGTGATGATACTAAAATCGTCTTTACTGGCGATATTCATCAAATTGATACGCCTTACTTGGATGCCCAGAGCAACGGGTTATCCTATTTGATTGACAAAGTAAAAGATCATCCTATTGCCGCTCATGTTACCCTTGCAAAAGGAGAGCGCTCTGAATTAGCAAACGTTGCCAACGAATATTTATAATCATGAAAAAAAGTCTTGCCCTATTCACATTACTAGGTATTTTTGCTGCCTGTACGGAAAGCAGCAGTCCTGAAAAAACCATGGAACGTGCCGAAATACAGTCTGAAGAATTAATCGAAAAAGAAACTCCCGAACTCTTACCTATGGAATACGTCGTAATTGAAACGAACAAAGGAAACTTTAGCCTTGAGCTAGATCCAAATAAAGCGCCTATTACAGTTGCAAATTTCATGGCCTATGTCGATGCGGGCTTTTATGACAATACGGTGTTTCACCGAGTAATCGATGGTTTCATGATCCAAGGTGGTGGTTTTACTACTGATGGAAGTAAAAAAGAAACTAGAGACCCTATTATGCTGGAAAGCGAAAATGGACTCAAGAACGATGTTGGCACAATAGCCATGGCGCGCACCAATGCTCCGAACAGCGCTACAGCGCAATTCTTCGTTAATTTGAAGGACAATGGCTTCTTAAACTATGCGCCAGGGAATCCGGGTTATGCAGTTTTCGGGAAAGTATCTTCGGGAATGGATATCGTGAATGAGATCAGACAAGCTGAGACTGGAGTGAAGCAAGGGATGAGCGATTGGCCTAATGAAGAGGTTATAATCACAAAAGCCTATCGGGAGTAAAAGTTTTCCTGCTTTTTCGCGTTTCTTTTCGAAACTGTAAAATGAAGCAATTCTTTCTTTTTCTTATGCTTACGGCATCATCTGGAATGCTGTTTGCCCAAAATTCTTTTCCTTCTGTAACTACAGAAACGATTCAAGGTGAAACGGTCAACGTACCTCGAGCTTTTGAAGGTAGTTTCGTGTTTATAGGGATTGGGACTGGCAAAAAAGCTGAGGATGAGCTCAAAACTTGGCAAGTACCAGTTTACAATAAGTTCGTCGCTAAAACGGGACTTATGGACAACATGTATGACGTGAAGGTTTGCTTTCTTCCGCTATTTACGGGTGCCATGAAAATGGCCAAGAACCAAGTGGTTCAAAAACTTCAAGAGAATAACGAAAAGTTAGTATTGGATAACGTTTACGTCTATTCGGGAGAGCGTGAGCCATTTGTGAATTTCGGTGTTGACGATAAAAAACAGCCGTATTTTTATCTCCTAAACCCCAAAGGTGAAGTCGTTTGGGAAGGAAAAGGTTCGTTTAGGCAGAACTATTTTGATAGATTAGAAGAAATTTTATCGCAATAAAAAACCCGACTTAAAGTCGGGTTTTATATTTCAATCGATGATTACTGCATCGGGGTATTTTTCCTTCCAGAACTCAAACTTGGTCATATCCCGAACGGTAATTATGGTTTTATGATCAAGTCTTACTTTAATCTTTGGCTTGAGTTCCTTTATTTTATCTGTTTTCTTACGTCTTGCCATTTGTACTTTATTTGTCTTTTATAACGCGTTAATAACCAACATGTTTTTGGATTTGCCAAATCTTTAACAACTTTTTAAGAATTAATCATTTATTCTAAAAACATAGGCACCTTTTTCAGCGCCCCATACTTGATTCCCTTCCGCGTCATACCCGCGATCCCAGCTTTCTAACACCCCTTTTGTGATCTTTACCTCCGAAGAAGCATAACTTGCGCCTCGAAGTGTGCTTTTACAAGTTTCTTCATTGGTCCTTCCTGAATATTGGAAGCCATCGTAATCCAAAAATACCGCGCATCCATCTTTATACTTGAGGTCAAACTGATTCATTTCCATAAACTGGGAAGCATCTTTCCAAGCCCCAATGAACTTCTCCTTTTCAGGAATGATATAAACGTCTCTACTAAACTGACCATCTCCCATCTCTCTTAAGAAGTACACTCGTTGAAAGTATGGCTCGTTTGGGCTGGAGGCTAGAGCTTGTTCCACATAGATCCAAGCACCCGTCTTTTTTTCAGGCCAGATGTGGATCATCTTCAGGTTGATGTCGTCATAAGTAGCTTCGTTAGCAGCTTGCTCAGCACTAGAAAATTCTCCTGTCATCCAGTCAAGTAGTTGGAGGAAGTCTTCGCTTTTTTCTTGGCTATACCCACAGGATACAGTTAGAATTAAAAATGCCGAAATTGCTATCTTTTTCATTTCGTTAGTTTTCAGAAATCTGAAAGGTAACAAAAGAGAATACAATGAATGAGTTGATTCTAGGTATGTTTTGGGTGGTTTACTTCGCAATACACAGCCTTATGGCTACGTCAAGATTTAAACTCTATTTAAGGCTGTCGATTCCCGCTTTTTATCCATACTACCGCTCTGTTTATTCCATTTTTGCAACGGTGAATTTTCTGTTACTTATTTGGTTGCATGTCATTGTTCCTTCAGAATTGATCTTTGAAACAGGAAATCTGAGGTTTGCGGGATACGGCTTCTGCTTATTTTCGGGGATCATTCTTGCGCTAGCCGGCAAATCTTATGGAGCGGGCTTTCTATTTCGTGAGGCAAAAAGCAAATACTTGTTGCGTTCTGGCTTAAATGCCTATGTTCGACATCCGCTGTATTTCGGATTTCTTCTTTTTGTAATTGGTTTTTTTCTCGTTTCTCCCAATTGGAAAAACTTAGTTTTCGCAGTCATTACTATTCTCTACCTAATAGTTGGAACGTTGCTCGAAGAGCGCAAACTAATTGATGAATTTGGCCAAGAATATGTGAACTACAGAAAGGAAGTGAAGATGCTAATCCCCTGGGTTTTCTGAGTCGAAATCCACTGAGACAGAATTGACGCAGTACCGCAATCCCGATTCTGTAGGCCCATCATTGAAAACATGGCCTAAGTGACTTCCGCAGTTGCCGCATAAGATCTCTGTTCGAATCATTCCATGAGTGGCGTCTCTTTTTGTTACCACAGCTTCTTCGCTGACTTGATTGCTAAAGCTAGGCCATCCGCAACCCGATTTGAACTTACTATCTGAAGTAAAAAGCTCGTTGTTGCAAGCGCGACACTTATACATTCCGTCGGAAAAGTGAAGGTTGTACTTTCCTGAATAGGCTTTTTCGGTTCCCTTATCACGAAGTACACGATACTCTTCTTCGCTCAACTCTTTTTTCCAGTCTGCATCAGACTTTTCAACTTTATATGCCATGATTCAATAACACCTGGCTACCTCCGAGGTTTATTTCTATTGCCGCTGAATTTATTGCCTTTTCCTTTAAACGGTCTTTTTCCTTTGCTACTTCTAGCCGAAGGGTTGTAGGTAAAGCTATCCCCGACCTCTTTAGGTACAGGTTGTTTCCTGATTTCACTGCCAATTAAAGCTTCAATTCTGGAAAATTTTTGCTGTTCATCAGGCGAAATGAAAGTAATAGCCATACCAGTAGAGTCGGCACGGGCCGTTCTTCCTACACGGTGCACGTAATCTTCAGCTTCGTCGGGCACATCATAGTTGATTACTAGCTTAAGCTCTTTTACGTCAATTCCGCGCGATACGATGTCCGTAGCTACTAGGACTTGCACCTTTCTAGCCTTGAACATGCGCATGACTTCTTCTCGCTCACTCTGAGCGAGGTCACTGTGCATTTCCTCAATATGCAGTGGTGTAGACTTTAGCCTTTTGGCAATTTGCTTAACGTTGCTCTTGGTTCTCGAGAAGATAAGCACTCCTTCGAGACCTTCTTTGTTGAGCAAGTTCTTGATGAGCTTCGGCTTATCGTCGGGATACACCATGTAGGCCACTTGTATCACGCCTTCCGCTGGTTTTGACAGGGCCAGAGTTATCTCGTCGGGATTACTGAGAATGCTCTTTGCCAAATCCCTTATTTTGGGAGGCATAGTCGCCGAGAACATAAGGTTTTGACGCTTTGCTGGTAGAAAAGAAACAATGCGATTCAAGTCCTCTACGAAACCCATGTCCAGCATGCGGTCAGCCTCATCCAAGATCAAAAACTCCAGATTTTTCATATTCATATATCCCATGTTCAAGTGGGATATAAGTTTACCTGGAGTGGCTATGATCATATCAGTTCCAGATTCGAGCGCTTTTTTCTGTTGATTGAAATCAGCTCCGTCGCCTCCGCCATAAAGTGCGATGGAGCTTACATCGGCAAAATAGGAGAGACCCATTACTGCTTGATCAATCTGGAGAGCGAGCTCTCGGGTAGGAACGATTACTAAGGCTCTGATTGAATTGTCATCTCGACGATTTGACATCAATTTTTGCAACACGGGTAGGACGAACGCAGCAGTTTTTCCCGTCCCCGTTTGGGCGCAGGCTATGAGATCCTTGTCGTTGAGTATTTTGGGTATTGCTTCTTCTTGGATGGGGGTAGCCTTTTCGAAGCCCATAGCATCTAGGCCTTGCAATAGCTCTTCTCTTAATCCTATTTCTTTAAATGTTGCCAATCTTAAAAAGTTTAAATTACCAAGGTATAATAATTAGGCGTTTCTCAGTGTGTTGTTAACTTTGACGCCGTTTCAGGAATATACTATTCTTATAAATGATAGCATTACTTTCACCCGCAAAGAATCTCGATTTTGAGTCGACACCGCCTTTAGATCAAAGTTCTGATTTATTTTTCGCCAAAGAAGCGGAATATTTGGCAGATAAGCTTAAGAAATTTTCAGCAAAAAAGCTGAAATCTATGATGAGCATCAGCGATGACCTCGCTCAACTTAACGCTGAGAGGTTTGCTCAATGGTCACATCCTTTTACGAATGAGAATAGTAAGCAGGCTGTTTATTCCTTTAATGGCGACGTTTACCGTGGTTTGGACGCGGCTACATTATCTGAGCAGGAGATGAATTTTGCGCAAGATCATTTGAGAATACTATCAGGACTTTATGGAATCCTTCGGCCTCTTGACAGTATTCAGCCTTACCGGTTGGAGATGGGTACTACTTGGGCGGTTGCACCCAAAAAGAAAAACCTCTACACTTATTGGAAGCCAACTGTAACGAAAAGATTGAAAGAGGATATCGCAGAAGTGGATGCGAAGTTTATCCTCAATTTGGCATCTCAAGAGTATTCCAAGGCTGTTGATTTCAAGAATATCGATCTGCCACTAATATCGCCCGAGTTTAAAGAAGAGCGCGGAAATAAGTTTCAGATGATCTCCTTCTTTGCCAAAAAGGCAAGGGGCTTAATGGCGAAATACGCTATCGAAAATAGAATCAAGAATCCTGAAGATCTCAAGGGCTTTGACGCTGAAGGCTATCATTTCAACGAATCACTATCGGATTTATTAATAAACAAATGGGTGTTTACCCGCAAATACGAATCAAATCAGAACTAGAAATGACGAATGCAATGAAAAGAATCGGTTTTTTCGCTGGAGTATTGATCCTAATTGGATCTGGAGCTTGCGCCCAAAAGAATAGTGGCAGTGCTGTTACACTTGACAATGAAATGGACTCCGTTTCTTACATCATGGGTGCTAGCTTAGCTGCAAATATCACTCAAGCCAACATTGAGGGAGTGGATTTAGATCGATTAATGAAGGGAGTAAAAGACGGAATGGAAGGAGATTCTGCTCTCGTAATTAATATGGAGGAGGGAAACCAGTACATTATGGCCTACATGCAAAAGGCGCAAGCCGAAGCTGCTGTCGCAGCTGTTGCAGAAGCTCAGGTGTTCATCGACGAGCAAGAGGCGACTGGCGAATACCTTAAAATGGAAAATGGTATTCTCTACCAAGTTTTGGAAGAAGGAAATGGACCTATGCCTTTAGAAACGGATGTGGTAAAGGTGAACTACGAAGGAACCAACACTAAAGGTGAAGTTTTCGACAGTAGCTACGAAAGAGGAGCTCCTGCTGAGTTTCCACTGAACCGAGTGATCAAAGGTTGGACAGAGACGCTTAAAATGATGCCTACGGGGAGTACATGGAAAGTAGTTATTCCTTCTGGATTGGCATACGGAGAGCGTGGTTCTCCTCCTAAAATTGGACCAAACGAGCCACTTATGTTCAAGATCGAATTGATAGAAATAGTACAGAACGAAGAATAATGCTCTTTGAAAACATAAACTTTCTTCTCCACGAAAGAGAGGCTCCCTCTCTTTCGGGAGAAGAATTTTTAGCGTTGAATCCCGATGAATTGTGGGATATGGTTTCTCAATTGGGGTATCCTTTTGAGACGTTGAACCAAATTGATTTGGCAAGACGAAGTGAACTCGTAAAATCAAAATCCATCAAGCTCGTCGTTCTTGACGTTGATGGTGTTTTTACAGATGGAGGATTGTATTATTCTTCAAATGGGGAAGACGCCAAGAAATTTAATGTAAAGGATGGAATGGCCATCAAGAAAGCTACAGACCGTGGTCTTGAATTTGGAATCATCAGCGCTTCGTCCAAATCGGAGGTAGTGAAGATCAGAGCAGAGATTCTCGGAATACAAAACGTGTATGTAGGCAACACACCAAAGCTCGAAATATTGGAGTCCTGGCTGTACCAAAAGGGAATTGGCTTCGAAAATGTTGCCTATATCGGCGATGACATAAATGATGTTCCCATTCTCAAAAAAGTGGGATTGGCAGCAGCTCCTAGAGATGCTGTTCTCCAAGCCAGACAAGCGGCAGATATAGTTCTGCAACGTGGTGGGGGAGAAGGCTGTATTCGTGAATTGGTGGAAGGATATCTCACCTCTATCACTGATTAAACCTGTGATTCTTCTGAAATCAAAACGTTTAGTTCCGTCTCATCATATTCTCTTTGACCTCTTTGTCTTTTTTCTTCTCTTCGATGAAATCGTGCTTTTCAGCAATATTGGCAGTTTTTTGGTCAAATTCTAACTGAAGATTTTCCATTTCTGATTGTCTTTCAGAAAGTCTCTTTTCGTATTTGTTGATCTCCTTTTCTACTACTTTCGGATCATTCATTTCCATCTGTAGTTCTAAATCGTTCATTTTAGTCTGCAGACTTTCCGCTCTCGTTGAGTACTCATTGAGTTCTGTTGTAGCTTCTTCTTTGATAATGGTATTTTTCTCAATAGCACTCTCGTGCTTTTTCACCGACTTTCCGTGAGAGCTAGCAGTTTTCTCAATTTCTTTGTCCTTCGCTGCATGCGTTTTTTGAGCATCCAAACTAAGTGAATCGGCATTGATAACTCGATGCTTGCTCAAATTAATTTCTGCGTCCGACTTTGACTTTGTTGCAATGGCTGCTTCTGAACTAGAAGCGTTGATCTTTTCGTTAGACTTGGCAATGGTTTTCTCCGCCTTCTTTCTGCTTTTCTCGGCCTTTCCGTATTGCTTCTTTAAGCCCTTGTATTCTGTTTTTTTACTAGGGTAGTCAAAAGCTTCTGCGGCAGCTTTAATACTGTCTCTGAGAGTATCAAGAATACCTACATCTCTTTTTACTTGCTCCAAGTCAGGTCGAACACTGGCCAAGGATTTTTCAATTTTCTCTACCTCTTTGATTTGATCTTTAATTAATTTGTCAAGATCTTTTATCTCAGATTTGATGACAGACTTTTCTTGTTTCTCATTTTCTTGAGCCGAAGCTCCAAGAGTAAACAAGCCAATAATGAGTAGGACGGCAATTCTTTTCATTCCTAATGATTTGGTTAATCCAAGGAGCGAAAGATATGCAAAAGTTCGGTTTTCAATGTTTCGTTTTTATCCTTTGCATACCAGCTGTGTATTCCTTCGGCGAACTTGTCAAAAGGTAGTTTTTCATGATCCAAAAGATCTTTGTATTCGATCACCATTTTTTGGACAGGAACAGGTCTTGGGCCCCATACGAACAATTCATTTCCCGTGGCTTCGTCAAAAGCAATTAATTTCGGGATGCTTCTGGCACCATTGGTTAGATACTTGTCTATTAAGTCAATGCTTTCGTCTCTATAGACCAATCGTAATTCCACATTTGAGGCCGCCTTTGCCAGTTTTGCGATGAAAGGAATATTTTGTGCTGCGTCTCCACACCAGGCTTCAGTTATAATCACCCAAATCATCTTATTGCTGTGAGTTTCTACCAAACTAACCAATTCGTCGTCCATCACTATGGTTTTGTTTAGCCTAGCCATGCGACGAAAGTTTAAATGGGTATAATTGATCAGGCTTTCAGACTGATTGGATCCTGAAGTTGCTTTTTTGTTAACCAAATCGCTCACCTTGCGTACATATTCATCATAAGTGAGGGTGTTTTCGGGAATTGATTTCAACGCATTGTTCATGTTTGCAAAGTACCTTTGTATGCTAAACGACCACAGTACATCTTTGTTTTGATAGTAGACCACTGGATATATACGATACCACTTTTATTGGTTGCCATTTATTTGGCGGTTTGTGTTTTTTATTACTTCTTCCAAGAGCGATTTATCTTTGTGCCATTAGGGACATTGAGCGACGATGCTAAGATAGAATTGGGAACAGAGTTTTCAGAGACATTTCTAGATGGGGTAGAAGGGGGGCGCATTCATGCGTTGCATATCAAAGTGGCAAAGCCAAAAGGCTGTATACTTTATTTTCATGGGAATACTGGTCACATCACTCGATGGGGGCCTATTGCCGAAGAGTTAACCTCCTTTGGTTTTGATGTTTTTGTTCCCGATTACCGTGGTTATGGCAAGAGCCGTGGCGAGCGGTCGCAAGAGACTCTGTACGCTGATGCATTGCTTTGTTATGACCATCTGAAAAAGCTCTACCCCGAAACAAAGATTTGCATTTATGGCCGATCATTGGGCACGGCCATGGCTTCTTGGTTAGCTGGAAGGACTAAATCTGGTGGTGTTGTATTAGAGACTCCTTTCAATAACCTACGCGACGTAGCGGCATACCATACAAAGATTATTCCGGTTGGATTTTTATTGAAATACGGTTTTCGCAACGAGCTTCATTTAAAATACAGCAAGTCACCTATCTTGATTGCTCACGGAACGAAGGATATAATTGTTCCTTACCGCTGTGGTTTTTCACTTTTTAAATCTGCCAAATCAAAAGCCGAGATGGTGACCATTCCAGGTGGTCATCACAGCGATTTAAACGGGTACCCTGTATTTAGGGAGAGGCTACAAGCTTTTTTTGTTAAACACTTTGGCCAAGAACAGCACAAGTCCTAAGTGCTCCTAAAAGCTTGTCTTATTCAAGAATGAACTTTATCACGTGCTCTTTTTCTCCTTGAATTCGGGCGAGATAAAAGCCTTTGTCCAAGTGGTGAAGTGAAAAGTGATTTCTTCCTTCATTCAATTGATCTTGATACACCACTCTGCCTTCTACTGATATAATAGTGATGTTTGCGCGCTCCGCGCCAGTCAAGTCAATGTTCAAATCTCCAAAGCTTGGATTCGGAAATAGATTGGTTTTCTCATCCTCACCGTTCGTCGATTCTTGAGCGACCAAACCAGAAGGGGAACAAATGGAACTAAAAAAGTTCCAAATTTCTGCACTCGCACTAATGTCCTGATTGGTGGGTTGAAGAAAATCTAGAAAGGGAACAGGTGGTGATCCAGGCCAAGTGTGGCCTCCTCCATCGATGCGGTAGAATCTTGCCTTTAGGCCTCCATCACAATCTGATACCTCGGCACCTTGAACCGAAGAAAAATCGGTGACTGGAGCATTTGGAATGCTAAAAGTCGAAACTGTTTGGCAATCGTTGATATTGTTCCAAGTCCTAAATATTTGCTCTACAGCAAAGAATTCTCCGAAAGTTGCTGCAGCAACGCTGCCTCCATTGTAAGGGACTATAAGATCTGAAGTTCCGTGAATTTCTAAGAAAGGAACTGGAATGTTTCCTTGACAGTCAGAAATGAAATTGGAAGTAATGGTGCCCGTAACTGAGGCAAATGCTTTAAAAACATCAGGCTGATCACAACCCAAATAGTAACTCATCATTCCTCCATTCGACATTCCGCTAACATAAGTGCAGCTTGCGTCAAGTTCGTAGATTGATTGAAGATATCCAGCGAGATTGGTTAAAAAGCCGACGTCGTCCACCGTTTCCAATGGAAACTTAATATTCCAAAAATTGGTTCCCGACAGGTCTTGAGAACCTTGTGGATAGCATACCGCAAAGCCATTAGCATCAGCAATGTCATTCATTCCATAATCAGCTATAATGCCTGCGGCAGTTGACGTGTAGCCGTGAAGTACAAATACGAGAGGTGCTCCAGACGCGATATTGTCGGGAAGATAGAGGAAATAGCTTCTGTCTTCCCCATCATGTGAGTAGGTGAATTCGGACAGTTGACTAAATCCTGCCATTGCTGAAAAGAGAAAGGCGAAAAGGAATGAAAGCTTTTTCATGGAGTTCAAATATAATTTGATGCGCAAGTTCTCCATTTTTAGCTGGATAAGCAAATCACTTGCTCCGTTTATGCTTCCACCGTTTATGGCTCCATAGCCACCATTCTGGTTCTGCCATGATCCGCGCTTGCAAAGCTTTCACATGCATGTCGGTAATGGCATGGTTCTCTTCGCTTTTTGGATTTTCAGACAGAAGCTTGAACTCAATTTCATAGTAGCCTCGACTCACTTTTCTTATGTCAAAGAAAACTACTGCCATGTCCAGCTTCTTGGCAATCTGCTCAGCACCCATGAAAACAGGTGTGTCCTGACCTAAGAAAGAACTCCAATACTTGATTTTTGATTCTTGAGGACTCTGGTCGGCCAAAAAGTAAGTCATGGTAACCTCGCCATTGTCCTTTTCTGTCTTCAGTTTTCTGTAGCTATCCTTGGTGGAAATCATATGAACACCATACTTGGAGCGAAGTCCATTGATCAATCGGTTGAAGTAAGGGTTTTTTAGTGGTTTGTGAATGGCCCAGACCTTGTGTTTTACTTCCGTGGGAAGAAGAGAAAGCCATTCCCAATTTCCATAATGACCCAAAACTCCTGCTACACTTATTCCCTTGCTGTAGAGAGTATTCAGAAGCTCGGGATTCTTGAATACATACCGAGGCTTCAATTGCTTTGCTGATCGATGCAATGGATAGAACCATTCAATGAAGCTATCACCCAAATGGCGATAAAATCTTTTTTCAATTTCTATGATCTCATCTATAGACTTCTCGGGAAAGGAGTTTTTCAGATTTGATCTGACAATGTCTTTTCGGTAACCAATAACTCTGTAGGCAAGAAAATAGAACAAGTCACCAATTAGGAGTAAGGCGCCCAGCGGAAACCACGTAATGGTCCACAAAAAAACATAAGCTGCGGCATAACCCAAAAACTGCATACCGGCAAAAGTAGCATAGATGTAGGATTAAGTAGGTATTTTTGGCGGAAAGCCCGAGACTATGCCCGCAAATAAATATGCCCTCCTGCGCTACCGCATCATAGACCGGTGCATTAGCAATAAGTTCAAACCCTATCCAAACAAGGAGGGTTTGAGGGAGGCGTGTGAAGAGGAGCTCTACGGTTCAGATGGCGATAGAATTTCGACGAGTACCATAGATAAGGATCTCTATGCTATGCGAAACGAGGCAAACCTGGGATACTTTGCACCCATTGCTTACAGTAAAGCTGAAAAAGGTTATTACTACGATGACCCCGATTATAGCATTGATGAGATGCCGCTTAGTCAAGAGGATATTGAAGCGATAGAGTTTGCGGCAAATACATTGGCTCAGTTTCGTGGAATTCAACTCTTTGAATCATCGGGAGATGCCATCGATAAAATCTTGGGTCGATTGAGCCTAAGGCCAACATCAGGACAGAGCGTTGAACAATATGTCCAGTTCGAAACGGCGCCTGAATATAAAGGGTCGACACATCTCAAAGTGTTGCTTGAGGGCATTCGTGATCAAAAAGTCGTAAGCTTTGAATACCAGAAGTTTTCGGGAGAGCCGTCGCGTCGCTACAGCATTCATCCATACTTGCTAAAGGAATATCGAAATCGTTGGTACATCATTGGGTTTAATCCCCAAAAAGAAGCTACGGTAGTCTTTGGTTTGGATCGGTTCGTGGGGCAGGTAGAATTGACTGATGAACGATTTAAGCGCAATTCTGACTTTGATTCTGATCGCTATTTCAAGCATAGTCTAGGAATTACTGCGTTGGACGAGTCCCCTGAAAAAATCGCTTTACGGTTTTCATCCCTTTCGGGAAAATATGTGGAGAGCCAGCCCTGGCATTCGTCACAATCCATTCGAAAAAAAACAGCAACCACCATTGAAGTCGAGTTATTTCTTTGCATAACAAGGGAGCTGATTATGCAAATATTAAGTTTTGGTAGTGACGTTCAAATAATATCTCCAGCAAAGCTTAGAAGCATGATTAAGAATACCCTGGGGGAAGCTATCGAATGTTATTCCAAAAAGTAAGGCATCTATTGGTAAAGGGAGCTTATTTTCTTGAACTATCCTTCGAAGTATTGCAATTTCTCACTGAGCAATCCTATTTAATTCGATTAACAGTAGAAGCCCAACTTTATTTAAAACCCAAACTGGATTGTCTCTCCGTCTAAAAGCAAATAATCCATATTCTGCATTCTCATTATTATCAATTAACTTGTACGCAGTTTATCAATCTTTAATAACCAATAACCAATAGCCATCGATTTTAACCGGCCTTTTACAATCGCAGAATGAAGAATATTAACTGGATCACTTCGGTGACGCTGATAGTCGCATCGCTCTCCTTACCGCATATTTTAAATGCTCAAGACTGGCTCACATTTGATGTGGAGACTGATGAACGGCTCACGCTTTCATCTGTAGCAAATACAGACGCAGAAGAAAAAGATTTTGCCGTAGGCGACTTAAATAATGATGGACTTGATGATGTGGTTTGTGTTCGAAAAGAGCCATTTTCAAACTCATCAGAACCTGCAAAGACTGTGCTTTTGCTCATTAATCAAAACGGAGTTTTGGTCGATGAAACCGCGGCTATGGCGCCTGGTTTCATCAGTACTCCAACTTTTGGGAGGCACGTCATCGCTCACGATATGGATGATGATGGCTGGCTTGATGTAATCATCGCAAACACGTTTTTTCAGCAGCCCATGTACTATGCCAACCTCGGTGAGGATGGAAATGGTGATTGGCTTGGTCTGGAAGACCAAAGTGCTACTCGTTTTCCGCTACTCACTGAAGACGATATTTTGATGTGTGCCGTTCAGGCTGGAGATTTGGATGGAGACAATGACGATGATCTGTACTTCGTAAACTATAAGCAGGGCGGGGGAGCTGCAAAGGATTTCTTACTAATGAACGATGGAAACGGAAACTTTACCAACGAAAGTCAGTCGCGTTTGGGAGATCTGAGAAACTCTGCTTTTGGAACTTCAGTAGAATTAGAAGACATGGACGGGGATTCTGACTTGGACATTGTCAAAGTATCTACACTCTTTCAGGTGACACCTTTTAATGACAATGGAGTATTTGTTCTGTTCAATGATGGAACGGGAAACTTTACAAACTGGCAGAACATCGCACCGTTTTCTCCTTATATGATTAGTATTGATGACTTTGATAATAATGGTTTCAACGATGTATTTGTAGTTGATGACGGCACCGATTATATCATACAAGTAACAGGTGCTATAGTCGATGTAAGCTGCACTACGACTAGAATCGACGTGGTAAACGGATCAGGTGGTTTTGGTGGAAACGTCGAAAAGGCCGATTTGGACTTGGATGGAGATATGGACTTAATAGTGAGTGATGTCGATGTAGATATTCCACCTTGTAACTCTGGTCGTGAGGTGAAAATTCTGCAAAACAATGGAGGAACTTTCACTCAAATGTTCAACGATGGATTTCAGGCATGGGCAACCAATAGCTACGATATTGCCATAGCCGATTTTAACGGCGATGGATTATTTGATTTCATCAATGGTAAATGTGAAGGTTACGAAGTGATCATGAACAACTCTTGTGACCTCGTTCAAAGCTCTGCTGATTTTGATAACGACGGCTTGCCCGATGCCTGCGATCCTTGCCCCACGAACCCAGACCCTGGTTGCTCACCGTCTACTGAGTTTCCTGTGATAGATACGAATTTGGAGATATCCAGACAGTGGAATGAGATGCTTCTCGCTTCTATTAGAAAGGACTTTGCACGACCGACTATGCATGCCAGAAACTTATTCCATCACTCGATTGTCATGTGGGATATTTGGGCAGTTTACAACGAGGTTTGCCCGTATCTTCTTGGACAAGACAGAGACGGTTTCGTGACTCCATTTGACCCATTTCTACTTCCTGTCGATAAAGACGCCGCTATTAGAGAGGCAATTAGTTATGCCTCTTATAGATTACTTTCTCATCGCTTTCAAAATGCACCCAACGCTTCGTTATTGCAAGAGGGATATGACACCCATATGGCTGCATTAGGTTACAATACTTTATTCTCACTAACCGATTACAGTGGCGGATCTGCAGCGGCTCTCGGTAACTACATTGCTCAGGCAATTATCGACTTCGGACTACAAGACAACTCCAATGAGCAGAATGGATATGCAAACGAATTTTACGAGACGGTTAACCCACCATTGAGTGTAGAAGATCCTGGGAACCCTTTAATTTCGGACATGAATCGCTGGCAGCCACTTATTCTCGAGATCTTCATCGATCAAAGTGGAAACGAAATTCCCGGAGCAGCATTGGATTTTCTCTCACCTGAGTGGGGACAAGTTGACCACTTCGCTTTAGACGACGATCAATCCAGCACTTTCCCTAGAGATGGTTTTGATTACCAAACCTTCTTAGATCCAGGAAGTCCTCCTTTATGGGATGCTAATGCAGGTGCACAAACAGATTTATATCAATGGAGTTTTATGACGACCTTGTTATGGTCGTCTCATCTCGATGCTTCTGATGGCGAAATGTGGGATATTTCTCCGGCATCCATAGGAAATAGAGGTCCTTTTCCGACCACTTTTGCAGATCATCCGAGCTTTTACAACCATTTGGATGGAGGGACCACTAGTTTTGGACATAGCGTAAACCCTGCGACAGGTCTTCCTTACCAACCGAATATGGTGCCCAGAGGAGATTATGCTCGGGTACTCGCAGAGTTTTGGGCTGATGGACCGGATTCGGAGACTCCTCCTGGGCATTGGATTTCTATTTTCAATTATGTGACTGATCATCCTGATGTGGAGTATAAAATTGAAGGAGAGGGAGCCGAAGTTTCAGAAACGGAGTGGAACATCAAAGGCTACTTTACCATGGGAGGAGCCATGCACGATGCGGCTGTAGCTGCTTGGGGAGTAAAAGGTCGTTACGACTTTATTCGACCAATTTCGGCTATTCGAGCCATGGCCGATTTAGGTCAAAGTTCTGATGCCGGTTTGCCTAATTATCACGCGGCTGGTTTGCCTTTGGTAGATGGTCTTGTTGAACTTATCGAAATTGGTGATCCTCTGGCAGGTGACTCAAATGAGAATGTGAACAAGATCAAAGTAAAGGCTTGGCGCGGTCATGAGGTCATTGAGAATATAGATACGGATGTAGCTGGTGTAGACTGGATTTTAGTTGAAAATTGGGTCCCTTATCAAAGACCTTCTTTTGTTACTCCTCCATTTGCAGGGTACGTTTCGGGTCACTCAACTTTTTCTCGAGCAGCGGCAGAGGTGCTTACTGCTTTCACGGGTGATGCCTATTTCCCCGGAGGAATGGGAACCTTCTTAGCCGAACAAGATGAATTCTTGGTGTTTGAAAATGGCCCAAGCGTGGACGTCGAGATGCAATGGGCGACATACTACGATGCTGCTGATGAATCAGGTCTGTCTAGAATTTGGGGAGGAATTCACCCACCGGCTGATGACATTCCTGGAAGGATAATGGGAGAGATAATTGGTATTGATGCCTTTAATCGCGCTCAGTCTTTCTTTAATGATTGTGATGCACCTGCTACATGCGATGTTGCTCCGATTAATATTAATTCTGAATTGCAACAGAATGGAGTTTTGCTAACCTGGGATCCTATTCCAGGTACAGTCGGGTGTCGGGTCAATGGCCGTGTACTTGGAGCTAGCGCTTCGAGAAATATCAACATCCTTACTCCTGAAGCGAGCTTTTTCTTTGTCTCATACAACGCCGTCAACCCCAATACTTCTTACGAGTGGAAAGTGCAATGCGCTTGTCAATTAAATCCATTGGTGCTAACTCCATATTCAATTACAGATGTATTTACCGTTGGATCAGGTATTGCCCAGAATCAAGAAAACCAAATCTTTGGTGAATCGGAAACGTTCAATGTATATCCAAATCCTTCTAGCGGAGAGGTGAATCTTTACGCTTCCTTCGAGATGGACAAGATTGAAGTGTATGATATGGTGGGAAGACAAGTGAAAAGCGAGGTGATAGGTGGAATTGTAAATTACCGCATGGATTTAAACGGGCTAGCCCATGGCACCTATATCATTAAAGCTTCCAACGCGCAGAACGTAGTGACCAAATACATTAGTATAGCGAACGGCAACTAGCACAATGGCTTTTGTCCTGATCGGACCTCAGTTTTACGCTACTGACAAATTGTGAACGTTTTATTTCTTTATTTGAAGGAGTTCTGTACTTTAATGCAGTGAAACTTTCTGAAAATACCGTCCGAGAGATAGCCGATTGGCTTCAATGTGGTTTAGAATGCTGGATTCACAAGTTGAGAGGGACCATGTATTTCTTACCAAGCATAGAAGACCCCTATTTCGATCCTTCTCAGTGGGAAGATGTTCTAATTGATGTTCAGGGTCATGAAGAAGAGTTTTTGGTATTCCAAACCATGGATAGTTCTCACACTTTTAGAATTATGGAAAATTTTGTGTTTTCATTGAATGAGAGTGCAATGCGCAGTGATTTGGAATATGCGCTATTAGGCCGTAGACCTTTCCATTATTTTCATTCGAGAGTGGAGACCTCATCTTTGCGCGAAGAATGGGCCGATTTCAAATTTAAGGCTCATATGGAATGGGTAAAGTCGCAAGAGAATTGCTACGAACTGGTCAGCTAACTGCGGTTAGATGCTTGGGAGTCATATTGAGTTATTACTAGTCTCGATATACTTGTTCACCTTTCCCTTTTTGTTCGATTAATAGGAAACGAATCAATCGAACATTATGAAAACTTCCGCTTCTCTTCTTTTTACCGCTATTCTTTTCGCGGCTGTAGCCTGCACTGGTCAAAACTATAATCAAGGCAACTACAATAATTCAGGGTCGCAATATTCTCAACCGACTCCCTCAGGTAATGACCAAGTGGTTATGAAAACCATTACCAATCCTCAAACAGGTCAGGTTGTGGCGCAACTGCCCTTGCCGTCTACGTGGAATATCAATCCAAATCCAGGGCCTCAAGATCCTGCTGCTACAGGTCCAGGTGGAATAGAAGTGAGATCTTTTGCAGGACAAACATTTACGTTCAGTAATGATCCTTACACCAATCAAATCTATCAGCAAAGTGGTCAGCAAGTTCGCCAACCTGCGGGAATCGAAGCTGTCATTCAGCAAGATTTGAAGAAGGAGCTGGAACAACATGGCCTGCGATTTGAAAAAATGTATGCCATGCCAACACAAGCCCAATTGGATAAAGCATACAGTGATAAACTCGTGACCTACGGTCAGCAGCAACAAAATTTCCAAGTTGCAGGAGTAGAATTCGCGGGATTGAAGGGAAATAAGGAACTCTTAATCGTTCACTACTTTGAAACATACGCAATGGGATTGGCCATATGGGGTTTTTCCATTCAGGGCCTATCAGCTCCAGAGGCCATCTTTAACTCGGCTAAGCAAACCTATATCTACGCACTGGAAAACATTCAACACAATCCTCAAGCAATAGCCGCTCATAATGCAAAGGAATCTGCAAAGCTTTCAGCCAATGATGAAGCTTTTCAAAACAGAATGCGCAACAACCAAGCAAATTTTGAGGCAACTCAAAAAGCACATGTGAATGGCTCAAATGCCATTAACGAAGCTCAAATGGGAATCTACCGCACCCAGACTGAAAGTTTCAATAGAAGCAATCAGCAAATCACTAACGGTATTTGAGAAGAAAGCACCATGTACAATTCTACCAACGGCGAGACTTATCAAGTGGAAGGTCAATCGAATACTTACTGGATGAATGCGAATGGAGAGTACATCCCAATCTAGATCAGAACGTTAATTCAACTGAATGGGTGGAAGGGGAGCCGAGCTGATATATTTAATTTCAATATAGAAGAGAGGCGCTCCATAAGCGACCTCTTTTGGTTTGGGACATGAGAGCCAGATTTAATTGGTCTTTCCAAGCTGTGTCTTTGCTCTGCCTGTTTTGTAAACAAAGTCGTGCAGCGAGTCGGATCTGGCTGTTTCGATTAAATAGGCTACTTGGTTCTCTAATGCACCATCTATACGGGAGTAATTTTCGGTGGCAAAGAAAGAGTCGACTAAGGCTTTATTTTCTAAAAAAAAAAGCCTTGTTGTCCAAACTATCAAACCAGAGATTAGCGCACGAGCTTTGCAAAAGACCTATTACCAAGCAGACTCTCATGAGTCCAAAGATTCTTGATTGGCTTTTATTTCCGTCTTAAATGCCAATCTATCGTGTACTTCGAAATTCAGTACTTCTTATGTTTTCCTTTGTCTCAAGTCAGAGAGAAGGAGTATGCACTCTGTTTTGAATCTGAAAGCTGGTTCCGTTCTATTGCTAACCATTCGTAGTCACGGTTCAGCTTTGTCGAATGATTCGATATTGAAATAGGAAGCTCCGACGTAGTAATTCAATGTGTCGTTTTGGGGCTCTGCTTCTAGCAAGGATTACCCATTTAGCTATGGCTGCTTGATAGTCTATCAAGGCATCTTAGAAGTTATAACTGTCTGTTGCGTTCATTGACAAAGGCAGACCAGAATAAGTATAGCTCAGAATGGTTATTGTTCAAATTAAAAGATCAGAAGGAAAAGCTAATCAATACCGCAATTTGAGCGGCTATGGGAAAGATAAGAAATGGGTTCTTCTTCCCTTGATTGTTTTCGTATCGTTCAGAATTGATTGAACTCAAATCGGCTTTTAAGCCTTCAAATTGGACGGCATTTTTGAGTTGTTGCTGTTCGTCCAAAGCATTCTTTATTGCTGGATTCGAATCGCTATTCGATCAATATATACCCGCTCAGAGAGGTTTCGTCTTGTGGCGTGATGCCCTCTTTGGCATTGAGCCAAGCCGCCGTTATGGCTTCTTGGAAGATGTCTTTGGCATCGTCACTGCTTCCCGAATTTTGGTTGATATAAGCTTCCACCGAAGGATAGTTTTTAGAGTAAATTTCTTTTAATGTGGCACGATCGTGTTCAAGAAAACGACGGGTCACTTTATCTGAAATCGGCGGAAAATTATCTTGCTTGCTCTGCACGTGTCACTTAAGTCGGTCAATCTCTCAATTTTAAAGATTTAATCCGTGCAATGCAATTTTATTTTCCGCTGTTTCAACTGTATATCGAGAAAGTTTGGAAAGGTGAACATGATTTATTGAGATATTTAAATTCGGACGTCATATGAGGCTCTCGTGATCATTGCTAAATTCGTCAGTTAAACATTAAGCACGTATATCATTCTCAAAAAAGCTAAAATAAGGGCTTACCCGTTGTTTTCATCCATGTCTCAGGTGGAACAATATTGGCTTGTAATGCTGAAACGAAGCTCATTTCAGTTACTTATTTTACTGTTCTTTCTGAGTAATCACTCCTTTGGCTTTCAATCTGAATTTTCGGAATCTCTGGATTCAACAAGAGACAGTCTCAGAGGCCTAATCGCCATTGAAAAAGATGCTAAATCGAAGAGCGTCTTGTATTTAAGGCTCGCCAATACCTATAAGGCCAATAATTCCATAAAGGGTATTGCTCCTGCAAAGCGAGGGATTGATCTAGCACGAAAGGCGGATTATCCAATTGGCCTTGCCGAAAATTATGCCGTATTAGGAGATCTTTTTGTTTCGATCAATGAATTGGATAGTGCACGCTTAAGTTACCAAGAAGCGGGTTCTATCTTTAAAGAGCTTGGACAAGGTTTTGATTATGCCCAAGTATCAATGATCATCGGGAATATCCACCTCGCGCAGAATAAGTATGTAGAGGCACAGAAAGCCTATTTAGAAGCTGTGGAGATTGCAGAAAAAGAAAATTTATCATTGATCAAGGCTCATCTTAACAACAATCTTGGAGTCTTGTATATGGATATTGAAGATTATGATGATGCCAAGAATTACTCTGAGAAGGCAATACAAGGATTCATCGAAGAAGGAGATTTGCTCAATGCAAACCTTTCCAGAGCCAATGTTTACCAAATATTGGGTACGGAGGGAGAATACGACAAGGCGATAGATGGCTTCCTAGACATTGTGAATTTCTTCTTGAAAGAGAAGAATTGGGAACATGTGGCTTATGGTTACAATGAAGTTGCATCCATTCATTACGATCGACAGGCCTATCTGGACGCTGAGGAATTTGCAGGCCTTGCTTTGACCACCGTAGAAAAGAACCTCAACTATTTTGAAGGGCCTTCCTCGTATTACAGAGCTGAGATTTATACCACGACAGCTAAAATTTTCAATAGTCAAGGGAAAGAAGATGAAGCAAAGAGATTTGCGCGTGCAGGATATTCTATTTCGGTGCAAAACTCCTACACAAAAAACGCATTTGAATGTGCTGAGATTCTTTACAACATTCATTTGAATTCGAGTCAAGTGGATTCGGCTTTGTATTATGGAAAAGCATATATAGAGAGCTATAAGACTTTTGAAAAGGATAGGGACGTAAAGCAAATCACCCAGTTAAAGATGCAAAGGGAATTTGACGAAGCCGAGCGTAAACGCGAAATAGCAATAGTCAAGAAAGAAGCAGCTGCAGATCGTCGGGAGCTCATTTACATTGGGGCGCTAATTATTACACTTTTATTGGTCACTGTACTCGTTTTTCGGTACAAGAATCAAAAGATTAAAATAGATCGTGCAAATTTGTTGAGAGATAAATTGGTGCTTGAAAAAGAAAGCCTTGGTCAAGAGCTGAGGTATAAGAACAAAGAGCTTGCAACCAATATGATGTATCTTCTCGAGAAGAATGAGTTCATAGGATCTATTACCAACAAGTTGGTAGACATGAGGTCCCGAACGAAAAAGGAGAATCAAGACTTTGTTCAGGAGATTATAATGGAACTAAAGAGGAACTCTTCACAGAAAATATGGGAAGAGTTTGAGATGAGGTTCAAAGAAGTCCATGCTGATTTTTATAAATCTTTAATGGAGAAGTATCCCGACCTCACTCCAAACGAAGTTCGCCTTTCAGCTTTCTTGAGATTGAACATGTCAACAAAAGAGATATCCGCCATTACGCACCAATCGGTGAAAAGTATTAATATGGCACGCTTCCGTTTGAGAAAAAAAATCGGAATTGATCGCGACGAGAATCTTATTTCATTCCTGACTCAGCTCTAAGTCACTTATTTCTTTCAGTATAGGATATAGGTAAATTCGACTGATAAACAGTTGTTTACATGCTCTTGTAGTAATGTTGTTCCCGCTTTTTTTTGGTTGTAGTATCCAAGTGATCGCGAAATTTTTGATTGGCCATACACTCCCTCTACATTCGTCAAAGTTCAATGCTAATATTGTTTTGAACGAGCACAAATAATTTTTCCAATTAAATCCAAGGAGGTGAAAAAAAAGAAAACTGAAGTATCTGATAAAAAAGAGACTGAAAAATCTTTTGATGATCTACTCGAAGAAATGGTAGAAGAAAATAAATCAGTCAAAAGCGGTATCAAAAAGATTCTGAAGGATATCGAAAAAAGAAACAAAAACAATTAATCAAATCAAATCAATATGAAAAAGCTATACTCTATTATTGCCATTTTATTTTTTTCTATCTCGTTGATGCAGGGTCAATCAACCTTGACTATTAGCGCGTCCGATAGCGGAACAAGTCTTCCAATTGAAGGAGCCACGGTCCAATCTTCATCATTTTCTGGCCAAACAGACGCAAGTGGCCAGCTCGTGCTTGATAATATAGCCGATGGTACATACAGTTATACGGTGACGGCTGATTGTTTCAATACTGGAAGTAACAGTGTAACAGTAGCTGGAAGCAATGTAGCTAGTGATAATGATCTCGATCCTGAGACCACCAACAATGTGTTCTTCTTCGTTGGATCACCTTTCACCTTGAGTGGAGCCACTGTAAATATGACTGGCCCTGACGGATACAATGAGTCTATCGTAACGGGAGCAATCCTCGGAGATCTATTTGAAAACGTACCAGAAGGCGATTACGACTACACGATCACTTTGAACTGCTACGAAACGGTAACGGGATCGGTAAGTGTTGCATGTATTGATGGAAACCAAGGAGTATCAGTATTTGTAAACCCAACACCAATCACCAGCAACAACGTATTTTTCTTCGTTGGCTCACCATTCACACTTTCAGGTGCTACCGTAAACATGACAGGACCAAACGCCTATGATGAAACGATCGTAACGGGAGCAATCTTGGGCGACCTTTTTGAAAATGTGCCTAGCGGCGATTACGACTACACGATCACTTTGAACTGCTACGAAACGGTAACGGGATCGGTAAGTGTTGCATGTATTGATGGAAACCAAGGCGTATCGGTATTTGTAAACCCAACACCAATCACCAGCAACAACGTATTTTTCTTCGTTGGCTCACCATTCACACTTTCAGGTGCTACCGTAAACATGACAGGGCCAAACGCCTATGATGAAACGATCGTCACAGGAGCGATCTTGGGCGACCTTTTTGAAAATGTGCCTAGCGGCGATTACGACTACACGATCACTTTGAACTGCTACGAAACGGTAACGGGATCGGTAAGTGTTGCATGTATTGATGGAAACCAAGGAGTATCGGTATTTGAAAATCCAGTGGAGATCGTTCTTGATCCAGAAGTTTCTCTAGTAGATGGCAACACGCTGATCGCCTCTGCCACGGGCGTAACTTATCAGTGGATTGATTGTGAAACTGGGGAGCCGATCGAAGGTGCCACCGATCAAGTTTACGTTGCATTGGAAGAAGGTGAATACGCCGTGATTATCACACAAGACAACTGTTCAGCAACTTCTGAATGCATCCTCGCTTGTGAGAATTGCACAACAGCTCCACCTTGTGAATTGCCTTATCCCGCAGTAGACTTTAATAGTTTGACAGGAACAGTCCTTCCAAACGGAAAACTCCGCTTCGAGTGGGAGCCCATTGAAGGACAAATCGGTTGCCAGATAAATATTGTTGTTGGCGCTGGTCCGCAGCAAGCCAATATTATCAGATCAGGTGCAAATGCCAGTTCTTTTGAGGCTCCGGTCAATCAGCTTGTTCCTTTTACAACATACAATTTCAGAGTTAGATGCGGATGTTCACAGAATCCACTAATTGCAGGACCTTTCACTGATTATGCAGCAGTATTCTACCTTCCGCCTGCAATCACTGAAGAAATGGGAACAGCGTATTCTGACACACCACTTACGCAAGTGAACGGCGATATCCAGTGGACGAATACAAATCTTAGTTCAAATGTTATTGGCGATCTTTTCGCGATGGCATCTGATGAATCATGGGTACGTATAGCACCAAACCCTGCACAAGACAATGTAAACTTGTCTTATAACTCTTTGGATGAAGGACAGGGACTGATTCATGTATTTGATGCGCAAGGAAAACTAACCTTAGAAAGAATAATGACTTTCAACAAAGGTGTAAACAACGTTAACCTCAACTTGAATGAGTTAGAAAACGGTATCTACATAGTAGAAGTACTAAAAGGTGATAGCCGTAAGTCAGTAAGACTTTTGATGCAATAAGAGGTTTGATATCAAAGTGAGTCATTTTTGACTTAGAAGAAAGCGACGCAGGAAATCCTGTGTCGCTTTTTATATTGTATAAATCAGAAGCCCTTTAGAAGAACGACTTTACCCTAATAAGCTTCATCACAAATTCTTGTGTTAGAGGGTGATTTTAAGCCGGTGTTTATGACACTGGCTTTTTTCATGCGCCAAATTGTTAGATTTCACGGATAGGCACAAGCCTTGACCTAGCAGAATTCAAAAAACCGAATAAACTATGCAACTAGGGAGTATTAATGTTCAAACCGAGAACATATTCCCGATAGTCAAGAAATTTCCATACCCACATCAAGAGATCTTTTTAAAGAGTGATTCTCTAACGCAGTTGATGCTACTCAGCGGCTGAAAACGCTTTCAGCAATTGGAGAACTCAAAGCAAATACAGAAAACCTGGAAGTTGAAGTGATCCTGGAAAAGGAGAACAAGATCAGCCTCTAAAGCAAAGCTCATTGTAGATCAAGAAATGATCCCAACCTTCAAAAATGGTGATTTCTATAAAAGAACGTCGAATGCCATCACCCACCAATCGGTGAAGAGCATCAATATGGCGCGCTTCTGATTGAGAAAAAAGATCGGAATTGATCGGGATGAGAACCTTATTTCTTTCTTAACACAGCTCTAGCACCCTCCTTTCCTTATTTAGCTTTCATTCATGAAAACATCTGTCATGCAGTTGTTTACGATATGCTGTAGTAATGTTGTTCCACCATTTTTCTCACTGTAGTATCTAAGTGACTCCAATTTTTTTGTTTGGTCAAGCACTCCCATTACTTTCGACCCTGTTCGATTCAAGTCTTGCATTGAGCATCCGAAATTATTTTTTTAAGCAATTCTAAAAAAGTGAAAAAAAAGAAAACTGAAGCAACTAATAAAAAAGAGACTGATAAATCTTTTGATGAACTTCTCGAAGAGATGGTAGAAGAAAATAAGTCAGTCAACAGCGGTATCAAAAAGATTCTGAAGGATATCGAGAAAAGAAACAAAAAGGACAAGTGATCAAACCTAAATAAACCAACATGAAAAAGTATTACTCCTTATTTATTTGTTTGCTCTTTGTTGCTTCCGCAGCATTTAGTCAATCAAGCGTGACGCTTCGAATACTCGACAGCGGAACAAACGACCCTGTTGAAGGTGCAACAGTTCAATCAATTTCATTTACCGGGCAAACAAATGCATCCGGAGAGTTTGTTTTGAGTAACGTTCCGGACGGAACATATGATTTTACCGTAACTGCCGAGTGCTATCTACTAGGCTTGGGCAGCGTGACGGTTGCAGGTGGAGACATTGTTGATGAAACGACAATTGATCCCGAGCCAACGAACAATGTATTCTTCTTTGTAGGATCACCGTTCACCTTGGCTGGAGCGACAGTTAATATGACTGGCCCTGATGGTTACGATGAGTCAATTGTAACAGGAGCGATTTTGGGAGACCTTTTCGAAAACGTACCTAGTGGAGATTATGACTACACCATCACACTAGATTGCTACGAGACCATCACAGGAACTGTAACTGTTGAGTGTATCGGTGGTGGACAAGGCGTTTCGGTATTTGAAAATCCAACTGAGATTACCTCCAACAATGTATTCTTCTTTGTAGGATCACCGTTCACCTTGGCTGGAGCTACTGTGAATATGACTGGCCCTGATGGCTACGACGAGTCAATCGTAACAGGAGCGATCTTAGGAGACCTTTTCGAAAACGTACCTGGTGGAGATTATGACTACACCATCACGCTCGACTGCTACGAGACCATCACAGGATCAGTAACGGTAGAATGCATCGGCGGTGGGCAAGGCGTGTCAGTATTTGAAACCCCAACTGAGATTACCTCAAACAATGTATTCTTCTTTGTAGGATCACCGTTCACCTTGGCTGGAGCTACTGTGAATATGACTGGCCCTGATGGTTACGATGAGTCAATTGTAATAGGAGCGATTTTGGGAGACCTTTT
Source organism: Cryomorphaceae bacterium (assembly GCA_047633195.1). Taxonomy (GTDB): domain Bacteria; phylum Bacteroidota; class Bacteroidia; order Flavobacteriales_D; family Cryomorphaceae; genus JAKVAV01. The sequence continues at coordinate 6,952 of JBLIEU010000021.1, read as the reverse complement.
CGAAAATGTACCTGGTGGAGATTATGACTACACCATCACACTAGATTGCTACGAGACCATCACAGGATCTGTGACTGTAGAATGCTTAGGCGGTGGTCAAGGCGTATCGGTATTCGAGAACCCAACTGAGATTACCTCAAACAATGTATTCTTCTTTGTAGGATCACCGTTCACCTTGGCTGGAGCTACTGTGAATATGACTGGCCCTGATGGTTACGATGAGTCAATTGTAATAGGAGCGATTTTGGGAGACCTTTTCGAAAATGTACCTGGTGGAGATTATGACTACACCATCACACTAGATTGCTACGAGACCATCACAGGATCTGTGACTGTAGAATGCTTAGGCGGTGGTCAAGGCGTATCGGTATTCGAGAACCCAACAGAGATTACCTCAAACAATGTATTCTTCTTTGTAGGATCACCGTTCACCTTGGCTGGAGCTACTGTGAATATGACTGGCCCTGATGGTTACGATGAGTCAATTGTAACAGGAGCGATTTTGGGAGACCTTTTCGAAAATGTACCTGGTGGAGATTATGACTACACCATCACACTAGATTGCTACGAGACCATCACAGGATCTGTGACTGTAGAATGCTTAGGCGGTGGTCAAGGCGTATCGGTATTCGAGAACCCAACAGAGATTGTACTTGACGCTGAAGTTAATCAAGACAGTAATGTCCTGACTGCTTCTGCAGAAGGTGTGGAATACCAGTGGATTGATTGCATTGATAACGAGCCTGTTGAAGGCGAGAATTCACAGTCATTTACTGCCGAAGAAAACAGTGATTACGCCGTGATTATTACTTCTGAAAATTGCTCACAAACCTCAGAATGTGTAAGTGTTACAACGGTAGGCACAGCGAACAGAAGAAATAACCTCGAAGTATCTGCATTTCCGAATCCATTCAGAGATCAAGTCAATATTACTCTTGATGGACTCGAAGGAGTTACAACGGTTGAAGTGTATTCAATTAATGGGCAGCAAGTGGGCATCACTTCAAGTTGGAATTCAGGAAATCAAACTCTTGATTTATCTGATCTACCATCGGGAGTTTATGTACTTAAAGTTTCAAATGGAGAAGGTCTTTTCATTGATCAAATCATCAAACAGTAAAGGCTTCTTAACTAGACTAAATAAAAATCAGTATGACACTTAAAAAATCACTACTAGCCATATTCCTCACTGCCATGTGCAGTGGGGTTATGGCTCAACTCGAAGTAATCGAAGAAGGATTTGAATCTTGGCCTCCTCAGGGTTGGTCTATCTATACGCTGGGTGATGGTAATGGATGGATTGATGACTGGCAAGGCGAAAGCCATACAGGTGCCAATTCTGCTTATTCTAGCATCGCCAATGACGATTGCGACAACTGGTTGGTCACTCCGGCCATCACTATTGGAGCTGATAATTACCAGGTGAGCTTTTGGGAGCTGAATCAATCAGTTGAGTTTTATGATCGTGCTTCGGTTTTGGTCTCTATTGATGGTGCCGACCCTTCCACTGCTGCTTATGACGAAGTATTTCTCTCAACAGATTTACCTCAGGTTTGGACTCAACAAATTATAGACCTCTCTGCTTATGAAGGAGAGGAAGTGAATATTGCCTTTCGTTATGAGGGCACATTCCATATTTGGTTTGTAGATGATGTTAAGGTGAGTCCATCCGTGTATACCGATCTAGGAATACAGGAAGTTATCAACCCTATTGGCTTTTCCGAGCAGGGTGATGTGGAGGATGTCATTATCCGCATCAAAAACAACGGGACCACTCAAATAGACGAGGCGACGATAGAATGGACGGTTAATGAAGTGGCTCAGACTACCTTTAGTTCAAGCACCCTGGGCTTACAGTCAGGTGATGATACCGATATAAATCTTGGCAACTTTGACTTTAGCGCCCCGAATAATTATGTTATTGATTTTAACCTGATTGCCAGTGGCGATGAGGTACCTGCTAATGATGTGATAACATCTAACTATGAGATTTCCAATCCCAAAGACTTAAGCGTAGAGCAAGTTAGACCCGAAGGTATCGTTCCGTTTCCTGGCGAGAATGACGTAAGAATCAGGATTACCAACACCAGTGCTAACCTTATTGATACGCTCTCCATTGATTGGGCGGTGAATGATGCTTCACAGGCTCCCTTTAGCACGGAAAGCCTTGGGCTACCTGCAGGTCAAAGCACAGAGTTGGTCATAGGCTCTTTTGATTTTCCGCAAGGAGTGAATACCGTTTTTGCTACTGCTAATGCGCTTGGCGACATCAACCCGTTAAATGATAGCTACTTAGCCTATACGGCCGTGGATACCTTGTGGGAAAGCTTCGAAGGTGCCGATTTTCCGCCTCCCGGATGGTCTATAGAATTTGGAGTGAGAGATAATCTAAACTTCGGTAGCTCGGCTCAAGGGTTCTACTACTACTCAGCACTGCCTGATAGCAATTTCTTCGGCCTTGCGACGGATACGTTGTACACACCCTACTTGGATGTTGAAGACGGAGACGTCTTTAAGTTTTTCATCGAAACAGCTGGATTCTTAGCGACCGATAACTTTTTTGTAGCCAAAGATTTGGATGGAAATGTAACGGTAGTTGAACAAATAGAAATAGATTTCGGTAGTTGGCAGGAGCTGACTTATGATATTTCAGAATTTGCAGGAATTTATCGTTTCGGTATAGCATCATATGCCGAAGCTCCAGGTCAAACGAAATTTGATCTTTTCACTTCTAGTGCGAGCATTTATGTGCCTGAAAACGATCTCGCCATTGCTGAAGGTGACATTTATTTTCTCGCCAGGCAAAACCAAGAAGAATCGTTTCAGTGTGTGGTAAGGAATACGGGATCTACGCTTGTTATTGGAAGCCAATACACCGTTAACCTTGTCGATAGTGAGGGTTTGGTTATAAGTTCGCAACCGGGCACCATTCTTTCTCCTTGGGAGGAAGAAGTTATTATGTTGACAGCCAATTTTGAGAACATTGGTCAGAGTAGGCTTCACTTTGAGATTGACTTTGAAGCTGACGATCGTCTAGATAATAATTCTTCAAGATCAAGGGATGTCTATGTGGTTCCGAATACGGTGGAGTTAAGCACCATCGGCGAGTTTGATTTGGATGCCCTCAATTTTCCTTTTAATGCCAATGGAAGCACCAATAGCCTTGGCGAAGACGATATTTCTCAGTCCATGTTTTACGCTGAAGAGCTTGCAAACTCAGGAGATGTTTACGGAGTGATTTATCCTTACCATAACTTATTGGGAGCGGAAGAGCCTAAGCTTTTGCCTCTCCAAGTATGGGTAAAACAAAGTGAGTTGGAAGATCTTTCAGAGGGCTTCATCCCGACTTCGGAAATGACCTTAGTATTTAGTGATACGGTGGAGATCCTTCCCGGAATGGAAGAATTATATATCCCTTTTGATATACCGATTGCCTACAACGGGATTGAGAATTTGGTTATTCAACATCACCAATTCGATCCGGAGTGGCCGCCTGCCATCTTAAGATTTGAGATGGAAGTTGTTCCCAACGGTCCAATAAGAACATTGAGCGCATTTGACGTCTTTGGCCTTGACCCTAATGAGGAGATTGACTTTTACAATGAGTTTTCTGACTACAATGTCGTAACATTCGTAATAGATCCGACGATAGAATTGGGTGTCGTTTCAGGCACAGTTTCTGATTTTGATAGTCAGCCTATTGAGGGTGTGGAAATTAGTATTACGGGGTCGACAATTACAGCTCTTACTGATGTTTCTGGATTTTACGAATTTCCCGAACTGCCTTACGGCGAGTATGAACTCACAGCTGAGATTGTTGGGTACGACGAAGAGATTGTGACGATCGACATCAATCAGCCTGCAGTAATACAGGATTTTTCTCTTGAAGAGCTTATAGAATTGGAACTAACAGGAGTGATTTCTGGTAGTAATGCTCCAGCTATTGGGCTTGAAAATGTTACTATTTCTCTTGACGGATACACTACCTCAGAATCAACGAGTGGAGCAGACGGATCTTTCGGCTTGCAAAACGTTTTCAGCAACTCAGACTATCAAGTTACTTTCAGTTTTTACGGTTATGAAACACAAACCATCGAATTCTCTACGACGACTGATGATGTAGATTTCAGTGAGATCATTTTAAATCAATTGTGGATTAGTCCGTACAATGTTCAGGTGAATGAGGGGTTTGAGACGAACGAAGTGGTTTGGAAAAACCCTCAAGAGAGCGAAGTGTTCTTGATTCGAAATGATTTTGACGTTTGCTCTTTCAGCTATACCAATGAACCGAATGAAGAAGTTTGGTTGGGGAATAGGTTTGAGATCAACGGATTAACCACCCTTACAGATGTGGAGTTTCAAAGCGATATTTACATCAATGCCACTGATTTTATTACGGTAGATGTCTTTGACTTGGATGGAAATGTACTGGCTTCATCTGAGCCGTTCTTGGTCTTCCCCGATTCTTTACATGTTATCGATATTCCGAATATCGTAGTTGATGAAGACGTTTATGCTGCCATTCACTGGCAAAACAATGCGATCAGCACTAACGCGCTTTGCATTGATTTTTCTGAACCTGATATAGCAAATACGGCCGTAATCAGATATCCAGGACAGGATTTCGTCCTGCTTTCAGATTTCTTTGGAGAGGGAGCACCTAATTTCTCTTTTTTGGTTCGACTGAATACCTTGACTGATGGCTCGAACCCATCGAACGGGGAGGTACTGAATTACAACGTGTACCGTGGACTTGATAGTGAGTTTCCCGATATCACAAACTGGGTACAACTAAATGATATGCCCATTACTGACTTAAGTCTGGTAGATGGCAATTGGGAAGGATTCGATCCTGATTTAGAATATCGCTATGCCGTCGAGACGATCTATTCAGAGGGATTCTCGGAGGTCACGTTCTCAAACTCAGCAAATGGTATTGCCTTGAGCACTTCAGATTTGGAGTCAAGCATATCTCTATCCGTTTTCCCTAATCCTGCTCAAGATTTCGTTCGTATATCGTTCGGTTCTGACATGGTTGGAATGGGAAGTCTTACGGTTATGGACATAGAAGGAAGAGTCATTAATCAGAACATTCAGGTACCAGCAGGAGAGATCATTGAATTTGAATTGGGAGATTATGCTTCGGGCATTTATTTGCTGAACTTCAATTTCGATGGATTTGTATTAACTAAGAAACTGGTAGTAGAATAAGAGAATGGGTGTTTTGGACTGGTTTGTGCGTAAATGACTTTTAGAGCCGCAAAAGACGCATCTAGGCAATAATTAAGAAAGGGTAAGGGGCAACTAAGATTTTGCTCAGGTAGCTAAATTATTTGCGGCTGAGCGAAGTCTAAGCCATTCCACATATTATACTATTTAGTCGATCTGTCTCAATACTCACTACTAAATACCGTCTACAAAAAAAACCCGAGCAACTGCTCGGGGTTTTTTGTGATCCGCTGGGGCTTCCGCCTTAGGCGGAAGCCCCAGCTATTTTTCCATTCAGCATGAAAATATCGGTCATAAAAAAACCTGCTCCGAAGAACAGGTTTTCTGTGATCCCGCTGGGGCTCGAACCCAGGACCCACGCCTTAAAAGGGCGTTGCTCTACCAGCTGAGCTACGGAATCGTTTGTTAAAATGCGGGTGCAAATATAAGTGCTTACTTTTAACTCACAAAGCTCTTTTTGCACTTCATTTTGTGGGTATCTATTCTACGATAGGACAGCGCTCGAATTCTGCCTCACGATCAAATAGATAGCGGTATGTTTTCATCTCTCGATATCGAGTTGCATTGAGATTTTCGGCCACTTTTAGCATTTTTGGGTTAAAGTCTCCGATCCATTGCATTACTATTTTATCGTAAAGCTGCTTATCGGTGAGATATTTACCTGACCAATGGATCGTAGCGCTCTCCACTCCCTTTCCGTGCCATTCTCTTATTACTCCAAATACAATTCCAACCATGGTGGTGGGCGTTCCCTTCCACTGGTGGTATAAGAACTTCAGTTTTCCTAAAAGGTTTAAACTTCCGTTTAAATAACGGAATATTTCATTGAGCTCTGGAAGATTAATAAAAAAAGCAATGGGTTCACTCTCTTTGTCAAAGGTGAATATTAGGATTCGTTTGTCCATAACAGGCTTCATAGACTTCATGATTTTCAGGGCCTGCTTTTTCTCCATAATTTTAAAATTGTCATGCCCACCCCAAGCACCGTTGTAAACCTTCAGGAAGTTTTCCGCTATTTCTTCCAAGGACATGCCTACTGCATTTCGCACGGCTATCTCTTCGCTCTCCATAAGCCGTTCGACTTTTCGTACAAAAACATCTTCTACGGGCTGGTAAACAGGACGGGTGTATAGGTATTGCTCAAAGTAGGTCTGGAAGCCATAGTTTTCAAAAAGCGCTGGATAGTACGCCGGATTGTAATTCATCGCGTAGCTGTTCATATCAGTGAAGTTTTTGGTCAAGCAGCCCCAAAACTGATTCCGTTCGCCAAAGTTCACTGGGCCATCCATCGCCTCCATGCCTTGCTCTTTGAGCCAAGACTTTCCCGTTTCGAAAATGAAGTTGGCTGTTTCTTGATCGTTGATTGATTCAAAGAACCCAACACCTCCCGTGGACTGATTCTCCGTATACGCCGTCTTGGGGTTAACGAATGCAGCTAGTCTACCGATCTTTTTCCCCTCGTTGGTGTAAAATACCCATCGAAAGGCTTTGCCATCTTTGAATAGTTTGTTCTTTGCGGGATCGAAGATCTTCTCAATATCTTGCCGGATGTGGGCGATATAGTTCGAATCATTTAAGTAGATGATATCTGGGACGCGATGAAATTCATCGATCATTTTTTTATCCTCTACTGTTACTGCATTCATAATCGGGAAATTTCTGCGAAATTAGCTTTATCAACTTAAAAGATGAAAAAGGTTTTTTTAATTGGGTACATGGGGGT
>JBLIEU010000020.1:0-35270 GCA_047633195.1 Cryomorphaceae bacterium | reverse complement strand
CATTCTTCAACAGCTCCATTCTCGCTCGAAAAAACCCGCTCAACTCAGATCGGAAGAAGGTGCTGAGAGAGATCGACCTTTTGGTAATCGATGAGGTGAGTATGCTGCGTGCCGATATACTCGATGCCCTGGATTACCGTCTTCGGGCGGCTAGAGGCAATTATAGAAAGGCATTTGGTGGAGTTCAGCTTTTGCTAATCGGAGATTTGTTTCAGCTGCCGCCAATCGTTCGCGATCACGAATGGAGAGTTTTAAAACCGTTTTACGATTCCATCCATTTTTTCGAATCAATCGCTTTGAAAAAAATGGGCTTCGTTTACCTCGAGCTGGACAAAGTTTACCGTCAGGAAGACGATTCCTTCATAGAGATCCTCAATAGGCTTAGAACGAATAAAAGCACCGAGGCAGATATTGCAGCGCTGAATCAGCATTACGGAAAAACACCACCAGAGAAAGCCATCACGCTCTGCACGCACAATGCGCAAGCAGACCAGATCAATATGGTAGAACTCGAATCCTTGAAGGAGAAATCTTTCTTTTACGAGGCCGAGATTGACAAGGATTTTCCCGAAAAGCTTTACCCTATTGCCGAAAAGATGGAATTAAAAGTAGGCACAAGGGTGATGTTTATCAAAAACGATAATGTCGAAAATCTCTTCTACAACGGGAAGCTAGCGACTGTCACGGAATTAAAAAGTGACTCAATCAAAGTTGACCTCGACGATGAAGACCGCGAGATCAAGGTGGAACGAATGGGCTGGACGAATTCAAAGTTTACCGTCAATTCCGACAACGAATTGCAAGAAGAAGTCTTGGGGAGCTTTTCACATTTCCCGTTGAAATACGCTTGGGCCGTTACTGTGCACAAAAGCCAAGGGCTGACTTTCGATCAAGCTGTAATCGATGTAGGGCGCGCATTTGCACCAGGTCAAGTCTATGTGGCCTTGTCTCGACTCCGAAGTTTGGAGGGGCTATTCCTAAGAACAAAAATCCACACAGGAGCCATTTCAGGAGATCACCAAGTCACGCGGTTCTCCGAACGAAAGGAAGCTCAAGCCCCACCACAAGAAATACTGGAACGTGGACGTCAAGTCTATCTCATCGAAAACTTGGATGCCACCTTCGACTTTGACGAGATTCCCAAACGGATAGACTATACCTTGAACAAGGCTGGGGAAAAAGGTCGCTTTTCTGACCCCGAGATGAACAGCACATTGGTCAACATCAAAAGAGCGGTTGAGGCGGAAAAGGAGAACACCTTAAAATTTCGACGTCAGTTGCATCAACTGGTCACAGCTGGCGACAAAGACATTCTCCTTGATCGAATTGAAAAAGGCACGAAGTACTACCGCAACAAACTATTCGACCAACTGGAGAATCTCCTCAAACACATAGAGTTCGTTCGAGATCTCTCCAAAACGGTCACCTACCTCCGATTGGCAGAAGAGATTGATCATACTTTGATGAATCAAATCACCAAGCTTTGGCTAGCCCAGCCAATCGCAGAAGGCATTCTACAGAATGATATGTCATTGGACACAGTGAAGTACGACGCCTTGAAAAAAGCGCGAAGAGAGAAAATATTAGAAAAGGTAAAAGGAGAATTGGCGGACAACCCGATCAAGGATGCCTCGCGAAATGCGAAGAAGAAAGCGGCCAAGAAAGGAGCAACATTCCAAGAAACGTACAGAATGCTCAAGGATGGTTTGAACCCCCAGCAAATTGCTATTAAGCGATCATTGGCTGAGTCTACTATCTGGAGTCATATTGCCAACGGAATAAAAGATGGTGTGCTTAAACTGGACAAATACATGGGTACAGAGGATATTGCTAAAATTCGCGAAGCTCTGATAGAATTCGGCGCGGGTGGCACTTCTGCCGTTCACAGAGCATTAGATGGCGAGTATGAATACCACCATATCAGGATGGTGGTGAATTCTCTTCAGGCGGAATCCACTGATGAGTATTCCTGATAGTTAAGGGTTGGAATCTAATCTCTAATTATGGTGATATCCCCTTGCTGTTCAAACGCACGACCTTCAAAATCGTTCACACGGATGATGTAAAAGTAAACCCCCTCTGAGCAGAGTTCGCCTGATTTGTAATTTGTTCCATCCCAAAAAGCAGAAAAGTCTTTGCTCTCATAAACTAACCTACCCCAGCGATTGTAAATCACGACTTCAAAGAACAATGGACGGTCAAGTCCGATGATCCATTCGTCGTTTAGTCCATCGCCATTCGGTGTAATCACATTGGGGATTTGGATGGTGCAATCGGCAAATTCGATAGTCATAATGTCAACAGATCGACAACCATTAAAGTCGGTTACAACCAAACTCACCGTCAATGATGATTCGAGTTCTGGATTGAAAATGGAATCGTTGCTTCCATCAGACCACTGGTATGAATCAAATAGGGTATCTGGAGCCACAATAAAATCAGGACGGTAGCAGAGGGCTGTATCTGGAGGCAGGTTCACTTGTCTTGTTTCAAATAGACTGACTTTTATTCCAACCGTATCGCTCAAGCAGTCTTCCAGATTGGCATAAGCCAAGTACTCTCCTTCTTGGTCTAGTGCAGAAATTCCATAGGAGACCAAATCGCCTTCTAAAACATCACCCGTTGGTGTAAGCCAAATATAGTTTACACCAGCTTCCGAATTAAGGACTTCTAATGAAAGACTCTCTCCCGTGCAGACGGGTGCATCAGTTGCGATTATCGGCGAATCGGGAAATGGTTTTGGTCCGACCGTTATTGAATCGATTGGTCCATCGCAAATTTCAGTATTGAGGTAAACGTAAAAGGTTGTATCACTCAAGAATTCTGAGATGAAAACAGTGCCTTCATTGGATATGATCTCCCCATCGACTCCTACCAAAAAGTTGATCCCTAAATCGGAGATCACTTCAAAGGTGAAAGGTTCTCCCTCGCAAACTGGATCGAACTCGAATACAGGAGACGGTGGAATATTTTCAAAATTTATTTCAACTTGATTTGAAATCTTTTCGCACCCGTATTCATCAGTTCCTACTACGAAGATGGTTCCGTCTTCAGTAAACCATTGCTCCTCTCCGCTCCCATTAGGACTCCATTGATATTCTTCCAAACCAGGTGTTGCGACAATTAGAATGCTATCTCCATCGCAGGTCGGCTCGGGATCGATTATCTCAATGTCGACATGGTATTCAGTTAATTCTACTTCTATGAAAAGTTCTATCTCGACACCACAACCCGTTACGATTACCGAATAAATTCCAGGCTCTGTTACGGTCTGTACAGTATTGCTTCCCATAAAAGGAGCCTGCCATTCGATAGCATCCAATGAGGAACTTACAATGCCTATTTCAACTTCTCCCCCTGGGCAGAGTACTGCATTGGATCCATCCAAAAAGGGAGTAGCAAATTCAGAAACCTCGATGGTATTTGAAACGAGTGCACAACCTTCGTAAAACTCAACTTCCGCAAAATAGAGTCCTGCTTCTTGCACATAGATTTCTGTTTCACCTTCGAAGGTTCCAGATGGTCCTTGCCAAGTAATGGAACCAGGACTAAACGTTAAGATCTGCACACTATCTCCTGGACAAACGACTGCTTCTTCAGGGTCCGTAAAGATTTCAGGGGTTTGGACTTCTTGAACCAATATGAAATCACTTGCTGTTGCAGAACAGCCAAATTCATTGGTCGAAGTGACAGTAGCTTGGTAGAACCCTGTGCCTGAAACATAAATGCTATCTCCAAAATCCTCGATTACTTCAAAGTCAAATGAAATTTCTCCTTCAAAATCCAAGAAGAAAACCAAGGTATCCCCTGGACAGTTAAATTCTGGTCCAATCATCTCTATCGAAGCATCGGGCACAGGAACAATTTCAACATAGATCGAATCTGAATCAAACTGCGTGAGTATTTCATCGGTACAAGGATTCTTTTGCGAAATGAGTTCGACTGAAACTTGGTACCAACCTGAACCATCTAGAATAATTGAGACTGCAGCACCCGCGCCTGTTATGGTGCCAGGTGAAACAGACCATGTTAAATCATATTGGGCTATGGGGTACTGTTCCAAATTGAGCGCATTTAATAATTGAGCCCCAAATGAACTGCCTTCACATACTTGGATTGAGTCACTCGCAGGAGCGAAAGAAATCAATGGTGGAGCATCAACTGGGATGTCAAAGAAAATGACGCTGACCACATTAGAATTGATGCATCCATCAGGAGTAGTATCGACAATAAAGTATGCACCTTCTTCTGTGACGGAAATAGTCTCCGTGAAAACTGGACTACCGCCGAACTGACCTCCCGACCATTGAAAAGTATAGCCATCAGGAACTTCAGCAGAGATATCTACAGTTGTTCCAGGGCATACGAAAATTGGATTTGGCGTTGAAGCAGAAATATTAACTCCCTTGCTATCGGTGATCAAAGGGACTAAAGGTTCTGGATAAATCTCAACTTGAATATCGTCGGATACAGAGTAACATCCGTCTTGAGAAGTTATTGTTACGCTCTCATTTGCTGACGAAGTCACGAGAGAAATGAGGCCTGTCGATCCTGAAAAAGACCAATCGTAATTTGCACCGAATCCAATTCCCGATAAGGTATAGTTGGAAGCAGTAATGGCGTATGGTGGACATCCAATTAGACTTTCAGGACATGGCACAGGTACTGATGGTGAAGAATTCAAGTAAATACAGGCATCGGGAATGGTGAGATCGCATCCCCCTCCTGATCTCTGGTAAAAATCCATTGGCCTCCGAGCAGGATCAATGGCTTTGAGCACAAAACCATCCGAACCTCCTGAGCCTTCCAAAGACCGGTAATTGCCATAGTTTGGATCATCGCAGTAGTTCAATCCCGTATTTTCATTCGAAATGAGGCCTGACATTCCATTCACGGGAGCATTGGTGACAGGTACAATCAAACCTGCATCGCCGTTTGTTCCGGCTAGAACGACAAATCCATCAGATAGGATGGTGATCGAATTGCACTGCTCGTTAGAACCAGCGCCGAAGTTTCGTGCCCATTGAAATGATCCCGATGAAGAGTACATGGCAGTAAAAGCGTCTTTTGAACCAAGAGAATTAAATGCTGCTTCACCATATTGATCACTGTAAGAATCGAAAGTACATTCGAACCAACCGGCAATGGCAATATTGCCAGAAGAGAAATCAATACCTCGAGAGGAAACGTTACTATCGCTACCAGCAGATTCTCCCCAAGAGAAGTTTCCGCTGCCAGAGAAGCTCAGCAAGAAAACAGAATTAGTGAATCCTGAATTCAGCGTAACCGTTGATCCTGTTCCAAAAAAGTTGAGTGTTGTGCCATAATCTCCTGTAAGGAATACAGAATTCCCATCCGAGGCGATGTCATAGGCAATGCTTTCCTCACTTCCTCCACCCCATCGAAACCACTCTTCATTTCCCGAAGCAGAATACTTAATAAGGAAAATGGCATTTTGAATGGTATTGTTGTAGGTATTGTCAAAGCTCACGTTACCACTAAATTGTCCAGTAGTATATACGGCGCCTGAGTTATCAGTAGTAATTCCCAAACCGCGATCAAGCGATTCGCCCATCCCCTGCTTTGCCCACTGCTCATTTCCATTGCTATCGTACTTAACGATAAAAGCGTCATTGGTGCCGTCAGTAGCATCTAAGGTAAGTGCCCCAAAACTGGCGGTTCCCGAAAACTGTCCTGTGATGACTACATTTCCTGAACCATCCACGGCCACGGCATTTGCCCTATCAGAACCGCCTGAGCTACCACCCGTTCTGGCCCAAAGGGCGTTTCCGTTTGCATCCAGTTTTACCACGAAGGCGTCTTGACCGCCATTGGATGTGAGAGAAACGCCATTGCCAAAATTGATACTTCCCGTGTAGAAGCCGCATAAAAAGACATTTCCTAATCCATCCACTGCCGTGCCTAACCCACGGTCTGATTGACTTCCTCCAAAAGATTCAGTCCATTGATTGGCTCCGTTCGCAGATACTTTTGAAATGAAGATATCGGTGAGTCCTTGAACAAAGAAGGTTGTTTCATTGATGTCAGCAGATGTACTGAAGTAGCCCGTTGAATAAGAAGTACCCGCATCATCGCTCACAATGTCTAACGTCTCATCCACGTTTCCGCCCGCCTGCTTTTTGGCCCAGAAAGATTGACTAAAAGATGATTGACAAAGAAGGAGAGTAACTAGGGTTAGAACTATTGGTCTCACAATTAGTCGTTTTGGTGGCATGAAAATAATAAAATATTAATAGGTCGCTCTTTACAATGACCAGTCAATTTGTCCGAATCATTGGCTTCCTACTGTCAATATTTCCGCTTTTATGTGAGAAAATGGAACGGCTCAAGATTTGACGAAAGAAAAACGTAATTAAATCAATTATGGACTTTCAAAAAATGACAATCAAGTCCCAACAAGCCTTGCAAGACGCTCAGCAACTTGTAACGGAAAAGGGACAGCAGAGTATCGAAACGGCTCACATCTTGAGGGTGATGCTCGATGCAGATAAAAACGTAATCCCCTACTTGCTTAAGAAGCTTTCGGTTAATACTGACCTTTTGGAACAAACATTAGACAAGCAAATTGAATCTTTTCCAAAAGTGAGTGGTGGACAGATACAGCTGAGCCGAACGGGTAGTGAAGCAGTGAATCGATCCTTCACTTACCTCAAGGAGTTCGGAGATGAATTCGTTTCGTTGGAACATCTATTGCTAGCCATTCTCGACGGAAAGGATACTACGGCTCAAATGCTCAAAGACATGGGCATAACAAGGAAGGCCTTAAAACAAGGTGTTCTTGAACTCAGAAAGGGCGAAAAAGTAACTTCTGCTAGTCAGGAAGAAACGTATAACTCTCTCGAGAAATATGCTAAGAATCTCAATGAGCTTGTTCGAAAAGGAAAACTCGATCCCGTAATCGGACGAGATGAAGAAATCCGTCGGGTATTGCAAATTCTAACTAGACGGACGAAAAACAATCCAATTTTAGTCGGTGAGCCAGGAACGGGTAAAACCGCCATTGTGGAAGGAATAGCCCACCGGATAGTAAGCGGAGATGTCCCTGAAAACCTCAAGGACAAAATTGTGTACAGCTTGGATATGGCTGCCCTTATCGCTGGTGCGAAGTTTAAAGGAGAGTTTGAAGAGAGACTCAAGGCAGTAGTGAATGAAGTCACCAAAGCCGAGGGGCAGATCATTCTTTTCATCGATGAGATTCACACCCTTGTGGGTGCAGGAGGAGGCGAAGGCGCCATGGATGCAGCAAACATCTTAAAGCCCGCTTTGGCTCGTGGAGATTTAAGAGCTGTTGGTGCCACTACCCTCAACGAGTACCAGAAATTCTTTGAAAAAGACAAAGCTCTTGAGCGAAGGTTCCAAAGGGTGATCGTGAATGAGCCCGATCGAGATTCAGCCATTTCAATTCTTCGTGGAATTAAGGATAAGTACGAGGCGCACCATAAAGTTCGAATCAAAGATGCTGCGATCATATCGGCTGTAGAGCTTTCACAGCGCTATATCACCGATCGATTTTTGCCAGACAAGGCCATCGACTTAATAGACGAGGCTGCTTCGAAGCTCAGGATGGAAATCAATTCCAAGCCAGAGGAGCTCGATGAGATCGAAAGAAGAATCATGCAACTCGAAATTGAACGTGAGGCGATCAAAAGAGAAAAAGATCAATTCAAATTGAAAGAGCTAGGTGAAGAGCTGGCCAATCTCAATGAGAAACGAGATCGGCTCAAAGCCAAATGGGAAGCCGAGAAGAGCTTGGTTGACAACATTCAAAAAGAGAAAGAGAATATCGAAAACCTGAAGTTTGAAGCGGAAAGAGCTGAACGGGAAGGAAACTATGGCGAGGTGGCAGAGATTCGTTACGGCAAGCTCAAAGAGGCCGAAGTCAAACTTGAAGAATCGAGAAAACTATTGATCGACGAGCAGGCCAATTCTAAGATGATCAAAGAAGAGGTCGATGAGGAAGAAATCGCCGATGTGGTGAGCCGCTGGACGGGTATTCCCGTTTCCAAAATGCTCGAAAGCGAGCGCGATAAACTCTTGAATCTCGAGGACGAATTGCACAAAAGAGTGGTTGGTCAAGACGAAGCTGTAGAAGCAGTAGCCGATGCTGTAAGAAGATCTCGCTCTGGATTGCAAGACGAAAAGCGGCCAATTGGTTCGTTCATTTTCTTAGGAACGACTGGAGTAGGTAAAACTGAGTTGGCAAAAGCCCTAAGCGAATACCTCTTCAACGATGAACACGCCATGACGCGTATCGACATGAGCGAATACCAAGAGCGTCACAGTGTGAGCCGATTGGTGGGAGCACCTCCAGGATATATAGGATACGATGAGGGTGGACAGCTGACCGAAGCCGTTCGAAGAAAGCCATACAGTGTGGTACTGCTCGATGAGATTGAAAAAGCCCACCCTGATGTATTCAATGTTCTACTTCAGGTTTTGGACGAGGGCATGTTGACCGATAACAAAGGAAGAAAGGTGAACTTTAAGAACACCATCATCATTATGACTTCCAATACGGGATCGGCTATTATCCAGCAGCGATTTGAGGAGACCAAAGGCGACATGGACGAAGAGACTCAAGAAAAAACAAAGCAAGAAGTTTTTGAAATGCTCAAATCTTCTATGCGCCCTGAGTTCTTGAATAGAATAGATGAGGTCATCATGTTCAAGCCTCTCGATCGGAAGAACATCAATAGTATCGTCAAGCTACAGCTTCAACTTCTTTCCAAGAGATTGGAAGGGCAAGGAATTGAACTCACCGCATCCAGAGAAGCGGTTGAGTACATAGCAGAAAAGGGATTCGACCCTCAATTCGGAGCGAGACCAGTAAAACGACTCATTCAAAAAGAAGTCTTGAACGCTTTGAGCAAGCAGCTCTTAGCAGGAACGATTGAGCGTGAGGAACCAATTGTGATGGATGTCTTCGATGGAAAAGTAGTCTTTCGCAAACCGATAGAAGAAGAATTGGAAAAACTGATCTCATAAGTTAATCCAAGTTAGAAGAAAGCCAGCCCACGATTTACACCGTGGGCTGGCTTTCGTATTTTTGAACTTATGAAAACCATCTACTTCAACCGACACGCCAAATCAGATTGGTCAAACGAGGGGCTTAACGATTTTGATCGCCCGCTCAACGATCGCGGTTTGCGTGATGCGCCAATAATGGGCAAGCGACTTAAAGCTCGTAAAGAAGTTATCGATCTTTTTGTGAGCAGTCCCGCTAATAGAGCGATTAGCACTGCACGCTTGATGGCTCAAGAGTATGGTTACCCGCTCGAAAAGATAGTTGAAGTCGACAGCTTGTACCTCCCGTCTGTGCGTGATTTCCTTCGTGCAGTCGCTGATATGAGTTCAAGCATAAACTCAATCATCCTCTTTGCTCACAATCCAGGGATAACCGATGTGGTAGAAAACCTGACGAATGAATCCCTGGGAAATATTCCGACTTGTGGAATTGCTAAGGTTGAATTCCCTTTAGCCGACTCATGGGGAGAGATCTCGGGGGGAACAGGAAAACTGATATTCTTCGATTACCCCAAAAATGATTTTGAATAAAAAAAGCGTCCCCAATAAATTAAGGACGCTTTTCTATTCGAGTAGATGGGTGTTGTTACGATAAATCGATCATCCAACCATGTGGATCATCGGTTCTGAATTTTTTAAGATCGACGAAGTACTTCATCAATCGATTTGATAATTTGCGGTCTTCGACGTTAGGAAGTTGAAAAACCTTGTCTCCATCCGCGATTGCTTCAATATGAGCAATGGTAGCTGCTGTTCCGCAACCAAAGGCTTCTTCTAAAGTATGGTTGTGCATCGCCTCTTGAAGCTCAACAACTGATACCCTTCTTTCCTCCACCTCTACTCCCCAGTCTCTGGCTAACTGCAATGCACTTTTACGGGTCACCCCATCAAGTATTGTATCTCCAAGCTCAGGTGTAATGAGTTTACCGTCAATGACGAACATCACATTCATTGTTCCGCTCTCTTCAATGTAAGCGTGCTCTTTTGCGTCAGTCCAAAGAAGTTGGTCATAGCCTTGGTCATTCGCCAACTTGGCGGGATAAAGAGACCCAGCGTAATTACCTGCAGTCTTGGCGAACCCCATACCTCCTTTGGCCGCTCGCGTAAATTCTCTTTCGATTTTAATTCGAACGGGTTTAACGTAGTATGCATTCACGGGAGCCGCAAGAATCATAAATCTATAGCTCTTGCTTGCCTTTACGCCGATGTAATCATCGATTGCGAAAAGAACAGGGCGCAGGTACAAAGAGGACAATTCAAAGTTTGGAATCCAGTTGTGTTCTAGGCGAACCAACTCGCTAAGAGCCTCCATGAAAATATTCTCAGGAATCTTGGGCATGCACATGCGCACAGCCGATTTGTTCATCCTTTTGATGTTCATGTCAGGACGAAAGAGACCAAAACGGCCATCCTCATTTTTAAAAGCTTTCAGCCCTTCGAAAATACTCTGACCGTAATGGATCACCAAAGATGCAGGCGACATGGTCATATTTTGAAAAGGCATGATATTCGGCTGTTGCCATTTGCCATCAGCATAATCCATCACAAACATGTGATCTGAAAATACTTGGCCGAAATTTAAATTTTTAAAATCTGTCGTATCTAGTTTACTCTGAGTAGTTTTTTGGATATTTATGGTCTGAGTATCGATCATTATATGTCTTAAATTGAACTGCAAAAATAGCGAAATTCAAGATGTGTTCAAAGTAGAAATGATTAAGAGCCAGCAAAGTGTGTCATTGACACTTTAACAATATATGTGCAGTTTGCTTTGAACCTAAGGGTGTTAATCTTATCTAATCACTGATCTTTTCTTGTCGATTCAAACGTCAATATTTGTTATTTTGTTTTTTGAGAACAAATGATTTGGAAAAAGAAACCCTTCACATACTAAAGAAATACTGGGGCCATCACAGCTTTAGGCCTCTTCAAGAGGAAATTATCCAATCCATACTTAATGGGAAAGATACATTGGCTTTGCTGCCAACAGGCGGAGGTAAATCCATCTGCTTCCAAGTACCAGCAATGGTTACAGAGGGGGTATGCCTAGTCGTGTCACCACTTATCGCTTTGATGCGCGATCAGGTTCAAAACCTTCGGAAGCGTGGTATCACAGCTGCTTCACTTACGAGTGCGCAATCTCCACGTGAGATCGATATAACCTTGGACAACGCTGTGCACGGTGGACTCAAGTTCCTTTACCTCTCTCCCGAAAGGTTAAAGACTGACCTCTTTTTGGCAAGGTTAAAAAAGATGAATGTCTCAATGGTGGCAATAGATGAGGCACATTGCATCTCAGAATGGGGTCACGACTTTCGGCCGCCTTATCGAGAGATTGCCAAAATACGCGAGTTACTGCCCAAAAACACACCCTTCATAGCACTCACCGCCACTGCGACGGAAGAAGTTGTTGTTGACATTATTGAAAAGTTGGAGCTTAAAAATCCAGCAATATTCAAGAAAAGCTTTGTTCGAGACAATTTAGTCTATGTGGTTCAACAAGAAAACCACAAGCTAAATCGAATGATTGGGGCCATTAAGAATCTGGGGGGTTGCGGAATTGTCTACGTTGGTACGCGGCGAGAAACGGTGCGCCAATCGCATCTGCTTCGTGCCAATGGCATTGGGGCACTGCCCTACCATGGTGGCATGTCCATCAAAGAACGGCAAGAAACACAAGATTCTTGGCTATCAAATAAGGCTCAAGTGGTGGTTTCTACCAATGCCTTTGGAATGGGGATCGACAAACCCGATGTGCGCTTTGTCATCCATCTCGATTTACCCCTAGGACTCGAAGCCTATTTCCAGGAGGCAGGCCGTGCGGGCCGAGATGGAAAAAAGGCTTATGCCATTTGCTTGGTCAATGAAAATGACCGCGACGCTTTACGCGAAAGAGTGGAGTCTCAGATTCCAAAAAAGGAAGACGTACTGCAGGTATATCGAGCCTTGGTTAATTTTCTTCAGCTTGCTGCAGGTTCAACCATGACTGAAAACATTCCTTTTGATTTAAAGGCTTTCGCCAAAAGGTATGACCTCTCGCCTGCCAAAACTTTGCATTGCCTCAAAGTGCTAGAGTACGAAGACCGAATTACCTTATCTGATGCTGTATACAACCCTTCCAAGGTCCAGTTCTTACAGAACACCAAAGAACTATACAGCTTCGAAATAGGGCAACCCAAATTCGAACCGATCATTCGCGTCTTGCTGCGTTCTTATGAAGGCCTCTTCGATCATCCTGTCCGAATTGATGAATTGGCGGTAGCTAGAAGGATAAAATCCAATTATGGTGAGGTTCGAAAGATGATCGAGTATCTCGTCGAAATGAAAGTTTTGACTTACCAGCCTCACACCGATCTGCCTTTTATCACTTTCCCCAAAGAAAGACCAAAGGTGGCTCAACTAGCTTTGGATGAAGTTCGCCTCAAGAAACACAAGAAGAGACTGGAGGATAAAATGACGGCAGTATTGCGCTACACCGAAAACGATGTGATTTGCCGTAGCCGCCAACTGGTGGCTTATTTTGATGATTTCACTGCCGAGGATTGCGGCCTCTGTGATGTTTGCTTAGCCAAAAAGAAGGAAATCAAATTGGTCGGGGAAAGCTCGACTATTTACCTCACTTTGAAAAAGGAGATTTTGGCAGAACCACGGTCTTTAAATTATTTAGCGCAGCTACCAGGGTTAAGATCAGGCGATGTTTCCACCGCCTTGAGGTGGATGTCAGATAATCGCGAAATCGACATCAATCACGAGAATGTAGTGACCCTGATTTCGGAATAAATCCGATTACCTTTGTCGGCCATGAATTATACCATTCTACAACTTAAAGATAAAAGCCTAAACAGCATCCATCGCCGCCATCCTTGGGTGTTTTCAGGTGGAATATTTACCGATACCAAGAACCTCCAAGAAGGCGATAAGGTGCAGATAGCCGATCGATTTGGAAAAATATTAGGTACGGGACATTTCGGCGCGCGAAGTATTGCCGTGAGGCTATTGAGCTTTGGCGATGTAGAGATTAATTCTGCTTTTTACAAAGAGAAATTGCAGAACGCCCTAGATGTGCGCTTATCAATTGGCCTCCCCTCAACTGAAACTGATGCTTTCAGGCTCATTCACGGGGAAGGCGATGGCCTGCCAGGATTGATTATAGACGTTTATCGAAAGTCTGCCGTCATCCAAACCCATAGCGGTGGTATGTCAGGAGATTATGAATTGATCAAAGAGGCTATTTCTGGATTGGCGGGAATTATAATCGACGAGACGATCCATATCTCGGCTGAAACTAAAAGTCAAGGAACTTGGAACACGGATCAGTCAGAGGGAAGTGAATTCTTGGAAAATGGTCATCGGTTTTATGCCAATTGGAAAGAAGGTCAGAAAACGGGTTTCTTTATTGATCAACGCGAGAACAGAGCTTTGTTAGGATCCCTTTCCAAAGGGAAAAAAGTATTGAATGCTTTCAGTTATACTGGCGGTTTTTCAGTCTATGCTTTGAAGGCTGGGGCCGAAATGGTAAATAGTCTGGATAGTTCACGTGGAGCTTTAGATCTCGGCGAGGAACATATAAGGATGAATGACTTAAATGAATCTAGTCACGAAAGTATTCAGGCTGAGGCACTCGAGTTTTTTAGCAAAGAAGAAGTTGGGGAGTACGATATTATTGTACTTGATCCTCCCGCGTTTGCCAAACATCGATCTGCCAGACACCGCGCTGTGCAAGCCTACAAACGGCTAAACGCTATGGCTATGAAAAAGGCGAAGAAGGGAAGCCTTATATTCACATTCAGTTGCAGCCAAGTGGTAACTCCCGATTTGTTCGCCCATACCATTGCAGCAGCTGCCATGGAAACGGGCAGGAATATGCGGATTCTTCGTCATCTGCACCAGCCACCTGATCACCCTGTGGGGATCTATCATCCTGAAGGTGAGTATTTGAAGGGGTTACTTTTAAGAATAGACTGATAGAACAACCCTATTTTGTGTCAATTCGAGTGAAATTTTTAGCGAGAATCCGAACATGAATTTCTACAGCATATAGTTGGTGTCTTTACATCTAGTTTCAAGAGCTTGTCTCAGGTCGAAGCACTTTCTGTTTATATGGACAATATTAAAATGATATCTGAATGAAGATCGTTTTCATGGGAACCCCTTATTTTGCTGTTCCTTCCATGCGAAAGCTTGCCGAAAAGAACGAAGTAGTCGGTGTTATTACAGCCCCTGATAAGCCAGCAGGTAGAGGAAAGAAACTTCGTGAATCGGCAGTTAAAGTAGCCGCCACAGAACTCGGGCTCCATATTCTCCAACCCACTAACCTAAAAGACCCTGAGTTTGTCGAGGAGTTGAAAAGTCTCAACGCTGATCTATTTGTGGTGCTGGCATTCCGAATGCTTCCGACTCAAGTATGGTCGATTCCTTCAAAAGGAACAATTAACCTTCACGGCTCTCTGCTGCCAGATTATCGTGGTGCTGCCCCGATCAATCGCGCTATTATGAATGGCGAGAGAGAAACAGGCCTGACCACCTTCTTTATCAATGAGAATATTGACACAGGGGCGATCATTGATAATGTGGTTTGTTCGATTGGTGAAAATGAAACTGCTGGTCAACTCCATGATAAGATGATGGCACTGGGTGCCGACTTACTTAACAAAACAGTAAGTAAAATCGAGGATGGTAAGGCAGAGTCAAAATTACAGCCTGAAACAGATGATTTGAAGTCAGCTCCGAAAATCTTCAAAGAGGATTGTCAGATCTATTGGAATCAATCAGCACAAGTCATCCACAACCATATCCGCGGGCTAAGCCCCTATCCTGCCGCATTCACCATGGTTGCAGGTGCAGATTTTGAGCGGATGAAAATTTTCGGGTCTAGACCCAACGACCAAAAAGCCACATTGACACCTGGTACAATAGAAGCCTCTAAAGAGAAGATGTTCGTTCACACCAGAGACTACCTCGTCGAAATCATAGAAGTTCAAGTGCCTGGTAAGAAGATGGTGTCAATTGAGTCCTTTCTAAACGGATACCGACCTGATCAATCGTTTAAATTTTCGTCTTGAAGTAACTCTTGACCTTATCAGTTTTAGCTTTCCTATGCACCCTGCGTTTTGCCAAAGAGATCTCTCCAACTATTGTCCGTCGGTACAGTCCGTTATCGGTATTGCCCACAGGCGACTCCTTGGTTTTCAAAACCACGTGCGCCTTGCTACCGAACTACCTGACTCACCCACCTGACTTTATTGACAAACTCTAACTAGTCCAAGTCTACTAGCGACAACATTTCGGTAGAAAGACTAGAAGGCGACAGCCTTAGCACTTCATTCGTGATTCAAATAAGGAATGAAGTCCCCTTGCACTGCCATGCTCATCACAGTGAACATGTCTACATTCTTTCGGGCAGTGGAGAGTTTGTTTGAAATGACAAAGCGACACCCGTTTCAAAGGGGATGTACCTCTTCGTTCCCTCGGGAAGCGAGCACTCGGTTACGGTTGCCTCAAGCGATCCAATGAGAGTTCTAAGCATTCAATGTCCAGAATTCACAGGGAAAGACCGAATCAAAGTTCCCTAAAGGCCTCTATCTTGCAAGGATTCAAGTAATGTGGGTCATACTTTTCAACAAATAGCTCATTTTATTAACAAACTAAGCTCGAACTACCGCAATCGCTTGGCCCGCTTGGTTATTCGTGTAAATTTGCTCCAGTTCAACGATATTTTTGTTTAATCTAAATTCTTTAACCTAATGAACAAAGCAGAATTGGTAGAAGCAATGGCAGCAGATGCCGGCCTATCTAAAGCAGATGCTAAAAAAGCACTAGACGGATTCATTAACACTACAACAGCTGCACTTAAGAGTGGAGATAGAGTTGCGTTGGTAGGATTCGGTTCTTTCTCAGTAAGCACACGTGCAGCCCGCAAAGGACGCAACCCGCAAACTGGAAAAGAAATTGATATCAAAGAGAAAAAGGTTGTTAAGTTTAAGGCAGGTGCTGACTTGTCTGACAAAGTGAAGTAATCTTCACCCTTTTGTCTTATTTAAAAGTCTCTTCCTTCGGAAGAGACTTTTTTGTTTTTAATACTATGGATAAAGAGTTGCTCAATTACTTATTTGAACTGATCTCACCCGATCGACAAGATCTATTTTTAGAATTAGCTGAAAAAAGAACTAAAAAGATTGTGGTAGTTCTAGAAGATATATTCCAGTCGCACAATGCGGCTGCTGTTCTCCGCTCCTGCGACTGCTTCGGAGTGCAGGATGTGCACATCATCGAAAACCGCAATCAGTTTAAACCCAAACGCGACGTCGAGCAAGGGAGCTCCAAGTGGTTGAATATTTCTCGATACGGCGAAAAAGATCAAAACACCGAGGATTGTTTGAAGCATCTGAAATCCAAAGGCTATATTATAGCAGCAACCACTCCGCACACTGACATGACTATAGACGAGTTGCCTACAGACAAGCCCATTGCTTTGCTGTTAGGTACGGAAAAGAGGGGGATTTCAGATATAGCTTCCGCCAATGCCGATTACTTGGTTAGAATTCCCATGTATGGGTTTACCGAGAGTTTTAACATCAGCGTTGCCGCAGCGGTAAGCTTGCATTCCTTGCGGAGTAAATTTCTTCGAGACTCAAGCGATTTATCCTTAACTGAAGAGGAAAAGGTAGAAGTTTTAGTGGGTTGGTGCAGCAATACAATCAACCGTGGTGATAAAGTGATTGAAGACTACTACAAGCGAAATCAGGATCAATTAAGTCGCTAAAAATAGTTCAGTGGCTGAACTAGAGAGTTCATCATCAAGCGCTGCACTGAGCCCCTCGAAGTGGCGCATGAAGTTTTAAAAATGAATGAGTTGACTCTCGTCAATTCGAAGTCCTGTCAAAGAGACTGTTTTTAAAACAAGTGAAGCGCAGATAACAGACTCTTTAGACAGACACTAATTAGATTCGTATATTTGGATCTTAACTTAAATTTAAAATAGCAATGGGAAAAGGAGATCGAAAATCCAAAAAAGGTAAACGTTTCATGGGATCCTACGGGAAGCGAAGACAAAGAAGTCGCATGGAAACGGCAGTCCTTCCCGATCCAAACAAAGCAGAAGCTAAAATAGAGCCAGCGGTAGAAGCAGTAGCTGAAGAGCCAAAAGCAAAAAAAGCAGCAGCAAAGAAAGCCGCTCCAAAAGCTGAGGTGAAGAAAACTCCAGAAAAGGAAGCACCCGCAGCCAAAAAGGAAGTAGCGACAGAAGCAGAAAAGCCCGCCGAGAAGGCGGACAAGCCTGAAGCAAAGGCTGAGAAGCCAGCCGAAAAAGAGGCTAAAGCCGAAGAGAAAAAATAAGAATAGGATTCAAAATTTTAAAAAACCCCGATTTACTCGGGGTTTTTTAATGACAAAAATCTCACAGGAACAGGCGATTCACCTCTATCCAACTTCCTGAATATTTCCAATAACTCATCAATGGAGCCAATCCTGTCCACATTAGGGTAGCCTATATTCCTCAAAAGTTCAAGAGCTGCCAGTTCTACTCTCATATTGGGATGTGCATTGTCCCTCACAAAGTGGACAAATTTCAATACCATAAACGCATTAAACCATCGGTAGAAACGTTTTTCAAAGCTGCTTAGCCCTTTGCTGTTCTTGGAGATTTCCAATATTCGGTCATCGAAAAAATAGCTACTCAAAAAATCGATCAGGACATATGGCACTTGCCCTCCGAGTGTGACCAGTTCGGGCTTGGTGATATAAAATTCGGGAATACTTTTAAAGAACTCTGACAGGTACTTGAAAGCTTGAAGGTTGTATGTGTAATAACCAGTATTTGGACTTTTGAGGAAAGAATTAATCGCCTTCCCTGTTCCGAATGGCACCCGATCTGAAGGCCGTGGAGAAGGATAAATGATCGTAGAATTCAGCTCAGTGAAATTGCCCAACTCAATGATCTTGTGCAAAAAGTAAAAGTCTTCCCCTGCTTTACGCCGATTCATCCCTCCTTGTTTTTGATAAGCCGATGAGCGAACAGCCATCGAAGAGCCAACAGTATGAAAGGCATATGGAACCCCAGTTGCTTTCATAGCTTGGTTGTAGTACCTCAAATGAAGTTCGTAGTAAGTGACTGCCAAGTATGTCTTTGGCTCAAACTCACTTCCAAAGGTCGGGTGCTCGTATCGAATGGAGCATCCAGGTGTCTCAGGGCACTTCTCAAAATGCTTGTGGAGCTCTGTGAGGTAATCAGAACGGCAACTGCTGTCGGCGTCAAAGCAAGCGATGATGCCATCTTCTTTGCCCGCAAGCTGAAATCGCCTTACGGCCTCATCCATTCCTATTTTTCTAGCAAAACCAACACCCGCGTGTTTTTTGGGAAGTTCCTTTTCCAAAATGGCAAAGACGCTAAAACCAGGATCTCCTGAGCCTCTGGTTCGCTCTTCCCATTTAATCGTTTCCTCGAAAGTCTGCTGGTTAAGTGCGGCTATTTCTTCACCCTCAATCTCACTCTGATTCACAACCACGATGACTTCTACCTCGCAAAGCGGCCTGGAGCAGCTCTGTAAAGAAAGCAGCGCATGATTGATGGATGGCTCGGCATAGGAAGGAATAACCACAACGATACCCAAATCTTGTTTAGGGTCATCTTGAATCAAGCGAGGTCGAAACGAATACTTATCGAGGTAGTCTTTCAAAATTAAGGCGATAAGCGGTGCATAACCCACTCCCCGTCATCGTTTTTGGCATACTGAATCCTATCGTGAAGTCTGCTTTCTCTCCCTTGCCAAAACTCTACTCTTTCTGGTTTGATTAAATATCCTCCCCAGTGATCGGGACGTGGTACTTCTTGATCTTCAAACTTTGCGGTAAGCGATTCGAGCTTGTCCATTAACTCTTGTCGGTTTTCCAATTTAGAACTCTGGTCGCTAGCCCACGCTCCTATTTGACTTCCACGTGGACGTGAATTAAAATAAGCATCGGACTCTTTGGTAGGCAGTTTTTCAGCACTGCCCGAGAAACGAACTTGACGCTCCAATTCCATCCAGAAGAAATTAGCCGTACACTTTGGGTTCTCTGCCAAATCGTGTCCTTTATCACTCTTGTAATTGGTGAAAAAGGAAATGCCACTCTTGGTAATGTCGCGCATGTACAAGACGCGCGCGGAAGGATTTCCATCAACATCAGCCGTGGCCAAGGTCATCGCATAAGGCTCTTGTATTTTCGACTTCAAGGCCTGCTCAAACCATTTTTCGAACTGATCGAACGGGTTATCTGCCATGTTTGACTCTTCGAGTGTTTCATTTTTGAAATCTCGTCTGTCTTGTTGAACGAATGAGCGCAATTCCTCTTTCATGGGGTGGCGTTTTAGGAACAACAAAAATACGAAGCAAAATGCCGTTCCCAAAGCCTGCTTCACTCTTTGTTAAATGTTATTTTTGCATTAAAACCAGACAATTTGAAGCTTTCACTAGACTTGGTATATAGCACCCCTCCCGAATGGGCTGAACAAGTAATGTCTGATTTCGACAGTTTTCTTCAAGATCACGCAGATTGTGAACGAAAGGCATCCGCGATGGCGATGAGTTTTGTGGCTAAATGTCCCGATAAGGTTGCGATTATTCCAGAGTTGATTGATACTGCTCTGGAAGAGTTAGTGCATTTTCAGTCGGTTTATCAATTGATGGAAAAGCGCGGTGTGCAACTTCCCGAGCGCATGCCGAAGGACACTTATATAGATCGGTTGATAAAGCTTTGTCGATCGTCGGTGGAAGATAGGCTGATGGATCGACTTCTTCTAGCGTCTATCATAGAGTGCAGAGGTGCAGAACGCTTCAGGCTGGTGGCTGAAGTAGCTGAAGATGAAGAGATCAAAATATTCTACAAGAGGCTTTGGATTTCTGAAGCAAAGCACGGACACATTTTTGTTAAATTTGCTTTGAATTACTGGTCCGAAAAGGAAGTGTACTCCCGCTTGGAAATCCTCAATGAAGAGGAAGGTAAAATTTGCGAATCGACACCGTGGAGAGCCGCATTGCACTAGAACGTGAATTTTAAACCTGAAAATATCGAAAGCCCTGCAAAGGGAAAGCTGCTGATCTCAGATCCGTTTATGACAGATCCTTACTTCAATCGTTTGGTGATTCTGCTTTGCGAACACAACCAGGAAGGCTCCTTTGGATTTATCCTGAACAAATACGTCGACATGGACTTGACTGACGTTATGGAGAATGTTCCTGACATCTCAAATCGAGTGAGCATCGGCGGCCCTGTTGAAAACAACCAACTCTATTTTCTGCACACCTTGGGTGCTCATCTCCCTGGAAGCACTGAGATTGCTAAAGGTCTATATGTTGGTGGTGATTTTGAAATTCTCAGAAGTCTGTTGGCTACGAGGTCTATTAATGAAGACCAAGTGCGCTTTTTTGTGGGATATAGCGGCTGGGGCGAAGGTCAGTTGCTAGAAGAAATGGAGGAAGAGAGCTGGTATGTTAGTGATATCAACGACCTACCGTTGATGGACACCTCTGCCGATGATCTTTGGTCTTTAGCTTTCAAAAAAATGGGGGGGTCTTTTTCCGTCTTGGCGAATTTCCCTGCCGATCCGAGTTTGAACTAAACTTCGACTTCAGTTTTTACCCGCTCATTCAAAGCATCCACCAAGAAATCACTCAATTTGTGGTAAAAGCGTTTGTGTCTAAAACTACTTACCCACTGAACACCGACTATAGCATTTGTGAAAAACACTTCTTCCGCTGATATGATATCCGTTTCGTCAAGATCAGATTCGTAGATCGGTATTCCCTCCTGAAGACAAATGTTGATTAGCGTCATCCGCATTACACCAGCTACGCCTCCTTCTTTCAATGCGGGTGTTTTAACTTTCCCCCCTTTTACGGTAAAGATATTTCCCGAGGTGGTTTCAGCTATTCGGCCTGAGTCGTTCAAAAGTATCGCCTCCGAGAAGTTTTCAGCCTTGGCCCAAGCCGCGGCCTGAAGGGAATAATGATTTCCCATCAATTTAAATTTGGACAGCTTACTAGGAATTTTAGGGAGTTCAGTGAAAGTTCCCAAAGATGCACCCCGATCGGGAGCAACAAAGCGATTGGGGAAATACGGATCAACTTCTGCAACGTATCCCGCTCGGTTTGTTTCAGATGTGTACGCTCCTCCGCCCTCTCTAAAAACGGTAATTCGCAATCGACCACCTTCTCGAATTTGCTGAGCTGAAATTAACTCTTGAAGTGACCTGCGGAGAAATTTGGTTTCAAAGACAGGAGACATTTCCATTCGCAGCGCCCTACAAGTGGCTGAAAGTCTCTTGAAATGTGCATCCCAAAAAGGAATATGCCCATCCACAACGCGGATGGTTTCAAAGAAACCATCACCCAAGCGAAAAGCACGATTGCGACTGAGAAAGTCACTTTCAGGTCCTTCGCTCAAGTAGCCATTGATCAAATATTTAGGTCGCGTGACGCTCATCGGTGTCAATAAAGAGACAAATTTAACTCAGACCGACAAACGATCCAATCAATTTTAAGAATCGAAGTCCGAAATAGGGTTGAAGAATAAGCAATAAGACCAAGCCGTATACCGCTCCGAAATAATGAGCATCATGGGCAATCCGCCCTTGACTATTTTTGCTCATGTAATACTCGTATCCCAGGTATGCTGCTCCCACAATGAATGCTGGTATACCGATGGGAATGAAAAAGATATAAATATCCATTGTAGGCAAAAGCAGAATACTTGCCAGCACTACCGCTGAGACTGCTCCTGAGGCTCCGAGCGAATTGTAATTGGGATTATCTCCATGCTTTTTTAAAGACGGCAAAGTTGCGAAGACAATACCACCAAAATAGAGCAAAATATAATAGAGGTAGCCCTTAGAAGTACCCCAGAATTCCAACTCAGGGAAATAATAGTAGAATGCCTTTGGGTCGGTAAAGATTGTTTCTATTAATCCGCCAAAACTCCAAAGCACATACATATTGAAGAGTAAATGCATGAAGTCCCCGTGGATAAAAGCGTGAGTGATCACACGGTAATATTCTTTTCGGTGCTTTACCTGGTAGGCATTGAACATGAGCTTTGACATAAGCTCCTGATTTTTAAAAGCAATCAAGGATAGCACCACATTGATGCCTACGATTATGGTATTAAGCGATACCTCCATTTAGCTTGTATGATCGTGTATAATTTTCCATTCTCCGTTTACCTTCTCCCACACCAACGTGAAATAGCCTGAAGGATTGTCGGTGGCCCTTTGCAGCGCCCATTCCCCGATTACATAAGCTGAGGTTGATGAAAGCTCTCGAAACTCCAAAACGTTAAAGTTCAAACTACCCATCTTCTCGGCTGTATTGTAATTGCTCAAGTATCGTTTCAACACCTGTTCGTGGCCTTTTGTTATGCCCCTAATACCAGCAAATGTCAACTCTTTACTATTCAAGTAATGATTCATAAAACCTTCTACATCTCCTTGATTCCATGAATCTTGCTGTAGCTTTAAAACCCCAATAATTTCCTCTTTGGCATTGATTTTTTTAGCATTAATATTTTCATCCATGGCACTCGATTGGTCTTGACAAGAAGCACATATTATCAATGCGGCAATCAGGTATAAATTGAATTTCATTTAAAATTGGATTTTCTTAATTCGATCATCAGCAAGCATATTTCGAATAACGGCCCTAGCTGCTGAGCTGTCAGGCGCAGCTTCTAGTTTATTTTCGAAATATTCAAGGTTTTGGTTAGGTTTCTCTGACATCTTTCCATAACCGCGGTAGCGCCCTTCCTTGATGAGCGCATATCTTTTGCTCGTCGCTTCAATTAACGCGAAAGAGCGGCTTTTTTCGCTGAAACACCTTTGTACAAAAGCCTCAAAGGCATCTGCCTCTTCTTGGTCTTCTAGTAATTCAAACTCTTCAGAAAGAGGCAATCCAGCCCTTTGTGGGTTGATGCCAAATTCAATGAAGGCTTTGTAAAGCCAGCTCTTCGCAGAGTGAAGCGAATTAAACCAAGCCAGCACGTCCAACTCAGTAATGGGTTTATTGACAAAGGCCAGACGTTTTTTTCCCGATCGATCGGTGTAAGGCACGACTGCTATAGCTTTCGTTCTTTCTTTTTGAGCCTGATTGTAACGTGGCCAATGCTTCTTGATCTCAGCGTCTTCTAGCAACAACGCATGGTATTCACTATCTGTCACACGGTATTCCAGCCGATGCACCTGCCTTTGAAAAAGTTGCTTACGGCGAGTTGAACCCGAAGAGGTAAAATGACTAATCACCCTTTTTTTCAGTGATTTAGCTTTTCCAATATAGATCGGTTTGGGCTCAACACCGTACATATAATAAACTCCTGGCAGATCGGGAAGGTCCAAGACTTCCTGTTCATCCAAATTTGCTGGCAAGACTAAGTGATGTTCACCTCTACCCAAGAGCTTTTTAAGAATGATTGCATCCTGGTCTTTTTCAAGTAATTGAAGTAATAACTCAGAAGTAGCCATGGCATCTCCAAGAGCACGATGCTCTGCTTTGTTTACTATTCCTAGTTTTCTGCACAATTCACCAAGTCGATGAGAGGTAAATTTTGGAAATACCTTTCGGGCGTACCTCAAGGTGCAAAGTCTCTTGTATCGAAATGGCTTATCGCTTTTATCGAAAACCGCCTTCAGAAACTGATAATCGAAATTGACATTGTGAGCGACAAATATTTTGTCTTTGAGAATTTCTGCCAACTCATCAATAGAATCCTCAATTGGCGGTGCTCCTGAAATCATTTTGGTGCTGATACCCGTTATCGCTTCAATAGATGCTGGCACCTCTCTACCCGGATTGAAAAGCCTGTTGTATAGCGGTTTGATCGTTCCCTTCTCTACCAATACCACAGATACTTCAGTGATGCCATGTCCTTGATGGAACAGCCCAGTGGTTTCGATATCTACTACAGCGAATTGCAATTATGGAAAGGAGTTTAGCCAAAGATGGGAATAAAAAAAGAGAGGCTAAAACCTCTCTTTTTTCTTTTGTAGCGAGATCGAGATTTGAACTCGAGACCTCACGATTATGAGTCGTGCGCTCTAACCAACTGAGCTACCTCGCCGTGCAGAAATTGCGGGCGCAAATATATAATTTTGCCGGGATGCCACAAAGTCCTTCGGCAAGAGTTTGAGAAAATTATTCCTAAAAGATTTTTGATGAAGCAGAGATTTAATAATTCATATATTGTCGCTCCCGAATATAAACAGAGTAAGTGCCCATGTCCGAAAGACAAAAAGTTGAACTAGAATACCTATTAAAGACTTCACCGAAGATCTTATATACAATGATATCCACTCCAAGTGGTCTATCCGAATGGTTTGCAGATAATGTAAACGTGCGTGATAACACCATGAAGTTCTTTTGGGAGGGTTCAGAAGAGACGGCTAAGGTCTTGTCAAAAGTTAAAGATCAATTCATTCGTTTCCAATGGGATTACGATGATGGTCAAGATGTCTACTTCGAATTGAGGATTAAGATTGATGCAATAACGCGCGAAGTAGCTCTAATTGTGACAGATTTCCCAGAAGCTGGAGATGATGAAGACAGTGTCTCAGGACTTTGGGAAAGTCAAGTGGATGACTTGCGCAGAGTACTTGGAGCATAGGGTTGTCTGAAGGCATGGTTTTTGCCCAATTTGTCCACCTCTTATGAAGAAGCTACATCTTCTAATTATTAAGTCCTATATAGGGCCTTTCATAATGACTTTTTTCATCGTGATGTTCATCCTGCTTATGCAGTTTGTCTGGACGTATATTGATGATTTTGTCGGGAAAGGTTTAGAATGGTATGTCATAGCAGAGTTACTGATATACGCTTCCGCCAATCTGGTAACTCTTGCCCTTCCCCTAGCCGTTCTTTTGAGCAGCATCATGACATTCGGTGGTATGGCTGAACATTACGAGCTGGTAGCTATGAAGTCGAGTGGTCTATCCCTTATCAGGATTATGCTTCCGCTTATCGTTTTCACTGGATTACTTTCTCTAGGTGCTTTCTATTTCTCCAATACCGTATCTCCTCACGCTACGCTGAAATTCAAATCGCTATTGTGGGATGTTAGGAAGAAGAAGCCTACCCTCGATTTGCGTGAAGACGTTTTTTACAATGGTCTAGAAGGTTACTCCATTCGAGTAAGCGATAAGGATGAAGAAACTGGAGTACTCAATGATTTGATCATATACCGACACGATCAAACTCAACCAGGGAACCGCCATGTGATTCGCGCTAAGCAGGGAAAAATGCTCAAATCGGAGAGCGGCCGCTATTTGACCCTTGAGCTTTTAGACGGTGTGAGTTATGATGAAGCAGGAAATCGAAGACGAGAAAGTGGAATGCCTCATATCACCAGTGAGTTTGAAAGAGATTTGATTCTTTTGGACCTATCGGCATTCGATCTGCAGAGAAGCGATGAAGATCTTTGGAAAAACCACATGAAGATGCTCTCGTTGGAACAACTTCAAGCAGCAATCGATTCTCTGGAAAATCAAAAAGTTTCGAGAGAAGATGACTTTCTAAATTACATGGATCGGTCTGTTTCGCTTAGCGATAGTATGAAAACCGAAACTAGAATCGGGGAGCTTCAAGCTGCTTCTTTTGATTCTTTAGAAATCTTAGAGAAAAGACGCGTGGTGAATGTGGCAATAAATATGACCCGCAACGCCAAGAATTACATGAACCGCACAAAGGAAGAAATGAGCGGGCGTGTAGAGTACATCGATAAACACAAGATCGAGTGGCACCGAAAACTCACCTTATCCATTGCTTGTCTCCTACTCTTCTTTATAGGGGCGCCTTTGGGGGCAATTATAAAAAAAGGAGGGCTCGGTCTGCCTGTTATTTTTTCAGTAGTCTTCTTCTTGATTTGGCACATCTCTTCAATTTTTGGTGAAAAGATGATAGAATCGGGAGTGCTTACCGCGGCAGAGGGCATGTGGATGAGTTCATTTATCTTGCTCCCTATTTCATTGTTCCTCACGTATAAAGCGGCTAAGGATGCAGCTCTTTTCGATCGCGATACGTACACGAAAATTGCGGATCGTGTGAGAATGTTTTTCGAGAGTAAACGGGGAAAAACCACCCAATAAAAGACCATCAAAAGGGTTTACCTTTGCAGCCAAATGAAGCTTCTTGTCATCTTAAGCCGGTTACCTTATCCATTAGAAAAAGGCGATAAATTGAGAGCTTACCACCAGTTGCGTGAGTTGAACAAGAAGAATGAGGTGATTCTTTGTTGCCTTACTACTGAGGATAGTCAAGAGAAGCATTTAGCGGAAGTGAGAAAAGTCTGCAATAAACTGCACGTTTTTAAGCTCACGAAATGGAGAATCTATTTGAATCTCCTCTTCGCCTTCTTTTCGCGAAAGCCATTTCAAGTTCACTATTTCTATCAAAGATCCATTCACAAAACCATTCAAAAGATCATTTCC
The DNA here is from genome assembly GCA_047633195.1 of Cryomorphaceae bacterium. Taxonomy (GTDB): domain Bacteria; phylum Bacteroidota; class Bacteroidia; order Flavobacteriales_D; family Cryomorphaceae; genus JAKVAV01. The sequence continues at coordinate 8,782 of JBLIEU010000020.1, read as the reverse complement.
GATTCAGAGCCTGACCATATTTTTTGTCAACTTCTGCGCACGGCAGAATATGCAAAAAATGAACACAACTACCGAAAAACAATCGACTACCAAGATGCTTTTTCGAAAGGTATGGAGCGCAGAGCAGATCGAGCTCGATTCCCTCTAAGGGAAGTCTTCAATCTGGAGCGAAAGCGATTGGTGGCCTACGAGAACATCATATTTGAATATTTCGAAACTAAGGTGATTATTTCAGATGAAGATCGGAAGCACATCTATCATCCCGAAAGACAGTATATTCATATTATCACCAATGGTATCGATACCGATTTCTTTCATCCGTCAGCTAACCGAGTCGAAGAATTCGATTTGGTTTTTGTGGGAAACATGTCCTACCCACCGAATATTGAAACAGCTGAATTTATAGTTGAGAAGGTGCTTCCACTGCTTCAATCCAAATTTCCCGATATCAAATTGCTTCTGGCTGGAGCCGAACCCACCAAGAAAGTTCAGGTTTTGGCAAATCAGAAAGGAGTTACTTTAAGAGCTGGATTGGAAGACATTCGAGAAGCGTATGGATCTGGGAAAATCTTCTTCGCTCCTATGCTTATAGGCACAGGTTTGCAAAACAAACTACTCGAAGCCATGGCCATGGAGAAGCCGTGCGTGACTTCTGATTTGGCCAATAAGGCACTCATGGCTACTCATCGTGAAAATATTTTGGTAGGTGCGACACCAGAGGATTACACCAAGCTCATTTCCGAACTCATGGGAAACCCCGATCTTCGCATTGGATTAGGAGAGAACGGAAGGAAATATGTTCAAGGGAAGTTCTCTTGGGAATCATCAACGAATGAACTTGCGAACCTTATGTTCGCACAAAGTGACGAATTGGTTGTTTAAATCATAAATACTGACATGGCCGAAAACGAAATAAAATTAGACACGATTGAAGAGGCTATCGCCGATATCAAAGAAGGTAAAATCGTAATCGTCGTGGACGATGAGGACCGTGAAAACGAAGGAGACTTTCTAGCTGCGGCGAGTTGTGTAACTCCCGAAATGATCAACTTCATGGCCACTCATGGTCGTGGGTTAATTTGCACCCCATTAATCGAGAGCCGATGTGAAGAGTTGGGCCTACAGTTAATGGTTCAAAGCAATAATGCTTTACACGAAACTCCCTTTACTGTTTCGGTAGATCTTTTGGGACACGGCTGTACGACAGGAATCTCAGCTTCCGATCGAGCCAAAACGGTTCAGGCATTAGTAGATCCAGACACAGATCCAAAATCATTGGGGAAACCAGGTCACATTTTTCCATTGAAAGCAAGGAGCGGTGGAGTTCTCCGTCGTGCTGGTCATACCGAAGCTGCAATTGATTTGGCTAGAATGGCTGGGTTCGAACCTGCAGGGGTGATTGTGGAAATCATGAACGAAGACGGAACAATGGCCCGTCTTCCCGAGCTACGCAAAATTGCTGATAAATTTGATTTGAAGTTGGTGACCATCCAAGATCTTATTACTTACCGACTGAAGAACGAGTCGCTCATTTCCAAAGATATTGCGGTAGAAATGCCCACTCAATGGGGTGATTTCCAACTACACTTATACACTCAAATCACCACTGGCGAGAAGCATATTGCTCTAGTAAAAGGTGAATGGGACACGGAAGAACCTGTTTTAGTTCGTGTTCACAGCAGCTGCATGACGGGAGATATTTTCGGCTCTTGCCGCTGCGATTGCGGCCCACAGCTTTCCAGTGCTATGCAGCAAGTAGAAAAAGAAGGAAAAGGGATCATCGTATACATGAACCAAGAGGGTCGTGGCATCGGATTATTGAACAAACTCAAAGCGTACAAGCTTCAGGAGCAAGGTCTTGACACTGTAGAGGCCAACTTGCAGCTGGGGTTCAAAATGGATGAGCGAGATTATGGAGTCGGAGCACAAATCTTGAGAGATCTGGGTGTCTCTAAAATGAGGTTGATGACCAATAATCCAAAGAAGCGAACGGGTCTGATCGGTTACGGTCTTGAAATAACTGAGATTTCCCCTTTAGAAATCAAAGCCAACAAGCACAACAAAAAGTACTTGGAAACTAAACGGGACAAGATGGGGCATTCGCTTAAGTTGGATGAGGAAAAGTAGCCGAATTAGAATTCGATTAATTTAGAGGCTAGACTTGTTTTAAAATATCTAGTATTTTTGAGTTTCAAAACGACAGGAAGGATGTTTCTGGAAAAACAAAGATTTACGCAATGGTGGTTGTGGGCGATCCTAATTGGAATTTCAGCGGTTGCGACTCTCGGAGTCCACCAACAAATCATAATAGGCGAACCATTTGGAGATAATCCTATGTCTGATGCTGGGCTAATTACCTTTGCAATCTCGATGTATTCTTTACCTGTTCTATTTCGGTTAATTCGTATAGATACAGAGATTGACAACGAGCACATCAAATTCAACTTCGTTCCCTTTTTAAAGAAGTCCGTCGCATGGAGTGATGTCAAATCGGCTCGAGTGTTAGGCTACGGAACCGTTGGCGGCTGGGGTATTAAACACAGCAGCAAATACGGAACGGTTTACGCCACGGGCGGCGATATGGGCTTGGCTATTGAAATGAAGAGTGGATCTAAATTTGTCATTGGGACTCAGAATGAGGATGAGTTAAAGTCCTTTTTAGAAAAATGAGACCAATTGTCCAGGTCTTGATTAAAAGAGAAACGAATATTCTAAGGAACCACTTCCACTTCGTCATCCTTAAACAACTCCCCTACTTTTTCAAAGAATTCATCAATAGTATTAAAGTCCTCTTGGTAAATTAGGCCAACTCCCTGAGTGTACATAGATGTAGAAGTTGAGAATACTTCATAAGGGTTGGTTTCGTTAAAAACCTTCAATCTGATTTTCCCGTCTGGGGTGAGCATGTACTCGAGAAGAAAATCCCCCAATATTCCGCTCTGTCCCTCAGTAAACTGAGCTTCGGTGGTGTTTGTAACACCAAAGCTTCCACTTACCAAAAGTCGCTCGTCAAAGAGCTGCGTGCTCAAAGCTACGGCTATTTCTTGATTCGTAATCTGATCTCCTGGACGGTAGTTTAATCCGATATCAAACTCGTTACTAATTTCGCTCAACCAACCACTCAGTTGATTGCTGATGAATTCGGAGGTACTTGTATTTGTAAAAGCAGCCACGCCCGACACCACGCCAGTTCCTGCCTGATCAGGAGCAGCAATCGCAATAAATTTATTGAGAATCAAAAGGGCAAAGACTTGTTGATTGAGTTGATTGACAGTACTAACAGCACTAGCCAATTGAGTTCGTTCGTTTTCAGTTGCTTGAGGCAATTCAATGTCAAACCCGATGGACGGCGTTTGAAGTTTTCCTTGCAGGGCCATAACAACATTCACCAATTCACGGGAGCGGTAGAGCTCTCGATTTTCTATCATGATGGGATATAGTGGGGTACGCACAGAATAAACAGCTGCTAAATTCAAGTCGGCGTTATAGGGGTCGCCATACCAACCGATGGTTCCGCCAGGTCTTAAGTCAAACTGCTTATTGATTAGACTTCGCAGGGTGAAATTGTAGTTGCCACTAAAGATCTCATATCGACCGAACATATTGAAGTCTCCCCTCTCTGAGGTTTCTAGTGAAATTTTTCCAATTCCACGGCCCTGTAAAATATCTCCTGTCTTTTCGTCAAATATAATTCGGAACAAAGCATCAGGGGTGACGTCGACATTTAGACGCATGGTAACTCCTGAAAGATCGACTTCACGTTCAGAATCTATTTCCCTATTTTCATTGACAAAGTGAACGAAGTTCTCCAGAGCTATTTCTTCATCCTCATCGAGAGGTAAATTGATAGCGGTACCTTTCTCTGTAGCCGCATTGATATTGACTTCCATCTTGCCTTCAAATCCTCCAAGCTGTACTGAACCAGTCGCAAAAGCTTGACCGAAATAGAGTTTGTTTTCTTCTCGTGTGGTGTTTAGAATATAAAAATTCTCAACGTCGGCACTGATATCGTATGTCCAATTGGTATAGTCCTCATGAAAAGCTGAAGCTACCACAAAGCCTTTGTTTCCTTTTGAGTCGTAGAGTGGCTTGTAGTCAATACCAAAGAAATCAGGTGATACCTTTATGCGATCTTCAAAAACGAAATAGGTATTGAGGTAATCAATTTTAAATCGCGCCTCATCGAAATCAATGAAGCCCTTTAATTGTGGCTTATTGAGAATTCCTTCTACTTGAATTTGACCATCAGCACGACCAGAAAAATCTGATACTTGTGGAATTCCGAGCTCATTCAGAATATCCAGATCAAAATCATCGAGAATTAAATCGCCCTGCATCTCATCGTCTCCTTCCGTGTTGTAGATACCTTCAAAAGTGACGAGCTTACGTCCTTCTTTGACCAAAATGGCATTGAGCTTTAAATTTTTTGAATCACTTTGATAGCCGCTTGAGAGTATCAAATCTCCGATCTCTCGCTTTCCGAATACGAAATTCTCTACCTCACCTTCTGCCTCAACTGAAGCAGACTTATAGAAATCTGAGATGGCTCCTTTAAGATTGACAAGTCCCGTGATCTCCTTTTGCACTCCCAATCCCATTGAATCTAGCGAGGCCAAATCGAAATTTTCAATATTAAAAAGGAGTGTGTCAGATTGACTTAGCCCGATCTTCCCATCCAGCATAACTATTTGCTCTCCAGAATGAATCAAAAAAGAATCGAATTTTAAAGAAGTACTATCCTTCTCAAAAGTTGCTTTTTCATCAATATCCCAACGCAAGTCTCTTATATTGAAATAGCCTGGTTCAAGTTCTACGATGAAGTGGTCTTTACTGAAAAAATCAGCGTGCATTTCCAGCTTCGCAGAACTATTTCCTGTTGCTGCATACCAACCTGTTTTGAAGTCCACAAAGTCATTGTAAACTTCTATATCCACATCGGGATTACCGAAGTTGAGGCTGTCAATAAAAAAGTCATTCGCAAAGATTCTTGCTTTAAAAATTTCGCCTATCTTCCCCATGTCAGCCGATATATTATCGACTGAAAACTTGCCATAATCAATTCCAGGACTTAAAAAAGAAATCTCCAACCTGCGCTGTTCAGAGTCAAAACTTCCGTACAGAGTGGTGTTGGCATCAATCCTTAAGCCTGGTATCAATAGGGAGCTTATTGAGTTATCAGTCTTGTAGTTTATACTAAACTGAAAAACTTCTTTTGTATCTATTTGTACTGGTTCTGCTAGAGAAGGCATTACTTCTGCCACCAGATTTCTGAAGGCCTCAGGAAGTTCTATCGGATTGAAAACACCTGTGATAGAAATGTCTACTACATCACTATTGAAACTAACTTTTCGATTTGTCGAATCTCCATAGATGGTAAAGGCAAGATCGTCAATGGCGACAGAGCTGTCGCCGTAACAAAGAAAGCTATCCTTGGCGACTAATTTACCAGCAGCGTTGTCAATATTGCTACCACGCCCATCCAAAGACAGGTTCGTGACAAAGCTCAGCTCTTTTTCTAAGTTTACCAGATTGAGAGCAGTGAGATTGAGATTAAATATCTCTGCGTCAAAGTCGTAATATGGAACAACTTGAGAAAAATCTATCACGCCTTTAAAATTTAGAGCGATATTAGAATCATCAGAATTGATAGATCCTGAGAAACGCTGTTTGGACAACTTACCATCTAAGGTGATATCTTGATAATTGTAGTCTCGGTAACTCAATTCAGTGATGGTACCTCGTATATCTGCGAATTCGAATGTCTCTTGCGAAGCGGCATTCACGGTAAAGTCACCTGATATGACTCCAAGACTATCGATGTCAAATAGGTACCCTGCATCTACCGCTTTAGCTTGAAGTGAACCAGCATAAAGCAGCCCATCCTTAACCGTGTCGCGCTCCAAATTAAGGTCGAGGTCAAAGGAACCTGCTTCGGTTTTCAATGTTCCGAACGTTACAAAATCCTGTGGAAAACCAGTGAATAGACCCTTGTACATCAAATCTCCAGCTCGGTCAACTTCTATCGGCAATGCCTCTGCCAATGACTCTTGAATGGGGAGAGATTTTCCAATCTTGAGAAGATCTTGATAGTCCGTTCTGAGCTCCCCAATTCTAAAATCAATAAATGTGTTTTCATAGTCAGGCAAGCCCGTAAGGTCAATATCCCCTCGCAGAACAGTGCGGTCGCCTGCTAATATGAGCATTCGCCTTCCATTAAGGTTTGAAATGGGGCCGTTGATCAGCCCATGAACCACCAAATCCAAATCAACTCCATATAACTCCTTTGTGAAATAGCCGATATCTTGTAAGTCAACTCGACTAGCAGAAAATTCAGCGTCCCACTCTATCGAATTGATGAAATCAGAATAGTCTGCCAGTGAATCATGAAGCAAACTGATCCTACCTTGAATATCGCTATTTGGAGTATTTATAGACAATTGATTTGCGTAGATTCCAGTGGAGTCAGCTTTCAATTTTGATTGAAAATCGGTAATACCAAAACCGGACTGCTCTTGAAAAACGAGTTGATCAATATCCACTTTGAGTGAATCTCCTGCTCCTCTGAAATTAGTGAACTGAGCGTTTATCGATGTTATATTGATATTATTGAAATCAATTCCATTATCGACGTTCTGCCCAAACAGATTTTCATAAACAAATTGTGAATCTTTAATATTGACAGACTCAGCTATCAAGGAAATAGCGCTGTTTCGATTTTCCTTGGGTTTTTCTGATCGAAAAAAATCTACCAGAAAATCAAAATTCTTGGTACCCGAAGAGTCTATCTGGCAGAGGAAAAAGCGCGCCCTACCTAGGTTTAATTCTTCGAAGGAAAAAATCCCGTCTCCGAAATCAAGTCTATTGACTTCTGTTTCGAGAGATTCCGCATAAAGCAAAGTGTCAGCCCTTTGGTCTTTTATCAGGAAGCCCTTTAATGTAAAACCATTGAATGGTCTAAAATCCAATTTATCCACTTGAACTTGGGCGTTAAGCTTTCCCGAAAGGTAAGTGGCCGCAGCTCGGGCAAGTCTGGTCTGGACAAAACTCGACTTTAAGGCAAGAGCTAAAAATATCCCAACCAAGATAATCATGATCCCTAATCCAATCGATATTTTTTTGATTTTTCTAATTGTCGTAACCTTGTATTTTTGCAAAAATAACACAACCCTACAACCTTTGAACGAGAGAGAGCCTTTTATTGTACTGGGAATTGAGTCTTCTTGTGATGACACCGCAGCAGCAGTTATCAAGAATGACAAAATTCTTGCCAATATAACGGCTACCCAGACCATTCACGAAGCCTATGGTGGAGTAGTTCCCGAGTTGGCCTCAAGAGCGCATCAGAGGAGTATAATCCCTGTAGTGGACGCGGCTTTGAAAAAAGCCGCCGTAAGGCCAGAAGATTTATCGGCAATCGCCTACACACGAGGCCCTGGACTCCTTGGTTCCCTTCTGGTCGGTAGTTCGTTTGCAAAGAGTATGGCTCAATCCTTAGACATTCCAGCCCTGCCGATACACCATATGAAGGCCCATGTTTTGGCCCATTTTATTGATGATGGAAGCGCGACTCCTCCATTTCCTTTCTTGTGTCTTACGGTGAGCGGCGGACATACACAGCTTTTAAGAGTGGCTGCGACTGATTCATTCCACATTCTTGGCGAAACCATTGATGATGCTGCAGGAGAAGCTTTTGATAAAGCGGCCAAGATGATGGGGCTACCTTATCCTGGTGGCCCTGAAGTGGACAGACTCGCTGAGAAAGGTAATCCACTGTCTCATACTTTTACGCGACCAAAAGTTGATGACCATAATTTCAGTTTCAGTGGGTTAAAGACAAATATTCTCAACTACATTGAGAAAAATAGACGCAGAGACCCTGATTTTGTTGAGAAGAACCTCGAAGACTTGTGCGCTTCTGTGAGGTATACGATTATTGAAATTCTACTGAAAGAGTTGGTCGAAGTGGCCAAGGAACAAAACCTCACACATATTGCTTTGGCAGGTGGCGTTTCCGCCAATATAGGATTGAGACGTGCCCTAAAAGAGAAGGCGGTTGAATTGGATTGGACTACGTACATTCCCAGAATAGAGTACTGCACTGACAATGGAGCGATGATCGCAATTGCGGGATACTTTGCACTTCTAAACGGAGAGAAAGGCCAAATAAATCTAGCTGCTACTGCTCGCTGGAAAATGGACTAAATAACGTCTGTCTATAAAGCCCGCTATCTTCCTTCCACTTGTTCTAAAAACAGTCATCCACCTTAGGCGGACTCCTTGGCTTTTACAACTGAGTGCGCTCATTTCTCTGGCTTGGTCGAGCGAGTTGCCTGTCAAAATTTCTAGTTCAGACTTTCAATTCTATTGACAGACTCTAGCCGTAAAATCCGTCATCATGCCATTAACTTGCTCTAGGCAACTTACTTGTAAAATATCTGACAATCAAACTGCTAAATGGACAGACTCAACTAGCAATAAAATCAAGGGTAATTCCTACTAGGGCTTCTAGTTTTGGTGGCAGAGATTTCTCTTTCCAAGGATGGCTTGCCCCAAATGTGTGACCAGTCTTTTTTATGATCACAAGTTTAGATTGTTGATTGAGCGACTTTAGGTAATCAGCATTCGATAAATTAACAGCCTCATCATCATAGCCATGGGCTATTAGCCAAGGTTGCTTAATCTCTTTTGCGGTAGTTGGAATGTCCAACTCTTTGCGGTTATCGACGAAATCTGTATAAAATGAATAGTTGTGAGGCAGAAGCTGACCAGTTCGCGCATTTTT
>JBLIEU010000019.1:0-42270 GCA_047633195.1 Cryomorphaceae bacterium | reverse complement strand
CCCCTGCGTCGGGTGATGTCTCTAAAAGAAACAACGGCCCCTTTCAATTCTCCAGATTCGTCTCTGATCGGCGTACTGGAATACTCTACCGGAAAGCACGAGCCATCTTTCCTCCAAAAAAACTCATTCTCTACATGATGTATTTCTCCATCCTTGATAGCTGCATAAATAAAACACTCCTTAACTGGAAGTGGCAGACCATCTTGATTTGAGTGGTGAATGAGTTCATGTTGTGATTTCCCGATCATTTCGGCCAGGCTATATCCCACCATTCTAATTGCCTCGGGATTGGCAAAGGTGGTGTAACCATTCTCATCCAAACCATAGATACCCACACCAGCCGATTGCAGAATGAGCTCATGCTGTTTTTGCAAATCAACCAACTCCGTTTTTACAGCAGTTAGGCCTTTTTCCTTTTTCGCTTCCGACATACGCTCTCAATGTGCCCATATTTTGGCGTAATGCCAACATATTGGCACACTTAAATTCAATAATGCCTCTTAATAGATTGATTGCTATATTATTACAATGTATGGCACAGCTGTTGCCAATAAGGAAGAAGATATCCTTGAAACACAAGGAATTTAAAATCCAACAATCAAATAAAAACCCAATGAAAATGCTTAAAAACCTACAGCTCAGAAACGCTGTATTATCCCTCGCAGCAATTGCTGGCCTGCTATTCATGACAAATGATGTGACGGCCCAAAATGCTACACTTTACAAAACAGTAGAGGTAGATGGAATAGAGATATTCTACAGAGAAGCTGGCGCTGTGGATGCTCCCGTCATTCTGCTGCTTCACGGCTACCCTACCTCGTCGCACATGTTCCGAAATCTAATGGAGGACTTGTCGGATGACTATCGATTGCTGGCTCCTGATTATCCAGGATTTGGAAGAAGTGAGCAACCCCCGATGGCTGAATTTGACTACAGCTTTGACAATATGGCCCATATTGTGGATGGTTTTCTTGAGGAGCTTGAGGTAGAAACTTTCAGTATCTACCTAATGGACTATGGTGCACCGATCGGCTACCGCATTGCGGCTAAGTATCCCGAAAGAATAGAATCTTTGATTGTCCAGAATGGCAATGCCTACGATGAAGGCCTGCGCGACTTTTGGGTTCCCATCAAAAAATACTGGAACGAGTATACACTGGAAAACGGAAAGCCATTGGAAGGATTTCATTCTCCTGCTGGCTTGAAATGGCAGTACACGCACGGTGTAGAAGACACCCTTAAAATCAGTCCTGACAATTGGAATCTAGATTTGCAGCATTTGACACGCCCAGAAAATAATGAGATCCAATTGGCGATGTTTTACAGCTACAGATCCAATGTGCCCCTCTATCCTGAGTGGCAAGAATACTTCAGAACCTATCAGCCACCTACATTGATCGTATGGGGAAAGAACGATTACATTTTTCCTGCTGAAGGTGCTCACCCTTACAAGCGAGATTTGAAGAACGTCGAATTTCACCTATTGAACACAGGACACTTTGCTCTGGAAGAAAAAGGAGATGAAATAGCCACCTACATCGACAACTTCCTCAAGAAAAACAAGGTGCAATAAGCCTGTTACTGAATCCGATTAAAAAACAAAATTTAAATACTACAATCATGAAAACGGTTACTAAAAGAATAGCTTTTGCCGCAGTGTTAGGCGTGTTTGGGTTAACCAACTTATTTGCTCAGTTACCCGACCCTGGTTTCGTCATAGATGGAACAACAGCCATTGTCATCACAGATCCGCAGAATGACTTTTTGAGTCCAGATGGGGTAACATGGGGAGTGGTAGGAGAAAGTGTAACCAAAAATGGCACTGTTGGTAACCTAGAAACCCTATTCAAATTAGGGAAGGAATTCGGAATACCCGTTTTTGTATCCCCACACTATTATTACAAGCACGATCACACTTGGAAATTTGAAGGGTCACTGGAAATGCTCATGCACAATATCAATATGTTTGAGAGGGGTGACCAGCTGAATAAGGAAGGGTTCGAAGGATCTGGAGCTGACTTCCTTGACAAATACAAGCAGTACATAGAGCAGGATTATGTAACCGTTTCTGGGCCGCACAAAATATACGGACCAGAACAAAATGACTTGAGTCTGCAGCTAAGAAAGCAGAAAATTGACAAGGTGATTCTTGCAGGAATGTCAGGAAATCTATGCGTTGAGTCGCACTTGAGGGAACTGCTGGAGGACGGTTTTGAAGTTGCTGTAGTAGGCGATGCAACTGCCTCAGCCATACTGCCCGGACTGGATGGAAATGAAGCAGCACAAACCAACTTCCGATTTGTATCCAGTCATGTGTACCAGACCGCAGAAATGAGGCAAGAATTTACCAATGCGAATTTGAAATAAATAGAACTCATCTACTCGGGAAATCTTCCCGAGTAGATTTATAAATTGTTAAAACATGATACAGCAACTAGTTCCTCCGTTCACGCTTGAAACGGCCAAAGCAATGGTTCAAGCAGCAGAAGACGCTTGGAATAGCAGAGATCCAGAAAGGGTATCTTCTGCTTACACACCCCAATCCAAATGGAGAAACAGGGACAAGCTTTTGGTTGGAAGAGAAGCCATCAAAGAATTTTTAAAAAGTAAGTGGGACAGAGAACTTGATTATCGATTGATGAAGGAATTGTGGGCCTACACCGACAATCACATCTCGGTTCGGTTTGAATATGAGTGGCGAAATGCCAACACTGGTCAATGGTTCCGAACCCATGGAAACGAACACTGGGAATTTGACAAAGAGGGTCTAATGCAGGTCAGAGATATGAGCGCCAATGATGTTCCCATTCTCGAACGTCAGCGGAAATACAAGAGCTAAAATCCTAAAATCGAGACTTGGTAAAGGAAGTATTGAAGTTGAAGTGATTGCAACTAAAATCACTCCTGCTCGCTCGACTCCTTCATGCCTTGAATCCAGGTTTTCCAGACTGCTGCTTGCAAGCCATAGTCATCGGGATAAGGGCCCATGACCACGTGCAGTTCTACAGTGCCATCTTCTTGCTCCATGGCCATCCATTTTTCGGAGAAGATAAAACCGTTGTAGTCATAATCGATGTGCATGTAAAGAGTTCCCCAAATGGTCGCCACTATTCCCGAGGCCACTACACCGTCGGATTCATAAACTAAATGAACCTGTGATTCATCGGTCCAGTCTGATTTAAAAAAGGCCTCCTCGCCAAACTTCTCGGCTATTTCCTTTGCGTAGGTGGCGGTGGTAAAGGCCTTCCAGATTTCAGCTTTGGAAGCGCTTACGTCCAATTGTTCGTGCACAAATGGCGATGGCCCGATTTCTTCAACTTCTTCATCCGAAAGAAAAGTGACTTCGCCATACCAGGCAGTTCCGTTTCCACCATTGGGATAGCGAAAGCCCACGACCGTATCGCTACCAGCGACTACCGCCTGAATAATGATGATCAGCTCATTCATATCATTGTGGCTGGAATGTATCCTAGCGACTCTGGGCAAGTTTATCTCTAGGGGTCTGGCACTGGGAATTTCTGTTGTGTCAAAATACATGAGTGAAGTCCCGTTTCTTGTTTCCTCTTGAGTGGGCAAGCGATCCGCCACCACTGCTATCTTATCTAAGTCCTGAATATCGATGGGTGGAAATCCCCGTAAATTATCGGGGCAATACCAGCCGCCGTAAGGATGCAGCTCATTGTAACTTGACTCTGCGAGCTGTGGCTCCTCTGCGGTGGTTTCTATTTGATCGTCTACACCTTCATTTTGACTGCATGCGGTCATGAAAATGAAACTCATCATTGCGAGGGACATGAATGATCTTACGTAGAGCATAGCTATTCTTTTTTGGGACTCCTGATGGCGAAATGGCTTGCATCGTTTGCAATACTTCGTAAATGTCTTCTAATCTGTATCCATAAAGGATAACAGAATGTAAAACAATGAAAACGATTTGTAAAACCTGCGCAAATGAACACCAGATCAGGTGTGAAATGGCTGACTGACTAGCTTTCGGAATAGAACCGCTGTGATTCGAACAAGTAATTCATGCAGCAAGATGCAGCCTATTCTGAAGCGCCTCGGCCTTGCCTCACCTACTCTTTTAAACTACGTATGCCATCATAAACCACTATAGCGACGGCATTGGCTAAGTTCAAACTGCGAATGTGCGGGCTGTAAAGAGGGATATTGTATACCAAAGACGCGTTTTCAGTCAACATCTCTTTTGGCAAGCCAACCGACTCTTTTCCAAAAATCAAAAACAGGTCGTCCAGGTAGTCAATGGAGCAGTAATCTTGAGCGCCATGACTGGATAAGAAGGCGAAGTCTTTGCCTTTATTAATGGAGAAAAATTCATCTACACTTTCGTAAACAGTGAGGTCGATGTGCTGCCAATAATCCAGCCCAGCTCTTTTCACTCTTTTATCATCCAGCTCAAATCCGAATGGTTTTACCAAGTGTAATTTTGAACCAGAGGCCAAACTAAGCCGACCGATATTCCCAGTGTTGTTGGGAATCTCTGGCTCAATCAATACAATGTTAAATCCCATTCTTTTTGATTATTGATTCAATGCAGTACGTGTAATTAATCAATTTTGCCCGAAAATTAAGGATTCTAAGCTTTAGACCCCGACCCTGAAAGATGAAAGATTTGAAATTCACTTGTTTGACCCTAGGCCTGAAGTTACCAGCCGCACTACCTCAAGATCTCTATCACCCTCATTCGTGCAAATTCGTGGATAAAGAGTGAGCGCCAGCGAACCCCACGGAAACCCATCCATCATAGGCAGCAAACGAATAACAAAACATAACTGATATTTTTACAGCACCTATGAATCGGCTTTTGGTTGATTTTGCTGTACTTTCCATCTCGCATCTCTCCAATCCAGTCGTTCATTCTTGGAGAGGAATGACCAGGCTACTATTCGGCTCGATTTATTCCCTGTTCCCATCGGTATCGTTCTGATCTGAATGGCATCTGTTCTTTCCAAAAGACCGTGAATCTTTTTGAGATTGGATTGTTTCGAGACCAAGGTTGAAAACCAGAAACAGTTACTAGCGTACTTTTTGCTTTCTCTGATGATATTCTGGATAAACCGATATTCCCCACCAGCATAGATCAGCTCGCTGTTGATTCCCGCAAAATTGCGTTCTGGATTTTCTGTCTTCTCCCCTGTTAGGTTCTTGATTTTCCTTCGCGATCCTTCTTGAGCTTCTTCTCTGGAAGAATGAAAAGGAGGATTACTCATGCTAAAATCAATTTTGTGCTCTCTGTCAAGTATGCCGTAAAAAATGTCTTTTGAATCTTCCTGTAACCGGCATTCAATCCGCCCTTTCAGCGATGCGTTGGAATCGACAATATGCTGCGCTGCAGCAATTGATTTTGGATCGGTATCAGATCCAATAAAGGTCCAGCCGTATTCTGTAAGTCCAATGATTGGGTAGATGCAACTGGCCCCTAGGCCAATATCAAGACCGATGACTTTATCCCCCTTTGGGATCTTGCCAAAATTGCTTTCGGTCAATAAATCAGCCATGTGGTGAATGTAATCCGCCCTCCCAGGTATGGGCGGACATAAGTTCTCTGCGGGAAATTCCCAGTTCTCAATGCCGTAATAGTGCTTAAGTATGGCCGTGTTTAAAAGCCTCACAGCAATTGTATTTGAAAAGTCGACCGACTCTACCCCATGCTTGTTGGGCACCACATGATCCTTCAATTCAGGAGTAGCTTTAATCAAGCTGCTCAAGTCATACCGCTCGCGGTTCTTGTTGCGAATATGTAGCCTTGCTTTTTCTTGATTCTTTTTTTCTAAAGACATGAATTACTGCAGTTTCAAAGTTAGGTTTTTACATTTCCGCCACTGGATGGCTATTGGGCATATTATTGGGACAAACCCTGTAGAGAAGGCGTTTGTAGCGCGCCCCACCCTTATGTGCCTCGCGGCTAATGGAGATCTTCCTTTCAGTTTTCGAAAGTAGATAAAATCGGGGTGAACTGCATGGCAAGTCTAAACTCGTATGAGTGGTGCGTCACTCAGCAATAATCTTCTTGGCAGCAGTATCGCTTTCCAAATAGATCTTCACCGCGTGTATTCCCTTTCTCAAGTGCTCCAAATCAATGTTCGTTTGTTGACTCCTTTGATCGGTTTTTGGGTTTCCCGCAATCGAAATTAATTTCTTCTTACTTCCAAGATAAATAACAACAAGCGGAGCGGGGGTAATAATTTCAATTCAATGGTCCGTGCTACCCAAAGATTATTCGCCCGACTTACCCTTGTATTGTGTTTGCAGGCCATTGAGAAAATTCCTCAAGTACTGATCCATGCAATGTCGATAGGACTTGTGATCAGGATTGCGGAAGAATGCGCTCAGCTCATTCTTGGAGATCTGTTTATCGATCAAAGCGAAGAGGTCTATAATGTCTTCTGTTTTCAAGTTCAGCGCGATTTTCAGTTTCCGAAAAATCATGTTGTTGCTCAAGGGATTTTCAGGCGGTGGTGTCGGGCCGTTTCTTTTTCCTCGTTTTTCAAGGATCAAACCATTGAGGAAAATGGCCAACTCTTTGTCTCCAATCTCTCTGAATAAAGGATCATCATCTTTTTTTAACCAGTTGCTCACCTTCGGCCTGTCCACTGTGTAATCGGCCAATTCAAAAAGCGCAATCATTTTGGGATCGCTCAAGTCAAACAGGAAACGAACACGTCTTAATACATCATTATTGGTCATATAGTATTTTGCTCCATTTGTATTTTATTTTGCTCCCCATTAGCGGGTTACTAATTCAATAGGCTAAAATAGCTTTTCACATGAGAAATGTGCCTAGCCTTGGCATCAGGGCTCAGCCAACTGGCGTGAAAAGCATTGATGGCCAATTGCATCAATTGGTCTTTGTTTAAATTCAAGGCTTTGGCCGTTGCGTAATAGTTCTCATTCATGTAGCCGCCAAAATAGGCTGGATCGTCGGAGTGAATGGTGGCCAATATTCCCCTTTCGAGCATGATGGCAACGGGATGACCCTCCATTTTTTGAATGACCTTTAATTCTAAATTACTGGTCGGGCAAAGGGTTAAAGGAATTTGTTCTTTCACCAGTCTTTCGACTAAGGCATCGTCGTCCAAACAGCGGTTTCCGTGATCGATTCTTACTACTTTCAAAAGATCGAGTGCTTCCCAGATATACTCTACTGGGCCTTCTTCTCCTGCATGGGCTACCAATTTATAGCCGTGTTTGGCAGATACTTCAAACACCTTAACAAACTTGCTCGGAGGATTGCCCTTCTCAGATGAGTCTAAACCTACACCGTCAATCCAATGCTTGAAGGGTAACGACGATTCAAGTGTTTTGAATGCTGCCTCTTCACTCAAATGCCGCAAATAAGACATGATGAGTTTGTAGGAAATGTTCAATTCACTTTGGCCTCTTTCCAGCGCTTTACGAATGCCAGTGATCACCACGTCAAACGAAACACCTCTGTCCGTATGTGTCTGTGGGTCAAAAAATATCTCAACGTGTACGACATTCTCGCTGTGCACTTTCGTGAGGTAAGCCCAAGTCAGGTCGTAAAAATCTTGCTCATGGAGCAGCACTTGAGCGCCCGCGTAGTAGATGTCTAGAAATTCTTGGAGGTTATTAAACGCGTAGGCTTTCTTTACCGACTCGACGGAATCATACTCCAAGGCTATGTTATTTCTTTTGGCAATTTCGAACATTAGTTCGGGTTCAAAACTCCCCTCGATGTGCAAGTGAAGTTCTGCTTTGGGAATGCCTTGAATAATTTCTTTTAAGTCAGATGATTCCATGTGATGTATACTAGTCAGGTTGTTGTGTTTAATTCTTTCAAACAGAAAGCTTCTTTTGAGGCTTTTTATTCGGTCGTCGAAAGTAGCAAGAAATGGGTGACTAACGCATAGAAGTCCACGGTGAAATCCGATGAAACAGAACGCCGTTACAAATTATTCCTTTGGTCAATGAGTCTTAATCAGTGCGCAAGTTTCAATTATAAGGCATTGTTATCGCGAGCATAGCCCATCTTGTGGCCCCACGGCTTTTGTGTCAATGGCTCAAACAGTGGCGCACCTGCATCGATTGCTTTTTGGAACTCCGTTTCAATGTTCTCGGTGGTAAACGCCAATTCAGCTCCGAATGGTTTTTCAAAGCGGGTTATTTTTTCAAAGCCTTTCTTAAAGTTTGAATGTCCCAGCCATCTGTATCACTCGTTTCAATAGGTTCTTCGCTTTGAAAGACGCACACATCATCGCTATCAATGAATTTTAGCGAAAACGGCAATGATCCAACAAGATTTAATTATCCTCAAAGATTGATCGAAGCTGTTTTTGTATGGCCGAAGGCAATAATGCCTCGCGCTGGGATCTTCCATTCTTCAAGCATATAGTCAAGTTTGAAATCTGTAATGTTTGTATGGATAGCTGAAGATCATTTATTGGCTGTACATATTAATTCTAAATCTTGTCGTAGTCTTGTACTAGGTATTTTATGAGGCCTACTTCTGGATGGTCTTTGTCCTTCCAGCTTACATACCAATGGAAGCGATCAGCCCACACTCACCCACCTTGCAAAAAATTCTCTCACACACCCATTAAAACCCTTATTCCAAAAGAGTTTTTGCATAGATTTCGACCTTGGATCTTTTTCATTATTTGATATCTATTTTGCTTAGAACGAGTCGCATCCGAATACATGAGGTTTAGAATTTTATTGCTTGGCGTTCTAATCTGGGGTTTTATGCTTCTCACGAACAGCTTAAACGCACAGGGTATCGTGAAGAGGTATTGGAATAGCCTCGTGAACGATACCTCAGATTTATCTCAACCACAAATGTTGGTTTACCCTACCTTGGCCTTTGCCCCAGAAACGAGTTGGGAGATCGGTTTTAGCTCCTTATATGTCTATTTCGCCAATAGGGATACGACAAACAGGTTGAGTGAAATAAACGGATTCACATTCATTACTCTAGAGAATCAATACGGCTTGTGGTTCGATCATGCGCTTTATTCGGATCAAGATCGTTGGTTTTTTCTTGGCAGAGTGCGGTTCCAGAGTTTCCCCTTGTTTTATCACGGTATTGGCTCAGATACACCCGTAGAGGCCACGGCCAGGGTTGAAGCCAATCAAGTTATTATCAAGGAGCGCGTTTTAAGAAAAATAAGGAACGATCTCTTTATTGGTTTAGAATTCGGTTACCAGCGTTTAGCAGCTGTTGATTTTGTGCTGCCCGATCCCGAGGATATGGACTTTGAAATGCCCTTGGGCAGCGAGGGTTCCAGTAATGTAGGGCTAGGCATTGGCTTGGTGCAAGACAATAGACACAATGTTTTGAATGTGCGAAAGGGGCTCTTCTCTGAATTGGCATTTCTACACTACAATCCTGCTTGGGGAAGCACGTTTAATTTCTCCTCTATTTTGTCGGATACGCGGGTTTACAAACCGATGGGAAAAAACAATGTTTTGGCTGCTCAGCTCCTAGGGCAGTTCAACTTTGGTGATGTTCCCTTCAATCAACTTGCATTGCTGGGCGGCGAAAACATCATGCGGGGGTACTACTACGGTAGGTATCGAGACAACAATCAGATTGCAGCTCAGGTAGAATACCGCTTTTTGCCGCTTCCATTTAATTTCACCGACAGGATTGGAGCAGCAGTATTTGCTGGAGCAGGCTCGGTTTTCAACGATGTGAGCGATATCAGTATTTCTAAGATTGCGGTTTCAGGTGGTGCTGGTTTGCGGTTTTTATTATTCCCCAAAAAAGATATTTGGATTCGGACAGATCTTGCCTTCACCAGAGAAGGTCTTGGCTTTTATATATTTATTGGAGAGGCGTTTTAAGGATTGTAATAGCCTCCTTCTCAGGATTTAGGTAAGTACAGTTTCATTTTTCCAAACTCCACCGCATCTAAATGCCCCATTTCCGCCTCATCACTTGTAATGAGGTGAAGGTGTAAATAGGTATCATGGTGGGTAAAAACACCCTGATGTTCGGTGGAGAAGAAGCCGACAATTGCGACTTCTTCATTTTCCAAAGCGAATTTTACTTGTCCGCTATGGGCTTCTTGGGGAGACGATACTTTGGCACCTGGGGCTAAGTTTTGGACATGGATTTTAGCAGATGCTATTTTTCCTGTTAGCTTGAGAGCAAATGGTCTCTTAGCTGATTGGGTTTTTAAATCCACAAAAAATTCCAACTCTTTAATGGTCTTAATGGAATCGGGAAGATCTAACTCGGTCCATTCATTTATAGTGGCGTAAACCAGAAATGGGGCAGAAACGTCAAAGGTTTTCTCTACCCACATGGTAGTATCTGAAGTCACTCTTGAGACATAAGCTTCACCATCGTTGATCATAATTTCACCCCTTAAAAAACTCAGTGGGCCAAGGGCATAAAGTCCTTTCTTCTCTCTAATGGTGTCGATCTGAATGACGCCCTCCAGCTCACTTTTCCACATAACGTTTCGCATGGCTCCAGCAATTTTTACGTCGGAATAGGTCTGGGCAATTGGTTCAACACGGGTAGAGCAGGAGGTAAAAATTGCCGCTCCCAAAAACAAAGCAACGAGATGTCTTGTCACAGGGTTTTGTTAAATTATTTTTTTGACTAAATACTTAAGCTGGCAAATATCTCTTCTAATTTGTCATCTGAAGGCCTTGGTGCATCTGGAGAGATAATATTCCCTTCTGGATCAATTAAAATGAATCTAGGAATTCCATTAATTTTATAATCTACCACAAAATCGGACTTCCATGATTTGTCAGCAAATAACTGAATTCCACCTAGTTCTTTGTCTTTAATCATTGTTTTCCAAGCGTCATAATCTTTTGGATCATCTACTGAAAGACTTACAAAATCAATCATCTTGCCATGGTATGCTTTTTCTACTTCTTTTAAGAAAGGAATTTCAGCTTTACAAGGCCCACACCAAGTAGCCCATACATCAACGTATACGTACTTCCCTTTCAAATCATCTAAAGAAGTTTCTCCTCCAGCATTGTTTTTATATCCAATAAATTTTGGAGATACTTCTCCTTTAGCGAGCACAGTGCTTAAGAAAAATTGTTGTTCTTGATAACTCTCCAAGTATTTTTTAAATCCCGCGAAATCTTTTTTCTCTGCAGCAACAAAAGCAGTATCCATACCTTCTAAATTTCCAAGTGCTTTCATAAAATCACTTTCAATGGTTTCTGATGTCACAGCATACTCCTCTTTACTTAATAAGAACGATTCTTTGTCTTCAAATATAGCTTCTTGGCTCAATGCTTTTTTAGCCAAATAGTTATTTACATCTGCTCCGTTGCCCGTATAAAGGACAGTTTCATCAAATTCTTTAGTATCTAAAGTTAACCTGATATCATCGCCGTTTTTTAAATATAACGAAGTATTTTCTGATCCGTCAAACACATAATAAGCACCATTCACTATTTTCAATGTATCACTAAAACTACCATCTTCACTAACACCAATTCTTTTTTTGAAATCTCTGTCAGATTTTGATCGAATGATCAAAGAGTCGGAATTTTGGTTTAGTATTTGTCCTGAAAAAGAAACATAATCTTTCGGCCTTTGTGCACAGGATACTATTGTTAATGCTGCAATAGCGAAGCAAATTATTCGTTTCATTGTCAATATTTTTAGGGTGACGATTTCAAATATACCTAAACGCAGGATAAAGACTTTACTTGTCCAGATCAGCTATTAATAATCTCTATTCTTTGATTCAAAGTTCGTTTCGGAATAAATGGCACCATATGGACAAACTGATTGCCCATGTTGTTATCCATTTTGTCTCCTTTGCAAAACGAAGTAATTTTGGTTTATATCGAATTTAGCCGAATTCATTTAACCAAGTTTGACCCCAAGAGTGAATTCTCTATCAGTGACTATTGATTGACAAATGCGACTATATCGGCACCTTTCCAATTGTGCAAATCCCGTTTCCTTTGATTTAACAAGGAACCGTCTTTTTAGTTATTGACTGCTGATATGAGCTCAAGACCTACAGGCTTTTACATTCTCCCTGATCCAGGCTTTTATATGTCCTTCTTCACCTGTTTATTCGACAGTTTCAACTTGAAATAGACTTTACAACGACATGATCTTGAGAAATTCTTCAATTACTCTGAGCACAATCACCTTGATTTGTCTTCAAAACTCGGTAATAACATCGGCGCAGATTTATGGGCAAGTTTGTTTAACAAGCATCATTTAAAACTATTTAACTATTAATCTTTTTTTGTGTGTCCCATTGTTGGAAGTTACTGCCACCAAATAAACCCCAGGCTTCAGTTTCTGAGAAGGTTCGATAGCATAAACATATTTATGACTGTCAGTGGTGAAAATAACTTCCGAATACAATTCTTTACCAAGAATATCGTACATGACAACTAATAAAATATAATTATTTTCATTTATATCGATGCTAAATCTCTCTCCATTATTTGGATTTGGATAGATCTTAAAATTAAACCCATTCCTACTGTCAAATTCTACTGCCTCCAGCTCAGAATAGCTGTTTTTACCATCATAATCCGTTTGCCTTAAACGGTAGTATGAAACCCCATTTAGAGGAGTATCGTCAACGATTTCATAATTTAAAGTTTGACTGCTATTTCCTGCACCATCTACTCTGCCAATTGAATTAAAATTAATTCCGTCGGCCGAGCGCTCAACATTAAAGTAATCATTGTTATTTTCAGTCGCAGTGCTCCAATTAAGCTCAACAAAAGCATCTTTGACAGCAGCAGTAAAACTGATCAACTTAATAGGCAAAGAAGAATTTGCTGAGCTTGCGTGCAACCAAAACTCAGAGAATTCAGAAACTGAAAAATCTATATACGATGAATTTGTGATGAGAGAATACGCGCTTGTGCGACCATTTGAATCTTGACTATGTAAAGTGCCCCCCCCTGTACCGCCATTTAAAACACAGTTATCAGTTGCACTGGCATTCACATTTAAAGGCCCGCTATATTTGGTCAATTTAATATCTTCAATTCTGGATATATCGTCTGATATATTTGAATTTGAATTTGCTTTGTTGACTAAATTGTCATATTCAGCATCTGAGAATAGCAATCTCACTTGAACAGGCATAGTGGGCTGAATAGTTGGGGTTATAACCCAATGACGTTGCATTACTGCGGTCTCATAGAATGCAGATAAATTGAAGCAATCGGGTACAATTTGTACTGCAGAATCGAGGTAAGTTGTAACGGAGACAGTTCCCAAGTTTTGCCCAGCAGAATTTATAGATGCCAACAATCGACCTGAAGAATGGTAGTAATGCACCCATCCGGCTTGATTAACTGAGCATGTTGCTACATCATTATTGATTGCTACGCCTGCATTGTAAGATGGTAAAGTTAACGTTGCTGCCCCAGAAGGCATTCCTGTTACCGCACTCGCATCAACAATACTTGAAATAGTAAATGTTGTTGTGCTTGTTGGCAAAACAACAATCTTCCAGGCTCCATTTCCAGAACCAGTTGTGGTTTGCCCATTGCTCAATGTTAAAGTCCAATCACAAGTAGCAGTAATATTACCTCTGAGTGTAACTTCTTCCCCATGACATACTGTCTTAGAAGCTGTTGTTAAATTTGCAGTTGGTCCCGTCACAAAACTCTTGCGGGCAATATTTACATCGGCCGTAGTAATGGTACCTGCTGTTGAAAATGCTCTCCCCTCAAGAATAACTCCACTAGCCAATGTAATTGAGCTATTGTTAGCTACAATTGTCCCCTTGAAATTACCAGCACCACTAATGGTAACCGCACCCTCTACCTGCCAAAAGATATTCTTTGCTTCCGCTCCTCCCAAAAGCACTACCTGTGGATTTCCATTGGTAGTCAGGGCTCCATTTATGCGAATAACAAATACTGCAGAGCTAACGCACCTCGCATCTAAAAAAAGGGTGTCGGTAAGCATTGTAGCTGCGCTGAGAAGGTAAACATGAGGGGTAAGTACCAAGCTATTTCCAAAGGTGGTGGGAGACAAAAGTTCAATATTAACGGGCATGCTATTCAGATCAGCATAGAGGGCATCCAAGTCCAGGGCTGCTTGTGCGGTAATAGCGTCTGGTATTGAATGAATGGTGTCATTTACAAATGCCGGGTCAAAACCTGAGACTGCTCCATTGTCTGATCCAACATTGCTATGAACATCAGTTGTTCCCGTATTTGAAACTGCTCCTGTAGCAGTGAATATTCCAAAATAATCAATGCTATCCCCTAAAATTGGATCCGTAGGACCTGAAAGTATAGGCTCGCCACATCCTAAAGAAATGTTGGCTGTTAAGCTACTGGCAGTTATTGCTCCCGTAATAGAGAGCGCTCTACCTTCAAGATGCACTCCAACACCAAGCGGAATTGCTCCAGCTGTAATAACACTACCCTTAAAGATGGAGTTTGTTGCCATGCTCATCTGTCCATTCACTCTCCAAAACACATTGCAAGCTTTTGCTCCGTTTGTTAAAATAACTTTGGAGCCTGCAGCAGTTGAGAAGGCTCCATTAATTTTAATTACAAAACACGCGTTGGGGTCATTTCCTCCATCTAAGGTAAGAGTGCCTGTGAGCGTTGCAGCTCCAGGTGCTAAATAAATATTAGGGGATAATACCTGATCAGAACCAAGCAAAATACCAATTGCCGAGTCTGGTCCTTGGGCATTTATATGAGAATAGGCAGTATTCAAATCAATTGCGGCTTGAGCTGATACCTCATCAACAATATGAGCACTTCCATTTATATTGCCGAAACCAACGAAGGCACCTGCGTTTGTTCCTACATCTCCAGTAACGTTTGATATTCCTTCATTTGTTACTGCTCCCGTTGTCGTAAAGAGCACAAAATCGGCAGCTACACCGAGAGGAGGTGGAGTTTGGGCAGCCGTAATTGTTGGGATTGAAATCAGCGTGAAAGAAATTAGTATCCTCCTCAATTTTGGTTTCATAAAACAAGAAATCAGTGATTTGTAAGGTTTAAAAAGGGCGTTGGTGATATGGCGTTCTACATCTGGGTAAACCCAATATAGAAGATGTTTACAGCCTTGATGGCCTTCTACGGGCCCAAGTACTTTAGGTTCTCGTCAAGTTTAACAAAGTCCATTAAATCAAGATGGACCTCAACCGTGGATCAACTTATAAAACCCTATATGACAACTGTTTGGCAATCGCTCAATCTCCAATACGTCCTATCCAATTTCAGTCGTTTTTATTTACGCATACACCAAGAACTGGCCCTGCTATTGCCTGAGCCCAATTATAGCTGGGCGTAAAATCGGCATACTCTATTTGCAAGTGCATTTGAAAGCTTGTGTTACACGCTTCAGGCATCACCGAATTATGCATGATTGAAAGTTCATCAACTCCCAAAAGGTGCAATCCAAAATCCCCGCCCCTCTCTTCTTTGAATTGGTCATTAATGGCGTAATAGCGCTTATTGGGTGTCATAAACTCCAATTCCAGCTCGTGTTTTGATATGCTTGGAAGTATTCCAGTCAGGATTATTTTACTGTTGTTATTGTTAGCAGCAGTCTGTGCTTTTTTCAAGAGTAACCTGATCTGATTTTCAACCAGCGTAAAAGCGTCACCACAAAGCCTTATAGGGTCTAAGTTGATCTCTAAATTATACAGCGCTAGCTCAGTTGTGAAATGCGGGTCATTTATCTCCTTAAGCACTTCCAAGGAATTCTTAGCTGGGTGCCATTGCTCATTTACAAGACAGAATTCTTGTTCTTCACCAATACGTATGATGTCATCCTCGATCATTCCATTCTCAAACATGTGTTCAAGACTCTTCAGGTCATCGATTAAGTGACCAAGAAAAATAGCTCTCGCATGATTATCAGCTTCTAGATTTACTTTTTGATCTCCCATATTAATGCTCTATAATACAGGAGTATAGTTCATATAAACTATGTTCCTAAATACTCCATATGAAAGTAATGACAGCTATATGTACAAACTATGATATTTATCAGAAAAGGTGATCTCCAAATAATAATCGAAAAGTGCTTTGAGAAGAAACAGGTACAAAAGTGTTTATTGATTGGAATTATCTAGCCTTATTTTGAGACGGGTCAATAGGTTTCCCAATGTAAATTGAAGAAGTAGATCTTGGAATGGGTTCAATGGTATTGGCAAACGTTTTTGTATAAGACTAGTCGCTTGGCATAAGCTAGAGTAGTATTTTATATACCTTTATTGAGAATGCCAAAATTCAAAATATTAAAGCTAGAGTAATTATGAAAAATAGTTTTTTAACATCGTTATCGTTCTTCTTTCTAATGTCTTTGTTGATTTCCTGCCAATCAAATAGCGAAGATCATTCAGCAGATGTAATCGACATAGAAGAGATAAAGAAAGAAATTCAGGCCAAGGAAAATGAGTTTGCCGAGATATACAACGGTGGAGAAAGGAAAAAAATTGGCTATTACGCAGATGATGCTATAACCTATCTGCAGAACAACCCGCCTATAATCGGCAAAAGAGCAATTATTGACTATTTAATGGCCAATATTGATTCCCTCTCAATAGGCAATCAGATTTCATTCGTAACGGATGAAGTATTTCCATCTAGCGACGGCAATCAAGTGGTTGAAATTGGCTATTATAAAGTAATTGACTCCGATGAAAACATCTTGAATACTGGTTATTATATGACTCTCTTTGAAAAAAGAGATGGCAGTTATGTTAGCCTCAGAGAAATGAGTGCTTCCGATATGATACTTGATTAAAATGATCCAGAACAAATAAAAAAAGAGCTATCCTTTCGGATAGCTCTTTTTTTTAGACTCTCTGTTCTTATCTATTCTTACGCTTACTTAACGTCTTCTTCCTCCTCCGCCACTTCTAGCTGCACCACCACCACTACGGCTGGCTCCTGCACTACCACTACTTCTTGAACCATAAGAAGAGTTTGTGCTATGCCTAGATGAAGATTGATTTGATCTTGTAGAGGAATTTGTTGGACGAGTCGCTGTCGATGATGCTCTTGACTGACTGCTGGTTGCTGGCTTTTTCGTCGTTGAAGCCTTGTTCTGACCTGTAGATGCTCTATTCGCAGCTGAACCACTTTTGTTTTGACCGGTAGATGGTCGGGTTGATGATCCGTTTGATGGACGCGAATTAGTATTTCGATTGTAATTCCCATTGGAATTATTCCTGTTCACTGTATTAGAGGTATTTCGGGTGTTGTTGTAGTTGTTGTAAGTATTGTGGTTGTGAACAACTACAGTATTGCCATGCCCTCCGTGATAACCATTGTGGTGGTAATAATTATTGGAACGGTAAATAGCCACTCCCACTACAACAGCTGGTCTGAAATATGGAGGATAATACCCATAATAGTAGGGAGGATAATAAGGCACGTATACCGGTGAGTATACGTATTGAACTATTGGAGCAGATTGAACCACCACAACTGTTGTTGATTCAACGACAACAGGATCAGAACCAGTATACGCGGGATTAGCAGTGACCGAAGGAACAGGAGGTTTGGGCTCAATCACATAATCTTTACCATATAGATCTTTATCTCCCACAATCTGCATGATCACTTTATCCTCTTTATCTTTTGACACCAATATCACAGCTACATCCTGTATCTCGTTCTCTCCGATGTCAACCTGAAGCACAAATGAAAAATCTTCATCCTTTTGCTCTGTTACTACTTTAATGAAATCAACTTTGTCATCCAGATTCAAATCGAGGTTATTGATCCCCGCGTTTTCTTCGTTTAGAGCTTTTTCAAAATCCTCAATTGTTTTCGACTTTTGAAAAAGATCCAGTACCGCATAGAGATCTAGGTTATCACCAGGCAAGCCCAATGCTTCTGTATCGTCCCCTGCTTCATTTTCTGATTGAGACATTGCTGGAATACTAAACAGATTTATCGCCAGTATCAGAATGAGTAAGAAGTGATTTTTCATAAGATTATTGAATTTCCGTATCTTCCAAAATTACTACTTATAATTAGATCAGGGTTATTCTATATTCAGCTGATATTCATTGTATTGCAAATGGTTTAAGAATCATAATAGTGGATAACAACTCATAAACTTGATCCACTATTGTTCACTTGCTCAGAGCATCTCATCCAGATTTAAAGAAAGGCCCTCGCAGATAATAAGGGTAGCATCGGGAAATGGAACATACAAGAAGAAGCCTCCTGAGATCTGGATTAGGGTGAAAACGAAAACTAGGATTAGGCTGGTGATTTTGGTTTGGTTGAATGGTATTGGGAACAACGTTCTTGTAGATGAGTTTTTTTGGTTAAAAGCGAGGTTCACTTTCCTCATTTATAAAAAGAAATTAATTCGGTGAATTTCCATTTGAGAAATTCACCGAATTAATTATACGCGGTGTTGCCTTTTCACTGTTTTGTGGGTGCACTATTTGCTGCAATAATTTGAAGTTCGTCAAAAAGTATCCAAATTTACAAGTTCATTTTTCCATTTAAAAAGCAAGCGCCCAATCCCATTTGATTCTACATATACCGCAAATCCATTGATTGAATACCCCGTACCTATTCGATTTAAAAGTAAAGTAAGAAAAGAAGTATATAAAAGTGAAAACAAAAAAGCCCTTTGATAGTGTCTTTATCAAAGGGCTTTTTTGAATTGTTTTTTTGACTAAATACTTAAGCTGGCAAATATCTCTTCTAATTTGTCATCTGAAGGCCTTGGTGCATCTGGAGAGATAATATTCCCTTCTGGATCAATTAAAATGAATCTAGGAATTCCATTAATTTTATAATCTACCACAAAATCGGACTTCCATGATTTGTCAGCAAATAACTGAATTCCACCTAGTTCTTTGTCTTTAATCATCGACTTCCATATGTCATAGTCTTTTGGATCATCTACTGAAAGGCTCACAAACTCAATCATCTTATCATGGTATGTTTTTTCTACTTCTTTTAAGAATGGAATTTCAGCTTTACAAGGCCCACACCAAGTGGCCCAGACATCGACGTATACATATTTCCCTTTTAGATCATCTAAAGAAGTTTCTCCTCCAGCATTGTTTTCATACCCAACAAACTTGGGAGATACTGTTCCTTTGGCTAGGACAGTATTCAAGAAAAATTGTTGTTCCTGGAAACTCACCAAATAATTTTTAAATCCAGCAAAATCTTTTTTCTCACCAGCAACGAAAGCAGTATCCATACCAGGTAAGTCTCCAAGTGCATTCATAAAATCACTTTCAATTGTCTCTAATGTTATGGCATACTCCTCCTTACTCAACAAGAAAGATTCTTTGTCTTCAAATACCGCTTCTCGGCTCAATGATTTTTGAGCCAAATAATTATTTACCTCTGCTCCGATCCCTGTATACACAACGGTTTCATCAAATTCTTTCGTGTCTAAAGTCAACTTGATATCATCGCTGTTCTTTAAATATAACGAGGTGCTTTCTGATCCATAAAACACATAATAAGCGCCATTCACTATTTTCAATGTGTCACTAAAACTACCATCTTGACTAACACTAATCCTTTTTTTGAAATCTCTATCCGTATTTGACCCAATAATCAAAGAGTCGGAATTTTGGTTAAGTATTTGTCCTGAAAAGGAAACATAATCTTTAGGTTCTTGTGTACAGGATACTATTGTTAATGCTGCAGCAGCGAAGCAAATTAAACTTTTCATCGTCATTATTTTTGAAGGTGATAGTTTCCAAATATACCTAAACGCAGAACACAGGCTTTTCTTGTCAAAATCAGCTTTTATAACCTCCTCTCCTTCGATTCAGATGGATCCACTTTCTCAGCCGCACCATTTCCTATCTTCTATTCGACTAATTTTAAAATACATTCCATGGTATCATTCGTTTTCATAATAGACCAGGAATGTGGATGCTTGGTCCCATCCAATCGAATTCCCCTGTTCTGGGTAATAATCACTTCAGCATTCTCGTTGCCATTTATCTTCAACTGATTGACAAATGCGACGATATCGGTACCGTTCCAATCATACAAATCACGTTTCCGTTAATTTAGCAAATAATCTAGGTTCAAATCTGAATGCATCCGAATGGCTATATCGGTTAAGTACTTTGCATTGCCTCCATCTTCTGCACCGTATGAAAAGGTTGATGCGTCAATGTAGTTTTGAGTAACTATTGAAAACAGGATGAAAAAGATGTATTTCATTTTATAGTATTTCCTCAATCTTTGTAAGGATTGCTAGGTGGCATTTATAGTATCGTTCTATACTCTATAGAGTGGTTTTGACGGCTTTCACGAAGGAACTTAATCGCCGAATCTACTGCTTACCTTCAATAATAAGTGCCGGTATATCTAGTGATTTGTACAATGCATTGTAGGCGTTCATCTCTGTATCTATAATAGCATCTCGTTCATCTTTATACACCTGCCAATCCTTCATTAAATCAGTAAACCGCTCTTTAGCACCATTGGTGATTTTAGGGTCTGCTTGGTCGACATAGCCTTTAAGCCAAATTAGTTGTGCGTTTAGCTTGTTATTGAAGTTAATAATGTCCTGAAACGTTTTCTGATCGGCTTGAATTAAATTTTCTTCCCAACTATTGATTCGCTTTGTCAAAGCTTCTCCTTTTTCTATCAAAGGCATGGCATTCTCATTATCCTTTAAAAGTTCCGCGTACGTATCAAGTTGCGTTTTGGCAGATCGCATCTGGTTGACAGACTCGTGCATCTCTCTAATCGTATTTTCAATGGTTACCAGCATTTCTTGCTGCTCCGCAAAATCCTGAAGATTTGAATGAACTGCAGGATTTGGAAGAATCGTTATGCTTGTTTCAACCGTCTCTTCTTCCAATGTTAGTCGCAGTGAATAACTACCAGGAGCCACGCTAGAGCCAGAAAGTCCGCCCAACACGAAAACGTCATTTATAGCTGGCAATTCCTCTCTATTAAAATCCCATGTAAAGCGATTAAACCCTTTTTTTGAAGGCAAAAGTTCTGGTTTAGCTGGTCCGCTCGGCCACGATTTAAAGTCCTTTTGCACTTTGTTCGTGTAGCTTTTGATGACTTCTGAATTTTGCAGGACCTCCAGTTTTAAATCTAAGGTATCTGCCGCCTCATTTAGGTAATAATCGAAAGTCACTCCTCTCTCTGGGTTTTGACCTTGCCCTACTGCTTTTGAGTTACCACCAAAAATGCGGTAGGTTGCTTTGGGTTGAAATAGTTGAATAGATTCATTTTTGGAACCCATCATTTGTAGCACCCCTAAATCATCTAGAATCCAGAATCCACGACCTGCTGTCGCAGCAACCAAATCATTGTCTTGAATGGCTAAGTCATTAATCGGTAACATTGGCAAATTCAATTTTAGACGTTGCCAATGAGCACCATCATCAAAGGAAACGTATAAACCCGTCTCGGTGCCTGCGTACAATAATCCTTCTCTTTTCTTATCTGCTCTCACAACTCTGGCAAATCCGTTTGGATCATCTAAACCGCTTACAATTTTCGACCACGTTTGTCCATAATCGCTTGTCTTAAAAACGTAGGAGCTCAAGTCCATGGACTTGTATCGCATGATGACTACATAAGCTATTGCAGGGTTATGCGCGGAGATATCAATGCTATTTATAATGCCGTCTTCAATTCCTTTTGGTGTAATGTTCTTCCAACTTTCCCCACCATTCTTTGTGATATGTAGCAAACCGTCATCACTCCCAGCATAGAGCACACCTTTTTCTTGTTCTGATTCTACCAATGCGGTAAGCGTATTGTAGTTTTCTCCACCTGCCGCTTCATTGGTATATGGGCCACCGCCTTGACCATGTTTCTCGGTTTCGTTCTTTGTAAGGTCTGGACTTATTGCCGTCCAACTTGTTCCTCCATCGGTTGTTTTAAGAACAACATTGGCAGCATGGTAAATAGTGGCTCTGTCGTGTGGTGAACTTATGATCGGTGCATTCCAATTGTAGCGATACTTGGTATCTTTTGGGGCAATACCCAATCCCAATTCTGGGTATTCATTAATTGATTTCTGTTCTCTAGATGTTTTTGTCCATTTGCTAATCATACCTTGGATGGTTCCCCCATATACTGTCTCCGGGTTGTCAGGATCAAAAGCAATAAAAGCACTTTCACCACCCGCCACAGAATACCAATCCTTCCAGCCTATTCCGCCATCGTTGGTTCGGCTGGCAATGCCAATTGCAGAGTTGTCTTGCTGCCCGCCATACACGTTATACGGCACCAAATTATCGGTTATTACACGGTAAAATTGAGCGGTAGCTTGGTTTTGTTGGGAGCTCCAACTCTTTCCTGCATTAAAGGAAATGTTGGCGCCACCATCATTGGAATTAATCAGATTGGTATTGTCGTTGGGGTTGATCCATAAATGATGATTATCTCCATGTGGAACAGGAATATTGGAAAAGCTATTGCCCCCATCAATAGATTTCATCACGGGCGCATTTAGAACATATACCACATTCTCATTTTGCGGGTCGGCAAAAATTTCCATGTAATACCAAGATCGTGCAATATTGACGCGATCGCCATTTACCTGTTTCCAGGTTTCCCCAGCGTCATCTGATCGGTATACGCCTCCTTTTTCTCCTTCGGCTTCAATCACCGCAAACACGCGATCTGAATTGGCTCGAGAAACAGAAATACCTGATTTACCCATTGCTTTTGGCAATCCCTCTTTCATTTTTATCCAGGTATCTCCGCCATCGTTGGACTTGTACAATCCTGAACCTTCGCCACCAGATTCCATAAACCAAGGGTACCGATGATGATGCCACATAGAAGCATATAGAATACGAGGATTGGTCATATCCATAGACAGAGATGAAGCTCCTGTGCTATCATTTACTGACAATATGTTCTCCCACGTATCTCCGCCATCTAGTGTTCTATATATGCCGCGTTCTTTTGACGGGGCATATTGCGCTCCTTGCGCAGTTATATAGATGATATCAGGGTTTGTTGGGTGTATGACCACATCTGAAATGTGACGGGTTTTTTCTAATCCCAGATGCGTCCATGTTTTTCCCGCATCCATAGATTTGTATACACCATCTCCCATAGAAGTCATTACGCCACGTGCGGCATGTTCGCCCATGCCCACCACGACCATGTTTGTATTGCTTTCAGAGACAGCAATAGCACCGACAGAGCCTGTTTTGAAAAACTTGTCAGAGGTATTTCCCCATGTTATTCCATCATCAGATGTTTTAAAAACACCACCGCCAGTAGAACCCATATAGTAGGTATGAGGCTGGCCTATTACTCCAGTAGACGTCACACTTCTCCCCCCTCTGAATGGACCAATATTACGCCACCTCAAGCCATGAAATAAAGAGTCTGATATAGTTATGGCAGGTTCTGAAGATGTCTTTTTCCCTTTTTGGGCATTGGTCGTTATTGGCAGCATCAGGATGCAAATAACGAGTAGTTGTACTGATCTCATCTTGCTCCTTAGGGCTAGTAGTAAATGCATTTAGTGAAAGGATTTATCATTGGTCACTGGATGGTTTTTTTTGAAGTACAACGGTTTCGGTATGGGCGGCAGTCCCTTCGGAACTGCTATCACCTATAACGCGAGTAAGCTCCCTTTTATGTATTTTCTAATTATTTTAGATAGCATTTCTTCAGATATTGGTTTAGCTATATAATCATTGCATCCTATATCTATTGACATTTGTCTGTCCTCCGACATTGCATATGCCGTTTGAGCTATTATAGGAACACTTCTATTTGTTTTTCTAATTTCTTTCGTTGCTTCAAAACCATTCAGAACTGGCATTTTGATGTCCATGAAAATTAAATCAATAGAATTATTTTTGCTTGCTATATCAACAGCTTCTCTGCCATTTATAGCATGGATGATATTACATCGATAATCTTCCAGTAATGCTTCAATATATATGAAGTTTGATGGCTCATCCTCTGCTACCAAAATACTCATTTTTTTATCAAAATTATACTTGTCATCCAATTTTTCAGGGTCAATTGTTGGCTCAGTCTGTATGTAAGGGATGTTAAAATAAAACGTCGTTCCTTTATTTAATTCAGACTCAACCCAAATTTTTCCACCTAAGAGCTCAACAAGACCTTTTACTATAGACAAACCCAAACCTGTGCCAGAACCTGACTTGGAATATTCACTATCGACCTGTCTAAATCGGTCAAAAATATACACGTAATTTTGAGTATCAATGCCGATTCCAGTATCTTTTACAAAAAATTGCAACAACTTACCTGTAATTGCATAACCAAATTCTATTTGACCCTTATTGGTGAATTTCTGAGCATTTTCAAGTAGATTAGATAGGATTTGGGTCAACCGGAGTTCATCTGTTTTTAAAAAACTTTTATCATCAGCGAATGCACTGGTAGCATTTAAAGCTACTTCTGTATTCACTAATTCAATAGAAAATTGATTCTGTAAGTTTTTGATCAGTTCATTAATATTAACAACACCTAAATTGATTGATAATTGATTCGCATCAATTTTTGAAATATCAACAATATCCGAAATAAGCGTTAAGAGCCTTTTTCCACCTGAGTCTATTAAGTCTAAATATTGTTCTTTTTTCTCATCAGATAAATTTTTCTTCTTCTTCAATAAACTAGAAAAACCAATTATTGCATTCAGAGGTGTTCTGATCTCATGGCTCATATTGGCAAGGAAAGCTGATTTTAAGTGATCGCCTTCTTCCGCTTTTTCTTTGGCATTAACTAATTCTTTTGTCGTATTTGTAATTTGGGTGATATTGTCAAATGTGACTGCCACTTGGCAAGGAATTTCATCCTTTAATCTAAATTTCGGGAATGAGTTTATATTAATCCATGTATAATCTTCTTTGATTAAATTAAAAACCCCCATTTTGGCATTTTCAATTTTTTTTCCTGTTTTTAACGTTATGGTAGCAGGATGAGTTTCTCCTGGATATTCTGAACCATCTTCGTGAATACAATTCCACAAAGGGTCAATTGATGTTTTTCCTTGCATTTGGTCTAGAGTCAAACCAAGAATTTGCCTTGCTGCTTTATTTGAATAAATTATTTCACCATTTGAATTATGATAAACTACGCCTTGTGTTGAATTATCATATAAAAATTCGTGGATTTCATTAATACTAAGAGATGTGTCTTGTAAAATAAGTGGATTTTCTTCGATAAGAATTTGATAACTTCCTGGATCGCCATCTTTTTTCATATTCTGAAAATTCATTAATTCTTTTTCGAGTTCGTTTACTCGAATTTCTAATTCTTCATATGTACGTTTATCATTATTCATATGTTATAATGTCCTATTGATTGGTTGCTAAAATATGAATAAATTGAATCATCCAGACATTTCTTCATGTTATCCGCTTATGGATCCCAGCGCTTTCGGTTTTCCTCAAATTTAACCGAATCCATTAAATCAAGATTGACCTCAAGAGTGAACCAGCCCTATTCAAAAAGGACACTCACCTTAATCTTTGTAAGATTAGGATTGCAATTGCGCTCACTAATCGCTGTTCAAGTAGAAAAGTGACAAAAAACAACGTAGATTTTAGAACCGAATTTTATATCCGCGATTTTCATTTTGCATATCCTGTATGGGCAGCCTGTACTCATTATCGTGAAAATCGATGAATTGTAATTTTTCTAAGGCCTCTATCTCTATTGGCATTTGTTTGAATCGGTTGTTGTTCAGGTACAATGACTCCAAATGGCTTAGTTTATAAATGTCTTTGGGCAATGATTTCAAGCCATCGTTTTCAATGTGAAGGGTTTTTAGATTTGGTAGTGTGCTCAGAACAGGGATATTCTTTTCGAACTTGAGGAATTTGTCATCATTTAAAAATAGTTCTTCCAAATTGGTTAGGTTCTCAAAAGATGAGGGCAATACTTCAAAATCATTTCCACTTAAATCAAGCACTTTTAGATTTTTCAAAAAACCAACACCTTCGGGTATTTCTTTAAGGTGGTCGTTCTTGAAACTTAAATACTGAAGGTTGGTAAATTGCGACCAAATGGAATCTGAAAATTGCAATTTTTGATTGCTCAAGTTTAGCCTGTAAACTTTTTCAGGGTTTTTTAGCGCTTCGTTTAGGTTTGTATACTCTTTGTTCAATTGGAGTGAGTCTAAAGCAGGTTGCGCTTTAACATTCGTAAAGAGCAAAACGAAGACAAATGCGAGTAATGGGGAATGCTTTATCATATATACAGCCAACGTTAAATTAATTATAAAAAAATTAAAAATGTCTCGTCCTAAATGAGCGATAAACACTTAAGACGTAATATACAGATTCTCTCTCAAGGATGCACACAAAGAGAAATTTTGGTGTATTGGTTACCTTTTAAACTCTGCTATCGATGCATTTGTTCAGACATTAATAGTCTCGCTTCTCCAAGCGAGCCAAGTCAACTATTTCAAAGGCTTAAAGTGATTTAAAAGAAAAACTTACGGATTCCAATAAATACAAACACCATAACGGTATACGCCAAAAAGAAAGGTAGAATAACGTCTTTCAAACCCAATACAAGCAGGATGGCGATAATGAGCAATTGGAAACCCAGACCGAAGGTAGAGACGCTCGTCATCAACCAATTTGGCAATACCTCGCCCTTATCTGCATCTCTGTCTAAGGCATAAATGGTTTTATCAAAAGTACC
Organism: Cryomorphaceae bacterium; assembly: GCA_047633195.1. Taxonomy (GTDB): domain Bacteria; phylum Bacteroidota; class Bacteroidia; order Flavobacteriales_D; family Cryomorphaceae; genus JAKVAV01. Next base: position 15,669 of record JBLIEU010000019.1, on the reverse strand, counting down.
ATAAAGTGCTTTATACAGGGCGAAAAGAATGTTCACGTGCTTTTGCGCTTCGCCTTTTAATGCGGTTGGCGTTTTGTCTTCAAACACACGGCTAGTCGTATCGCCATCAAATTTATTTCTCAAAATGACGTAGTAGTAATTGTAGAGCGTGCCTTGCAATTGCAAGCCCAAGAAGGCTACAAAGCACATCCAAACGGCACTGTCAGTGACGTACCAAATTGAAATAAAAAATAAGGCATTTAAGACAATGTCTGCGACAGAATCTAGGTAGCGACCCGTATACGATGGCTTTTGTTTGACGCGAGCCAATTCACCATCGGCAGCATCTAGAATTGATTTGAAAATTAAAAAGAAGGCAGCTAGCCAATAATACCCTTGAATGATACAATAGATGGCAATGAGGCCAGATACTATAAATCCAATCGTAACGTGAATGGGCGTGAAAGAGGTATTCTTTAGGGAATTGGCAATGACTTTAGCTACTGGTCTTCCATAGTCTGAAAGATCAACAAACTTATGCTCTTTTGGTAATTTGGACATTCAAGGTCATAGAATACTGTATTGCGGGATATACCAATTAATAATGGCGCAAAGATACGTCTATCATTGCTTATGAATAGCATTCTGGTAGACTAACTTCTCGGTCATGGATGGAAGTCGCTTCGAATAATCCAGCGGTCACAAGAAGAATCTTACCTATCGCATATTTCAAATAATAACAGTATTGCTTTCAGTAAGTACGTTTAGTCTCATTTATCGAAAGAACTCTATCATTGTTTGATTGGTTGGGCTTAGTGCCTGCCAACGTAGCTCAAGCGAGATGGAAAAGAGTGTTAAGACTAGGCTAAGAAACGTGCGGCTTAAATCCGATTTTTTGTCACCTGTTATGTGATTTATGTTGAAAGTAAACATCTTCAAATTATCGAGAGCTCCCATGCTTTCTTAGGCATTGTTGTTTTAAGTGCTTCTTTATTCCAAGATCAACATTAATACAATGCACAGAATCATTGATCCAAGTGCAAGTTTCAAAATCTTCCTGCTCAATCTAATTCGGTGGACAAGCTCAGAAATATCATCCTGTTCTAAGTACTTTTCTGATTTCGGTAAATCGATGAACATAGAGTTATATGGATTTCCATTTGATAAATCCCGAAGAAACCTTGTCATTGGGCCGTTTGAATTTTCTTCAGAATTGATTTGATCCATAATTGATTTCAACTTCATGCTGGCTGGAGCGTAGTAAGCTAAAATCGTCACCAGCGAAATGGTAAAGCTGATCAGGGTCAATATGAGGAGGACTATATTCATAGTACACACAACATCTGGATATACCATATAAAGAGCTCCGCGATTGGGTATACCCCTCTTATGTGCCCAATTGTTTCTTTTCAAATATAACAGATTGAGAACTGCTAGCCAATGCACTTCCGTCTACTTCTAGAAGAGGTTTTGAGTTCTCTTGAAATGGCACTAAATCTGAAGACTAGGAATCAAGGCTGCTGACAGTTACCGCATTCAACCATCACATACAGCTATGTGAACAGAGAATGTGTGATCGCTAACTCGGAGAGGGCTTTTCCTACCAATCGGCACAATTGGCATTGAAATAATCAACTAACGCGCTGGGATCTATAATCTCTTTTTGTCCGATTTTCTCGACGAGTTCGGGGCATTTTTGAAAATAGTCTGACAAGACTTTCTTTTTCAATCCGAACAAACCCTGCGTCGCGCGGATAAAGTAATCATCCCCTTCTTTGAGAAGCATATCCATCCAGTTTATCCCCGCATCGCCTTGCTCCCACCATTCCAGTTGGTAATGGCTCAAACGACCCAGGCTGATGACTCTCAAAAATTGCCTTTCGGCGTTTTCTTGATCGATGTCGTATTTGGGGTTGAACAAGACTATCTTATCAGAAGATTGGCTCAGCCAAAATCCCTCGTAACGGTCATTATCGACTCGAAAGGACTCAACGTCGCTCCTCTTGTACTTCTTCCGCTTTCCCTTGGCATTGGTTACTCTGATCTTTTTGTAATACTCGGTGCCTGCTCCGCTTCGATCAATGTGTTCCACCTGGCCATAAAGGGTATCTCCAATATTTGGAATCAAATAGTCTCTGGTATCGGCTTGTGCCGAAAGGGGCGTAATTGCCGAAAGGCCAAAAATAACACAAAGGGAAAGGAAGATTAACGTTCTGTTCATTGTTGTTCTGCGTGCATTCTAACCGCCAAAACGGGGTTTAAATCTCAAAAGCCCCCACTGCTTTTTCACACCCTTCCCAAAAAACGCGAATGTTCTCCGCGTCGTAAAGCAGCTCTTCAGGAGGTAAAATTTCGGGGAAGCCGCTCCATCCGGCTGCTGGGCCATAGAAGTTTCCCGACACTGCGGCGGGATCCATAGCGGCTCTAATGATACCGGTGGCTCCGTCTTCCGCCGATTGGGCTTGGTTCATAAACTCGGCATCCTTATCCATTCCACCAGTCGAAGCGGAAGTAACCTGAAGCTGGGTGAGTGCCAAGCCAGGATGAGCGAGTAGCGGCATTACATTGGAGATCTCAGCTTTTTCTAACTTCTCTTTAAGGACATAGTTAAAGACGGCATTTGCCAATTTGGTTTGGTGATACCGTTCCCATCTCGGACCCGAGAATTGGAAGTTTTCCTCTTTCGTTCCATCGCCACCTAAATTGCCTCCGTTCTTTCCGAAGTATTCGCTTTTTAGTGGGCCTCCCAGTCGAGCACCTGAACTGTGGTTTACAATCCTGCCGTCCGTACTTTTCACGATCAGTGGAAGGAGTTCTCGAGTCAATAAGAAATGAGAGAGCACATTGGTTTGTATCTGCACGTCGTACCCATCTTCGGTAGCTCTATCTTCCAGTGCCATTACACCCGCGTTGTTTACCAAAACATCCACCACATCGTATTTTGACTTGATCCATGCGATGGCATCTTCCACACTGGCGTAGTTTTGCAAATCGCATTCGATGGATTCGAAATGAGCATTGGGTACTTCTGACTGAAGTGCTTTCAGCGACCTCTCCGCGCGTTGACTTTTGCGATTGAGGAGAACCACTTTTGCTCCTTTCTTTGCTACCTCTCGGGCACAGATGTATCCTGTTCCGCTGGTCGTTCCTGTTATGACAACGACCTTTCCAGTCATGTCTTGGGAGTGATCGGCGATTACTTTCGGGAGGTGTTTGGTTTCTATGGTAGTGGGCATGATTGACTTTTATATTTGAATCTAAAGCTCGTTAAATATTCAGTACAATTACAAGGGACCGGTAGAATTACCCGGTGATTTCCTTTTCGAGCTTCTCGCAATAGCTTTCAGAATGAGTGGATTGCTAAGGGTGTTTTGAACTTAAGTTTGAAGTCGGTAATCTCTATGACAACAATTGCTCAAAAAATCCACCGATCTCCAGCTCTCGATCGATCAAGTGAATCTCGTAAATCCAAAACCGCTCGTTGCCGTTTTGATCGGGCGCACTCATCTTTTTGTGGTTGTTGGGATGGATGTAATTGATCTCGTCTTCTCCCACTATCTTCTCGTGCGGGAACTTCCCGATCAGGTGTCCGCAATGGATATTGCCATAATCCCATCCGTACTTCTTGGCCAGTTCTGCGGTGTATTGGTAGAATTCGGCACCAGTGAGTTCATTCTTGTGCTGGTGGTAATAGGCTTTTCCCTCATGCCATGCGAGTTCGACATCGCGCTTTAGCTTGTGCTTGCGGGCATCGTTTCCTACTACATAGGTTTTGCCCAAGTCAGCCTCCCAGTCTTCGAATATGGGCCCAAAATCGAAAAAGAGAATATCATCGTCTTGCAGAGTATGGTCGGGAGGATTATCGTGATAAGGAAGCAGAGTATTCTTTCCAGCACGTACGATGCGCTTGTGCCAGAACTTTTTGATGCCGAGGATTTCGTCGGCTAAATCGAATACTTCTTGGTTGAGCTGGTGCTCGGTTTTTCCAGGCTTTACCAATTGGCGGTCTTCAATGGCTTGGAAGAGGATCTCAGCTTTACGCTCGGCCTCCATTAGATTTTTGATGATGGGATTCAAAAGCAAATGATTTGGGAAACAATATAGGACGGTTTTGGAAACAATCTTTGGTTGCCTAACTCCTTCAGAAATCTAAACTCCAGGCTAAATCGATTTCCCGATGGGCTTAGCATTTCGGCTCCATTCACTCCAACTGCCTACGTAGAGTTTGGGTATTTCAAATCCCGCAGACGCCAGTGCGAGTATGGTGTGGCAAGCCGTTACGCCCGATCCGCAATGGATGGTGGCTTTGTATTCGTGCATGATTGCAGCGTATTTCTCTTGCAGTGCTGCTGGCGACAAGAACAGTCCATTCTCGTCCAAGTTCTCCTGCAGTGGAATATTCACGGCTCCAGGAATATGTCCCGCTATCAAATCGATTGGTTCCGACTCTCCCTTGTATCGGTATGCTTCGCGAACGTCGATGATCACAGACCTTAGGTCGTCGGTAGCGTTCTCCACTTCATCGATGGTTGAGAGAGGCAGCTGCCAATCATTAATAGAATATGTTGTAGACGCTTCAATAGCTACTTCGGTGTCATTGATTGGCAATCCCTGTTTCTCGGCGGCTTGGATTCCACCATTCAGCACTTGAACCTTTTGATGACCTACGGAGCGAAGCATCCACCAAAAGCGGGCAGCAGCATTGGCACCCCCCTTGTCGTCGTAAATGACCACATGACTCTCGGGAGTAATTCCCAGATTGGATAGGGTTTGGCCAAAAGACTCAAGAGAAGGCAGAGGGTGTCTCCCGCCTTCTGCAGCATCTTTTTTGATATCGGATAAGTCGTCGTTTAAATCGACGTAGAGCGCTCCCTCAATGTGCTTATTGTTATAGTCTTCTCGCGCAGGAGCGCCAGCACCCGCATCGATCAGGATGAGATCGGGTGAGCCGAGCAAGCCCTTCAATTCAGAAGCTAATATCAGAGGGTTGATCTTGGTTTTCATTTGGGGATGATTGTTATTCAAAGAAAAGGAAATTCAACGGTCATTCGAGAATTATAAAAGGCGCATTTTTTTCGAGAATTTTTCTTGAACCTCAGATTCCGCTTAATAGACACCTCCCTCGTCTTTGGCTCCGCATACTGCGCCAAATCCACTCCCTCCAGAGAGAGACAGTCCTAGAGCTCGATTCTTTGGTTCAGCTAGCTCTTGACCCTAACAGGTACACTCCGCGATAATTACCACTTTGTAATCAAAAAAGGGCGCAAGAATATCTGAAGCTATTTGGTCCAAAGAATCTGTCAGTTCTTCGATTTTAGCCTTTATTTTGTCGTACTCCGCTCCATCGGTGTATTCGAGATCTTCTTCGAGTCGTGCTATTTCCTCCTCCACTCTTTTTATTTGCTCTTCAGCTTGACTGACCGCCTCTTCCAAATCGGCATTCCATTCGTGAAAGAAAACATTGTAGGCACAGAGGTACCCGCCAAAAGAGCGGTATTCCACATGTTCTTCCTTCATCCATACCGTATCAGCCATTTGGTGGGAGCTCACAACACCCGTGATATACGAATAGGGAATAATCTCCAAGACATCAATGGTTTTCACGTCAGACGTATCAATGGTGTGCTTATCGACCAATGTGAAGATGAAGTGTTTATTCCCAAGCCTATTTCCCCACGTGTATTTGATCCGATTCTGATGATAGGCATAGTCGCCCAATCCATCTTCAAAGTGATTGTTTAACAGGAGGTCTTTTCTGCTCTCCACATATTCGGCCAGCGACATATCGTCGGGTGTAGGAATATAGCCCGCGAGGTATTGGTACCCGTGAATCGTTTCACCTGATTTGAGATGAAGATCAAACTCGATGTGATAGCCGTTATATTCGGCTTTCGCAACAAAAGACCCAGGAAAGAGGCAAAAGAAAACAAGTGTTCTAATCCATGTCATACTTCTCTCTCAAACTCAAAAATGCTACCTCAATTGCTCTTCGGGTATGGAAACTGTGATGGATTTCACTTTTCCAGTTCTATGGAAAATAGCTGCAGAGTTTTTGCTATCCAACTCGTTTCCAATTAATTCCAATGAGCTGCCGTCTTTTAGTTCCAACTTCAGTCCAGCGTCGCTCGCGAGGTGATAAGTCACCGGAACTTGACAACACGTGAATCCCAGAGAGTTTGCGGGAAGATCGACATGGGTAAGATCTTGAGATATTGAACTGTATTCGAAACTCTCAGACTCGGTCAAGAACTCTTTCTTCTTGAGTAGGAAGGGGTCAAATTTTAACCTGCCCTCATCCATAGAAACACCCAATTCGCCAAAGCGAACCAAGACATCTTCTTTGACCTGCCCAGTCATACCAGGCTGTTGAGCGCCTCGATGCCAAGGAGTATGCGAATAAGGGTCAGTTGGGAAAGCGCCATATAGTTTAGGCTCTTTATAAAGACCTATTCCCAATCCGATTTCATCGAAATGAACTGCTAATGCATCTCTAGTGGCTTTGTCAGCACCTTCATTGTGTGCTTGCTGACAGACCTCATAAACGGCCAAATGCAGCTTAGAAACCATGTGCCAGTATATCGATCCCAAGCCTTCGTAACCGAAGAATGTACCCGATCGACCAGTGAAAGCCTTGTGGTTAAATACTTCTTCAAATATTTCCAAAATCAACGCCTCTTCGGCTTCAGCCAAGGAAGAATATTCAGTTGATAACAATCCATTCAACCCCTCTTTTAGGTCATTGGAATTTTTAAAGTTTCCATTGAAGTGAAACCCTCCAACTACATCTTTTACAATAATTTGAGAATCTCCGTTAGCGACCATCTGCTGCAAGAGTTTCGACTTATCGATCGAATATTTTGCCACATTGTTCTTCTCTAAAAATCCTGGCAATTGCTTGTTGGGATAGAGAATATAGCTGTTCTGGTCTTTGCGGTATAGGGCACTATTTCTGAGAGCGTCCAGTACTTCGATTGCTTCTATTGGCGTCAAACTTCCCGAGCTCAAGGCGGCTACTTGCCCTTCGAGCATCTCGTCCAGATAAGAAATGGAAATACCCGAATCGTTTATGCTCATTAAGTTGTAAGCGTGATAAAGCTTGTCCTCCCGTTGATTGGCTTTGATGGAATGCTCCATATAGTCCAAAGCAATTGATACGAAATCTCGAACGTCGGTGAGCTTTATGCCGATTTTGTCTCCACTAAAACCATGGTCATATATTTTTTCCCTAAAAGCACTACCTGCTTGACCTAAGCCTTCAGTAATGGATTTACGAACCTGGTCATTCATGGGCTTATCCAAGGCATCTGCATTGGTTTTCAAAACCCCAAGAATGTGGGTGAACATCGTCGACATTTCTTCGGAAATCTCTACATATTCTGCTTCAATGCTTTCGAGAGATTGGTCCATAAATTTCAAGAAACGGCGGAGGTAGTATAGCGTTACCATGGAAACTCCATTTCCCACTAGGGCATTGTTGGCATCATTCCACTCTGGACGCTGCGTATTTAACCATATTCCCGCTTCGGGAATGAGGTTGGAAACCTTGGCCAATACCGTAGCGAGAATCTTCTCGAAGAAGTTCACACGGTGGATTGACTCTTTTCTACTGCTTCGCAAAGCACCGTCAGCGCCGTGTTCTACTTCGCTTTCGCGAATGGCCTTATCTGATTCTTCGTCGAATTCAATGGTGTCTTTTGGATCCTTTACAATCTCGCTATAAGGCTTGATTCGGTAAGGCACATTGGCGTAGACAAAGCAATTCTTTGCAAAAAGCTCACTGAAACCCTTGGGCTTGTAATTGCGGTGAAACTCCAAGAATTTGAGGAGGTAAATAATCTGGTGGTCTCCCCAGTAGCCGATGTATGACCACGGATCGTCGGGCTCACTGATTTCCCAGTCGAAGCCACCTTTGGTAACTCGGTAAGGGTTGTAACCATCGAACGTGGAGGCATTCAAAAACTTAGAAATCATCCCTTCAATAAAGTCGGGATAAGATTGAACCAGGGCTTCCCAGTTTTGGAAAATGTCTCTCCAGTTTCCTTCGTAGTCGAGGATTTTTGATCCATCGATTTCGCTATTGGTATTGATGGAGAATTTGTTCCAAGGTCGGCTAGGATCACCATGGCGGCGACTGAATCGCAACGGCAGGTACTCCTCGCAAAGCCGCATAAGATCGAAGTCTTCGATACTGGAGATAGCCGCGGTCAGTTCCGATTTATCAAAGGTTTGTTTGAGTCCATCCAAGAATGAATGGTGCTTTTCAAAGACTTCGCTGTTGGCATTTTGAAGGTAAGCGCTAAAATCTCTTTTCTCTATTTGGTAGTCATGATCGAAGATCCCACCGCGCATCACGTTAAACAGTACGTTCGCAAAATGACGCGTATCGCGAAGGCTATCGGAGGTTAACTCCAATCCATCAGCCGCACCAACAATTAACTTAAGGTTTGCGGTGCCCTCTTCTACATTCGCCCATACCTGCTCTCGCAGATTATGATTGGTCGCAATCTCTCGACTTAGCTCTATTGCATCAGCCTGGGTTTGATTGACATTGGCAACGATTGTCCAGTCTTGTTTTGCACCAGGTGCCAGATGCACTTCGGCTGAAACAAAATAGGCACCCTTCTCCCCTTTCATATCGGTCTCTTCAACGATAGTCTCCCCTTTTCGGAAACTATCCAATTGAAAAGATGAAAGAAGGTGTTTGGCATTTTCTAAACCAAGAGACCATACCGTGTTGGCTTTTAAGGCTTCACTAGGCTCAGCTCTATCGACTATGATGGCGCTTAGAGCAAAGATTCCCAATCCAGATTCTTTGACCAGCTCAGTTCGCTTGTACGCATCAATTAAGTTACTTTGACGCTTTTGCAAATCAGAATCAACACCGTAAGGCAGGATGTTTTGGAGTCCATCCAACACATTTACCGATTGTGGGTGATTCGCGTTGTTGACGATTGCCGCGTTCCGCGCAAATCCATAGATATTGCTCGAACACCACTCGTACCAGAAGGTCAATTCCAAATCGTGATTGACCTCTTCAAACAAGATTTTATTGCCGTGTCGATTCTTGTAAAGATTGCGGGTGATCTTAAATTCTTTGGAACTCAAGTTTGAGAACGGCTCCCAGGTTTCCTTCTCGCCACCAGCAACCACTTGAAAAATGGTCTTGGTTCCCGTATTGTGAGCCAACTCCGTAATCTTATCGTCCGAGTAATATGGAAACAGCGCATGCTCGGCATTCTTTCTTCCCGCAGTCAGGCCACCATTGCTAGAGATGAACATCCAGTGATTGGAATCACTCACAATGCTCATAAAAAATGGCCTTAACGAATCGTGATTTGGTATTTTAAACCAAGACTCTTCGTTTATCTCTTCAATCGTAATCGACATCGAATTTCTGTATTAGTGTTAATCTGACAATATGAATTTAAGGTTGCTAATATCTCATTTATTTGGGAACCCTAAAAGATGATTCACTCACCCAGCCTAAAATTGACCACAAATATTTCTCTTTAGAAATGTATCACCGAATAAATTGGGTTTTTAGGCTGCTCTTTCTAAGTACACTGCTCAGATCATGGCACTGAAAAAGCGAAATTTTTAGAGGGTTGGTTTATTCAAATAAATTCAGGGTTTCGAAGTATCTCCGAGAGCCCTATCAAACATTTCCACAAGGGCAAAAATGAGGTCTATTGCACATGAGTAACCTCAGATCTAGGTCGACCCAACTGCGGCCTTACGCATATTATATTGAAAAAAAAAGGTGAACGGTTCTAAAACTGATTTATATCAACTTCTAAGAAGAACTGATCTAAGTCATGATTTAAGAAAATAATCGGCCTTAATTTTGGATCAGAAATCAAAGCAACAGCTCATGAAAAAAAAGCTACTCATCAGTTTATCCCTCCTTTTAGGCGTTGCACTCAGTGCACAGGAATACACAGTCAGTCCTAGTTCAAAAGTATCTGTAGTAGGCACTTCTACCATCCATGATTGGGAAAGCGAAGTGGAAAATGTAAGAGGCTCGGCCACTTTTGAAATGGAAAACGGAATGGTCATTTCAATTCCACAAATGGCCATTACCATCAAAGCGGAATCTATAGAAAGTGGAAAATCCAAGATGAACAGTATCACCTACGAGTCTTTAAAAACAAAAAAATTTCACAACATACTTTTTGAGCTCTCCGAAGTAAAGCAGATTGCCGGAAATAAAGTTATCGTAGCGGGAGACCTGATGATTTCTGGGATGAAGCGAAACGTTTCGGTTCAGGGAATTGTAGAGTCAGAAGGAAATACTATAACTATAACAGGTGCTAAAAAAATAGACATGACCGAATTTGATATTGAGCCGCCTAGCGCCATGTTTGGTGCCATACAAGTGGGCAAAGATGTCAACATACTCTTCACTTTAAAATTGACCAACTAAAATTACTTTTTATGAAAATTTCAAAAATTCTAATTTCAATATTGGCAACGCTGTCTTTTCAGCCAGTCTTCGGACAATCATTTAACCAACCTCCGATAGACAACTTCAGGCAACCTGGGTTCGCTGGGATAAACCAATTTGAAGCTCCCAAAAAAGATACCATCCCTTTCGAAAAAATACGGGTTCGAATCGGGGCAGATTTCGCGATGCAATTTCAGGCAGTGGAACATTCTAATAGCCCTATGGCTGACACCTTGATCCCACTGGGGTCAAACTTCAACCTGCCTACGGCCAACCTCAATATAGATGCCGCCTTAGCAGATGGTGTGCGTCTTCACCTGCGCACCTACCTATCTTCTCGCCACCACCCAGAGGCCTGGGTAAAAGGAGGACACTTACAGATAGATAAACTCAACTTCATTAAAGAAGGATTTCTGGAAGATGTGATGAAGAAAGTGACCATTCGTGTGGGTCTCGACGAAATCAACTACGGCGACTGGCACTTCAGAAGAACGGATAATGCTCTGGCCATCAACAATCCCTTTGTAGGAAACTACATTATCGATGGATTTACGACCGAGGCTTTTGGAGAAATTTACTTCCGCGAAAACGGATGGATAGCCATGGTGGCCATTTCCAATGGTAAATTGAACCAAAGCGTAGCTGTCGCTTCTGAAGACACAAAGGAAACTCCTTCCTTCTACGGAAAAGTGGGATACGACAAACAAATAGACTCTGATTTGAGAGTGCGGCTTACCGTGAGTGGTTACCACAACAGTGGAGAACAAGCGAACTTTCTTTACAATGGAGACCGCGCCAGCAGCCGCTATTACAATGTGATGGAAACGGAAGAGCAAAGCGACGACTGGAGTGGGCGATTGCGCTTCACCGTGCCCGAAGTCACTTCTTTCATGATCAACCCCTTTGTGAAATTCAAAGGACTGGAGTTTTTCGGAACCTACGAAATGATCAATGCGACTCCATTTTTCGGAGATGATTTCACGTACACTCAAATTGCAGGAGACCTGCTCTACCGATTCGGAGCTGATGAGCGTTTTTATGTAGGTGGACGCTACAATATGGTAACAGGCGAAGATGGGACTGATGGCAGCGACATCAACAGACTTAATGCAGGTGGAGGATGGTTCTTAACCAACAACGTGATGGCCAAACTCGAATACGTTCAGCAGAACTACGACGGCGATGGATGGGAAGGCACCCGCTTTGACGGTGGAGAATTCAGTGGTGTTGTACTTGAAGCGGTTATCAGCTTTTAACTTTCAATAGTCAAAAATAATCGATAGGTTCGGTGGAGACATCGAGCCTATCTTTTTTATACCATGATGAGACTTGCAGTGCTCCTTTCAGTTATGTTGATGTGTCTTTTGTGTCAAGCACAAAGGGCAGTCACGGAATTGGTTGATTGCCTGGAGCTATCGACCACTGAAGAGTGCCGATTGGTGATAGAAGTCAATACCAACGTCAGCATCTTGGAGTGCACTTTTGATCAAGAGGCTGTGTTTGGGGAGCTTCACTTTCAGGGGATGATTGAAGACCGGCTCATCGTATTTGACGATGGCCTTTTGGATTTGCCCGTCCTCGATTTTGACTGTGGCGGGTCTATGATCAACAAAGACTTTGCGAACCTGCTGAATTACCGTGAATACTCAAGCATTCGAGTGGAGTTTAAAAATGCTCATTGGTACGATCCTGATACACAGCGCAAGAATATGCAACGTGGTCTTTCCATCGGCTACTTTACGGTAGAGCTAACCATTGGCGGACACTCCGAAGAAAAGAGACTACGCATCTTTTCCTCTCATCTCGCTGATAATACGCTCTTCACCCGCGGTTCCGTGGAGTTGAATATGAGAGAATTCGGCATCGAGCCTCCCGAGAAGTTTTTGGGTATGGTAAAAGTGGAAGACCTCTTGACGATACGGTTTGACCTTAAGATTAAGGTGCTTTCTTAGAAATTGGCTATCAAAAAGAGGCTAGTTCTTAGGTATTGGTTTCTTGCCGCTCGATACCCATTAACTAATTAACGGTGCTTCTCCTGCATTTTGCCGATGATCTTTCTCAATATTGCTTGCATTTTGTCAACTGCTCCGCTCAATGCTTTTTCGTGGGTATCTGCCTTGCTCTCGGCCATGACGGGCTGCTGCCCTTCTACCCTGACTTCTATCCGGCACTGTATATCGTCCGTTCCATTTCTGTCGGCGTTCTGATCGGACAAGTGCACTTCTGCGCGGGTTATCTTGTCGGCAAAGTGCTTGAGTCCGCTTTCAATTTTTTCTGTAAAGTAGACTTCCATGTTCTCGGAGCCCTCTATGTTCTTATCGGTATTTACCTGTATCGTCATTGTGTTTTGTTTTCGTGTTAGTGTATAGATGCGATTGGGGCTTACGCCAAAAGTGCATGTGTACCTTCAGCGGTTCACTTCGGGTGAAAGTCTCATTTTCCTTGCTGGACACAAGAAACAAAATTGATGCTAAAGAACACCAAGTTTGTTGGGCCAATTTTCGATCCAATTATTGATTTGAATTCGGGAATAATACCAATCACCACAAGGACGGTCTCATCGATGGCAAAGAGCGTATACTTCGAAAAGCGACTTTCAGTGTGAAGTCTTTGACCGATGCGACGGAAGAATTTGATCATTGGTTTCAATGTATTCCAGTCCCGTAGAAACTAAATGTGGGTAACTCATATGTGCGCAGATTCGGCCTGTGCCTTTAGGTATAGCACAAAGCGAAGTCGAACGTGCAAAGCATTGGTCATTCGATTGCTTTGAATAGATAGCGTTGATCCTATTCTACCTCAAAAGAACCTACTTGTTAATTGTTAGGAGCAACTCTGTGAGCTGCGTGTCTCTATTTTCCAAAACCTGTTCGAAGTCTTTGCTTAAGATAATATCAGGTTCAGTTCCATTCGTATCCAATGTTTTACCATTGCGCTGAAACGAAATCATGGATGACAGCTTAATTTTGATCTCTGAATTTTCTAAAGAATAATACTGGCTTCTGCCACTGGAGCCATCTGTGTTTATACCTGCTAATGTGATATTGGGTAATCCTTTTAATGCAGACGCAAATACGCTAGCGGCGCTGAAACAACGTTCATTCATTAAAATGTAAATGGGCTTGCTGTAATAATAATGGTTCTTTCCTTTTTCATGGCTCAACACCATATAAAAGGATTTGCTGTATTTTGATTTCTTGTATTTCCAAGTCGTATTGAATCCTGATAAAAACACATCGATAGCTCCCCGATCCCTATCTGTCAAGAAGGTTGAAGAATAGCTATAAAGGTATCTCGCCTGCATACTTTCATCATCTCCGCTGATTTTACCATCACTTCTAATTTTTGCCACATTCGCTACCCAAGGTTCTGATGACGGGGATATGAAATAGGGAGCCAATTTCATAAGTAAGGCTCTCGTCCCTCCGCCGTTATTGCGTATGTCGATTACTAGCGCTTTGGTCTCCTTGAAATCTTCCATTTTCGTGGTCAGTAGGTCAAACAATTTTGGGGCCTCCTCAGCATCTAGCATGTCGGGCAGTCTGATGTATCCAATAGCGTTTTCCTTGAGTTCAAACAGTGCATCGTATGTCTCATCTTCAATCGATTCTTGCACGAGTGGATAGTAATTATCACTGACATCATTCCATACGGTCATCCTCTTTGAGTGCGAAAGAACGATGGTCGTATCCTGTTTTACGTTTGCGAATGTGTAGGCTATTGAATCAGGTATTTGTCCTTTTAGCTTATAGTACTGTTGTCCAATTTCCCGTATTTCTCTTACACCTCGGTGGAACTTTGCAGCTTCAGGGGCATACTTATCTTGCCAGGTGATGCTGCTCATAAACTCGTTTACTAAAATCCCATCAATTGATTTTAGATAAGGGAAATCGTTTAGATAGAAACTGTATCCTGCTCCGTCTGTATCGGAATGGAGCGCTACCACCTTCTCATCTAAAGGAGCTACTGCAAATGGCAGGAAACCATCCAACCCACTGCTGAATCCGCTTACCCTAGCATGTCGATCACCCAATTCACCAATTAGTTTTTGAATGGCGAATCCAAAATCCCGAACCAAAATGCTGTCCTCTATGCTGGCTTTAATATTGGCAATTCCACCCTTGTAATCAAAGCCAGTTAGGCCTAGATAAGATGCATTCCTTTTCAATAAAGTCTGCAATTGCCCGAGGTCTTTCAGTGCGCTCTTCTTAGAAATCTTTTTGAACGCTGCGACTCTTTTCATTTCAGCAACGTTGTATTTTCTCACGCCCTGTCTATTCGCAGCCAAAAGCAAACCGACCTTATGAACTGTTTCCCCATCCTTTTCAAGGGTAATGGTCACCTCTTTTTTGGGATAATGGTTCATCTCCCGCAAGACTTCCACCATATCTTCAGAAAAACGCTTTTGCCACTTGTCGCCATACTCCGATTTACAAAAGTTGAGTATCCTATCTTTTGATAAAGTATCCAGTGCCACAAAGCCGTACCATGCTCCTTCAAACTTGACCAAGGGCTCTTCATTTCCCCAATCAACGGCAGTAAAAGGAGAAGCTTTATCTGGCACTTCTTCAGGTTTGTCCATGTTGGTTTGACAAAAACCTCCAAAGGAAATGAGTAAGAGCATTAATAGGGCAATTATTCGTTTCATTAGTAAAATGATTTACCTCAAATTTATAATAAGCATTCGCTCATTTAACGGAGTTAACATTGTTTTCTAAAGAAAGTGAAAGAGCCTTCTCCCCCCATTTCATTTGACCTCAAGCTGACTTATACAACGCATTCCTATTTCCTTTTACTATGGAAATTGGTAACCTTTCAGTTCGAGTGGCGCAAGGACCGTTGGAAGTTGGGTTGTATCGAAAACCGTTTTGAACTACATCTTCGCACTCAAGGACTTCTCGATCCTCCTGAGGCGGACGGGGTACAAATTCCCTCATCGAAAAGGCACTTATAGAATTCACTTGAACTAACACAATATCAAAATCTTATTATTCGTAGGCTCTTTTAAAGAATAACAAATTTGGAATATTGCGCAGTTTTTTTTGGCAAGGATGATGAAAAATCTAACAACCTTAAGCAAAAATAATTTGCCGTCTCCGAATCTTTATTCTAATTTTGTAATTCAATTATGACAAACACAGTACAAAATATTTGGTGGTGGACTTCCTTCAATCTCGAAGAGAAGAGCTGACCGTTTGTACAACAACGAAATATATAGCCTGCTTCTTGCAGGCTTTTTTTATGCC
>JBLIEU010000018.1:0-43435 GCA_047633195.1 Cryomorphaceae bacterium | reverse complement strand
TCAGGTTCTTTCTTCTCTGACTTGGGAGACAAAGTGATTTACGATGAGGTTCCCGTTTCTTTTCAGGTGAAACTCTGATCCAAAAGATATTAAACGAAAAAGGCGCTTCAATCGAAGCGCCTTTTTTTTGTCTAGGTTTCCAATTTTTCTTGTACCCTACTCGGGGGACAAAAATGACCAATCAAAACCCGATTTATACTTCTTGCAGAAAGTTTTGTGTGCGTTTGATTGTCAATATTGGGGTGTTTATAGTGCTTAGCATTAAAGGTTTACCCGTTTTTTTTTTTTGATTGCGACGAGTCCTGATATTGAGGCAAATCTTAAAATCACGAGACGATGAAACGCAATTTAACCACCCTCATTTTATCCTTTTTGATAGCCGGAGCTTTTGCTCAAAATGAAATGATGCATGTACCGAATGGTACTACGGGAATAGCAGCAACTACAAACACCCGAGGAGTAGCCATAGGGCCAGGTTTTGACACACCCGAAGCGCGCTTGCACCTCAAGGATTAGGGAACTTCTGGCACGAGCTTTATAATGGACATAGAGAATCAATTGATGGGATCTATAGATGAAAATGAAAATCCGATTACTTCTTACGAAAGTCCCGAGTTTTTTATCAAAGCCCGCTTTAAAAACAATGGTCTTGGTAACCCTACACTTTCTGGACAGTTTAGTGTCGACCTAAACGGAAAGATACAATCGGGTTTTTACAATGCTGGCATTAACGATCAACTGGCTGTGAGAAATGATTTCGGTATTTATGCTTCGGTGAATCGAACCTTACGATTCGACCTTACCAACGGTGCCGCCCGCATGATTTGGGAATCGCCAAATGATAATTTTCAATTCGTAAATGGTGATAATTCAACAGTCGCTCTGCAACTCGGAGAAAATGGTCAGGTAGGAATCAATACAGGTAATTTTATTGGCGATCACGATCTTTTCGTTGATGGTTCAGTTTACATCTATGAAGATGATACAGACAGTTCGCCATATTCTCTTCTTATTGAGGGAACGGCCATAGCAGAAGAGATGTTTATTAAGTTGAAGGATGCCACATGGGGAGATTTCGTTTTTGAAAAAGAATATGACTTGATGCCTTTGGACGAACTGGAAGGATATTTAAAAGAAAACAAACACTTACCTGATTTCCCGAGCGCAGCAGAAATAGAAAAGGACGGTCTTGCCCTTGGAGAAACGGAACGACTACTGACGATAAAAGTTGAGGAACTAACACTTTACATTCTCGAACTCAAAAAGGAAATTGATATCTTGAGAGAGGAAATCAAAGACTAAAGCGATGAAAAAGATACTTTTTTATTCTCTCCTCTTTCTTTTTGTGGTGATGACAGGCTGCAAGGAAGACGATGAAGACCAATGCTGCGACCCGACCAATCCTGAATGTGTGAACTATGATCCGTGTTGGAGCACTGTAGAACCTACAGCGGAAATATTGATGAGGGAAAGTTATATCAGACTTGGTGAGGGAACGGTTTGGACACCTTATGATTCAGTATTCTATAATAATGTTGAATTTAGCTCCCCATATGCAGATTCTGACTATCAACATATTTGGTATTTAGGGGCTGAGATTATTGAAGTGCCGGTGTTTAACCGCACTCATCTCACTGCTGAGCGACCGCAATTTATTACCGTTAGTCATGTCATTACTTTCCCTGTTGATAGCTCATGTTACGAAAATCTTACAGGCAGGGACAGTACTAGTGCCACATACTATCTTATTG
The DNA here is from genome assembly GCA_047633195.1 of Cryomorphaceae bacterium. Taxonomy (GTDB): domain Bacteria; phylum Bacteroidota; class Bacteroidia; order Flavobacteriales_D; family Cryomorphaceae; genus JAKVAV01. The sequence continues at coordinate 41,684 of JBLIEU010000018.1, read as the reverse complement.
AATTTTGGAACGAGTTCCTTTCCTATGGAGAATTTCGAGTAGTTTTTGAAAATGAGACTGATTCATTTGATGTTAAACTCATTCGTATCTATGAGGACGGTTCTCCAGTTGGTATACCAGCGTTAAATGAACTGAATCCCAGTACAATTTCTATCAATTTTCACAACCAAGGTGATACAATGGAAATTCCTTTTGGAGGCAGAAATCTGGAAAATTTTCTTTCGGGTTCCGATGGAAATATTCGGCCCAGAGGTTTACTTGAAGTAGATTCTTTCGACAGACAAAGTATCAAAATGGAATACCAAAACCAACTCTTCAAGCTTTCGGGAAGAATTTTGGAATAGAAACTCCCGCTACGCAGGGTATGCCACCCTGCGGCTCATAAACAAAATGACAATCTAACTTTATAAGCTATGAAAAAGGTGTTTTTTTATTCAGTGATTTTTCTTTTTGTGGTGGTGACAGGCTGCAAGGAAGACGATGAGGATCAGTGTTGCGACCCGACCAATCCTGAATGCGTGAACTATGATCCGTGTTGGAGCACTGTAGAACCTACAGCGGAAATATTGATGAGGGAAAGTTATATCAGACCTGGCGAGGGAACCGTTTGGACACCTTATGATTCAGTATTCTACAATAACGTTGAGTTTAGGTCTCCATATACAGATTCTGACTATCAACATATTTGGTATTTAGGGGCTGAGATCATTGAAGAACCGGTGTTCAACCGCACTCATCTCACTGCTGAGCGGCCGCAATTTATTACCGTTAGTCATGTCATTACTTTCCCTGTCGATAGCTCGTGTTCCGAAAATCTTACAGGCAGGGACAGTACTAGTGCGACATACTATCTTATTGAATTTTGGAACGAGTTCCTTTCCTATGGAGAATTTCGAGTAGTTTTTGAAAATGAGACTGATTCATTTGATCTTGAGTTAATTTGGATATATGAAGATGGCTCACCAATTGGCATACCACCTATCGAAGAAAACAACCCAATGACAATAGCCGTTAATTTTCACAACCAAGGTGATACAATGGAAATTCCTTTTGGAGGCAGAAATCTGGAAAATTTTCTTTCGGGTTCCGATGGAAATATCCGGCCCAGAGGTTTACTCGAAGTAGATTCAATCGATAGGCAAAGTATCAAATTGGAATATCAATACCAAAACCAACTTTTCAAGCTTTCAGGTAGAGTCTTGGATTAAAACTAAAATAACATGAGATTTTTATACTTTTTTGTCATATGCATGACTACACTGCTGTGCAATAAATCCTACGCTCAGTGTGAGAAAGATATTGCCACCAATCCCATTTCTCCATTGAACAACGAGTTCTTACCTCTTAAAAATGAATGGTATCCGAATTCTATAAATAACCCTATTCCGTACACAGAAAATTCGTTTCTCAATACACACATGAATTGGTCGCCAGGTTCATCTATTACACTCGATTTAAATGCGGGTTGGGAACATAATTTTGGCAATGCTGGTAATTACAATATGAGAAATCCATTTGCCAATAACCATGATGACAATCATTTAAACTCCGGTCTGGCTCCTGGTGACGAACTTTTTCGCGATTGGCATTGGCAGGATGGATGGGAATTACTTTGGATAAACACAGGCTTTTATCCCAATGGGGATCCTTATGATGATCCCTCGTCAGGAACTTATTATGCCACAGGAAATGCACCGAACAATCCTTCAAACCCTGAAATTTTGGACGCCATATCCCCGTCTAATGTACCGTATTTTGTTCTATACAACCGTTACACAGGGATGGTAAGGCTATTTGCAAATGTATGGCAAAACAGTCTGACAAGTTCTTTTCAAGAATGGGGAATTACAATGAAATATACGGGATTTGATTTGTCAAATGAACGTGTATCTGGATTGTTTCGTCATGCCTCCCCGTATGACATACCCTTGGATCAACCCAGTGAAACATTTCAACTGTTGGGCCCTCGGGTTCAAGCAATCAATTCTAGTGATTGGGTTGTGGCAGAATTTCAAATGGCTTTTGATCCATGTATATGCATGAGAGAATTTGATGGTGTAGAGACTCCCGGAAGAATTCAATTTCTCTTTGAAACGATTGAGACAGTCGATATCGATTTGTTGTCCCGAACGTTGGAAACGGAAAGCGCCATCACCGAAACAAACCTAAACGAAGATTTCCTTAATCTTTCTATCCTTGACGCGAATGAGTATAATCCTGGTTCTGTTATGTATCAAAGAATGGATGATATGTTTACGAAGTATCAAACCCAGCTTGAAGCTTACAACGATGAAATGAATGATTTTAATGAAGGATGGAATAACGCCAAATGGGATCTACTTGATTTAAGTAAGAATTTTGTGAAAAGCGGATTAAACTTGGCAATACCGGGCGGCGGTATTTTCAAAGAGGTTTTAAAAGCCGAAGGAATTTTTGATGATGGTTCAGAAGATGGAAGTAAAATTACCAATAAGGCTATAAAAGGACTAGTGGGAGCGGGAGTTGACTATGGTTCCTTTGAATTATTCGGCAAGAAGCCAAATAAACCAGTGAAACCAAGTCCTCCTGTTGCATCATTTTCAGAAACTTCATATAAAGGTAAGCTTATAAGAAGTTTTTATCAGGAAACCACTCCACTTTTCATTCCCGGCGGGATCAGTCAAGCTTTTGATCCTTCAACTATTGACCCTAATCTCTCTGCAGGAGAAGTTCTTCATGGATATGGACGCACTCAGCTCTACCCAAGCACTTTTCCTGCATACAATAAAGTTTTAGGGGTTAGTGCCTTATTGAGAAAACCTGAGTTTGAAATATTCTATCAATCATCAGGGTTTGAATTTGAAGAAGTATACAATGATTATAATGAAGTCATTACTTGGCCACCTAACCCAAATTTTGAACCGCATCATTGCACCATAATCAAACAAATAAGTAGTGAGTCGAATTTTCGCTTGAGAGCAATTGATTTACAGGTTGCGCTGAACAGGACGTTGGATTTCGATATGACTAAAACGAATACATACGTGAGAATAGAGGTGACATTAGAAAATTCCATTTCAGAGCCTGAAGATTGGAATCATAATGAGGGAAAAGATTATACGTTCGAATACAATTCAGAAAATAATTTCCATTTAGAACATGAGTTTACAAAAGCTACCGGTGGCAGACAACGAGAATTTGCATCACGTTGGATTCCATTATCAAAATTAAATCAATATGTATACTCACTAAGTATAACGGATATTGCGGAATGGAGGTCAGAGCCCGACTTATTTGAAGGTGAGTGTGTTACAAGTTATACCTACCCGTTTGACGCTAGTACGATCGAATCCGAAGTGACAAAAATTCAATTGAAAATATTACAGGATAACTATTTTGATCAAATTGGATTTTTTGATGAGCAGATAAATACCACTCAAATCACCACTGTAAAGGTTTACGATCCGAAAAAGTCCATAAATTATCTCATTGATCCCATTCAGTGGGAGTTTGAACCGATTGAGAATTTCAATGCATATTCTCCGGGCAATTTAATTTTGGAAAATGAAGTGATTTCTGAATCTCACCCACTTGTTCAAGAAGTGCAGGGAAACCAGCTTTTCATGAGGGCGGAAGAGATTACGATCATTGGAGATATCACCGTGGCACCCAAGTATATTCTTGTGTTGGAGGCATTATCTAAAATCCATATGGATATAGCTTCTTCTTATAATCCTCAAATTAAAATGTCAATTCGTGACGATTTCTACTCTACACCTGTTTTCGATTATATTGATAATTCGCAAGTTTATGACTTTTGTAATGCTTCTAATGAATATCAGGCTAACTCCGTAGCCAGTGCAATTATGGCCCAATTACAAGATGAATTCGTTGAGACAGAAGAGGTAAAAACAAATTATCTAAGAAATAGTGTTTCTCTCTTCCCCAACCCCGCCCGCGACCTACTTACCCTCCGTTCTTCCCACCTCGATATGACGTCCATCACCATCCACGACCTGTCTGGCAGACCGATCAAACAACAAACCCTTCAGGCAAATTTCAGAGAGATGCAAATTAACCTTTCGGGCATAGCTCCAGGCACTTACATCGTCAGAATTGATTGCGGTGATGAAGTGTTTTCGGAGAAGTTGGTGGTGACGAGGTAAATGATCTTTAGAAATATTTTAAAGAGGTTAAATCGGTGGCGGTTTATCCTCTTTTTTCTATCCCCTTTTTCTCTATTTTTGGTTTATGGCAGCTCAAACAGATATCCTACAAGATTTACAGCGGTTAAAGTCATCTTTGGCAGAGCGGTATCCTTTGAAGACAATGGCGCTTTTTGGCTCGGTTGCGCGATCGCAGCACGGAAAAGATAGTGATGTCGATATCCTTGTGGAGTTTGACGGGAAAATAGGTTCTCGGTTCATCGACTTGGCAGAGGAACTGGAAAAAGCATTGGGAATAAAAGTTGATCTGGTTTCTCGCAATGGAATAAAGCCGAAATACTTCGAGGCTATTCAAAAGGATCTGATTTATGTCTAAGCGAGACGATTTAATGCTCGTGGAGGATATGCTTGAGGCCGCTGAAAAAATCATGAGATACGTTCAAAATACACACCTCGATGATTTTCTAATCGATGAAAAAACTAAAGATGCGGTAATCCGAAATTTTGAGATCATCGGGGAGGCCGCATCGAGACTGGGCGCTGAATATAAGAAGTCGAACAAAGAAGTGCCTTGGCATCAGCTGAAGGGCTACCGAAATCGACTTATACATGAATATTTTGGAGTCGATTATGAAATCGTTTATGATATTATTCAGAATGACCTGCCCATGCTGAGCAAACAGCTCCAAAACTTGCTCAAAATAAAGTAGAGATCAGCGTAAGTAACTTTTTCTTCGTGGCAAATGTGTATTCCAAAGAGCTGCGAAGGTCACGCGCCCTTCCCTTGAACAAATCGATACCTGAAAAGAGGAAGTCAAAGACCAAGGCCATTAAAAAAGGCGCTTCAATCGAAGCGCCTCCTCTAATCTTAAATATTTTACTCTTTTAAAACAGACCATTGATCTCACCATCAATCGCCGTAATAATCTCACCCAAGTCTTCTGCATTTTCGTGGAATGCATTGTCGTCTACATCGATGATCAAAATTTTCCCCTTATCGTAAGTGGAGATCCAAGCCTCGTAGCGCTCATTCAATCGTTTGAGGTAATCCAAGCGAATGGCCTCTTCGTACTCTCGCCCTCTTTTTTGGATGTTGGTTACCAATGCTGGCACAGTCGCCCGCAGGTATATCAACAAGTCAGGAGCTTGAATATAATTCTCCATCGAATTGAAAAGCGAGAAGTAATTCTCAAAATCCCGAGTGGTCATCAACCCCATCGCGTGAAGGTTTGGTGCAAAGATGTACGCGTCCTCGTATATCGTTCTGTCTTGAATGACTTTGATATCCTTCTGACGGATTTCTGCGATTTGATTGAATCGGCTGTTCAAGAAGTAAATCTGAAGATTGAAAGACCATCGCTGCATGTCTTTGTAGAAATCCAAGAGGTATGGATTTTCGTCCACATCCTCAAAATGAGTTTCCCATTTGTAATGCTTGGCCAACAATCCTGTGAGAGTTGTCTTACCTGAACCTATATTTCCTGCTACTGCTACGTGCATAATTTCTGAATAACGGGCAAAAATACAAATATTGACGGTGTAGTGAGACTTAAGGCATGATTAGCTCCCAAACTTTAATATTGTCGCCACAAAGTCCTGCTACTCTGTTCTTAAAAACCAAAGCTTGAGAGCAATCTTCGGGGAGCTCAATTTCCGTTTCCGTATAGTTGCGCATATTGTATCTGTGAAGCTTATTGTCCTTAAAATAAACTACGGTATTTTCAAGTACTTGAAATCTTTCCAGCCCTTTGATGGGAATAGTATTGATGTAAGTTCCAAAAATGTCGAAGACGAGAATTCCCGATTCGGGATTGTTCAAATAAATGCGGTTGGCAAACTCCACCAAGTAGTTCGGATTTAAATCCAGTCTCAGTACCTGTGCGAGATTCCCAGTTGTGCCCACTTGCTTAAAGTTCTCGTTCATTCGAATGAGAGAAAAACTCATAGCGTCGTAAAACCAGAAATAGTTTTGCACAGATGAACACCCCAAGATGCCCATACTGATGTTTTTACTTAAGAGGTTTATTCTTCCCCTGTTGTCGCTTAGCGTATTGTCGAGTAAAATAACATAGTTGAGGTCGGGATACATGACCATCGGTCGCAGCGAATAAGTTATATCCAGCGCGCTGACTTCGCCCATTTGCTCATCGCTGAAGCGAAAGGCAAAAGTCCCATCGGACTTGTATTTGAAAATCTCAGTATTTCGCACTCCATAGACATTAAGGAGGTTGTCGTATTCGATGAAGTCAAATTTTCCTGGAATGGCATAAAGCTCCATGAATTGAGCTTGAGCAATATGGAAGGAAAAAAGGAATAGTGATGAAGTGAGAAAAGCTCTGATCATACGGTTTCTTGAACGAGCATTTCTCCGATTTCGTCTAGGAACTTTCTGTTATTGGCTAAGCGGGGTACTTTGTGTTGCCCTCCTAATTTACCTTGATTTTTCAGCCAGTTGTAAAATGTCTTTGTTGGAACTTTCTTCACCAATGGAAAGCGCAGGGTCAAATCTCCCGTTCTCTTAGCTTCGTAATCGCTGTTCAGTTTTTTGAGTTCATTGTCCAATATGGCTGCGAAGGTCTCGAGGTTTTCAGGCGCTCGGTCAAATTCTACCAGCCACTCATGCCCTCCTGTTCCCTCATGACTCATGTAAACAGGGCCAGCCGTATAGTCAACAATCGAGCAATCACATTCTTTGCATGCTTTGGAAAGCGCTTTTTCTGCATTGTCGATGATCAGCTCCTCACCGAAAGCATTGATAAAGTGCTTGGTCCTCCCTGTTACTCGAATCCGGAAAGGAAATTTTGAAGTAAAACTTACGGTATCACCAATTCGATAACGCCAAAGGCCTGAATTGGTGCTGATTACAATTTCGTAATTCTCACCGATCTCCACCTCACTCAAGCTCACTATCCGCGGATTTTCGTCGTGTGATTCAGATGCTCGAATGAATTCATAATAAATGCCATAGTCGAGCATGAGCAACATATCGTCTGCATTGCTCCGGTCTTGGATTCCAAAATACCCTTCGCTGGCATTGTAGCTATCGTAATAATTCATCTTATTCGACCCGATGATTCGATCAAACTGTTCCCGATATGGCGTGAAATTTACCCCACCGTGAATGTATAGTTCAAGATTCGGCCATATCTCATGAATGGTTTTCTTTCCTTTCAATTCGAGAACACGTTTGAGCAAAACTAGCGTCCATGAAGGAACACCAGCCATATTCGTCACATTTTCATCCTTTACGCTCTCCGCCATGCGCTCAATCTTTTCTTCCCAATTATCCATCAATGCGATCGATCGGTCGGGGATGCGTTTCATCTCTACCCAAAGAGGAAGGTTATTGATGATGATTGCCGATAGGTCCCCAGAGTACGAATCTTTCCTGAACTGATTGATTTGGCTACTTCCGCCTAAAACCAGTGACTTTCCGTTGTAAAGCCCATTATTTGGGTGGTTGTAATTGTAAACGGCTAGCAGGTCCTTACCTCCTTTGTAATGACACCCTTCTAGTGCCTCTCGGCTAACGGGTATAAACTTGCTCTTGTCACTCGTCGTCCCCGATGATTTGGCAAACCAATTGATCTCAGTAGGCCAAAGAAGATTTTGTTCGCCTTTCTGCAAGCGGCTCACGTAAGGTTTTACATCTTCGTAGGTTTGCAGTGGAACTCGTTCGTGGTAGGTTCTTTGTGATCGAATACCTGCGTAATCGTATTTTCGGCCCCATTCTGTATCCTTGGCTGTGTCAATAAGTCGCTCGAACAACTCATTTTGAACCTCTACAGGATATTTCATGAAGAGCTCGATCTGATGAAAGCGTTTCTTCATGAACCAGGAGAAGACAGAATTTAAGGCCATAGTTAAAGGATAGAGAACCAAATTACTAAAAAGGAAGTTATCAAGCTGCAATATGATGAATGCAAAAGGCACTTTGAGAAAGATGAATGTTACCGCAAATGGCGGAGTTCACTACAATCTCAACCTCAATAAAGAAATGGGTCCCGAAATGAATCAATGCATCAACCAGAAGTTGACATTGAAATGGACGGGTAAAATAAATTGCACCAACTGTGGCAAGGACCTCAAGAAGACTTTTGGTCAAGGGTTTTGCTATGATTGTTTTACGAAAGCAGCTCAGGCTGCGCCCTGCATAATTAGGCCAGAGCTTTGCGAGGCTCACCTGGGGAAAGGAAGGGACGTAGAGTGGGAAGAGAAGCACCACAACCAGCCACATTTTATCTACTTAGCCCAAACATCTGGCGTCAAAGTTGGGGTAACCAGATCAACCAACATTCCCAGCCGTTGGATTGATCAAGGAGCTTGGAGGGCCATAAAAATTGCAGAAGTTCCCTATCGAAAATTAGCGGGCGACGTGGAAATAGAGTTGAAACAGTACCTCTCTGACCGCACCGATTGGCGTAAGATGCTGAGAGATGAAAGGGGCGAAGAGGATTTGGAAGAGATTCGCGACGCAATGATCTCTTTCTTCCCTGAAGATTTGAAGCAATACGCCATTGCGGATTCAGAAGTTCATGAATTTCTGTATCCCGTCAGTCAGTATCCCGAAAAAGTTAAGTCGATAAATCTCGACAACGAAAAAACCATCGAGGGAATGCTAACCGGCATTCGAGGACAGTACCTCTACTTTGACCACGAGAATGTGATCAACCTCAGAAAGTATAGTGGATACGAGGTCGAGTTTGAATGCGAATAAAAAAGTACGATTTCTAGCAGGACTTTTTAGATTGATATGAATTGAGCTCGATCCCTAATCATGAATTCAATCAATAAAAAACCCAGCATCATGTTGATGCTGGGTTTTTCCTTATAAAATCAATAATCAATCGCTTATTTTGAAATCATGAATTTCTCTATCACCGTTTCCGTTTGCGTAGTCAAGCGATAGATGTACACTCCTGCTGGCAGGTCAGAGCCGTTAAACGAGAAGCGGTAGTCAGCGTCGGGATTCGCTACACCGCTAAATAGAGATTCTACGCTGCGTCCGCTCATATCGTAAACTTCAAGAGTAGTGTATCCTTCACCATTCACGCTGAAGATCACGTTTGACACGTCGCTTGTAGGATTGGGGTATGAGGAGACAGCGGCTCCTGCTGGCATTACAAAGTCAGAACTGGACCAAGGGCCAGCCACAATGGGGCTCTGAGAGCATCCGCAACGAACTTCCCAGTCATATGAAGTGCCAGGATTAAGGAACTGTCCAGGGATAAGGAATTGAGATACATTGTTGCCTCCGATGATTCTCGTACCTAAAGTTTCTCCGTTTTTTGGTCCTATACGAATTTGGCATCCAATGGAGCTAGCTATGGGGTCCCAAGAAAGCAGTATGTCATCGCCTTGTATTTGAGAAACTAAACCCGTTACAGCAGGGTAGGGGTCTTCGCAAGGTGGTTCGCTGCTGTTTACGATTATTGTACCCACCATATTGGGGTGGATGTCGCAATGATATGTGTATGTGCCTTCTACTGTTAACACAACAGATTCGGTCCATGGGGCAGAAGCAGCGATGCCCGTGGTAAAGGAGGCTGGATTTCCAGGAAATATATCGGTAGAGCCGTTTGCGTTGTGGAATCCAGACACATTCATAAATGTTATAATATCCCCTGACTCAATGGTAATGCTGGCAGGTGTAAATTGAAAATTGCTGACTTCCACGATGTGGTTGACTTGCGATGTAGCGACATCTGCCGCAAAAAAAGCCATCGTGGTGCTAGCCGCGATGAGGAGGTTTGTAAATTTTTTCATGATGGTTTTTCGATTGGATTATCTCTATTATTTCTCAATATAGAACAACTCAACAGTCAAAGCGAGTTTTACTTCAAAGTTTGTCAATCACGAATGGTGCGATTCACCGCTTGCTCATAAAAAACCCCGGTATCTAAAGACGCCAGAGTTTTTGAATCAGTTCATTCTAATGGTCAGTCTACCTTCACTTCAAAAGGCATTCTAGCTTGAATCCCTTTCATCTCTTTGATGTTTTGAATGGCTTTGTATTGCTCGATCAATTCTGAGTTTTCTACGTCAAAGCCCAGTGCAGTTTTTACCATTGCCATATTCAGATCCTCCAAAATCTGTTGAACAGGGTCTTTCCTTTTTGGGAGTTCCTTAATGGCGTAGTCTTCTAAGCCTGCCATCTTTGCAGCTTCGGCTATCGCATCTTCCAATCCTCCAAGCTCATCTACCAAGCCTAGTTCGAGGGCATCTAATCCTGACCACACTCTTCCTTGACCGATGGAGTCAATGAACTCAGGTCTTAGGTTTCGGCCTTCGGCTACGATATTCACGAAATTTCCATAGGTGCGATCAACCGATCTTTGCAGAATAGCGTACTCAGCATCATTTAGCGGTCGGCTTACTCCGCCAAAGTCGGCGAAGTCATTGGTCTCCACATTATCGAAAGTCAAGCCGATTTTGTCATTGAAAAAACCTTTCATGTTTGGAATTATACCAAACACACCAATAGAACCAGTAATGGTCGTTGGCATGGCGAAGATCTTGTCGGCAGGTGCACTGATGTAATATCCTGCAGAAGCTGCCACGTCACCCATTGAAACGATCAATGGCTTTGCTTTTTGGGCCAGAACTACCTCATGCCAAATCATGTCGCCCGCAATCGCAACTCCACCAGGAGAGTTTACTCTAAGAACGATTGCCTTTACTGAAGTATCCTTTCTAGCTGCCTTGATAGCTTCGGCATAGGTGTCGCTGCCTACAGCATCATCACCAGATTCGCCCAAGCCAATGTTTCCTTGGGCATAGATCACAGCTATTTTATCTTTTTTGTAAGAGAGTGTAAAGTCACCGTCTTCCTTGGGAGGCTTTGGAGCTTTAAGATACTTAGCGAGTGTAACGAAATGGAGATCGTCATCCTCATCAGTTTCGGTTTTCTCCCGAAGAATATCCATTACTTCATCTTCGTACATAACAGCGGTTGCCATTCCTGCTTCCACAGCATCTGATGCTATCTGAATGGAATAGTTTTCAGCGATCTCATTCAGCTTTTCTGCAGAGATTGAGTAGCTATCGCTCATTCCGTCTAGCATACTTCCCCACATAGATTCTAGCCATTTCTTCGTTTGCATTCGACTAGCCTGGCTCATTTCATCCAAAATAAACGGTTCAACAGCACTTTTGAACTTGTTGTTGGAACCACGAATAATTTGAGGCTCAATTTGCAAGTCGTCCAAAAGATTTTTGAAGAAAGTCACTTCGGCGTTCAATCCACGAAAGTCCATAAAACCTTCAGGGTAGATGTAAATCTCATCAGCTACAGAGCTCAAGTAGAGGGCTTTTTGTGTATAGATTTCATTGTAACTGACTATCCATTTTCCACTTTCTTTAAAATCCAAAAGAGCGTTTCGAATTTCTTGAGTAGTAGCCATTCCTGCAGGGACAACAGCAACATCAAAGTAAATACCCTTGATTTTATCGTCATTTTTTGCTTTCTCAATATTCTCCAGAATCTCATCTAAACCTAATGGCGTAGAAGATTGGAAGCCACCGAAATTGATATTAAAATGTTCCTCAGGACCTCGGTCAACGATGGGCTGATCAAACTTGAGGTGCAAGATGGAATTGTCTTTTACACTTGTCACCTGGTTGGATTTGTCCAAATCACTAAAAGCAGCAGAGAAAATCCCTCCAATTATTAGTATTCCGACAAATAGCAAAACAAAGAGGGAAATTAGGGTTCCCAACAGGCTCGCGAACATGAATTTGAAAAATTGCTTCATTCTTTTTTTTCCTTTGTACAAAAGTAGGTTGATTGGTCCTGTTCTGATTCGTTAAATACACGACTGGTCGATGCAATATTTTAGCGGAAGCTAAACAGTGTTTATTCGCAAGGACCGCTATCGATGTTCCACCATGCCTGTGGCTTGGTCTAGGGACTTGTTTTTATACCTGGTCATCCGCCTATGGCGGACTCCTCGAATTTTAAAACTACGCGCGCTTTGATACTTAGCTTTCTCGATCAGATACCTGACTCTATAGACAGACTTTGAATAATAATAAAATTGTGACCGACGAAAATTCTTTGAAAACTGTCTATTTGGGTTTGGGCTGTAATTTGGGGAACAGATTAGAGTCCTTGGAGAAGGCTATTCTTATGCTTGAAGAACTGGGCGAAGTTGCGGCCAAATCCAAGGTGTACGAGTCTCCTGCATGGGGTTATGATGACGATCGAGCCTACCTAAACTGCTGCTGCGCAATTAAAACCAAACTTGGTAGTACAGAGATTCATCGATTAACCCTTGAAATTGAAGTTGCTCTTGGCCGTGAAACGTCTAAGCGGAAGCAAGGTGAACCGTTTAGGCCAAGATTGATCGATATTGATATTTTATTTTTAGATGAAGAGGTCATAAAAACAGATGCGCTTACGGTACCTCATCCTCAACTTCATCTTCGTAATTTTGTTCTTCAACCAATGGTTGATATAGCTCCTGGATTTAGGCACCCGTTGATTGGTGCAACGATGAAGGAGCTCTTGAGTATATCTGAAGATAAAACAGAACTGGCAGAATTGGATGGATTATAACTACATAGCCGTTGAAGGTAATATTGGGTCGGGTAAAACGACATTGGCACACAAGCTGGCATCCGATTTCAATGCGGAGCTGGTTTTGGAGCAATTTTCGGATAATGAGTTCTTGCCAAAATTCTATGCAGAGCCTAGGAGATATGCTTTTACTTTAGAGATGTCTTTTCTAGCTGAGCGCTACAGTCAGCTATCTGGGCTTGGATCCGATCGTAATCTCTTTAGTTCCGTTCGGATTTCTGATTACATGTTAAGTAAGTCTTTGATTTTTGCGGCTTCCAACCTGAATGAGGATGAGTTGCGCCTCTTCCGCAAGGTGTTTGACATCATGTTTAAAACGGTGCCCACTCCCGATCTTTTGGTCTATCTCTATTCAGATACTAAGCGGCTTCTTCAAAACATCAGGATTCGCGGAAGGAGGTATGAGCAGAGCATCGAAGAGGAGTACTTAGGCCGTGTTCAGGCCAAATACCTTGACTTTTTGAGAAAACAAGCGAACAACATGAGGGTGCTAATTCTTGATGTTTCGGAGGTCGACTTCGTAAAAGATCAGTTAGTCTATGAGAAATTGTTGTCTGTCATTAAGGAGCCTCGCCCCAAAGGTATTCATCATCAGTTGATTGAGCCTATTTCAGGATTGGTTTAAAACCGCATTAATCACTTCATTGTGTAAAAAACTATATGTATGTTTGCAGGCAATTAATTAGAAAAAAAAAAGACCTTAAAAACCAAAACGAATGAAGCATTCGAATATTAAATTTCTGGCCCTTTTAATCGTAGTCGGATTTGCTATGGCCGCCTGTGGTGGACTGGGGAAAATGGCAAAATATGCCGAGACAGTAGAGTATAACGTGGATCCAGAGCCATTAATTGTTCGTGGAGATAGTGTAGAACTCAACATCAGCGGGAAATTTCCTGGAAAGTACTTCAGTAAAAAGGCAATGGTAACGTTGACCCCAACTCTTACCTATGACGGTGGATCAACTCCTTACGATTCAGTTTCTTTTCAAGGAGAAGATGCGGCTAGCAATGCAACTGTCATTCCTTACGAAACAGGAAAGAATTTTTCATACTCCGACCGTATAGCTTACACTCCTGCCATGGAGAATTCTGAGCTAATGCTGAACATTTTGGGTAAGCAAGGGAACAAGGAACAAGCATTTGATCCATTCAAATTGGCGGACGGTGTAATCACTACTCCCTTAATGGTAATGAGTGACGATATGCCAATTATTGCTGCAGATCAATTCGAAAGAATTACTTCTCATCAAGCGAATGCAATCATTAATTACTTAGTGAACGCTTCAAGTGTTAGAAGTTCGGAGCTTCGCGATGCTGATATCAAAGCGATCGAAAACTTCTTGAAAGAAGTCGCTAGCAACGCAGATTACCAATTCAAAGGAGCTGAGATTATGGCTTACGCTTCACCTGAAGGTGAAATCAGCATCAATGAGAATTTGGCTTCAGAAAGAGCTGAAAGTGCTATGAAAGCAGTATCTCGTTTGATGGATCGTGCAAAAACAGAGTACGACAAAGATGCTTTCTTCGAATTGATGCCTAAAGGAGAAGACTGGATAGGATTTAAAAATAAAATGGAAGCTTCTGATATTGCTGACAAAGAATTGATCCTGAGAATTCTCGAAATGTATTCTGACGTGACTAAGCGTGAAGAGGAGATCAGAAACCTTGCAGCTACTTACACTGAAGTTGCTGACCAGATTCTTCCTGAACTACGTAGATCGCAGATTACGGTAAATTATGACATCGTAGGTAGAAGCGATGAAGAGATTATCGCTTTAGCTCGTTCAGCAAATGCTGACTCACTTACTTTAGAAGAGATGCTTTATGCTACCACTCTTACTGAGGATATGAATGAGCAATATGCGATATACGAAACCACTGCTTCGACTTATCCTGACGATTTTAGAGCTCACAACAACATGGGTGTTATTCACCTTCGTAAAAATGAACTTTCGAAAGCTCAAACCATGTTTGAAAATGCGATGGGTAAAGAAGAGAGTCCCGTTGTGAAAAACAACATGGCGATCATCAACAGATTGAACGGAGATCGCAAAGGAGCGATGGAAATGCTAGAAGCTGCTGCTGGAGCAGGAGATGAAGTAAATTACAATATGGGTATCATCGATATCCAAAATGGTGATTATACCTCTGCTATCCAGAACATGAAAGGAAGCAACACCTTCAATAAAGCATTGGCTCAAGTATTGGCAGGCAACACTGAAACAGCAATGAAAACCGTTAACGATTCTGATGCTTCTGATTCTGCAATGGGTTACTACCTTAAAGCCATCATCGCGGCGCGAATGAATGATGCGGCTGCAGTTACGACAAACTTGACTAAAGCCTACGGAATGGATGCCTCTCTAGAGGAGAAAGCAACCAGCGACTTGGAGTTTAAAAACTTCATGAACGAAGCTGCCGAGTAAGCTTAGAACAATTGATTTGAAAAAGCCGTCTGCCAATCTGGTAGACGGCTTTTTTGTTTTTAGCCAATAGCCATAGCTGTTGGTCTGTGGGAAGGATTTTACTTGATGTGGCCACGACGATTGAGCCCGTTTCGGACTAAGATGAACAAAAATGAAGGCAGTCTGACTCTCCTTTCGAACTTTAGCTGAAGAGGAGGCGAGCTCCTACCAAGCGTTCATTTATTGAATGACCAAATGAAGAACCGCAAGAAATTTTAAGAAGTAGCAGTGAAGGATAGCGGCATGTTAAGTCGGTAACGAGAATGATCATCTTGGTCGATTCATTCTAAACTGAAGTTTCTGCGCCAGTAAGACCGTCTGTGTTGAACAGTTTGTCGAGTAAAAGAACGATTATTTCTTTACGATCTCAATATCCAATACCAATTCTAGAATACCACTCTTCGTCTTCGCCTCTTGGTCACGCGACCTCGACTACGCTTGAAGCGCTTCTGGGCTATCGTGTAATGAGCTGTGAACATGCCAAAGAAGTAGGCATCATTGTTATCTGCATCTCCTCGCTGATCTCCTGTCCTCGTGCTGTTTAGCGTAATGAGAGACCCGTTGTCTTCGAAATAGCCAAGGCTGGGGTCAGCAAAAAATGCAGCCAATTCTCCTTGATTATCAGCTATGAGTTGGTTGTCGAAATAAACGGTGCTGACATCGTCCATGTAGTCGGTAAAAGTGAGTCGGTGCAGTACTTCAAACCCAATCGTCCATTCTTTATTTAACTGCAATCTATAACCAATACCAAAAGGAATAACAACGGTGAAAAGAGAATACTCAGCTGGCCCGCCCTCTTGGAGTTGTCCCTCAGTGCCGAAGTCACGCAGGTCATACCATGTACCTTCAAAATTTCCTTGAGGATTGAACTTTGTTACTCCGACTCCCGCAGAAATGTATAGTGCTGAACCTTCAAGTTTACTTTGCCTCACCTTGCCGTAGAGACTTTTCGGAGTAAAGTCGATCAAATCAAATTCTCCCTGAATAGAGAACTCAAAGATGCTCGATCGAAAGCTTAGATTGCGATTTCTTCTGAAAATTTCTTCGGTAAGAGCGTCATTTCCGCCGATGTAAGCAAATGCAAATTGGGCTTTAGCATAAAGGCGACTACCTAGTTGGTACCGATACATAAGCTGCAAAGCTGGTCGTGTTTGTGAAATCTCTATGTCATAGATGAAATCTGTTCCGGTTTGGTCTCGTCCACCGAGCTCTCCAAGAAAGAAAGAAGCCCCGAGGCCTATTCCGAAGCTATGACGCTGGCTTTTCCAGTACGAGGTTTGGCCACTGAAGTACTGTGCATTCACTCCCGAAATAGAAGTGACGAACAAAGTGATCAAAACGTATCTGTATGATTTACTCACGACTCATAAAAATTAGTGGACGAATATAAGAAATCCAACTTCTTCAATCTATCGTTTCAATTTGACGAAAAAACTCCCAAATGGTTATTCCTGCGCACACGGATATATTGATGGAATGCTTGGTCCCAATTTGTGGTATTTCAAGGCTTTTGTTGCAGCGATCAATAACTTCTTGCTCCACACCATCTACCTCATTACCCAAGACGAGCGCGTATTTTTTTTTGCTTTCAATTTTAAAGTCGCCGAGTTTTTCTGAATTTTCGGTTTGTTCCAACGCGATGCACTCAAAGCCTTTTTCGTATAGGATACTGAGGCAAGCATTTGTGTCAGCGAAATATTCCCAATCCACGGATTCGGTTGCGCCCAAGGCGGTTTTGTTCATCTCCCGAGAAGGAGGTGTAGGCGTTATCCCACAAAGAAAAATCTTCTCAAGCCTGAAAGCATCACTAGTGCGGAATACGGATCCGACATTTTGAGCACTCCTCACGTTATCCAAAACAATTACGACTGGAGTCTTAGCAGCACTCTTGAATTCCTGTTCAGATAAGCGATTCAACGCTTCATTGGGTAACTTCTTGTTCATAAGAATTGAAAACTAGAAAACCTACTTTTATTCCTTCCCGAAAGGTATTGGTATTTTCGTGAACAAGGAACTAACTGCACGTGGATACTACTAAAACAAAACCTAAAACCAACAAGGTCAACGAACCGAAGGAAACCCCTTTGATGAAGCAATACCTTGGTGTCAAGGCCAAGTATCCCGATGCTTTGCTTCTCTTTCGTGTTGGTGATTTCTACGAGACCTTTGGAAAAGATGCCATCACTGTGTCCAATGTTTTGGGCATTGTGCTTACTAAAAGAAAAAACGGAGCAGCTGCTCATATTGAGCTAGCAGGATTTCCTCATCATTCAATTGATACCTATCTGCCCAAATTGGTTAGAGCCGGATACCGCGTCGCCATTTGCGATCAGCTGGAGGATCCCAAAATGACCAAGAACATTGTCAAGCGCGGAGTCACCGAATTAGTCACACCAGGTGTAGCATACAATGATCAAGTACTGGATCATAAATCAAATAACTTTTTGGCGGCAGTTCATTTCGCCAAGGATAAAGCTGGTGTGAGTTTTCTCGATATTTCAACAGGTGAGTTTCTTACAACAGAAGGCTCGCACGCCTACATTGAGAAATTGCTCCAAAGTTTCAAGCCAAGTGAAGTTCTTTTCCAGCGCCATAACGAACAGAACTTCCTCCAAGCTTTTGGTGGCAAATTTCACACGTTCCGTTTGGACGATTGGGTTTTCACGGAAGATTTTGCACGCGACAAACTCCTTTCGCACTTCAAAACGAAATCCCTTAAAGGATTTGGGATTGAAGGGATGGAAATGGCTGTCATAGCGGCTGGCGCAGCTCTTCACTACCTAACTGAAACGCACCACCATAAACTCGGTCACCTTAGTCACCTTAAGCGAATAGACGAGGACAAATACGTGTGGCTTGATCGATTTACCATTCGAAATCTGGAATTGGTCCATCCCATGAATGAAGGAGGTACTTCCCTTCAAATGGTCATTGATCGAACGATTTCTCCAATGGGTAGCCGACTGATGAAGCGCTGGCTTATGCTTCCGCTAAAATCTGTCAAGGCGATAACGCAGCGTCATGAGGCTGTCGAATATTTTATTACTGAGAAAGCGAATGCTGATTTTATCAGACACGAAGTCGAGCAGATTGGAGATATAGAGCGAATGATTTCCAAAGTGAGCGTAGGTCGGATTAATCCCAGAGAAGTTCTTCAGTTGGGTAGAGCTTTGAAAGCTACTCTGCCGATCAAAGAGCGATTGGATACATCCAAAAATTCATCTTTGACGCAACTCGCCGAGCAACTCAATCCTTGCGCAAGTGTGGTCGAACGAATTTCCAATGAACTCAACCCTGAAGCTCCCGTTCAATTGAATAAGGGCGGCGTAATTGCTGAAGGCATTAATGAAGAACTCGATGAACTACGCGCCATAAAGTCTAATGGGAAGGATAACCTCCTCAGGATTCAACAGCGAGAAACTGAGCGTACGGGTATTCAGAGTTTGAAAATCTCCTTCAACAATGTCTTTGGGTACTACCTCGAAGTTAGAAATTTGCACAAGGACAAAGTGCCCGAAGAATGGGTGCGGAAGCAAACCTTGGTAAACGCTGAACGATACATCACCGAAGAACTAAAAATTTACGAGCAAAAAATTCTCGGAGCGGAAGAGCGCATTCAGGAATTGGAGTCGAGGCTTTATACTGATTTAATTGCCGATTTGGCGGCTTTTGTTGAGCCCATACAACTTAACGCTCGCCGGATCGCCGAAGTGGATTGTTACCTGTCATTTGCCGAAACAGCGGTTGAGCTCAATTATGTTCGACCACAGATGAACGAGGGGCGTGATCTCAAAATATTTGGTGGCCGCCATCCCGTAATCGAACACCAGCTGCCTACAGGAGAAGCATACGTGAAAAATGATGTGGAGCTCGACAACGAGAATACCCAAATCATGATGATCACTGGGCCAAACATGTCTGGTAAGTCGGCCTTGCTGAGGCAAACGGCTCTGATTGTTTTGATGGCTCAAATTGGATCATACGTTCCCGCTACTTCTGCCGAAATCGGTGTGGTAGACAAAGTATTCACGAGGGTAGGGGCTAGCGACAATATCTCTTCTGGTGAGTCTACCTTCATGGTAGAGATGAATGAGACTGCCAGTATTCTCAATAACTTATCTGACCGAAGTCTGGTGCTGCTCGATGAGATTGGTCGAGGAACGAGCACTTACGATGGTGTTTCTATTGCTTGGGCCATTGCCGAGTATTTGCATGAGCAAAAGAGTTCTCGTGCTAAAACACTTTTCGCGACTCATTACCACGAATTGAACGAGATGGAATCCATCTTTCCCCGTATTAAAAACTTCAACGTCAGTGTAAAAGAGTACAAGGACAAAATCATCTTCTTGCGCAAATTGAAGCCAGGTGGCAGTGAGCATAGTTTTGGGATTCACGTGGCGCAAATGGCGGGAATGCCGACCAGTTTGCTCGATCGTGCAAAGTCTATTTTGGCTCGATTGGAAAAAACGCATTCAGGAGAGGCGCTTGACCCAAAAGGGAAAATCGGCAAAAGCGACGAGATGCAATTGAGCATATTCCAATTGAATGACCCTGTGCTGCAACAGATTCGAGATGAAATTGTAGCGATTGACATCAATTCCCTCACTCCCGTGGAGGCTTTGATGAAACTTAACGAGATCAAAAAGATCACGGGTAGCTGACCCTTATTGTTTAATGGTGAGCCTATACCAGGACGAAATCTTGTCAAAGGTAGAAGCTTCGCTACTTTCCCTCAATGACCATAACGTGGCTATGATTTTGTCGTGAAATTGCCATCATTATAAAGCCTTCGACCTTCATTACGACTTGCCCTTTTGATAATGCGGGTAAAATTATTTTGCTAAGAGGAATTATTGGTTAATTTTGCCATCCCAAATGCAAGTCCCGATTCACTTCAGGATTTTTGCTCCCAGAAAGTTTTTCTTTTCAAAATCGATTGAAACGAAGCATTTGAGAATTACGCGAGAGTAGCTCAGCTGGTAGAGCACGACCTTGCCAAGGTCGGGGTCGCGGGTTCGAATCCCGTCTCCCGCTCAACAAAAGCCATCACGACGAAGTTGTGATGGCTTTTTTCATTTCAGGAAGACCGAGCTTGCTCGAAGTCTTCCTGAAATGAAAAAAGCCTAATCCGCTGTAGGCGGATTGCTTTTGTTGAAAGCCCCACCCCAGGGGATCACCGCAGCGCAGCGGAGGTGAATCCCTTTGAACAATGATTCTAAATTTCCCCAAGACCGAGCTTGCTCGAAGTCTTCCTGAAATGAAAAAAGCCTAATCCGCTGTAGGCGGATTGCTTTTGTTGAAAGCCCCACCCTTGCGGTCACCGAGCGGAGGTAAACCCCACATCACACAAAAAATGGACATTATCATGTAGTAATAAGGCATGCCTTGACGCTACAAATGAATCACATCTAATCTTTTTTCCAATCCTCTTGCTAAGCCACCAAAAATTTTAACTTTGCCGTCCCAATTCGCCCGGATGGTGGAATTGGTAGACACGCCGGACTTAAAATCCTGTGACCCTTGCGGTCGTGCGGGTTCAAGTCCCGCTCCGGGTACTAAAACAGAGTGAGAAACAAAGCGAAAGCCAAGTTTCGAACTCTGTTTTTTTTATTCCAACACCTCCCTTACCTCCTTCGTCCAAGCCCCAAGATCAAAATCACTCTCTTCGTACATCACCCCTAGGCGAACGATCACCATCTCATCTTCGGGGTGGATGGAGACGATCTGACCTTGAAATCCGTCCATGGCATAGTCAGTCGGTCGATAGCCTTCTTGGCCTCGCGCATGGGGGAACCAAAACTGCCCGCCGTAAATACTATCGCTTTCGGAAACAGGCGTGCGGCAGAATTCTACCCAACTCGAATCGATGATTTGTTCTCCATACATATTCCCTTCATTGAGGAATAGCTGTCCGAGCTTGGCCCAGTCGCGGGCTGAGGCGTAGCCATAAGAAGAGCCGACAAAATGCCCCGAGGCATCAGTTTCGAGCACAAAAGTCTCAGCGCCGATCGGTTTAAAAATTCGTTCGTAAGGGAATTCCAGGTATTCCTGCTCAGACTCGAAAGCTTGAGCCATCGCATAAGAAAGGATATTCGTTGTTCCTGAAGAGTATTCCCAAAACTCGCCTGGTTCATACTCTAAGGGATAGCTTGCCGCCGATTCTCCCATATTGTTCGAGCCATAGAGCATTTTGGTAGCAGGTGTCACGGAGCCATATTCTTCTAGCCACTCCAGGCCTGCGGTCATATTGAGCGCCTGTCTTAGTTGTATTTTTTCTCGCGGACTCCCTTTCCATTCTTCGATCGGCAATGGTGAATCCAAGTCCCAATAACCATCTTTAGCAAGAACTCCTGCCATGGCAGCCGTGAGGCTCTTTGCCATGCTCCAGCCTAATAGTGGCGTTGTCGGAGTGATTCCATCGGCGTAAGCTTCGCCTGCTATCATTCCATTTTTCAAAACCAATACCGCGCGGGTGTTGAGTTTATTCTCCCCAGGAGCATCAAAGGCTTTTTGCAAAATGGCCTGCAAAACAGCTTCACCGCGAAAAGCCTGAATCGGCCAATCGGTTTTGTCCTTTATTCCCAAATCGGGTAAGCTTCCCGTAGGTTTTTCTCGATCGTGAAGCAGGGTGCAGCCTAGCCCTTCTCGGTAAATAGCCACTTTCGGGTGGAGACCTAAAACCGAAGTTCTGATTACTTTATTTTCATAGTCGACATTTTTAGAGGCAAGCCATAGCGGCCCGAAACCAAGGTCGATTTCTTCTGCTCTTTCTTGATCCAATTCTGAAACGAAGAGACAAGAGCAAAGAATCTTGGCATTGTAGCCCGACATGATTTCAAGCTTGGGGTAAAGCAGGAAATAAAAGGCGATAAAGACCACGACAAGTAATGAAAGACCAATAGTTCTTGTTTTTTTCATAACCACTTTTGTTTCTAGGGGGGAAGAGTTAACTAACTTTACGACGCTGTAAAAGAAAACAATTTGAGATTTAAATCGTGGTCTTTTCAGAAGAACCCCAACATATGAGAACCGCCTATACTTACGACATTTTCAAACGAGCGACCTTTATTTTTGTGGTCTTCGTTCTTATTTTAGTTAATGCACTTTCAAATATCATCCCGTTTGGAGGGCAGACCAATGCAGCTATCAGTGCTAAGTACCCAACGCTGATCACTCCCGAAGGTTACGCCTTCAGTATTTGGGGTGTGATTTATTTGACCTTAGCAATCTTTGCCGTTTTTCAGTTTTTCAAAGGCAAAGAAGTCCGACTTTACAAGCTTATTTGGCCGTACTTTATGGTCAATGTGGCAGCCAATTGCCTCTGGCTCCTAGCTTTTCAAAACGATTGGCTCATCCTTTCATTGGCTCTAATGGCAGTAATACTGGTCAGCCTTATTGAGATTTTCAAGATTTTCTATCGGCTTCAGCGCTCCATGGGGACTACTCAACGTTATTTCTTCCACGTGCCATTTGGCCTCTATTTTGGGTGGGTGAGTGTAGCTGCGGTTGTAAATGCCGCTGTTGTTCTGACCTCTTTCGACCTTCCCTTTTTTGCGAATAATGAAGGGCTTTTTGCACTCATTGCCATTGCGGTAGCAACTGCTCTCGGGCTCATCATACTGGTGAGTCAAAAAGACTTCATCTACACTTTTGCAATTCTTTGGGGGCTTGTGGCCATTTATGTGAAACAGATGGATGAGCCAATGGCGATGAATGCCGCCAAGTTTGGTGCGATAGCTTTGATCGCCGCGATGTTGGTCACCTTCATTAGCGATCGAATAAAAGTCGCCAAGTACGGTCGCTCGGCCTAGTTTGAAATTTCTTTTAGAATCTTTTCGGTAGCTCCAGCATGGGTGTCCACATACCTTTTGGCCTTCTCTCCTGCCTTTCGGCGAAAGGAATCATCGTTCAGAAGCTGAATCATGATAGATTCAAAATCGATTTGGTTCTCGACCGAAAAAGCAGCTCCGAGACTTTTTAAACCCACAGCCTCTCTGAATTTTTCGTGCTTCGGGCCGAATACCACTGGAATGCCATAAACCGTTGCTTCGAGGGTGTTGTGAATCCCCGAACCAAACCCGCCACCGATAAGCGCAACTTCTCCGTAATGATAAAGTCGACCAAGAAGTCCAATGGTATCGATGATCAAAACTCGAGATGCTTTATCGCTCGAATTCCAGGTAGTGTATTGGTCAGCTTCGGGGAGACTCTTTTTCAGTCTGTCAATTTTCTCCCTTTTGATTTCATGCGGAGCTATCAAAAAGGCTACGTCCTCGGGTGCCTTGTCGATAAATTCAGCAATGAGATTTTCATCTTCGGGCCATGTGCTTCCTGCCACGATAGCTCTTCTCCCATTTAGCCATGCCTCCACTTTTTCGACAGGGGTATATGAATCGGCCATTTTTTTTACCCGATCGAAGCGAGTATCACCAGCTACCGATACAAGCTCAACGCCATTGGATAAAAGGAGTTTCTCGGAATTCTCATCCTGACAGAAAATATGATTCACCCCTTTTAACGTCTTTAGAAACCAGCCGCCGAAGGATTTAAAATAAATCTGATCTTTTCTAAAAATGGCGGAGATCATGAAGTGGGGAATGCTTCTTTCTTGCATCTCTCGAAAGAAGTGATGCCACACCTCGTACTTCACAAAGATGGCTGTCGAAGGTTTGAAATGATCCAAAAACTTTTTGGCATTTGCCATAGTGTCTAGCGGCAGATAGACCACCGCATCAACTTCTTGATAATCTTTTCTGATCTCATAACCCGACGGACTGAAGAAAGTGAGCAAGATCTTCTGCGAAGTTTTCTCTTTCAAAGCTTCGATGATCGGGCGGCCTTGTTCAAATTCGCCCAAAGAGGCGCAATGAATCCAAATGCACCCTTCCATGTCTTGGGGGAGGTTTTGGAAATAATTTTTTCTGCCTGACTTCCACTTCGAAGCCTTCTCTTGGAAAAGAGCCGCTATGGATATCGCCAGCCCGTATAGTCTGATGCCCAGGGAATATAGTCCCTCCATTATTCCACGTAAAATTTATTGGCGTATCGCTTGTAAACAGGAAGAGCCCAGCCCATCTTAATTCCGATCAGCATGTCGAAATAGTCACCATTGGTTTCTTCCATCTGATCGACATTGTAAGAGCGATAGTCCGTCGTAAAACCTTGATAGAAGTCTAATCCAATAAAGAAGTTAGCATACCGATTATTGCTGAAATGTCGGTAGCCAATGAACTGGTTGGTAGCTATTCCAGCTCGTTTTCTATCATACCCTTTGCGGTACTCTCCTTCAAGTGGCGGGTATTCATCCTGGCGAAGTTCGATCCATGTGCGGTGTTCCAAGTATTGAACCCCAAAACGTATTTCCAGACCTGAATTGGGGTTGGGTCCGAAAATCGGGAAAATCTTTCCCACATAAAATCCTCCTGTAAAGCCTCTTTGCTGCACAATAGGAAGTATGAATTCTCCTGTGATACCTATTATTTGCCCTGAGCTAGTCCTCAAGCCTTGAGCGATACTCTGCTGATTCTTGACATTATCTCCGAAGAGGAAGAGGAAGTCAGTTCCAAAAAGGAAATTCCTTTTGGTCTTGTAGGCATAAGAAAAACCAATGTTGAAATTCGCGCCGTAAAGTTCAGCCATATCTCCAGATGGCTGTTGAAAACCAACCTGGATTTGAAATAAAGACATAGCAATGGTATCCTTCGAAACATCGGACTGGCTCTTCGCGTCAATTGTGCAGAAAAGGCAGAGAGCCACAAAGATGAGGTAACGAAAATTCCATGAAAAAACAGAGGTGGGACGAGGTATCAAAGGGGTTGATTTATGCATTTATACGTATATTCGCCCTCCAAATTTAAGCCTTTCAATGAAGAAAATTCAAATGGTCGATCTCATCTCTCAATACGAGAAGATGCAAGTGGAAATCGACAAGGCAGTAATTGACGTTATTCGATCATCAGCCTTTATCAACGGACCTGAGGTTAAGGCGTTTCAAAGTGAAATGGAACAATACCTCGATGTAAAACACGTCATTCCTTGTGCCAACGGCACCGACGCTCTTCAAATTGCAATGATGGGTTTGGGTTTGCAGCCTGGCGATGAAGTGATCACGGCCAATTTCACCTATGTAGCTACCGCTGAGGTTATAGCGCTTTTGCAATTGACCCCCGTTCTGGTAGACGTTAATCCTGCAACGTTTAATATCGATTTAGAATCCATCAAAAAGGCCATCACATCTAAAACGAAAGCCATAGTGCCCGTCCACCTTTTCGGACAGACTGCTCCAATGGAGGAGATTATGAAATTGGCTAAGGAGCACGACCTTTTTGTAATAGAAGATACAGCGCAGGCGATTGGTGCAGATTACTCATTCATTGACGGCACGAAGCAGAAAGCGGGTACAATCGGCCATGTTGGTGCGACTTCTTTCTTTCCTTCAAAAAATCTTGGATGCTTTGGTGACGGAGGTGCTATTTTTACCAATGACGATGATCTTGCCCACCGAATTCGTTCGATTGCAAATCACGGACAAGTCGAAAGATATTACCACGACAGAGTAGGAGTGAATTCCCGATTGGATTCAATCCAAGCCGCAGTCTTGAGAATCAAGTTGCGCCAATTGGATTCATACGCTGCCAGCAGAAACGCTGCGGCAACCCATTACGACGAAGCTTTTAAGGAGCTTGATGAAATAACTACACCAGCTCGTTGTGTCAATTCTACTCACGTTTTTCACCAATACACCATGGTGATCGACGGCTTAGACCGCAATGAAATGAAAGAATACCTCGAGTCAAAAGGTGTCCCCGCGATGATTTATTATCCCGTGCCTCTTCATTTGCAGAAAGCGTATCGCGACGATCGCTACAACGAAGGTGATTTTCCCGTAACAGAACATCTCTGCAAAACCGTTCTCTCATTGCCAATGCAAACGGAGCTCGACAACGAACAACTTTCTTATATCACCGATACGGTGAAAACTTTTGTAAAGGAAAAACGATCATGAATATTGCAGTCGTTGGAACGGGCTACGTAGGCCTCGTTACCGGAACTTGCTTCGCCGACACGGGAAATGACGTGATCTGCGTAGATATCGACGAGAAGAAAGTCGAAAGAATGCAAAACGGGGAGGTGCCCATTTACGAACCTTACCTCGACACTGTTTTCGAAAGAAACATCCGCCAGGATAGATTACGTTTTACTACCGATCTAAAAGGAGCTGTCTCAAAATGCAACATCATTTTCTTGGCATTGCCGACTCCTCCTGGAGAAGATGGATCTGCCGATCTTTCCTACGTCCTTGGGGTAGCCGAAGAGCTGGGTAAGATCATTGATGAATACAAAGTTATTATCGATAAGAGCACAGTGCCCGTGGGCACGGCTGAGTTGGTTCATGCGGCTATAGCCAAAAATGCCAAGGTAGATTTCGACGTGGTTTCCAATCCCGAATTTCTTCGCGAGGGCTTTGCCGTTGAAGATTTCATGAAGCCCGACCGTGTAGTCATCGGAACTTCTTCTGAGCGCGCTGCCAAGGTGATGACTGATCTGTACAAGCCTTTTGTTCGTCAAGGAAACCCATTGATTGTGATGGATGAAAAGTCAGCCGAGCTAACGAAATATGCTGCAAATGCTTTCTTGGCCACTAAAATCACTTTCATGAACGAGATTGCCAACTTTTGTGAGTTGGTAGGTGCTGATGTGGACAAAGTCCGCGCGGGTATTGGAACAGACGAAAGAATCGGAAAACGCTTCCTATTCCCCGGGATCGGGTATGGCGGAAGTTGTTTCCCAAAAGATGTTCAGGCATTGGTTCGAAGTGGGAAAGAGTCTGGTTATCGTTTTGAGATCTTGGAGTCTGTCCTTAAGGTAAATGACCGCCAGAAATTGTCATTGATTCACAAAGTGAAGGAGTATTTCGGAGATAACCTGGAAGGCAAAACTTTTGCGCTTTGGGGCTTGGCTTTCAAACCTGATACAGATGACATTCGCGAAGCTCCTGCCCTTTACATGATTAGGGAATTGCTTTTGGCTAAAGCCAAAATTGTAGCATTTGATCCCGAAGCAATGGACAATGTGAAGACTGTGCACGGAGACACCATTGAGTACGCAGAGAATATGTATTCAGCACTTGAAAATGCCGATGCTTTGCTGATAGCAACTGAGTGGGGCGTTTTTAGAAGTCCAGATTTTAAAAAGGTGATTGATAGACTCAAGGCACCAGTTATTTTCGATGGAAGGAATCTTTATGAGCCAAGTCAAATGAAAGAGCTAGGTTTCCACTACGAGAGCATCGGTAGAGAAAAAATTACACCATGAAAAAGAGGGTATTAATAACCGGCGCTGCTGGATTTTTGGGTTCTCACCTTTGCGATCGCTTTATGGCCGAGGGCTATGAAGTAATGGCGATGGATAACCTGATTACAGGTGACCTTAGAAACATCGAGCATCTTTTTCCCGAAAAGGATTTTACCTTTTATCACCACGACGTTAGTAATTTCGTCCATGTGCCTGGAAAGCTGGATTATATCCTCCACTTTGCCTCGCCCGCTAGCCCGATAGATTATTTAAAGATTCCTATTCAAACGTTGAAGGTGGGCTCTTTAGGAACCCACAACCTTTTGGGTTTGGCGAAAGCCAAAGGAGCCCGAATCTTGGTAGCCAGCACAAGTGAAGTCTACGGTGATCCAGAAGTTCACCCGCAGAAAGAGACGTATTGGGGTAACGTAAACCCGATAGGCCCTCGCGGTGTCTACGATGAAGCGAAACGTTTTCAAGAGGCCATCACTATGGCGTATCACCGTTTTCACGGATTGGAAACACGGATCATTAGAATATTTAATACCTACGGCCCCAGAATGAGATTGAATGATGGTCGGGTATTGCCTGCTTTTATCGGCCAAGCATTGAGAGGTGAAGATTTCACTGTCTTTGGAGATGGATCGCAAACCCGAGCGTTTTGCTACGTTGATGATTTGGTAGAAGGAATTTATCGATTGCTTCTTTCAAATCATGTGGAGCCAGTCAATATTGGAAATCCCGATGAGATTACGATCAAATCTTTTGCAGAAGAAATCGTAGAGTTGACAGGAGCTAAAACCAAGATCATCTACAAATCACTTCCCCACGACGATCCCAAGAAACGCCGGCCAGATATTTCGGTGGCTAAAGCACTGCTAGATTGGGAACCAAAGGTCGAGCGTTACGATGGTTTGAAACGAACATTGGCCTATTTCAAAACACTGAGCGAAGAGGATTTATACAAAAAAGATCACAAGCATTTCGATAATTACATCAGGCGTTAATGGGTTTTCAGGCACACGAAACGACAGTAATCGACGAGGGCTGTGAAATAGGTGAAGGCACCAAGATTTGGCACTTTTCTCACATCATGCCCAATTGCAAGATTGGAGAAAACTGCAACATTGGCCAGAACGTGGTCATCTCTCCTGAAGTTGTTTTGGGTAGAAATGTGAAAGTGCAAAACAACGTTTCCATCTACACAGGTGTTATCTGTGAAGACGACGTGTTCCTGGGGCCTTCGATGGTGTTTACCAATGTGATGAATCCCAGAAGTGCCATTGTTAGAAGAGATCAATACTCTAAGACTGTAGTAAAAAAAGGTGCCAGCATTGGTGCGAATGCTACGATAGTATGTGGGAATGATATTGGCGAATACGCCTTCATTGGCGCAGGAGCGGTTGTTACTAAAACAGTGCTTCCATTTGCATTGGTCATTGGAAATCCTGCGAAGCAACTGGGTTGGATAAGTGAATTTGGTCATCGATTAAAATTTGATGATGGAGGTCAAGCCGCTTGCCCTGAAAGTGGCGATAAGTATATTCTTGAGGACGGAAAGGTCAGAAAGCAATGAGTCAACAAAAAGTAAAGTTTGCCATCGTCGGATACGGCCATATAGGAAAGCGCCATGCTGAAATGATTCGCCGAAATGATGAGGCTGAATTAGTCGCTGTGGTTGATTCTTTGGCTCCTACGGGTTGTGGTGCCGACGAAATTGAGGAGTCCTTTTTCTCCACTATGGAGGAGATGTTTGAAGCCCATCCCGAGATAGATGTGGTGAATATTTGCACCCCAAATGGCCTGCATGCATCGCAGGCTATCATGGCATTGAATCAAAAAAAACACGTCGTTTGCGAGAAGCCAATGGGCTTGACGAAGGCGAATTGTGAAGAGGTTATCTTCAAGGCACTTCAGGTGAGTAGACACGTTTTTTGCGTAATGCAAAACCGCTATTCTCCGCCATCTGCTTGGCTTAAGGACATGATTGAGAACAAGAGATTGGGTGAGGTCTTCTTGGTAGATATTGACTGCTACTGGAACCGCGATGAGCGTTACTACAAGAATGACGGTTGGAAAGGGAAAGCTGATTTGGATGGCGGGACCCTTTTTACTCAGTTCTCTCACTTCATTGATATCATGTATTGGCTCTTTGGAGACATCGAAAATATTGAAGGTCGTTTTGCCGACTTCAACCATGCCGACCTCACCGATTTTGAAGACAGCGGTTTGGTGACTTTTGACTTTATCAATGGAGGTAAGTGTTCCTTGAATTACTCGACCTCAGTCTGGGGAAAAAATCTAGGCAGTAGCATTACCGTAATTGGTAGCAAAGGCAGCGTCAAAGTCGGCGGGCAATACATGAATGAAGTAGAAGTCTGCAATGTAGAAGGCTACGAAATGCCTGAGCTCAATGCGTCAAACCCTGCCAATGATTATGGTGCTTACAAAGGAAGCGCTGCCAATCACCACTTCGTCATCGAAAATGTCATTGACACTATTTTGAATAGAAATGTGGCTACTACCAATGCCCTTGAAGGATTGAAGGTGGTAGACATCATCGAAAGAATTTACAAAGTAAGAGACAAGAATAATTCCTGATATGTACAATTCCCTCTTAAACAAGGAGAAGAAAATGGCCATAATTGGCCTTGGTTACGTTGGGCTCCCAATAGCCCTTGAGTTTGCCAAAAAAGTTTCTGTGATTGGTTTTGATATCAATCCTGACCGGGTTGAATTGATGAAGAAAGGCATCGATCCAAGTAATGAATTGGAGTCATCTGATTTTGAAGGGTGTGACATCAAATTCACTGCAAATGCGGATGATTTGAAGGAGGCTTCCTTTTTTATCGTAGCTGTGCCTACGCCGATTGATATCGGAAACAAGCCCGATTTAACCCCCGTTCTGGCTGCCTCTAAAACAGTAGGGAACGCCATTTCAAAGGGTGATTACGTCGTCTTTGAAAGTACGGTTTACCCAGGTTGTACCGAGGAGGATTGCGTGCCTGTGATTGAGCAGATCGCAGGACTTACCTCTGTTGTAGACTTCAAAGTTGGGTACAGTCCCGAGCGAATCAATCCAGGAGACAAAGAGCATACGCTTCGCAGTATCGTTAAGGTATCTGCGGGTTGCGATGAGGAGTCGGCCGAGATCATTGCCAAAGTATACGAATTGGTGGTTGATGCGGGAGTTCACCGTGCCAGCTCTATTCGCGTAGCTGAAGCTGCTAAAATTATTGAGAATACCCAGCGCGATGTCAACATCGCCTTGATCAATGAGCTTTCAATTATTTTCAATCGAATGGGGATCAATACCTATGAGGTACTTGAAGCTGCGGGAACCAAGTGGAATTTTTTGAATTTCCGACCTGGTTTAGTTGGAGGTCACTGCATTGGAGTCGACCCCTACTACCTCACGCACAAGGCAGAGAAGCTCGGATATCACGCGCAAATCATCAACTCAGGTCGATTTGTGAATGACTCTATGGGTGGCTATGTAGCTAAGCAAACCGTTAAGAAGATCATCTCACAAGGCAAGCACATTCAAAATGCGAAGGTGCTAGTTATGGGTGCTACCTTTAAAGAGAACGTGAGCGACATTCGCAATTCCAAAGTTGTGGATACAGTGCGAGAATTGGAGTCTTTTGGTATTCTAGTGGATGTTATAGATCCTCATGCCTCTCCAGAAGAAGTCAAGCACGAATATGGTTATGATTTGGCTTCTAAGCCGAACCCCAAATACGACGCGGTGATTGTGGCAGTGAATCACTCCGAATACGAAAATCTCCCCGAGAGTTACTTCGAGGAGATTATCGCTGAGGATGGAGTTTTTGTTGATTTAAAAGGAATCTACCGAGGGAAGATCAGTAAGTTTCTTTACTGGAGCTTATAGTTTGTGTCTTTTTGTAGAGTCCATTATCTGCGTTCCACTTGTTTTAAAAACAGTCATTAACAAGAGTCAACTCCTTGGATTTTAAAATTACGTGCGCCTTGCTAATGAACCCTCTATTTCGGATACTTGGCTAGATGGACAGCTTCTAATTGAAGGCTGACTGTATAATCCACTACCATGCTTTCGGCTTGATCTTCTATCTGCGTTCCACTTGTTTTAAAATAGTCCCTTCGACGGAACTAAGGACATCGCATTGACATTAGTCAACTTCCTGATCACGCCCTTTTGTCGTGAGACCTCTATCGCTAAGTGTTAAAAAATAAACGCCTTATTAATGAACTTTCTTGATCAGACTCTTGAGTGTATAAACTGACTTTATTTAGAGCTCTGCCGAAGAGGTGTCAAACCCTCGGTCTACTTTCTTGAACAATCCTTGAAGAACCTTTCCAGGCCCTACTTCGACTACAGCAGTAGCTCCGTTGGCGATCATATTTTGCATCGTCTGCGTCCAACGAACGGGAGCAGTAAGTTGAGCTACCAAATTTGATTTGATGGTAGCTGGATCAGTTACTGGTTCTGCCGAAACGTTTTGATAAACGGGGCAAGACGGTACTTTTATCTCTGTTGATTCAATGGCCGATGCCAAATCAGCTCTTGCTGGTTCCATCAATGGTGAGTGGAATGCTCCACCAACGGGTAGGATCATTGCGCGTCGCGCTCCCGCAGCTGAAAGAGAGTCACATGCTTTTTGAACAGCATCTAGCTCTCCACTGATCACCAATTGGCCGGGGCAATTGTAATTGGCTGGTACGACAATGCCTTCCGTATCTGCGCAATGCTTTTCTACGACTTCGTCATCCAGAGCCAGAATTGCGGCCATGGTACCTTTTGTTTGTTCGGTAGCTTTTTGCATAGCATTGGCGCGTTGCGCTACCAATTTTAATCCTGCCTCAAAGCTCAGTGCTCCTGCCGCAGTTAAAGCTGAAAACTCCCCGAGGCTATGGCCCGCAACCATATCGGGCTGAAATTTATCGCCGAGCATTTTGGCTAAAATAACGCTGTGCAAGAAGATAGCAGGTTGAGTTACTCGCGTTTCTTTTAAATCGTCTTGCGTACCGTTGAACATGATATCGGTGATCCGAAATCCGAGTATATCGTTTGCTTGTTCAAAAAGCGCTTTGGCTTCCGCTGATTGTTCGTAGAGTTCTTTGGCCATTCCTGGAAACTGTGCTCCTTGCCCTGGAAATACATATGCTTTCATAACGGTGATTGGTTTCGAGTCGTTTACAAATAAAAAAATCCGACGATAGTCGGATTTTCAGTTTTTTAAATGATTAATCTCTGTTCCCCAAAAAGCGAAGCAGGAATAAAAAGAGGTTGACGAAATCGAGGTAAAGGGTCAAAGCTCCCATAAGGGCATGCTTGTTTCCTTCATCAGTAGTCGAGTCCACTTGCATTCCAATTCGCTTGAGTTTCTGCATGTCGTAAGCCGTAAGTCCTGTAAATATCAAAACGCCTAAACCACTGATGACATAATCCATCATGGCACTTTGCATAAACCAGTTTACCACCATAGCAATGACAATTCCGATTAATCCCATCATCAGGAGGGAACCAAATTTGGTTAAATCAGTGGTGGTGGTGTACCCCAAAATCGCCATAATTCCGAAAGTAGCCGAAGTAATCAAAAAGGTAGTGGTGATACTACTCGCCGTATAAACAGCAAAGACTGAACTGAGGCTTATGCCCATCAGAAGACTGAAGACAACCATAGCTGCGAGCATTCCGCTGCTCGACATTTTTTGAAAGCGGAACCCCATCAATAGAACAAGACCGAATGGAGCGAGCATGGCAATCCATCCTAGCATCGACATGCCCCCTTCTGCATTTCTGAGAAGATTGGAAAGATCGTCATTGGTTCCAAACCAATAAGCCATGACACCCGAAATTGCCAGTGCTGCGGTCATGTACGTCATTACATTACTAACGAAGTTTTTGGCTAGAGCGCCCGCATCAACTTGTGCTGAATGCTGTCCGCCATCGCGGCCGAATATTATATTTTTATTCTGTTCCATATCTGTTTAGTGCAGCTTTGCTGATATTAAATTTACAAATTCCTGACGAGTTGTCTCCTTCAAAAATTCTCCATGAAATGCTGAAGTCGTGGTAACGGAGTTTTGCTTTTGCACTCCGCGCATTTGCATGCACATGTGCTGAGCTTCTATCACTACTGCTACCCCAACAGGGTTTAGCGTTTCTTGGATGCAATCCTTAATTTGATTTGTCAGTCGTTCTTGCACTTGCAATCTTCGTGCAAATACATCTACTATTCGAGGAATTTTACTGAGTCCTGCGATTCTACCATTGGGAATGTAGGCCACATGTGCTTTGCCAAAGAATGGCAACATATGGTGCTCGCAAAGGCTATAAACTTCAATGTCTTTTACCAAGACCATTTGGCTATACTCCTCGTCAAACATGGCCGATCGAATGATGGCACAAGGATCTTCATCGTAGCCTTGAGTTAAGAACTGCATGGATTTCGCTACTCGCAATGGTGTGTTTTCCAAGCCTTGACGATCTCTTTCGCCCCCTAAGTTATCCAGCACTTTGTCAAAAAGGAATTCTAGATTTTCGAGCTCTTTTTCCTTCTGAATATGTTTTGAATCTTCCTTTTCCATCACTCCGTTATTCGCCGAAGTACTCTGCGAAATTGTTCTCCGTTTCGTGCAAACGAACCGAGTGCAATAGGCAGCCTTGACTTTCAACTTTAGTTTGAATTTCTCCCCAAATGGCAACTGCCAAATTTTCAGTAGATGACATTTTGCCATTCATAAAGGGCACATCCAAATTCAGATTGCGGTGATCGAGTTTGTCAATCACTTTTTCTTTTAAAATCTGACTCAGGTCTTTCAGGTCAATGACACATCCAGTATCAGGACGAGGCTGGCCTTTTACAGTCACAAAAAGATCGTAATTGTGGCCGTGCCAGTTCTTATTGGCGCATTTCCCGAAGACTTCCATGTTCTTCTGCTCAGACCATTTCTCGTTCCAGAGTTTATGGGCTGCGTTAAAACGTTCTCGTCTTGTAATGTAAACCAGTGGCATGCTTAAATTTTGAGGTGCAAATATACAACCTATTTCAACTGAACATCCTTATACAGACCAATGTCTATCTTTGCCCAAAATATCAATTTCTATGATAGTTGTAACAGGTGCTGCGGGTTTTATCGGGAGCTGTTTGGTCAGTGCGCTCAACGAAAAGGGCTACTACGATTTAATTTTAGTGGACGACTTTTCCAAAATCGGAAAAACCGCTAACTATACCGGGAAGAGATTTTCAAAATTGGTCGAGCGAAGGGAATTCCATGGTTGGCTAGAAGAGAACCACAAGCTGGTTTACTTCATTTTTCACATCGGCGCCCGCACTGATACCACTGAGTTTGATAAGTCAATTTTTGATGACTTGAATGTCGATTACTCACAAAAGATTTGGAAGGCTTGTGTTGATTTTGGAATACCATTGGTCTATGCCAGTTCGGCAGCTACATATGGCCTTGGTGAGCATGGATACGAGGATAATCATGAAGTGATTGAAAAGTTGGAGCCGCTTAACCCTTACGGAGATTCAAAGAATGAATTTGACAAGTGGGCGCTGGGCCAAGACCAGAAGCCTTATTTCTGGGCTGGTCTAAAGTTCTTCAACGTTTATGGCCCCAACGAATACCATAAGGGAAGAATGGCCTCGGTTATTTTTCACGCCTTCAATCAGATTAAGAAAAATGGTGAAGTGAAGTTGTTTCGATCTCACAACCTCGAGTATAAGGATGGAGAGCAGTTACGTGATTTTATTTACGTCAAAGACTTGATCAACGTTTGTCTGTTCTTGATGGACAACAGGAAGCACTCGGGACTCTATAACTTGGGTACGGGCAAGGCAAGATCTTTCTTGGATTTGGCGAAAGCCACTTTTTCCGCTTTGGACTTAGAGCCAGACATTTCATTTATCGATACGCCTGCTGATATCAGGGATAAGTACCAGTACTTCACTGAAGCCAATATGGCCAAACTTAAAAGTATTGGTTACGGTAAGGATTTTACTTCGCTAGAGGATGGGGTGAAAGACTATGTGCAGAAATATTTAGAAAAAGAATCGTACTACTAGTCTAGAGACTTTTTTTTAGCTCGAGCAAAAAGGCTTTTACATTTTCTAGACGCTTGACCATTTCAACGGTATCGGCGACATCATCTTTGTTGTCTTTCAACTTGTCTTTTGCTCCTTGTAGCGTATAGCCACGCTCTTTTACCAAATGAAAGATGATTCGAAAATTCTCCAAATCTTGCTTGGTAAAGAGGCGGTTTCCTTTCTTATTCTTCTTGGGCTTGATGATGTCAAATTCCTTTTCCCAAAATCGGATTAAGGATGTATTGACATCAAACATCTTCGATACTTCGCCGATGCTGTAATAAAGCTTTTCGATTTCTTTTTCGCGGTACGGCATCAGTCGAAGGATTGGTTTACACTCGAAGAGAGTTCGATCATCAAATCGTATTCTTCGGGCGTTAGGTCGTTAAAATAGAAGTTAGCAGGATTTATTTTCTTTCCATCCTTAATTACTTCGTAATGAAGGTGTGGCCCATTGCTGGTGCCAGTGTTACCCACTAAGCCGATCACATCTCCTCTTTTCACTTTCTGTCCGCGTTTTACGTCAATGTTACTCATGTGCGCATAAAGTGTTTCGTATCCATATCCGTGATTAATCATGACGTGCTTGCCATATCCACGGCGGCTGTTTACCACTTTTGAAATTATGCCGTCACCTGTAGCGAATATCTCGGTGCCTGTAGGAGCTGAGAAATCCATGCCCCAGTGCATTTTACGCACCTTGTAGATTGGGTGAACGCGATAACCATAACCACTTGCTACCCTCTTCAAGTTCTTGTTTGGAACGGGTTGAACGGCAGGGATTGCCGCTAGCATTTTTTCCTTATTCTTTGCTAGATCGACTACTTCATCAAAAGATTTTGATTGAACATAAAGGCGTTTCTTCAGTTTGTCAAGTCTTTTTCGGGTATCAATAACCAAGTCGGAATTGCTATATCCTTCCAAATATGTGTACCGATTCACACCACCAACCCCGGCTACTCTCACTGACTGAGTAATAGGCTCAGACTCTAAAATCTGTCGGTAAATGTTGTCGTCTCTACCCTCAATATCAGAAAGTACGGCTTCCGCATTGTCCAGATCTTTATTGAGTAAGTCGTACTGAGCCTGCATTTGCGCGAGTTCTCGCCTTAATGTGAGCTCTTTTGGAGAATCAATGAAAGTGTAGGCAAAAAACACAATGATTAACGCAAAAAATAATCCAACCAGGAAGTAGGTTGCACCTTTCTTAAGCCGATCTTTGAAGGTCAGCTGAATTTTTTCGTAGTTGAGTGTACTTGGATTGTACTTGTATTTTATTTTTGCCATCCAGTTGGGGAAATATTAAGCTATAAAAGTAGGAAATCGAGCGAATGGCACAAGCAGCCATTTTTTCGGAGATCCCCTTCAATTGTTAAAATTTGTTTCAATGAAATCATCTCAAATTCGCCAAGTCTTTCTCGACTTTTTCAAGAACAAGAATCACAAAATTGTCGATTCAGCGCCTATTGTCATTAAGAATGATCCCACCCTTATGTTTACGAACGCAGGGATGAATCAGTTCAAAGATGTCTTTCTGGGCAACGAACAAACGCAATCAAAGCGGGTTGCTGACACCCAAAAATGCTTGCGCGTAAGCGGAAAACACAACGACTTGGAAGAAGTAGGGGTGGACACTTACCACCATACCATGTTCGAAATGCTGGGTAATTGGTCTTTCGGAGCTTACTACAAGAAAGAAGCTATCGAATGGGCATGGGAACTTCTCACGGAGGTATTTGGTGTAGAGAAAGACAGAATGTACGTGACCGTTTTTGAAGGCGATAAGAAAGATGGACTTGAATTTGACCAAGAAGCTTATGACTACTGGAAGAATCTGGTTGAGGAAGACCGAATCTTAAAAGGAAATAAAAAGGACAATTTCTGGGAAATGGGCGATGTGGGCCCTTGCGGTCCTTGCTCTGAGATTCACGTAGATATACGTTCAGATGAAGAACGAAAACTAAAGCCAGGCAGTGAGTTGGTCAATATGGATCATCCGCAAGTTGTAGAGATTTGGAATTTGGTTTTTATGGAACTTAGCCGAAAGGCAGACGGAAATCTTATTCCTTTAAAAGATAAGCACATTGATACGGGAATGGGTTTTGAGCGGTTGGCAATGGTGCTGCAAGGCAAACAGTCCAATTACGACACTGACGTTTTTACTCCCCTTATCTCTTTTCTCGAAAAGGAAACGGGAGTAAAATATGGAAGAACCGACTCGAAGCAAGATGTGGCTTTTCGTGTTTTGGCCGATCATGTGCGTGCGGTTTCCTTCGCGATTGCCGATGGCCAAATGCCTAGCAATACAGGAGCAGGCTACGTCATTCGCAGAATACTAAGACGCGCTGTTCGCTACGCATATAGTTTCTTGGATAGACGAGAACCCATTTTAGCCCTCTTGGCTGGAGAGTTGGAACAGCAACTAGGAGCGTTTTTTCCCGAGTTGACACATAACAAGACGTTGATTTCTCAAGTTATTCGAGAAGAAGAAGAATCATTCTTGCGCACTTTGGCGAAGGGAATTGATCGGATTTCTGAAATTCTTCAAAAGACAGAAGGAAAAGAGATCGATGGTGAGACGGTTTTTGAACTTTATGACACATTCGGTTTCCCAGCCGACTTGACTGGTTTGATTCTGTCCGAACAAGGGAAATTCTACGATGAGGTGGCTTTTGAAAAAGCACTGGAGCGGCAGAAAAGTCGCTCGCGAAAAGATTCAGTTGTAGCAGCAGGAGACTGGGTAGTACTGTTAGACTCGCCGTCAACGGAGTTTGTGGGATACGATACCTTGGAAGACACTATTGAATTGGTGCGTTACCGTGAGGTGGAACAAAAAGGCAAAAAGCTATTTCATCTCGTTTTCGATAAAACGCCATTCTATCCCGAAGGCGGAGGCCAAGTAGGAGACAAGGGGTACATCGAAAGCGATGGCAAGAGATTATGTATTGACAATACATACCGCGAGAACACTCTCATCGTTCATGTTTCAAAAGACTCTCCGAAAGAAATCGGCACTCAATTTGAAGCTATTGTAGCCTCCAATACTCGCAAAAGCACTGAGAAGAACCACTCTGCGACACACCTTCTACACCATGCATTGCGCGACATTCTCGGAACTCATGTAGAGCAAAAAGGGTCTTTGGTAGAGAGAAATTATCTGCGGTTTGATTTTTCACATTTCTCAAAGATGAGTGATGAGCAGATTCGTAAGGTTGAAATCCAAGTGAATGCAATGATTCGAGAGAATCTTACTCTGGGAGAATTCAGAAAAGTGCTTATGAGCGAAGCTCAAGAGATGGGTGCGATGGCTCTTTTCGGTGAGAAGTATGGTGATGAAGTGAGGGTTATCAAATTCGGAGATTCAGTGGAGCTATGCGGAGGGACACATGTCGACGCAACTGGTGAAATAGGGTTTTTTAAGATTCTAAGCGAGGGTTCTGTAGCCGCTGGTATTCGAAGAATAGAAGCATTAACAGGAGAAGCTGCTGAGGGAGAAGTGTTCAGTGAAATCGATGAATTGCAAGTCATCAAGGAAAAGCTCAAAGCCCCAAAATCTCCTGCGAAGGCCGTGGAGTCACTCTTGTTGAAGCAGGCAGAGCTAGAAAAAGAAGTTGCTGCCTTAAAAGCTGATAAGGCTCAAAGTATAAAGAGCGAGCTTATCAGCAAAGCACGAGAAATTAACGGGGTGTCATTTATTGCCGAGAAGGTAGATCTCGACCCTTCTTCTGTGAAGGATATATCGTTTCAATTAAGGAAAGAGTTGAGTCCTCTGTTTTTGGTTTTGGCAACAGCCCAAAATAACAAAGCCACGGTTTCCGTGGCTTTGTCTGATGAGTTGGTTACTGATAGAAGCTTTAATTCTGGTAAGATTGTAAAAGAACTGGCAAGTTTTATTCAAGGCGGCGGCGGTGGTCAGCCATTCTTTGCCACTGCGGGTGGAAAGAATCCTGAAGGAATTCCTCAAGCACTCAAACGTGCTGAAGAAATTTTAAGCGTAAGCTGATCGGGAATCTCCTTTCATCTTCGCTTTTATTTCACTTACATCTTTACCGTGAGCAGGGCCTAAGTATTCAGTCTCGTAAGACAGACCGAGATTTAGGATATAAAAAGCGTTGAAAAGAATTATCATTACATAGTCTACAATGCTGGTCTTTCCAAAGCTATTGCACAGCTCAATGTACACTTTTGGTACAAGGTAGAGTTGACCATAAATTGGAATGAGGAATAGAAACATATGGCTGGCTGGTCTACCTACTATGCGAAGAAACACAATAAAGTTCCAGATAGGAACTATACAAGCAATACCAGGCTGATTTGCTTTTTCGTATAGTTTCCATTGAGCAACGACACCAAAGAAAGCGAGCACTCCACCTAAAAGGAGTAAGCCATCTCCGAAAGTTCCGTAGAGTCCCAGAAAGAAGTCTTGAATAAG
This sequence comes from Cryomorphaceae bacterium, assembly GCA_047633195.1. GTDB lineage: Bacteria > Bacteroidota > Bacteroidia > Flavobacteriales_D > Cryomorphaceae > JAKVAV01. Next base: position 1,692 of record JBLIEU010000018.1, on the reverse strand, counting down.
ATCGAATATGCCGTTCATAACGTGTAATTTTTTGTTTGGAAAACTTTTGATTTTTGCTTCGTATGCACACAGTTCTGATCTAAAGACGACCTTATTCTATTAGGGTTGCCAGTACACTAATCAATTTTTCCATTGTTTAAAGTACTCACTAATAGTAATGTAAATTTTATATTACCTAGTTGGAGTTCCAATAATGTCTTTGTATGGTGTTTGTTGAAGTCATGACTTTTCCACACTCAAAGTCATTTTAATGGTTATTCTGTTCAAAAGGTTTTTGATCATAGAGTGGACTTTGGGTGTGGTTTTGTCGAAATTTGACGAAGAAATCCATCAGTTGATGGAATGTTTCGACCAAGGTGCTTACAAAACTATTGACTACTACAATCTGTTGCGCGGCTCTTATTTTGTCCGCGCAAAATGTTACCGTGATAAATCGCTTTCACGGGGAGCCTATTGACGACGTGCCTGAGAATTACGTTTTGAGTGGTGTCAAAGAACAGACAATTATCATCAATGATTATGAACCTGCACTCAACGCAAGGCAGTCTCTCTTGAATCAGATGATCAATTATGGCTTAAAGGCGTTTGTCGATAACAATTACTTGGTAAAAGATGGCCAAGTTCGGGTCTACCCTTCGGTTTTGGATTTTAACGAAAGCGCGAGTGCTTTAATCAAGAATGCTATTTGGATCAATGATTTACCCTTCTCAGAATTATTTCCTGGTTTTTCCGATGATGTTCTAGACCAAGCATCATACCTGACCGAGCTCAATGGTATTCGCCTCATAGAATCTGGTAATCAAAGCTATGATGAAAAAAATGACCTTAGCCTTTATGGGTTTCAGAGCTTAGTTTTTAGCTTTAAGGAGTCTGCCATAGCTGAGGCTACTAACTTTATTGTAGATTTTTTGCCAGATGAAGGCTCTCAAATAACTGGTTATCAAATTCCCTATCTAGTTTCAGAAGAGTTTGAATTAATATCGAGTCCGAGTTTTGAAGATGGACTAGGAGATCTCAGCCTCAATCCCGATTTATTTTCTTCCGAAAAAAGACCTTCTAGGAAAAACAGAAGAGGGCAGAAAGGCTTTTCTCAGGAGGTGGTAACGCTTTTAGAGGCGAACAATAGAATTCTGTCTGATTATTCCGAGATGTTCCAGAATCTTCAAAGTCAAATTGATGACATCAATAGAAAGGATAACAGCGACCTGAGAGAGGATATGGCCGAAATGAGGCAGATGATTTCTGAGTTGAAGGACGAACCTTTGCGAAGATCAATAGATGCAGAGCCAGAATACTTGATTTTTGAAAAGAACAAGTATGTTTTGACGGATGTGCAAAAAGCGCGGCTCAACAGGATCATAGTACTGTTGGTGAAGAATCCTTCAAAAAAGGCACTGGTAACAGGATATGCTGATATATCAGGGGATTCGGAATACAATGCTTGGATCTCTCAACAGCGGGCCAAATCGGTGCAACTATTTTTGGAGAACATGGGAATTGAAAGTGACAAAATAATAGTGACCTATTTAGGCGATACCGAAAGCACCACTTCCAGTTCTGCTGATAGAAGGGTGGAGGTACTCTTAATTAATTGAGCGCTTTCTTAAGCGCTTCTTTTAAATCGTGTTTCTTATTTCGATCCATATCCATATGAGTCACTAAGCGGATTCTCTTTTTGCCGAAAGCTACTCC
>JBLIEU010000017.1:0-51019 GCA_047633195.1 Cryomorphaceae bacterium | reverse complement strand
GTGGTCCTGTTGCTCCAACAGCACCATCTGATCCGTTATTTCCGTCAATACCATCTACTCCATCATCTCCACTAGAACCGATGTTGCCCTGAGGACCTTGTGGTCCTGTTGCTCCAACAGCACCATCTGATCCGTCATTTCCATCAGCTCCTGCTGGGCCTGCTCCGTTGCCCGATGTATTTGCGTACAAGGCATACGGCACACTCATCAATTGGCTGGTGCCCATTACCGAATAGCTTGTGCCACCTGCATGGTCAACCGCTGTTTCCACAAAGTAGGGGCCCGATGCCCAGTCTATGGTGGTGAAATCATCGGTTGATGTTCCTGAACCAATTTCCAAATTCACCAAACCATACGCATTGGTTGTGGGTGCAAACGTTTCGGTATACACTGCTGTGCCACCAATGCTGCCTTGTTGGATGGTTAACTGAATTCCAACCGCTTGGTTGTTTAAAACTACATTCATGGCGTCTCTGACGACGGCTTGGTACTTAAAGCCTTCTGGCGATTGCCCGAATGAGCTTAGTGCGAACGCTGCTAACGCAACGAGCGAGAGTAGTAGTTTCTTCATGTTAGTGGAGTTTGAACTGGTTAACTGTTTTTGGATTTGGTTTTGGAGCAAGAAACTCCTTGGGTGGTTAAAGCTTCCTGTGCATTAATAAAAAATACGGAAAACAACACAGGGGTACTTTTCTTCATCTGGGTAGATCTTTTAGTCGATAAAAAAGATTGATTTCTATCGGTTGAGAAATCCAACTCTCGCATTTTATTTTTTCAAAAAAACTCTCGTGCCTTGTTGCGCGAGAGTCTTAGGCTCAACAATGGCAAGCTATTTTTTAATCACTTTTTTAGTGGCGGAGCCTTCTTCTGCATTGACAAGAACCGTGTAGATACCAGCCGCTAAGGTTGACATGTCAACCTCTAGTTTGTCTATGGTTTCTAAATACTCCAGATGACTTACTACTCTACCAGAAGCGTCATAGACATAAACCTCCTTCAAGTTGTAATTGGCATCGTTGCTAATTGTTATTGCACTTAGCGTTGGATTTGGATAGACCACAATATGATTTGATAGTTTGATGTCTTCAACACCTGACACAAAATCTCCAGAAAAGGCAACTTCAGAAAAAGCCACATAAGAAGCGTCGCCCCAATTGTTCAACACCTCAAAACGGATAAAAGACGCAGTCACTTCAGTGAATGAAATTTGTTCTGGTACACATCCTGAAAAGCACGGAGATATTGCAAATACACTAGGTGCATCATCAATAAGTGTATAAGTCAAACCATCTTGAGAAGCATAAATATTTACTTCCTGTATTCCAGTTTGTCCAGGTACTGGACCAAAAAAGTTTTGATTCCACAATGAAAGTCCGTCCACTAGATAAGAACCTCCAAGATCAAAATCAATAGTACCCGGATCGTTTGTAGCTACATATGAATTCCCAAACACGGACATTCCATGTCCAGCTGTTAAACTGGGGTATTCACTCAAGCCAACTCCATTAATGGCATTATCTAAAGTCGTCCCAAAGGCAGCGGTTAATGTAGTTGTCGCTGAAACAGGATTAATAATGACTTGCGCATGGAGTGGCGATAGATTAAGCATGCAACCGCATGCAATAAGAAAGAGTAATTTTTTCATCATGAATAGTTTTTTTGTCGTTCAAAGGAATATCACTTCACCCCTAATGTATGGTGACAAAAAGCTAATCCATAAATGCATCTACCCAACGGCTACCCTATTTATCGGATGGTGATTGCTTTGATCAAAAGGTTGATCAAAAGGTAAATACTCCTCCCTTTTGAAATAACGAAATGTGCGGGAGCTGGAAATCAACTATTGTGATGGAAACTATTTCATCGCCTGGTAGACCTCTAGCCATTCACTGAATGGCTTCTTTTTTCTTCTGGAAATTGGAATTTTCTTTTGATTGGACAATACGGCGAAAATTCCATTGGAGTATGATGTAATGTGGTCAGCATTTAAGATGTGCGACCGGTGGCACCTGTAGAATCCTTTATAGTCCAGTAATTCTTCTAAATCTACTAATGTCTTGGTGACCAATTTCTTTAGATTATTCCTCATGTAAATGAGGCTGTAATTTCTATCGCCCTCAATATGTATGATATCCTTTACAGCAAGCTTTAAATCACCTTCTTGAGTTTTTAAGATCAACGTGTGCTCGGGTAAATCCTTTGTGTGCACATTTTGCAAGGCCATTTCTAAGTTCTGTTCGTGGGGTTGAACACTTCGAATATCCTTATAACGTGCAATGGCTTTTTTTAATTCTGCCAAATCAATAGGCTTCAATAAATAGTCCAAAGCACTGAAGCGAATCGCCATGATAGCATAATGGCTGTAGGAAGTAATGAAAATGGTTTGGAAATTAATCGTTCTGAGCCGAGTCAGCATTTCGAAGCCTGTCATGTCGGTCATTTCAACATCAAGAAAGACGAGCTCTGGCTGAAACGCTTCAATTTTCTCCAGCCCTTCACTTCCATTCTCGGCAGTTGCCAATATCTCAACCTCTGGGAAATGTAGAGCCAACTTATCTTGGAGGAGCTCTATAATAAATGGATCATCATCGACAATCAGACTTCCTATTCTTTTTGAATCCATAACTTACGATTGTAGTGCATTATGAATTGGAGTATTCAATTCATTGAGGGCATATGGTTTAGGAATGCAATTGTTCATCCCTGTATCACAACATTTGTCCATTTCTGTTTTCAGTAGACGGGCAGTCATGGCAATAATCGGAATGCAAGTTCCCATGACAGAAGACCTTTCAATGCTCCTGATTTCCATAGTTGCATCAAGACCATTCATTACTGGCATCTGCACACCATTTAGGATGTCGTCATAGCTGTTGGAATTGAATGCCTCCACCGCCAACACTCGCTCTAAATATTCCGATGCTTTTTTGTTATTTCCTATACCTTGATAAATACCAGCTACATTGGATAAAGAAACTGCCAAAAGCGTTTTGTCTCCCATTGTTTTGTAGTATTCCAGATTATGGGGAAGAAGTTCAAGTGCCGCCACTGTATAGCGTCTTCTAGGCAACGAATTAAAATCCTTTGACACTTCAAATATTGTTTGAGCTCGATTGAGGTTTCCAAATCCCAATACAACGTCCCCTTTTCCGGCATAGATTTCACCAATATATCCAACGCTGCTAGCTATTCCTTTCTGATCCCCGATAACTTCGCTTAACTCTAATGTTTGGAGACTGCACTCCAATGTCTTTTCTATCTCTTCTCTTGATTGGAGTACACCAGCGATATTCAATAAGGTTTTTACCCCAAGTTCATGATCGGCCATTTCCTGTGCTATTACAAGTCCGTGGCTCAAAGATTCCAAGGCCTTATTTGGTAAATTTTTATGCAAGCACGCGTCACCTTGGACATTTAAATCAGAGGTCATTTTGTAATCCATTTTTTTTGCGAAGTCATATTCCAATTGCGCAGAATAAAACGAGCTATCTGGGTTAATGAACCTGAAGTGACTAAGTGCGACTTTTTGAATAACCGTTAATCCAATCGCATCATCTTGGGGCAAGTCGATCAAAACCGCCATTAAAGAATCTTTTTGGGCAACCACGGAGGGTTGTTGCGCTTTTAAACCTATGAACAAGCCAACTTGAATCGATAGAAGGACGAAAAACTTTGTTTTCATGATCTCAGGAGTTAGAAATTTTGTTTGAGGATAGAGTCTACATCCGTGATAGCCAAACCTAACTTGTCCAAAATTTTATTTACCAATCTTTCTAAATCCTCATAAGGAATTGATTCATATTCGTGTTCCAATCTACGGATTGGATGCTCGATATCGTGGATTCCAAAAAAATGCAGTTGAGGGCTCATCTGATGGAGCAACTGCCGTATTCTTATTCTATCATTGGCCTTTAAGCTTGTCTTCAAACTTTCAATTCGTCCGGGTATAAGCTCCTGAAATTGATGCAAATACTTCAGCATCAACTTGTTATTACCCCTTGAAATGTGCATTAGTTCATCTGGATTGATTACTACGGTATTCCATTGTATGCTCATTGCACAACTCGATGTTTTGGTGAATGAAAAAAGTGAAGGTAGAGCTAAATCAACCGATATGAAGACTTATTCCCCCAATGGCCGGCTAAACGGTCAGTGACCACTTAACATTATTGATTACCAAACTGTTATTACCGGATTACCCCCACCTTTTTTTTTCGCCAGCACATCCGTTTTTACAGCTGTCGAGGGCTTGATAAGATTATTTAACTCAAAGGGCGAATAGAGCGACTGAGAATCATATTTTCTAAGTGAAAGGAAATAATTTCTTGTGAAAACGAGGGAACAACGTTAAGTAAAGAAATTGCCAAGCTCAAGGTCGTCTTCTCACCGCGCTGCGCACGGCACCGAATATTGAGTAGACGCGCATCGTCATGAATGTTGGAGTAGGTGTATTTGCCTCTCCGAATAGTGACTTAGACCCTGACGAAAGGAATAATTAACGACCTAAATATGGAATAAATAAGGACTCTAACACGATCTATTGCAAAGAGCGCAAGTGGAGTATGGTTATTAAAACCACTAAAAAATAATCAAACAAAAACCGTCTTAGAATTTGATGTGGAAGTCAAAAACATACTCGGCTATTTATTCGCTCCAGTGGTCAAATTAAAAATAGGAATAGCCGCATCAATAATATTATAAAATTTATAAATAAAAATGAAAAGAACATCCCAGAAAGAAGGAAATAAATTCGAACGATTCATACTCGATTTTATGTCTAACGTATTTCAACTGAGTTCCCTTTAGAATCAAAACACCTGAATGTAAAAGGAAGTAAAATTCATTGACTGGAAAGTAATTCTAATACACCCTGGTTAAATTGTACTCGTGGTGATTGGGATATGGAAGATGCTCATCTTATAAGTACTCTTAACGCAAATAGAGCTAATCCTAACGCTCATCAGAGATCCCCGGAAATATTTAGAAAAAAATGTTGAAAATGTGATTGCAAAGAACGAATCTAAAGTCAAAGAATAGCCAAATCTCCACACATTGCATAGTGTATGGAGCTCCAGGAGATGGTAGGATTTATAGACCAAACAATGAGGCCATTTTTTGTGGGTACATTGCATCCAAAATGAATCCCATGCCACTCCTTTCAAGAACAAAACACCTACTGCTCCTCTCCTTAACTATCGTTGCAATGACCTGTTGTACTCAAGAACCAGAAGAATCAAAAGAAACCCTTATCGATAATATCTTGCTAATGCCATGGACGGGCCCTTACGGTGGAGTTCCTGCTTTTGACCAGATGAAAGTAGCTGATGTCAAAGCCGCAATGCTTCAAGGAATGGAGTTAAACCTCGAGGATATTGATGCCATCGCCAACAATACGGAGCCGCCTACTTTTGAAAACACGATCGTAGAAATGGAACGAGCTGGAGAAGAACTGGACAGAGGCATGAAATACTATGGCATTCTAAGTAGCAATCAGTCTAGCCCTGAGTTTAGAGACATTCAGACTGAATTGGCCCCCTTGTTCTCAGAGTTTCGTTCAAAAATATCACAAAACGAAAAGTTATTCCAGCGTATCAAGGCGGTGTATGATGCTTCGCAAATAACACCCTTACCTGCCGACCAGCAACGAGTAGTTGATCTGACCTACAAAGAGTTTGAAATGGATGGTGCAGAATTGGACAAAGCGAAAAAGGAACGCTATGCTGCCATCAACAAGGAGCTTTCGAGCCTATACACCGAGTTTTCGAACAATGTATTGCACGACGAAGAAAACTACGTGACCTACTTAACCGAGGAGCAATTGGGTGGTTTGTCAGACGGTTTTGTTAAGTCGGCAGCAAAAATAGCGGCGGACAAAGGCAAAGAAGGAAAGTATGCCATTACCAACTCGCGGTCTTCCATGGATCCTTTCCTTACCTACTCTACCGAGCGTGAATTGCGCCAAGAAGTTTGGACAAATTACTACTCAAGAGGCGACAATGGAGATGAGTACGACAACAACGAACTTATTGCTGAAATCTTAAAACTGAGAAGAGAGCGCGTGGAATTATTGGGCTATGCCAATTTTGCGGAATGGCGTCTCCAAGACCGCATGGCAAAAACACCTGAAAATGCGATTAATTTAATGGAAGCAGTATGGCCAGCTGCCATTGCTCGAGTGGCCGAGGAAGTGACCGACATGCAAGCTGCGGCTGATAAAAATGGAGACAACATTACCATCGAACCATGGGATTACCGTTTTTACGCTGAAAAAGTCAGAAAAGAAAAATACGATTTAGACTCTGACGAAGTCAAGCAATACCTTCAGCTGGACAACTTGACTGATGCGATGCATTATGTGGCGGGAAGATTATTCAACTATGAATTCACTCCCGTTCCCGAAGGATCCGTTCCTGTTTTTAACAAAGACGTCAAGGTGTGGGAAGTGACTGATAAGACCTCTGCCGAAAACATTGGCCTTTGGTACCTCGACCCTTATGCAAGAGAGGGAAAACGTTCAGGTGCTTGGGCAACCATGTACAGAAGCTACTCCACTTTTGACGGCGTGAAAAATGTACTGGCATCCAACAATTCCAACTTTGTAAAACCAGCACCAGGTGAAGCCTTACTGGTTTCGTGGGACGATGCCACTACCTTCTTTCACGAGTTCGGGCATGCATTGCACTTCTTCTCGTCCAATGTAAAGTATCCAACCTTAGGGGGAGGTGTAAGAGATTACACCGAGTTTCAATCACAATTGTTGGAGCGCTGGCTATCAACAGGTGAAGTAATAAATAACTATTTAAAGCACAACCAGACAGGAGAAGCGATGCCTGCAGATCTCGTAGCAAAAATCAAAAAAGCCTCTACTTTTAATCAAGGATTTTCCACCACCGAGTATTTGGCTTCGGCCATTATGGATATGAAATTCCACTTGGCCGACCCTACAAACATGGATGTAGATCAGTTTGAACGGGAGACGCTTGCGGAGCTGAACATGCCAAATGAACTGCCCATGCGTCACAGAACACCTCACTTTGGCCATGTCTTTTCAGGTGAAGGATATGCAACAGCCTATTACGGTTATATGTGGGCAGATGTGCTTACCGCTGATGCTGCCGAAGCATTTGCCGAAGCTCCAGGAGGTTTTTATGATGAAGAGATGGCTGCCAAACTGGTCAAGTATTTGTTCGCTCCTAGAAACTCTATGGAACCTGCAGAAGCGTATCGATTATTTAGAGGACGTGACGCAAAAATTGAGGCGCTCATGAGAGATAGAGGTTTTCCAGTAAGCAGTCAGCAATAGATTTATACTCGAATACAACTTGTTTCAAAGCGAGGCTCATTTGAACCTCGCTTTGAAACAAGTTGATTAGATGGATCAAAATCCTACTAATCGGGATGGATGCAAGGAGGTAGATTCGGTTAATCGGCACTCCTAAAAAAACAGATAACACGAACGAGGATAAAGTAGAGTAAAAGTCGACTTTGATTTCACTTGGAAAGGATGTGCTGACTTGTTTCTTCTTTAAGCCTCGAATTCGATCAATATTTTTAATTTCACACCAGATGAAAAAGCCATGACTTATCGAGCGGTTATTGTAGAAGACGATCCATTGTCTTTTCAAATTCTCAATGATCTAATTCAGGATGATTTTGATCAATTAGAAATAGTTGCTCATTTCACCAGTGTGAAGTCTGCTACTGCTGGGATTAAGGATCTGGACATAGATTTGGTGTTCTTGGACATGGAGTTAACAGATGGGCTCGGATTTGATTTGCTGACGGGTCTCAAATCCATCGACTTTGAAGTCATTATTACCACCATACACGATTCGTATATGCTGGAGGCCATCAAGCATTCAGCCATCGATTATTTGATGAAACCGCTTGACAAGAAAGGCTTGAGGGAAGCCGTAAATCGATTTGAGAACCGCATTTTCAAAAAGGAAACCACGGCAAAGCCTATTCAATCAAAAACCAACAGACTGGTAATTCCATACCAAGACGGTTTGTTGCTGATAGAAATTAATGAAATCATTCGACTAGAGTCAGACGGAGCTTACACCCATATCTATCTGCTGAATAACAAGAAACATATGACGAGTAAAAACCTTGGTTTTTATGAAAGTCAGCTCCAATCTCATACCTTTTTTCGAGTACACCACGGCCACCTCATTAACCTCAGTCACCTCAAGAACTATATTCGAGGAGAAGGGGGTCAAGCCGTGATGTCAGATGACTCACTTGTCAATGTGTCGCGTCGGCGCAAAGAGGACTTTTTACGCGCCATAGGGGCTTAGTCAAACGGAAAAGTTGCTCCCCCTATTTAGAGTATGTTCATTGAGTTTGTCATCTGCTTTCCACTTGTAAATCAGGTTACGCCACTTATTAATTCTGATTAGGATACGATCCCGTGTATAATGATACTTGCAATGGAAATATAAGGCCACGGATTAGTAAAAACACATGCCCGTACTGATCACCAATTAATTACTACTTTAATCAATTCCAATCAATAAATTAAAACGTGAATCCAGCTAACCAAGCATATCACCTATTGGGCAATCCATTCCCAGGTCTTCGAGCCTTTCGCGATTCAGAAAGTCATTTGTTCTTTGGTAGAGAAGAACACATTGCCGATGTTCGCAAAAAACTGGAGGACAATCATTTTGTCGCAGTTGTCGGCACGTCGGGTACGGGAAAAAGTTCTTTGATTAGAGCCGGTGTATTGCCCAATCTGTTGGCCGAAAAGTCTGATGAAGGAAGTTCTATATGGAAGTTGGTTACCATCACTCCTGGAAATGACCCTTTGTTAAACTTGGCCAATGCGATCGCCCCGATAGTTGAATCTGATGATATTCAAGCAAAGCAAAAAAGAGTTTTTACTTTAATCAGTGAAAACCCTTTGGGCTTGGTGCAAGCCTTGCGGGGTAAAATCCCGAAAGGCAAAAGACTCTTGATTCTGGTAGATCAATTCGAAGAAGTATTTCGATTTGCCGATGAAGATACTCAAGTGCACAAGGATGTGTACAATCACTTCGTTCGAATTTTAATTGACACCATGCGTCAGCGCGATGTGCCGATTTACATTATTCTCACATTAAGGTCTGACTTCTTGGGCGATTGTGTTCGATTTGAGGGGTTGCCCGAATCAATCAATGACGGCCACTATTTGGTGCCGCGAATGGCGGAAAGTCAAGTGAGCAAAGTAATTACCAGCCCTATCGAATACGCAGGGGGAAAGATTTCACCACGAGTAGTGCAAGAGATTGTACAAAATATAGGCGACGATTCTGATCGCTTGCCGATACTCCAGCATGCATTAATGCGCACCTACGATGTTTGGAAGGCGGCCAATGTAGCTGGTGACCCCATTGACATAAAGCATTTAAAAGAAGTGGGCGGTTTGGAAATGGCTCTCTCAAAACATGCGGATGAAGCGTATCATGATCTATACCCCGATGGGAGAAGCCGAATTGAACAAGTACTCAAGTGCTTAACCGTAAAAACGGCTGACAACCGTGGAGTTAGAAGACCTATGACCCTTCAAGCATTAGCAGCCGTTACCCAAAACAGCGAAGAGGCTATTCTGAAGTGTTTAGAACCCTTCCGGAAAGCCGGTCGCACATTTATCTTACCTGGATTAGATGAGAAGGTAAACAGCCAAACCATATTTGATATTTCGCATGAGAGTCTAATGCGCGGTTGGATAAGGTTGAGAGACTGGACAGACGAGGAAATGGAATCTTCAGCGATCTACAACCGCATTTGTGATGCTGCCATATTGCACAAGCGAGGCGAAGCAGCCTTATGGAGAGACCCTGAGCTTCAGCTAGCCATAGACTGGCAGAATACTCAAAAACCTACAAAAGAATGGGGACTGTTGTACGACCAAAATTACGATTTTGGGCTTGGGTTTTTAGCAGAAAGTGCAAAACAAGCAGGAATTGAAAAAAGTAAAGCGAAGAAGAGAAAGGTTCTTTTGCGAAGCGGTGTTACTGCCTTTTTGATTATTGTTTCTATGCTTTCAGGTTGGGCTTTGTTTCAAACAAATATCGCAACTGAAAAATCACTTGAGGCGCAGGCCAATAGTGAAGCGGCCATTTCTGAGAAAGAAAGAGCTGAGTCCGAAAAAGAGCGGGCCGAAAGCGAAAAACTTAAAGCGATAGAAGCATCGGATGAAGCTGAAAAAGCAAGAGACTTGGCAGAAGAGCAAGCTTTGATTGCAGAGAATCAATCAAAGATTGCACAAAGCGAACGCACCAAAGCCGAGATAGCTGCGGCCAGAGCGCTGGAAGAACAAAAACGGGCGGAGAACCAAGAGAATATAGCAAATGAGCGAAGTGCCGAAGTACTGATTGCAAAGCAAAAAGCAGATTCATCCAGAGATGCTGCCTATCGTCTTCGAATGGTTGCATTGAGTCAAAACTTGGCTTACGAATCTGCTCAAATCCAACAAGACCCGGAATTGGCCGCCTTGTTGGCAATTCAATCATACCAACTTGCCGATGAAAACGGTGGCAATACAAACAGTCAATCCATTTATGCTTCTGCCACTAATGCACTGTCAAAATTGGATCCGAATTACAGTCCAATCGCGATACGAACAGACCAAAAAATACTTGCGCTCAAGGCAAATAACGGCGTCTTGGCCATCGTCGATGAAATTGGAAATTACAAGACTTTTAACTCTACAAGTTTCGCGTTAAGCGATGAAACACAAACCGGCTTATCTCTTGAAAAGGTTAGTACTGCATACATATCTCCTGGAGCTAATCGGTTTGTGGTAGGGTTAAATTCTTTTGAAGCACTTGGTTTTGATGCAAATAACCCGAAACCCGCGGCTACTTTTTCGGGTTTTAAAGGCCTCGTGAGGGCAGTTGCTTTTGAAGATGGTTTTGATCAAATAATAACCGGTGATAGAGATGGACAATTGATTGTTTGGAAGAACAATTCTATTCAACAGAGCATGGACCTAGGAGCAAGAATTAGTACCATCTCATTGCAATCAAATGCAAATAGTGTTTTGGTAGGCTGTGCAGATGGAAATGCATACCACTGCAATTTAACTGAAAACAAAAAAGTTAAATTTCGTGGACGAAGTGGCGTCCGTGTTGAAGTAATCACACAAAGCGCCGATGGCAAAAGGGTAGTCATTGGCTATTCAGATGGATTAACGGAAATATTGTCAAAAAATGGACGGTTAATAAAGTCGTTGCCCGGTATTGGTGCTGTAAATTTCATAGCCGTTGATCCTGAACAAAATTTATTGGCAGTAACCACGACAAACAAAAGACTGAGCCTTTATAATCTGAGCAATCTGACCCTACTACCGGTTGAAGTCAAGCTAGACCGTCCCATTAGTGCGGTTTCATACGACCCGCAATCACTCAACGTTTATATCGGTTGCTCTGATCGCACATTCCATAAATACGCGGTTCGTTCGAGCGCCTATATCTCTCAGTTGAAATCAAAAGTTACGCGAAGCTTAACCGAGGAGGAATGGACCACATTTATGGGGGAAGACGTTCTCTACAACAATTCAATTCAATCGAACAAGTAAAATTACTTATGACTCATTCACTTGTAAAGCATCTAGTTTTCATAGTAGCCATGGTTGTTTCATTTTCAGTAAACGCTCAAACGGCCCCCTGCATTACCCAATTAAAAGATGCTGGAACAATGATTGAAGAAGGGCGGTATGATGAAGCCATATCAATATTGACTACCACACTTACCGATTGTTCCTTTTCGAAAGAAGATGAAATCACAGCGCAAAAAGCATTAATAACGGCTTATTTGGCCATTGACGATTTAGAGTCGGCCGACGCTTCAGCTGCCACTGTCATGAAGATTAATCCGAATTATCGTTCTGATAAATTGCGTGATCCTAGTGAGATGGTTGTACTTTTTGAAAAGTATCGACCAACTCCAGTATTTACAGTCGGAATTAAAGGAGGGGGAAACACTTCTATCATCGAAGCTTCTCAAACTTATTCAATCGTAGCGGATGACGATACACCTGGATTGGATAATTACGAGAGCCAAACGGGATTTCAAGTTGGTGTCTATGGGGAATACAGAGCATGGAAGAGTTTGTGGGTACAAGCTGAAGGGCAATTTCGCCAATCCGGTTACAGCATCGACATTCCCAACGTCGAGGGGCGGACCATCTTTTACAATGAAGATTTGAACTACTTTGATGTGTCTCTATCGGCCGAATACTACTTTTTAAATGGTAACGTGAAACCCTATGTCCAAGCGGGAGCTTCGTATTCGTTTTTAAATACAGCTTTGGGTGAACTTTCACGAGATGACATAAGCGATATCGTCGACAGAAAAATTCAAAGAAACGACAGGCTTTTTGGAGTCTTGGGAGAGGTGGGGCTCACATACGCCATCAATAACTTGACAATTGGCCTAGGTATTCGTTATACCTACATCAATGAAAACGTGAACAAAGAAGGAACGCGATACGAGAATTTGCCGAGCGTATTTCAATACTACTACGTGGACAACGATTTTTCAATGAATAACCTGCAGTTCTCTCTAGGCGTTCAGTACAACTTGTTTTTTAAAAATGTAGTTACTGAGTAATAACGTTGTTTTATCTACTCTTCCTATTCTCTATCAGGTTATAGCCTGTTGGCCCACGTGTCAAATGAACTCCGCCACTTATAAAGGTTTATTTGTTCAACCCGACGAACTGTCTTATAAGCGCATTGTCATGTAAACAACCAATTAGAGAGCATTTGTTTCCATTGAATTCCAAACTCTTCCATATCGTCATTTTTCTTTTTACAGCCATAGAAATGGCATCGTGTGAAAAGGACGGTACAGAACTTAGTAACGCCGAAAAAAGAGATTTTGAACTTTTGAATGAATATTCAGGAACACCAAACTAGTGCACGGCTGGTGACGATTTTTTCTATTTTTATGTACTGAAGAAATCCCTAAACGACCAACTGAGCGGGCCACTTGGTTTTCGCCAACAATTCAGGTGAATTTATAGCCGACATACCGTTTCCAACCGGGAAATATTGGAATATGGTGTATGAAGGAGGGTATGTGGTTTCCCTTTTTTGTTCTGAAGGCCGACGGATGCAGTTTCAGTCAAATGGCCAATTGATCGACTCCATTCCCAATTTTCTAGAAGGTTTGGAAAGCATAGATGGTCCTGGTTTGGTAGGCGATTATGAATTGTTCAAAATCACTAAGATCCTGAAAATGAAGCCTCCAATTTGGGGACTTCCTTGTCTTTTAAACGCAAGAATGAAGTCAAGAGATGGGCGAAAGATGGTCTTTGGGAAAAGCTACGCACCCTTTTAATGATATTGGAATAAATGAGTATTCGCCACTTGTAAAACGAATCGCGCCAGTTGTAAAGGTCTCCTAGTGGCGACCGGGAGTATTGACTACAATTGTGCCGAAGCATAAAATACTCTGCCCAACATAGGTTGTAAGTCTATGTTAAAAAAGCACTAAGAGTAAATCGACATTTTTTAAAATAATTACTAGAAATCATGAGAAGAACACTTTCAATTATTGCACTAGGCTGGATGTTAACCGCTAGCTCGATGGCTCAAGATCAGGGGAATTTCACAATACATTCTATTACGTCCGATCGGCAGCCCTCAGGAGATAGCGGCTACACTTTAGATGGAAGTGCCATGACAGGTTCTCGTGCCAAGCTCCTGAATGATCAAAACTTTGGAATCGATGGAACGTATGAAAAAGCAGTCTTCATCGTTGATGGATATGGGCAATCCGGAGATTTAGAAACAATCACCAACACCGATAATGTTGACCTATTCTATTTTGGCATTTTCAGTAGCTCAAATACCTCGCTCAACCAATTTACAAATGCTGAATTAGACTCTCTGTATGAATGGTCGCAAAGAGGAGGGAAACTTATCATCGGGGCGGGGTCTGCCAACGGTTCCTTCACCCCAGATATTCTCAATGAAAAATGGGGTTTTGACCTTGCCCTGTCGGCACCTACCAGCATCACCCCAACGGCAGATGGTGAGCAATCACAATTGTTCGATGGCCCTTTCGGTATCGTAACCCAAGCAAATCAAGGTGGATCCAGTCAGGGGTTTTTCGATTTTTTACCTGAAGATGTGGTAGTACTAGCTGAAGATAATGGCGATCCTACGGTATTTTTAGATTGTAGTACGCTTGATCTAGTGATAGCAGATGGCGACGCATATACCTCTCTCGGAGGGATTTCCAGTGGGGATAACATTGTTTCGCAAAATGACATTTTTTGGGCCAATACCATCGCTTATATGGATAATTTGGAAGGTCCGCCGAGCATAGCAGTCGATGGAAATTTGCTAAGCGTTGGAGATTATTTAAGCTACCAGTGGTTTTTAGATGGAGAAATCATAGACGAAGCAACAAGCAATGGCATCGATGCCTCAGAAAACGGAACGTATACCGTAGAGGTTGAGATGGAATGTGGGTGCACAAATACCGCTTCACAGCTGTTTATGTCACTTTCTACCGCTGAGGTTGATTATTCATCACAATTGCAATTATTTCCAAATCCAGTTCAGGGTGAACTCAATATTCTTTTGGAAAATGGAGATTTCAGTTTGGTAGAAATATACGATGCCACCGGCCGAAAGGTGATGAGTCAAAGTTTAAACTTCCAATCTGCGGTTCAGACTAGAGTCGATGTAGCTTCTTTTAGTCAAGGTATTCATGTGATATTTGTTTTCAATCAAGATGGCCAAATCGCACGCCAGCAGTTTGTGAAGCTGTAATCATCCTAAATGATCTCAGTTAATCATCTTCTTTGAAATGAAGCCAATTTTTCTTTTTGCCGATCTGATTCCCCACTTGTAAAACGAACCCATCCACTTGTAAAGCTATATTTGTTTGGTTATTCTAATGCTCTTATCATCGCGTAATGATTCAAGTTAACGCTGCCTTTAGTTGGATTTCTTCTTTGGTTCAAGACCTCGGAATAATTTTGAAATATATTAATGGAAGCGTTATCTACAAATGACAATCCTCATGAATAATAATACGTTATTTTCTATTTGCTTACCAATCAATGCTGACCACTAATCATAAAATCGTTATTTTTCTTTTCATAAGCCTCATTTTGAGTGCTTGTGAGAAGAGCGATGATGCATCCGCAGGGATTTCTGAAATTTCGCAAATTAAAATTTTGGAAGTGGCAAATGTGGCGAATGCCATTACTGTTGTAGCAGGGGATGGGGTTTATCTATTGCTCTACAGCAATCGTGAGGGTCAGTACTATACCAAATTGATGTCCAACGAGGGCGTGGAGCTTTGGACCAAAAATATCAGCCAAGAATTGGACCTTACCGCATCGGATGAAACGCTTACCATTGAAGAAGTTTTGTTTGATATCGATGGAACATTTGCTTTTTTCTCAGGACAAAGATTGATCAGAATAGATGTGCAAGGAAATGTGGTTGACGACAATCCAACATTCACTATAGGTATTCCCGATGGAGCCAATCAATCCCGCATATTGGATGTATTCTTGACCAGCGATGGAGGTTATTTTGTTTCCGGCAGTTTTAGGCAAATCAATGGCGCTAGTTTCAGAGCTTATTTCTCAAAATATTCAAGAACGGGTACCGTCGAGTTTTCAGAGTTGTTTTTCATCAATACTGGTGGGAATATGGGCATTACCAGCGGTGTTGAGAACGAAGATGGATATACATTGGGTGGATATTATTCAAGTGTAAATGATGCGAATAAGACTGCCTTTTACATTCTGGAAATATCCACAGAAGGGGATGTTTTGTGGTCACAAATTCACGACGTCGCTTCGGTAATTCAACAATCTTTTGAGAACGAAATATTGGGGAGGGAACTCATTCAGTTGGGAAATGGAAATATGATGTACTTCATGGTTCCACAAGAAAACGCGTTTTCTGACCAGCGGTCAAAAAGTTTTGTCGTTGATGAACTCGGTGCACTGGTTGACTCTGTTTTTCTCGATTTGGCACCTTCAAATATTCTTGCTAGCGCAAGCCCATCAATTGGGCAAGGCATTGTTCAAAGAGCTAGTGGCGGATTTGAAGGTCTAGCCAATCCAAGATTCGGTAGGGATGAGCCCATTGGTCTTGAGTTTCCATTGACATATGAAACGCCAAGCTATGGCTATTCGTTTTCTATGAACGCGTTTGGAGCCATTGAAGAAATGAAATTTGTAGATGAATCCTTGTTCAATAACCTGTCATGCATTGCAAAATTGTCCAACAGTAGCACTGTGATTTTTGGAATACGACAAAGTATTGACAATGAGATTAAACTCATAACGATTACAAACAAAGCACTTTGATGAGAATATTCGCCATCTGTTTATTTGTATTGTGTGCATGGGGATGCAGCAAAGAATCCAGTATGGAAATGCAATCCACGTCAATCAAGCTATTGGATACGGATACTGATTATTTGGCACGAAGCATTGTCAGCCTTCCCGATGGTTCTGTAATCATGGGGTCGGTAGGTTTAGAAGATGAAAATAGCGGTGCAGGTTACGGTTTTCGTCCTTCACTCATGGCGAAATACAATCCACAAGGAGATCTGGAATGGGTGATTGATTTGCCTCAAGAAGTATATGTACTTTGGAAGTGCATCGTATTGGACGATGGAAATATTTTGGCTGTTGGTCTTGGTGATACACCTAATTCTCAGTATGTAGGCGCTGCAATTATCGATAAATTGGGAGAGGTGCTGCATCTTGAAAGTATTTTCAATAATGTATCTAGTGCTGTTTCGACGCCTTTGAAATATAGTTCTGTTGATGCAATTCAAGCACAAGGAGGGAATATTTTGCTCGTTATGCCCCATCAAATCGTTGATAGTAAAAAGATGAATCCACGGATAATTGTGCTGGATAAGGAGCTTTCTATCCTACAGGATATTGACTATGAAGTCTCGGAAGGCCTTGTAAATTACACCCTCTTTGAATTGGTCATCGAACAGGCCATAAATGGAGATGTTTTTTTATCAGGCCGAATTTATAGTACTTTAAATGGATCTACCAATCCCTTTGTAGGAATCATAAGATTGAATCATAATTTAGAAATTGTGGATTCCAAAAGATTCTCATCAGCAAGTACGCCTTTTGGTTTCCCTCTAACGGGAACGGTGAATTCACGTACCGAGATTGCGTCCAATATTGCCCTTGACGCAAGCGGGTCTCCCGTTTTTGTCGCATCTCTGCGCAATCCGAGCGACAGCCTTTTCGAACCGATATTCAATTTAAGAGGACAAGATTACTTTATGCGTGCGCCGCAGTTGGGATTGTGGCATATCACCAATCAAGATGTAGAAGCACCAATAAAGCAGGTTACTGGGTTTCCTGCCAATGCTATCATTCAGAAAATTAAAAGTACGAACGATGGCGGATTCATCATGGTCGGAACTTGTGGGATAAATACCAATCAGGCCTTACCGTCTCAATACAGAATGTTGGTCTTCAAAACAGATCCTTCATTGAATGTACAATGGATGGTCTATCCGCAAATGCAATTTGCGACGCTTGGGGCTGATGTGATTGAATCAGCCGATGGATATATAGTCACGGCAACCCAGCATTCGCTTGGCGAAATCAATAAACCGTTTTTTTTTAAACTCAATCAATCAGGAATTATAGAATAATCTATTCACAAAAAACAAAAATGAGAAAAATCAACTATTACCTATTTAGTGCTTTGTTTCTTACTGTTATTTCCATAGAGCTAGAAGCGCAAACACCTGTCTGGCAATCTGCAACAGATTCTGAAGGTGCAGAGAATGAATACGCCAATCGATTGTCCGAAGACCAAGAAGGAAATGTTTTTGTCGCTGGAAATTATTCGGGTGATTTTTCCTACGCTGGTCAGTTATTTGAATATTCTGGAAATGAGACTCCAGGTGGTTTAGACGCTTTCTTAACAAAACTAAGTCCTGATGGAACCACTTTATGGTCAACAAGTTTTGGTAACACAACTTTCCAAGTTGCTACTTTTTCGGGATTGGTAAATGATTCGGAAGGCAATGTATACCTCTGTGGAATCATGCAGCCGGCCGCTCCAGGTCAAATGGTAACATTTGCTGGCTTTGAATTGACGATAAACCCGCCGAATCTGATGTATTTCTGTAAAATTGATGCGGATGGAAATGGGATTTGGATTAAGGAATATGCAGCTGGACCAAACGGTTTTGTTCTTAACGTCCGTCCAACACTGGGCATAGACAGCGAGGACAACCTTATTCTTGGCGGTTCATTTGCCGGATCATTGGATTTCGATGGAACAATCTTGTCTGCAGCTGGGGGTCAGTTTGATCATTATGCCGGCAAATTTGATTCAGACGGTAATACCCTCTGGGCCAAAAGTTTTGGAAGTGCCAATGATGAGCAGAATTTAACCATGAGCGTTGCAACAGATGATGGTGTACTTCTCGGCGGAGCTTGGTCAGGGGACAGCCTCTTTTTGGGAGATTTATTTGTCGTAAACGATGATCCAATCGTGGGTGATAATTATGATAGATGGATTGGGAAATTGAATTCAGAGGGAGAAGCAATTGTATTAAGCCGAGAAGCTGTTGGTGGTTCGTTCGAATTGTCGACGGCCCCAAGCGCTATTGCACCTGCACCCAATGGAGGAGCGATGGTCCTTTCACGGGTAAACGAACCTATCAATATTGGTGGAGAAGAAATCACGGAAAATGGACTGTTGATTACCAATTATAATTTTGAAGGAGAATTAGCTTCTGTTGAATCCATAGCTAATTTAACGCCTAGAAGCACAATGATTCCCGACGGCAATGGCAACTACTTTTATGGTGCAACTTTCAGCACACCGACTATTGCGATTGGTTCAGATGTTTTGACAAACGCAGGTGGTGACGCAGGTACAAATGACGCCGTATTGATTCAGTGCAATGCGACTGGAGAGACCAACTACGCTTTCCAAATTGGAGATGTAGAAGATGATTTCATTTCACAATTGAGAATGATGTCTTCAGGGCAACTATTGGTGGCTGGAAACTACAATAGTTCCAGTTTAACCATGGGTGACGAAACGCTTAAAAATGCCGGTTTTCTTACCGATGATTTTTTCCTTGGGTATCTGGATTTCACAACTGGACTTATAGAATGGGGAGAAGCAAAAGAAATTTCTGTGTATCCAAACCCAACCAGCAACTCCCTTACTATTGATGTGAGCTCTATTGAATTAAATAATTCCGAGGTGTCCATTTTTGATATGAATGGCCGTGTCGTTCTGCAACCAAACATTGCAGTGAATGCGGTGAATCGACTGGATGTATCACACCTGGAGAACGGAATCTATGTATTGGATATCCAAGGGGCAGCAGCTCATTACGTAAGTAAGTTTATCGTCAATAAATAAGAAGTTAAGACTCTTTCAAATATCAATAGGAATCTGAAAAAGAAGCCTCCACCTTGGGGGCTTCTTTTTTCTTGAAAGCGGGAATGAAGTCAAGGGATTGATAAACGATGGACAGAGGGTAAGGTAACTCATTCTTTTTTTGGTGACGGCTGAAATCAATGAGAATTCCCCACTTGTAAATCAAATCCCGCCACTTGTTAAGGTATACTTGTTCAATCGAATGGATGGACTTATTATCGTATTATGATAAAAATGTCTTGAAAGACCAAATTGACATTCTTCTGTGATTTAAGATCTCAAAGGCTCCTGCTAGCCTGAGTGTTTTGATATGGTCCAAATCACCTGATAAAAATCAATAATTCACGCTTTATGCTTTCCCTACATAAGCATTACTACTGATACAATACTGAAGCATGATTCAATATATTTTATTCGTCGTCTTTTTACTTGCAGGAGCAGGTATGGGCTATGCGATATTTAGAAGTAAGTTCCAAAGCTGGAATCAAAGACTCTTGGCATACATTGATGGCTTGGCAGCAAATGACAATTCTGTTCAAGAAGGGATCCCGAATGAATTTCAGGCTATTTCTGAAAAGCTTGATAAGCTTATCCGCCGAGAGGATACTGCTGTGGAAAAAGCCCGTGTGAATTCTCCAGAAGCTTCTGAGAAGTCCAAAAAACAGCTAAGCGACTTGCTTATCATCAACGAATTGGGGCAGCGCATTACTTCTTCGCTGGTGCTCAAGGACACGTTTGATCAGATGTACAGCACACTAAATTCTATGATGGATGCGGCTGTGATTGAACTGGGAGTGTACGATGAGCACATGGAAAATTGGACCATTTATTCAAACTTGAAAGCTGAAGCGAAAAGTGATTATACCAACCATATCTCAGAATGGGTGAAGAGCAATGACCGCGAAGTGTTTTTGAACAATGCTGAGGATGATTTTGGCCGCTACGTGAACGAGCCATTGCATATGCAAAACGGCGAAATGGCTCAATCCATTATGGCCTTTCCCATTCACTTTCACCATCGGGTATCGGGAACGATTACCGTTGCCAGCTTCCGAAAGGATGCCTTTGCCGAATACCACAGAAATAGTATCACCCAACTTTTGGGGTTTTTGTCGGTAGCACTGCAAAATGCGTTTACCCACGAACAAGTCAATTTGCTGAAGATTCGTGCAGAGCAAAGTGAGAAGCACGAACAGCAATTCTTGGCCAATATGAGCCACGAGATCCGCACACCCATGAATGCAGTTTTGGGAATGACCAATCTGTTATTGGATACGAAACTTGAAAAAAAGCAAGTGAAGTATTTATCTGCGATTAGTACTTCTTCAAAAAACCTATTGGTGATCATCAATGACATTCTCGACCTGAGCAAACTCGAAGCGGGGAAGATGGAAATTGAAAAAATACCATTTCGAATCCGCGATGTGATGGAAAATGTACAGGACACGAGCCGTTACAAATCGGAGGAAAAAGGCCTTGTCTTTGAAGTGAACTTGAGCCAGGATATTCCTGAAGTTGTAAAGGGAGACCCAACCCGATTGAACCAAATATTGACCAACTTGTGCAGCAATGCTGTCAAGTTTACGGACAAGGGTCGTATTACCATAAGTGTTGATAGACCTACCGAAAGCCATTTTATCCGTTTCCGTGTGATGGACACGGGTATAGGTATTCCAGAGGATAAGCTTCATTTACTCTTTGGCAATTTCAAGCAAGTAGATTCTAGCACATTTAGAAAGTATGGTGGAACGGGGCTTGGCCTAGCTATTTCCAAAACGCTGATTGAGCTCCAAGGTGGAAAAGTCGAAGTGAAGAGCACTTACGGAGAAGGGTCTGAATTTATCGTTTCCATTCCATATCAAGAGGGTTCTCCTGAAGATGTCAAATCACTAGAAGTACCAGCAAAAGCGAATTACGGCAGTCTTGCCGGTATTCGGGTATTGGTAGCTGAGGACAACGAATACAACCAAATTGTGGTCAATGACACCTTGGATAGCTTGATTAAGAATGCACATATAGACATTGCCGAGAACGGATTAATATGCTTGGAAATGCTTGCAGCCAATCAATACGACGTGATTCTCATGGATGCCCAAATGCCAGAGATGGATGGATTAGATGCCACTCGCGCCATTAGAAAGCTGGAAGATCCGGTTAAGAAAGCCATTCCCATCGTGGCTCTAACAGCCAGTGTACACAAGGCTGATATTGATAAATGCCTCCAGGCAGGGATGAATGATTTTGTGCCGAAGCCTTTTACTCGGGAAGAATTATTGGGAACATTGGCAAAACATTATGAAAATAAAAACGCTCTGTCGAATGTTGTTGAAGCCAAACATGAAGCTCCAATTGCGGAACCCGAAATGATGGAATATGCAGATGAAAAAGTTGGTGCGACTGTAACCGATCTCACCTTTCTGACCGACTTTACCGAAGGGAATCAAGAACGCACCAAAAAGTACATCGGCATGTATTTGAAGCTTTTGCCAGGGAATATCCAAAAGATTGAATCAGCTATGACGTCAAAAGACAATGAGACCTTGGTGAAGGTTCTGCACGCCATGCGTCCTCACCTCAATTATATGGGAATGAATAATGCCGCTGAAAAAGCAGGAAATATAGAAAGTTATGTGCGCGAGGGTGAGAATTTGGATCGCATTACAGACTACATTAAATCCATTCATACAGACTGTCTGAACTCCAGAGATGAACTTTCAGCTGTCATTGAAAACATGAAATAGATAATGAGCAATAAACACAAGAAGATCTTTATCGTAGATGACGATGAAATGCTGACCATGATGCTCGAAGATCATCTGAGTAAAAACAGTCAATATTCCATACAGAGTTTTGGAACAGGTGAAGAATGTTTGACGCAATTGGAGCAGAATCCGGATGTGGTCATTTTAGATTTCAATTTGGACTCTGTAGAACCCGATGCCAAAAATGGACTTGAAATTTTAAAACAGATAAAGAAAGGACACCGAGGTGTTCAAGTTATTATGTACTCTTCTCAAAAACAGTACGGAAAAGCCTCACAAACAATTGGTGAAGGTGCGGTGGAGTACATTATCAAGGACAAAGACGCCTTTTCTAAAATTGAAAGAATTCTGAAGGGCCTTTAGGAAAAAAACAAATTTGCCAATCAAGCCAATGGACAATCGAGAATTGAACATATTGATTATTGAGGACGACCCTTTTATCACCATGGTTTATCAAGATCATATGGAAGCTTCAAAAGCTGCCAATTTCAAATGGGACGTATGCACTGACTTGGAATCCGGTATGGCTGCCCTTATGAGTAAACCGTACGATGTGCTTCTGCTCGACTTAAACCTTCCCGACTCCGATCATCAAAATACGGTTTCCCGAATACCCGAAATATCAGACCATCTTCCTATTGTGGTGATGACGAGTACCAACGACGAATTGCTGGCTTTGAAAACCATGAACATGGGTGGGCAAGATTATTTGATTAAAAACAAGCTCGATCCTACGCTATTTATACGGTCCATGCTTTATGCCATAGAGCGCCACGAGCTAAAGAGAGAATTGAAATCAGCAAAGAAAGAAAGCGACGATTTGTTGTTGAATATTCTTCCAGCGGCAGTTGTAAAAGAAGTAAAAAAGAAGGGTTTTGCCGAAGCAAAAGAGTTTGATCAAGCCTCTATACTGTTTACTGATTTCAAAGATTTTACGGCGCTAAGTGAAAAGTTGAGCCCAAAGCAATTGGTCAAGGATCTTCATGAATGCTTCTCAGCTTTCGATAAGATAACTTCAGCATACGGAATAGAGAAAATCAAGACCATCGGAGATGCCTACATGGCCGCGGGTGGATTGCCAACACCCAATAAAACCCATGCCACAGACATTATTAAAGCCGCCTTTGAAATGCGCGATTTTGTCGAGGCTGGGAAACGAAGAAAAATAGAACTTGATCTTCCCTATTTTGAGATTCGAATTGGCATAAACACAGGACCAGTAGTGGCTGGTATTGTTGGCCTCAAGAAGTTCCAATACGATATCTGGGGCGACACCGTCAACACCGCCAGTCGCATGGAAAGTAGCGGAGAAATTGGCAAGGTAAATATCAGTCGCTCAACATATGACCTTGTAAAAGACAATTCGGATTTCGTTTTTGAATCAAGAGGCAAAATAGAAGCCAAGGGGAAGGGAAAAGTTGAAATGTGGTTCGTGGAATAGTTCTGGTGAATAATTCCCACAATCGTTGTTCAAAAACCATACTTTTCACCATCTGAACATAATTCAGAACCATTAATGGAAAACATTTCGAACAGAACCCTAATTAGTCGACTCTATAGTTCAGCAGATCAGCAGTTGTTGGAAGCCAACTTCGATACGGAAAGTTGGTCGGAATGGTACCAAGTTGTTCAAGGTCTCACTGGGCCTGAGAAGATGGTTTATGTGATCGTAAAATTAAATCAATCGGTTACAAATGGAGGGTTTGCTGAATTTTACGAAACCTCGTTTGGGGTCTTCGCTCCCGAAATTATTCATGCGCTAAACGAAATTAAGGCGGTAGCTACTGCCGATATTGTTTCTAGCACGTTGCCCGTTGTAAATCCTACCGGACTTTTGGACGATGTTTACAAAGAGCTTGTTTTCAAACTTCAGCTCTCAGAACAGCAACGGGCACAACTTTACTCTCAGGATATACGGTACGACCAGTTACACGGCCAAGAGAATTTAGAGGATCTCCTCGGGGCGTATTTGCAAGACTTGGTCAAATGACCTGAGCGCCTTTACCAAGCTTCAAAACTTGCTTACGGAGGTTTGATTTTATCCATTCAGATTGAGCTAAAGCTGCACTCGAAGGAAGTTGGGAACTTAGCGAGACTCTGAGAACGACAGCCACAAGTATCAGGTTCCACCCGGCCGCGGAAACCATACACAGCAGTTGCTGCCGATTGAGAAGATGAGGAATAGAAAAGGGTTAAATTCGCGAAAAAGATAACGGTGATGGGTTTGTCTTTTCCAAAAAGAAAAGTGAGAATGCCAAAACAAAAGTATCCTCCCATCGATTACATAGGAAGAAGCGCTTGAGGCATCTACTCAGGCGTTGATTAGGGTCGAAAAATGAGAACTAAACTACGCGTACTGTTTGCAATTGCTCAGGCTGTTAATGCAAGAAAATGTGGAGCAAAGGTTAGTCGGTGCAACAGCCGAAATATACTCTGGGCGCTCAAACCTACCTCAAAGGCCATCAAAAAGATGTGCCTCTCCAGAACCACCACTCATTGTCATTAAGGCTTGGATTAGCAAAATAAAAACAGAATGAACAGAATAGCACATATCGAAAATGAGATTGCCGCATTGAGAAGTCAATTGCAGCATCATAAACTCTATGAGAGTTTAAAAACTGTAGATGACATTAAAACATTTATGGAAAACCACGTCTTTGCTGTTTGGGATTTCATGTCACTATTAAAGAATCTCCAAATAAATCTTACCAGCGTTAAGACGCCTTGGACCCCATCAAAAAACCCGACGCTTGCACGATTTATAAATGAAATTGTGCACGGTGAAGAAAGTGATATCAATGGCTCAGGCGCCCCTCAAAGTCACTTTGAAATGTATTTGGACGCTATGTCCCAAGTGCAAGCGCGAACTACAGAAATAAATAAATTTATAGTTCTCATAGAATCGGGCAATTCCGTTGACTACTCATTGAATGAAGTAGATATTGATAGAAGAGTGGCTGATTTTGTGAAGTTTTCGTTCTCAATTATTGAAACAAATAAGCCACACCTGGTCGCTTCTGCTTTTACATTTGGACGAGAAGATGTTATTCCAGATATGTTTATTGAGATCCTGAAAAACTCAGATTCAGAAAACAAATCTTACGACAAGCTGACCTATTATTTGCAGCGTCACATTGAATTAGATGGTGACGAACACGGACCACTATCACTTGAAATGGTTTCGGGACTTTGCGGCGACAACGAGCAAAAATGGGATGACACTTTAACAGTTGCAAAGCAATCATTGGAGAAAAGAATTGCCCTTTGGGACGCGATTAATGACTTGATTCAAAAAGAAAATCAAGCATCCAAAGCCATGCATAGCAAATAATGTCTTTGGTACTTTAAGAAAATTAGCGTCACCCAAGCGAAAATCACGCGCAAGAGAAGCAGTCGCTCTTGGGTTTTAAAAATGCATTGAACAGAAAATGCGCTGGTTTGTCCCCGCGATAATCTAAAAGCTAATGATCCACTGATAGCCTATTTGGTTCATTTCTATGCCATATGCTTCAATACTCTGGGGCAATTCAGAATTTGTACGTTTCGTTTCTAAACAAGAACGATCTTTGCAATCTACCCGAGGCGGAAAGGCAGACATAGCGGGTTCCGTTACGTCTCTATTGCAGTTAAGCCATTAGCAAGGGCTGCACTTTATTTAGTTGGCCATAAAAAACCTTACTCTTACCTGCGATTTCAACATTCGAATACACAGAATAATTACTTCATGTCAAAAATGACTACCGATCAAAAAGAGAATTCCGATGAGTTGCCGCAAAATTCAATTCTCAGTAAGTTTGGAATATCCACGCTAAATCCGATGCAGGAAGAGGCCAGTAAGGCGGTACAATCGAAGTCGGATGTGGTGCTCCTCTCCCCTACTGGAACGGGAAAAACCCTGGCCTTTCTATTGCCTTTGATAGAAACATTGGATAAGAACTGCGCCGAGATTCAAATTCTCATCCTCGTTCCCTCGCGAGAATTGGCTCAACAAATTGAACAGGTAACGCGTAAAATGGGATCGGGTTTTAAGGTAAATTCGGTGTATGGTGGCCGTTCTGGTCAGCTCGATAAGATTGATTTAAAACATAAACCAGCCATTCTCATTGGCACGCCTGGGCGCGTAGCCGACAGAATCAGAAGGGATCGGTTTTCTTTGGATTCTATTCATACCCTTGTGCTCGACGAGTACGATAAATCACTGGAGGTCGGTTTCGAAAACGAAATGACCGAGATTATTGAAGCGCTTCCTAGAGTTCGACAAAGGATTTTGACCTCAGCGACCAGCGAGGTGGAAATACCGCCGTTTGTAGGATTGGAAAAACCCATTCTTATCAACCACGTCCCAGAAGGGATTTCTCAACTAACTATTAAGACACTTCTTTCGTCAGAAAAGGATAAGTTAAAAACGCTGGATAAGGCACTCGCCTTTATTGGTCACCAGCCTGGTATTGTCTTTTGCAATTTCAAAGATGCACTAGAGCGGGTAAGTGATTTCTTAGCTGAGCACCGCATTCATCATGAGTGCTTTCACGGAGGTATGGAACAAATTGATCGAGAGCAAGCGCTGATCAAGTTTAGAAATGGCACCACTCAACTCCTTCTGGCCACAGATTTGGCTGCACGTGGACTCGATATTCCCGAAATAAAATTCATTCTTCATTACCACCTTCCGCCACACCTGAAAGAATTCACCCACAGGAACGGAAGAACAGCACGAATGAACCGCGACGGCATCGCCTATATTCTGCAGTGGAAAGGAGAGGAACTTCCGAAGTTCATTCAGGAACTTGCTCCCGAAAGCCTTAATATTGAAGACCAACAAGAAGCTAAGCTTCCAGCACCAGTGGAATGGAAAACCTTGTATATAACAGGCGGCAGACGCGATAAGATCTCAAAAGGAGATGTAGCTGGTTTATTTCTAAAGCAAGGTGAGGCTCAAAAAGACCAGATAGGCGTTATTGAAATCCAACAGAATTGCGCGTATGTAGCCGTGCAAGCTGAAGTAGCTGAAATGCTGATCCAAAAAACCAACAATACCAAACTTAAAAAAAAGAAGGTGAGAATTAGTCTCATTTAATTAGAAATTAAGCTTGAGAGACCACACCGCATGTGATATCATTGCGCGTACACTTAGAGCACAAAATACGCACTGCAACAGCTGATGGATTTCTGAACCCACTGAAGGAGTGCAGCATGAGCATGCGCTACCATTTCCTAGACTAAACATACCCCAAGGCGACTGAGATCTGCACAATCTCTAATAGATTGAACAACAAACTTTCTAAAATCCATTCGGTGGCTTGCACGATTCTTTTAGCTTTGGGGGAAAGCAACTATGTAAAACTAACGCATGTGCTTCGCTGAAATATTAAGAGCAGTGAATAAAAAACGGAGTACATAAGAGGGTGGCATACAATAATATGCCTCCTTAATGAACATACTTGGATATTGCACTCAAGCATGAAAAATAAAATAATAAAATTATTAAAATGGACATAAAAAATATTTTTAAAAACAATCAAGACTGGGTTCGCGGTAGGTTAGATATTGATTCAAATTATTTTAACGATCTATCTAAAGGTCAAAACCCTGATATTCTTTATATCGGATGTTCGGATAGTAGAGTAACGGCGGAAGAAATAATGGGGCTGTCACCTGGCGAAGCATTTGTGCACAGAAACATAGCCAATATGGTTCCCAATACTGATTTAAGCGCCATGTCAGTTATAGATTATGCAGTACTGCATTTAAAAGTAAATCACGTAGTTGTCTGCGGCCATTATTATTGTGGCGGCGTGAAAGCAGCAATGGAATCAGCTGATTTAGGAATACTCAACCCTTGGCTAAGAAACATACGTGACGTTTACCGCACACACAGAATAGAGTTAAATAAAATTACTGATGACGATAAACGCTACAAAAGATTGGTCGAGCTGAATGTACAAGAACAATGCATCAATGTAATAAAGACAGCAGAAGTACAAAGGGCTTATCGCGACAGAGGCTTAACCGTTCACGGTTGGGTTTTTGACATTCACTCAGGAAAGTTAATTGACTTAAATATTGACTTCTCTAAAATTTTGAAAAATGTCATGGAAATCTACCACCTTGACTAATTATTAAATAAATTACATCTTATTTTGTCCTTTTGGACAAAGAAAACAAAATAATTGGAAAAGAATTTGGACATAGTCCTTATTTCTTGGCGCATTGAATTCTATAGAGCAAGTATTTGAATGCGCAGCACATGCAAGTCAGTACATCACCATTAAATCCATTTCAGCGAGTGCAATTTCCACTGATATTCATTGAACATTTATCCGCAACATTATTAAAAAGGCAAAAATCTGCTGCAAACCTTTACAAACGAGGCAAGCAATTAACCCGCTTTTAAGAATTGGAAGAATTAATCGAAAAAATAAAAAGCAGCACACCTCTTAGCATAGAAGCAGAAGAGTACTTTATTTCTATTTCTAGAAAAAGAGCAGTTCCAAAAGGCTCAACCTTAATCCGCCAGGGACAAACGGTAAGCAAAATATATTTCGTGACAAGCGGATGCCTCCGGTCATACTGCACAGACAAAAACGGAAAGGAGCATACGCTACAATTTGCCATTAGAAATTGGTGGATCAGTGATTACATCGCTATTCACACCAATGAATTAGCAACGCTGACCATTGAAAGTCTAAAGGAATCCAGCGTCATTGAATTTAACACCAAAGACCTTGACAACATGTTTGCCCGTTTCCCTGAATACGAACCTTTCCAGAGACACACACTTGAGCGTCATGTGGTCAGTTTACACAAACGCATTTTGAACCAACTGCAATTGACTGCCTCTGAAAGGTATGACTTGTTTATAGGGCAATACCACGATATAGAAAAGTATACTCGGAATTACCACATCGCATCTTATTTAGGAATCACACAAGAAAGCTTGAGCCGCATTAGAGTTGAAAAAGCAAAGAAATAGGTTTCTTACCCTAGGTCAATTTTTAGCTGAAGCCCGAGGCTTAATTTTGTATCACACAATCGGAACAGATTAATAGATACAATATGAAAGCACTACAAGTAGTAAAATACGGCGAGATTAAAGCCAGTTTGTCCTTTAACGAAGTGAGCAAGCCAGCTATCCAGGCAGATGATGTCCTTATTGAAGTTAAGGCCGCTGCGATCAACCCGATAGATAAGAGCATCATCTTAGGGGTTTTACAGAGCATGATTCCTATTCCATTTCCGAGCACTATCGCTTATGATGTAAGCGGCATTGTAGTGGAAAAGGGAGATAACGTGAGTGATCTCAAAATCGGAGACTTGGTATACTCTCGGGTACCGCAAGAGCAAATGGGTACGGTTGCAAAGTATGTTGCCGTGACTAGCACAGCCGTATCAAAAAAACCTGGAAACATCACTTTCGAAGAGGCTGCAAGCATACCCTTGGCAGGACTTACTGCAATGCAATCGTTAGAGTATGCTGGCATAAAAGCCAATGACAAAGTGCTCATACACGCAGGATCTGGCGGTGTAGGAAGTTTTGCTATTCAGTATGCCAAAGCCAAAGGAGCCTATGTATACACCACCACAAGTACCGCGAATGTAGAGTGGGTTAAAGAGCTGGGAGCCGACCGAGTAATTGATTACAAAACAGAGGACTATAGAACCATCGTGAAAGATGCAGATATCGTGTTTGATACGCTTGGACAAGCGTATTCTTCTGAAGCTTTCCAAGTCATTAAGCAAGGCGGAAAAGTAGTGAGCGTTGCTGGCCCTTTGGATGAGGAGACCGCTAAAATGTTTGGAATGACTGACTATAAATTGCCAGCGGACGTGGCTATGCTTTGCAGCGCTAAGGAGGCCTCTTACAAATTTATCTTCATGCACCCGAGCGGAGCAGATTTAGGTGAAATCAAATCAATGATTGAAGATGAAAAAATCAAACCAATCATCGATAAGGTCTATTCATTCTCAGAGAGTATTGAAGCCATTACACATCTGGCATCAGGACGGGCAAAAGGTAAAATTGTCATCAAAATCAATTAGTCTCCCATGGCTAAGGGACATGAATTGCTGTCTGCCCATTTAATCGGTTAGCTCCATTGAACTGGACCACACATTGCAGTGCAAAAAAAACAATAGCGGCTCAGGGATTCCTGAGCCGTTTCTATTTTATTCATGTCAGTTTGAACTGCTGCGAACGAACAGGTTCTGATGTCCACAATGGTTTTTAGACAAGCGCTAGGGTTTAGCTAAAAAAAACCGAAAGAAAACAACGGCTCACTCCTACCCAATTTTGATTGTACTGTTTATTATTGAGATGATTGACCATATTAAATTACCTTTTGCCTCTGATATAAAAACACCGCGAACAGCATGAACAAAGACACAGAAAAACCATCGCCAGAGGCGAAAGCACTTTCTCTTTTTTTGATGGCCTACAAGGCGAATGATCCTTTTTACAAAGAGCAATTGAAACGCATTAATAAGCAGTGGGATCTATTGCAAAAGAATAAGATAAGTAAGAATGACTACCAGGAAGATGTGCAAACTATGCTCACATCGTATGGAGGTTATGAAGCAGTGGTAGAGAAAACAGTTCAGTTTTACGTAAACAAAACGGGCGCGTGGAAACTAAAAGGTGATGACCAATACTGCCAAGACGCTCAGAAAGTAGCCGATAAATTCTTGAAGAAGTAGGAACTTAAATTGTCCAGCTAGCCCAGCTATTGAAGAAGCCTTCTCGTGTAGATAACTTCTTATACGCACGGAGGGACGCGCAGCTCAACGTGGCTAAGGAATAAATGGCATTCTTAAAATAGAATCAAAAGAGAAAGACAAACAACAGAGGCTATACTCTTGCCGCTACCGCATCGAAATATCATAGCCATTCTAGCGAATAAAAATGGAATACGATTACATTATAGTAGGAAGTGGTTTTGGAGGCTCGGTTAGTGCCTTAAGGTTATCCAAAAAAGGGTACAAGGTTTTGGTGGTTGAAAAAGGAAAATGGTACCAGGCCAAAGATTTCCCTAAGACCAACTGGAATTTCAGAAAATGGCTGTGGATGCCAGGCATACGCTTCTTTGGCATCATGAAATTGACCATCTTTAAGCATGTCGCCGTTCTTTCAGGAACGGGAGTTGGCGGGGGCTCTCTGGTTTACGCTAACACGCTGCCCATTCCCAAATCGACATTTTTCAAAACAGGCACTTGGAGTAAGCTTTGCGATTGGGAGAATGAATTGGCTCCGCATTATCAGGAAGCCTTGAGAATGCTTGGTGCTGCCAAAAACCCCAAATTATTTGACGGAGATATCGGACTAAAAAAAGTAGCTCAAAAAATGGGCATGGAAGATAAATTCGAGGCCACCAATGTTGCCGTCTATTTCGGAGAGGAAAACGTTACCAAAGACGATCCCTATTTTGAAGGCATGGGTCCAGAAAGAACGGGCTGCAACTTTTGTGGCGCATGTATGACGGGGTGCAGAAACAATTCCAAAAACACGCTGGATAAAAACTACCTGTACTTAGCTCAAAAATATGGCGCTAAAATATTGGCCGAACATGAGGTCTATGACGTTCGCCCAATCAAGACAGAAACTGGCGTGAATGGTTATGAAGTAGCGATCAAATCCAGTACAAGATTTTTTACCAAGAGGAGGAAAATCACAAGCAAAGGAGTCGTGTTTTCTGGGGGCGTCTTGGGCACCATCAAACTGCTGCTCAAGCTGAAGACTACCTCATTGCCCAATATCTCCGATAGATTGGGCCAAGATGTAAGAACCAATAATGAAACTCTGGTAAGCGTCTCGAGCCTCGAAAAGGACAAAAATTATTCGAAAGGTGTGGCGATCGGAAGTATCCTAGATACTGATGAGAATAGCCACCTGGAAATATGCAGATACGCCGAGGGCTCCAATGCATGGAAGCTCATGCATCTGCCCTATGTCACGGGCAAAAATGTTTTCTCGCGTTTGGCAAAAGTTGTCGTGTCCCTGCTGAAATCGCCCATCAAATATTTCAAAACTTATTTCGTGAACAGCTGGGCCAAAAAGACGGTAGTACTCCTCTTTATGCAAACCCTAGACAGCACACTGAGATTCAAAAGAAACATTTTTGGATTTATGAGTTCAACAATAAGTACTGGCAAAAAGCCAACTCCCTTTATTAAAGAGTCGGGCAAATTGGTGAGTGAATACAGCAAGGCCATAAATGGGGTCAGCACCTCATTTGCACTAGAAACCATTGCGGGTATTCCGTCCACTGCCCATATCCTGGGAGGTGCCGTCATGGGCGGAAATCCTTCGGAAGGGGTGATTGATAAAGACAACAAAGTCTTTGGCTACGAGAATCTCTACATCATTGATGGGTCTATGATTTCTGCAAACCCAGGAGTGAATCCATCGTTATCAATTACAGCTATTGCCGAGCGAGCGATGGATCAAATACCTGCAAAAGTTGGAAGAAGCTAGCGCATCCTATGAAGAAGATTGCGCAAACGTTTTAAAATGATAGGAGCCAAAGAACTGCCTTATTAAAATTCTTTCTCAGGATAAACACTTGTCGAAAAAAATAATTCTAAATTGATTTGACTAATTGCAAAAATGCCAACGAGATCGAGGCATCCATTGAGGAGATCCAAGTGAAATACTAACAATAGCAACTTAAAACCATCACTTCAAAATCGAATAGTCATGATACTAAGGAATCAATACGAGGTAATAAATCGGATGTCTTCCAAATCTGCAATTGTCATATTGTTTTTGCTGGCTCACTCAGTCCTTCTCTTGATGATGGTGTTTACTTTCCCAAAGATTAACGCCCAAATTGGCACCCAAGCATTTGATTTAAAGACGTTCGGTTATACACAGGGAGAGGTCATATTAATTCTCCAAAATTTAGATCAACCGACCACAGACTTCTATATTTTTCCTCAGCTATTGCTGCTTGATATTTTATATCCCATTCTACTCGCACTCTTTCTGAGCACCCTAATTGTTCGGATATCGAATCTAATATCTGTAAGCCCGAAAAGTATCTTTTCAAATTTATTTATCCTCCCTTTTATTGCCATGTTCATTGACTATTTCGAGAACATTCTAATATTGGTGATGATAACAAATCCCGCAGAAGTGTCATCGGGAGTGATCGCTTCGGCAAGTATATTCACACAAATGAAAGGCGCCTTCACCACTGTAAGTTGGATAGTAATCTTAGTCCTTTTTGTGATTTGGCAAAGCAAAAAATGGAGGGCCAAAAGTGAACTACCAATAAAGACTTGAGCTCAACCGCATACCTAAACACCCATACAGTAAAGCAACAATATAGCCGAGACCTTGCACTTTAGTATGACCAAGCTTTAAGCCATGATCAATTTCTTCAGACACATCCGTCAACGAATGATAAAAGAAAACCGAATTTCAAAGTACGCGCTTTATGCCATGGGGCGAGATCTTGTTAGTGGTGATAGGAATACTGATCGCATTGCAGATCAACAATTGGAACGATCACCGCAAGAATGAGGACTTCGAACGCAGTGTTTTAGAGCTCATCGACCAGAACCTCGCGGCAGACAAGGAGATCCTGAAAGAGGAGATATCGAAGACCACACAAGCCATCGAACTGACAGACCTATTGCTTGAGCATGTCGCACAAAAACATTTTGGTGACAGCCTAAATAGATGGATGGCAAAGATCATCTCTTTCGAGCGATTCAAGTCTCAGTCTAGCGCATTTGAAGTGCTCAAAGCCAGAGGGATTGAAAACATAAACGACAAGGAACTTCAGTTGGCTTTGATCTCCTATTACGACGAAAGTCTCTTCAATTTATCCCAAAGCATTGAAGACGTCGCCGATTCATTTAAGGCCGATTGGATCCCAATTGTGAAACAGGAATTTTCCTAATTTAAATGGAGGGAATACTGCGAGCAAAGGGATCAACAGGCCTTCTTAGAGAAACCAACAACGAGAGTGCTCTTCAATCTATTCAAGGACAATAGAGGTGGGCAATTGAGAAAGATGGAAAATTCACTGACAAAAATCGATGATATCAGATCGCGTATAGAACGAAACGCAAAATGATTCAATTCTTCAGACACATCAGCTTGTGGGTGGCAAAAGAAATAAAGCTTCTAGGTCATATTTTAACCCATTGATTGGACGGTGCTGGTGCTGATAGGAATCATGGTAGTGCCTCACCTCAAAATTCGGCATGAAAAGCGCAATATGAACTCGAATACAATTGGAGCCTCTGAATAGAGCCAAGTTTCTGATTAGGAAAGTCGGATGTCAAGTCGCAGGTGGTTTCAAAACCTTGTCAAATCGATCTCACAACCAGGGAGCATATTCAGGGAATTGTAAATACAGCTCGTGCGCTTTGAGAATTTGTAAATTTGCCCCCTGAACAAAATTAGAGGCACGCAATTATAAAACAGTTTTCCTGCCTCTAAGATTAGTGCCGAACCCTTTATCTGCAATACTCCCGACACCAATTACATAAATGGAAACCCACAAAGAGAAAGGTCAATTAACTCAAGAGCAAATTGATCAATGTATCGCCATTTTGGAAACGCTGAATGGAGATACAGACCAAATATTTGAGATTCCAAAGGATCGGAGGGTTGAGCTACTTACACAAGCTGGAAGACTGTCAAGACCCCAAAGAGACGAGTTTAAGAAGCGCACGAAAAGTGCGAAGAAGAACGCCAAAAGAAAAGCGGCTGAGAGGGACAAACATGCCCGAAACAACACGGGAATAAGAAGTGCTCGAGAAGCATCTGTTTTTGTTGCGCCCAAAATGATTGCACCAGCAGATGAAGAGGAAAGACCCGCGGAAACATCCGTGGCTCCGCGCAATTGCTACGTCTGTAAGGACGTATTTACTACCCTTCACCACTTCTACGATACGATGTGCGGACCGTGCGGCGACTTCAATTATGCCAAGCGTTTTCAAACGGCAGACCTTACGGGGCAAGTGGCGCTAGTCACAGGCTCTCGCCTCAAAATAGGCTATCACATTACCTTAATGATGTTGCGTGCTGGAGCCACTGTCATTGCCACAACACGATTCCCAGTAGATTCTGCTTTGCGCTATGCCAAAGAAGCCGATTTTGAAACGTGGGGGCATCGCCTTAAAGTTCATGGCTTGGACTTAAGGCATATTCCCAGCGTAGAGATCTTTTGCAATTTCATTGAACAACAGTACGACCGATTGGATGTATTGATCAACAATGCCGCACAGACCGTGAGGCGCCCTGCGGGATTCTATCAGCATCTTATCGCAACGGAGGAGTCCCCCATTTCCGAATTGCCATACGCTGTAGGCGATATCTTATCAGATCACGAGGCTTGTTTGCAAGAGTTGGGTGCCATCAGTGCACTGGTAGAAGAACAAGGCAAAAACCTTCCCGTTTCCTGGCACGGAAAGCAGGTGGGTATTGGCTTGAGTGCTTCCGCAAAATTATCGCAAATAGCCTACACCGTTGATCATGCCTTAACGACTGAGGAAGTTTTCCCGACGGGTAAAGTGGATGCTGACTTGCAGCAAGTTGATTTGAGAAAAACCAATAGCTGGAGATTAAAGCTGGGAGAGATCCATACCAATGAAATGTTGGAAGTGCAGCTCGTTAACTCCGTTGCTCCTTTTGTGCTATGCAATCGTTTGGTGCACCTAATGAAAAAGGAAAACACGGGTATAAAACACATCATCAACGTATCCGCCATGGAGGGTAAATTCCATAAATACCACAAGGAATCTCGTCACCCGCATACCAATATGGCCAAAGCTGCATTGAACATGATGACGCTTACTTCATCTGAAGATTTTGCGAAATATGGAATCTATACCAATGCTGTAGACACGGGATGGGTAACCGATGAGGATCCTATTGAGCTGGCCAAAAAGAAAGAAGAAATCCACGACTTCCAGCCACCATTGGATATTGTAGACGGAGCTGCCCGAGTAATGGATCCATTGTTTGATGGAATCAACACGGGGAAACATTGGTGCGGTAAATTTCTGAAAGACTATAAGCCAACTAGCTGGTAAGGTTTTACTCTACACTAGTCGAAAAATAAAAAGAACGGCCAGATCTATTTAAAAAGTAGCGGTTACCAATGGCTGCCTTGTATGCCAATCAAAAAAGAGACGGGCAATTAAAACCAATCCCAATACTTAGCTTCACACTTCAGCAGCAAGTTCTTCATTTTTCAAACCCTTCCGCAGAATCAAACAGACTAGCATGATAGAACAAAAATATCCTAGATCATTTTCGCATATCGGAATCACTGTGCCCAACATCCATAAAGCAGTAGCGTTTTATCAAGAAGTGATGGGATGGTATGTAATCATGCCCCCTTCAAAAGTTAAAAAAGAGCGAGAAACCGCCATCGGTTAAATGTGCATTGACGTGTTTGGAGAGGATTTGGAAGAATTCGAAATCGCCCACATGTCTGCTTCTGATGGAATTGGCATTGAGTTATTCTCCTTTCCACATGGAGTTAAGGAGGCTCCTGAATTCAATCCATTCAATACGGGTCTTTTTCACTTTTGTGTGCAAGACCCGAATATTGAAACGCTGACCAATAAAATAGTAGAATACGGAGGGAAACAACGGATGCCCATACGTGAGTATTACCCCAGTGAAAAGCCGTTTAAAATGGTGTGTGTCGAAGACCCTTTCGGAATCGTATTTGAAATCTACACCCACAGTTATGAATTGACTTATGCTTCTGGAGCATATCAAGATTAGATACGGGATCAAGCATGGGAAGCGATAAGAAGTAGCTAGCCAACCCTAGAAAGAGATTCTAGAACTCAACAAGAAAATCGTAAACCTATAATATAGTACCTCGATCGACGAAGGTGTCGATGAGAAAACAGTCGACACTTTCTGCCGTGGTCCAAATATTCTGAACAGCAGGTGCCTGATCGAGAAGGAAAGATTGAACAAGTATAAGAATGGAGTAAAGAAAGGAACCTTCCAGAGCTATTTCGAAAACTATAAGGAAGTAAACTATATCATTCACTCTAAGGGTAAAATTCATATTTAATGCAACTACCTGTCATTATGTAGAACACTTATAATTAGTGAAATTATAGAACTAATTAGATTTGAAATTATATAACAAATAAAAAATAAACTACCTTAAGCTCACTTAATCTTGGCCTGTGGCCGAAACCAACTAAAACCAACCTAATCAGTATGAAACGAATATTTTCATTTCTAACCCTCGCGTTAGCAATTCTTGCAAGCTGCAATGCTCCAAGTAACCAACCAGAAAGCAAGTCGTTCACAACCGACGCGTATGCAATGGATCGATCCATTTTACCTATTCAGCCTCCACCACATGAACATGTGACCACTATAGACGCTCGGGATGCAGAAAAACCAGAGCCCTTTAACATAGAAGCTCCTGATGGGGCTCCCAACATTGTCATCGTCTTAATAGATGATATCGGCTTTGGAGCAACGAGTACTTTTGGAGGAGCAATTAGCACTCCTACTTTCGATAAATTGGCAGATAACGGATTACGCTTTAACCGTTTTCATACCACTGCGCTATGTTCACCAACCCGTGCATCGCTCCTTTCTGGAAGAAACCATCACAATATGAATGTTGGATCTGTTATGGAAGTAGCAACTGGATTTTACGGAAATCAAGGGATTCGTCCTGACAACGCTAAATACTTTGCGGAGACCTTAAAGCTTAATGGTTACAGCACTGCTGCATTTGGTAAATGGCACGAAACTGCAACTTGGGAGGTTTCTGTATCTGGACCATTTACACGCTGGCCAACCAATTCTGGTTTCGATAAGTTTTATGGATTTATTGGTGGAGAAACAAACCAATGGGATCCTGTAATATTTGATGGTGTAACCAAGGTTTCTAAAGGTGATGACCCTGATTATCATTTCACTACAGATATGACCAATGAGGCCATTGAATGGGTTAAATTCCAAAAGGCTATGACACCAGATAAACCATTTATGGTGTATTACGCTACTGGTGCCACTCATGCACCTCACCATGCGCCAAAAGAATGGATAGAAAAGTACAAGGGCCAATTTGACCAAGGCTGGTTGAAGCTTCGTGAAGAGACTTTTGCACGCCAAAAGGCGATGGGTGTAATACCTCAAGATGCACAGCTGGCACCAATGCCTTCTGACATTAAAGATTGGGAAACTCTAAGTGCTGACGAAAAACGCTTATTCGCTCTTCAAATGGAAACGTTTGCAGGATTTGCTGAGCATACAGACAATGAAGTAGGAAGATTGGTTGATGCTATCGATGAAGTGGGCGAACTTGAAAACACCATGTTTATTTACATCATGGGAGACAATGGATCAAGCGCAGAAGGAGGTCTTGAAGGCACGTTTAATGAACTTGTGCACCTCAACGGTATTTTTGATGAAGAATCAATTGAAAGTATGTTGGAGCATGCTGATGATTGGGGCGGTCCCAATTCATTTCCACATATGACCGCCGCCTGGGCTGTCGCCACAGATGCTCCATTTAAATGGACCAAACAAATGGCTGCTGATTTTGGTGGTACAAGAAATGGAATGGTAATGCATTGGCCAAATGGAATTGAAGCCAAGGGAGAAATTAGAGAGCAATGGCATCATGTAAATGACATCGCTTCAACTGTTTTAGAAGCTACTAATTTACCTGCTCCAAAATCAATAAACGGGGTAGAGCAAATCCCTATGGACGGCGTGAGTATGATTTATGCCTTAAACGATGTTGATGCTGCCGATAGGCACACCGTTCAATATTTTGAAATGTTTGGTAACCGCGCGATCTACAGCGAAGGTTGGTTAGCACGTGTGGTACATATTGTTCCGTGGGTAGGAAAGCCGAGAGGAACTTTTACCGAGGAAGCATGGGAGCTTTACAATATTGATGAAGATTTCAGTCTTGTGAATGACCTTGCAGAAGCAAATCCTGAAAAGCTTAATAAGTTGAAAGAATTGTTTGAAAAAGAAGCCATTGCCAACAATGTTTATCCGCTCGACGACAGATTATACGAACGATTTAATGCAGCGACTGCTGGACGACCTGATTTGATGGGCGACAGAAAATCGTTGACTTTGGCACAAGGAATGGATGGAATTCTTGAGAACACCTTTTTAAATGTCAAGAACACTTCAAATACGATTGTTGCAGATGTTTCTTTGAATGGAAATGACCATGGAATCATTCTTTGTCAAGGTGGCAAATTTGGTGGATGGGCCCTCTATATGGACGAAGGCAAGCCAGCATATACCTACAACTTTTTTGGCCTTAAAAGATACACCATTACAGCGCCTGAAGCGCTGGTGGCAGGAGAAGCTGAGGTTAAAATGGAATTTGACTACGATGGAGATGGCACAGGAAAAGGTGGAACCGTTAAGATTTTTATAAACGGGAGTATGGTTGTCGAAGGCCGCGTTGAAAAAACAGTCCCTGCGGTATTCTCAGCTGATGAAACTGTCGATGTAGGAAAAGATGATGCAACTCAGGTAGCAGACTTGGTTTTCGCCGATGTTGAGGAATCTGAATTTACTGGATACGTGAATAAAGTGATCATTAGTATTCCAGAATAGAACAAATAAAATAACTGCGAACGAAGTAAAAAGGGCATTTTAATGCCCTTTTTGCTTTTTGTTGGCAAAGTACATTCTCACGCGTAGCATAGCAGATTCAACTGGACTCGACAATTAATAGCGCTCCTTCCCCGCCCTCAACCAAACGCAAGGAATTACTGAGTTCTGGACCTACAGCACTTTTTCTTTTTCGCCAACCTCAAACTTTGTTGAGGCGCCCATAGAACTAGAAAACAAAAGCCATTAAGAAATGGCAGCGCACGGCTATTGTTTTTCTGTTCTGCTTGCCATAAAAAATAAAACGACGCGCCAGCCTCAGCAAATAACAACCCTTTAAAAATCACGTTCCATCTCCTTAAAGCTTAGAGAATACGTACTTTTGCAGCCGCATGAAAGTGCTTAACAAATTCTTCATTGGATTAGTCCGTATTTATCAAGTCGCTATTTCGCCTTGGTTCGGGGCTAGCTGTAGGTTCACTCCTACATGCTCCAGCTATACAATAAAGGCCATCAATGAATGGGGAGCATTTAAAGGAACTTGGCTGGGCATCAAGCGTTTTTCAAAATGTCATCCTTGGGGATCACATGGCTATGATCCAGTTCCCAAAAAAGGAAAAAAAGAAAGTTAATATGCGTTGGATTATTATTTTGAGTTTGGGGTTGGTAGTGATGGTAAGTTGTGGAGACTCAGCTCGTGGGGATAACCGCACCATAAAAGAGGCGGCAACCATTCACGAAGAAATCCTGACAAGGCATGATTCGATCTATTCTGCTTTGACGAGGGAAAAGAAAAGAATTAGCGCCGCATTGGAATCTGGTATTTCAAGAAAGGACAAGAAGTCTGCCTATCAATCCATGATTCGCAGCATAGACAAAAGCTTCAGAGCTTTAAGTTCATGGGAAGAATCGGTGGTAGCCGTTCCTGGCTTCCAGCACAAGCACGACGGAGAGCACCACCACAGTCACGACCCGATGAAAGAGGAAATTGCCGCCAGCATGAGCGACAAGGAAATTCTAGAGCTTCAAAGGGCTCTAAAATCGAGGCTAGGAGAAGTGTCTACTCAGATCCGCGGCTTGTTACTCACCATTGAAAGTTACGATCAGAATGGTTAATCGCCCCAGAAGAAATCGCAAGTCGGCTGCTATACGCAGCTTGGTAAGAGAAACTCAATTGACACCCGATCGATTGATCTACCCCCTATTCATCACCGCTGATGAATCAGCCTACAACCCAATCACTTCATTGCCTGGTCAGGCTCAACTCGGCGAGAAAGAACTGCTCAAAGAAATTGAGGAATCACTAAAAATTGGCATCAACGCATTCGTTCTTTTCCCCGCTGTAGCGGAAACTCTCAAAGACAAAACAGCTTCTTATTCGTGGGCTGAAGAAAATTTCTACCTCCACCGAATCAGATCTGTTAAAGAGAAGTTTCCCGAGGCAATATTGATGAGCGATGCTGCCATGGATCCGTATAGCTCCGACGGGCACGATGGATTGGTAAAGGATGGAAAGATCTTGAATGACGCGACTTTACCCATTTTAGCAAAGATGTCAGTAGCTCAAGCTCAAGCGGGAATTGACATTATCGGACCATCAGATATGATGGATGGACGCGTTGGCGAAATCAGAGATGCGCTTGATGAAAGCGGTTACATCGATGTTTCCATCATGTCTTACACAGCCAAATATGCCAGCGCCTATTACGGTCCTTTCCGTGACGCATTGGATTCTAAGCCCAAATTCGGAGACAAGAAAACCTACCAGATGGATCCCGCCAATTCCAAAGAGGCTTTGCGAGAAGCATTATTGGATGAGGAAGAAGGAGCAGACTTTTTGATGGTAAAACCAGCTCTCTGCTACTTGGACATCATTGCCAAGCTAAAGGAGTTCAGTTCGCTACCCATCTCGGCTTACAACGTAAGTGGAGAATATGCGATGGTAAAAGCTGCGGCCGAAAAAGGCTGGCTCGATGAAGCCAAAGCGGCTGACGAAATGCTACTCAGCATAGCACGTTCTGGGGCAGATAT
Source organism: Cryomorphaceae bacterium (assembly GCA_047633195.1). Lineage (GTDB taxonomy): Bacteria > Bacteroidota > Bacteroidia > Flavobacteriales_D > Cryomorphaceae > JAKVAV01. Next base: position 9,236 of record JBLIEU010000017.1, on the reverse strand, counting down.
TATTTTAACTTACTTTGCGAAAGACTACGCAACGAGATTCCTGAATGGAAATATTCACCATTGACATCCACACCCACATTCTTCCGAAGGATATCCCCTCTTTTAGGGAGCGCTTTGGATATGGTGGATTCATCCAGCTAGATCACCACCTTCCTTGCCGCGCAAGGATGATGATGGACAATAAATTCTTTCGCGAAGTGGAAGACAACTGCTGGGATGCCGAAGCCAGAATGAAAGAGAGCAATGAACACCACGTGGACGTTCAGGTGCTCAGCACGGTTCCCGTCATGTTTAGCTATTGGGCCAAGCCCCAAGATTGCCTTCAAGTTTCGCGTTTCTTAAATGACCACATTGCCGAAATAGTCGATCGCTACCCAAAGCGATTCATAGGCTTGGGAACCTTACCCATGCAAGACCCTGAACTAGCTATCCAAGAATTGCAAAGATGCAAGGAGATAGGTTTAGCTGGAGTTGAAATCGGCTCTCATGTCAACGATTGGAACTTGAATGATCCAAATATTCTCCCTGTATTCGAAGCGTGTCAGGATTTAGATATGTGCGTTTTTATCCATCCTTGGGACATGATGGGGAAAAACAAGATGGAGAAGTATTGGCTTCCTTGGCTGGTAGGAATGCCTGCCGAGACATCGCTGGCTATTTGCTCAATGATTTTTGGTGGCGTGTTTGAAAAACTCCCGAAATTAAGAGTGGCTTTCGCTCACGGAGGAGGCTCTTTTCCCGCTACGGTGGGTCGTGTAGAACATGGCTTCAACGTGCGCCCCGACCTTTGCGCTGTCGACAACCCCATTAACCCACGTGATTACATTGGCAAGTTTTGGATTGATTCATTGGTTCATGATCCTAACGTATTGGATTACGTAGTGAAGTTAATGGGAGCTAACCGAATCGCTTTGGGAACAGATTATCCTTTTCCTCTTGGCGAGCTTGAGCCTGGACAGCTCATCCACTCCATGTCTTACGACGACAAATTAAAGGAGCAACTCTTAAGTGGGTCGGCACTTACTTGGCTAAATCTTGCCAAGGACAGTTTTCACTAAATCCACTCTACCCCCATTTCAGAATAAAAATATCAATTGACTGCTGAGGCAAAGCTGTCGACAACGCCCTTATTTTTCACGACTAACATGCTATAATAATCGATGTATCAGCTAAATCCGTACATTACATAAACAACTGCCGAAAATCGGCAATGCCAAAAAACCTAATTAACGACCTTACTATGAAAAAACTGAAATCGATGTTCATTGCTTGCATAGTTTTCTCAAGCCTAGCCTCAATTGGCCAAGCGGAGGGCTCACTAAGCATGAAAGAAAATGGAACTTTCGAAATTCCATCTACAGGACTAAGAGAAATCTATTCACTCGATATTTCGTCTCTAGATCTTGAATCCTTCGGAACTGCCATAGAATTCTTCTCAGAGAAAAACACTAACCTGGTCATGTTCAGACCCAATGCAGACGCAACTACTGCTATGGTATTCTTGCAAGTCAGTAAGAAACCGCAATGGACTGTTTCCAATTGGAACGACGCCATCTCTGACATCAATCTTCTTGACTTTTAATCAAATCCAGACATGAAAAAATTACTTACCCAATTCTTAGGACTTACATTGGGTTGTCTATTAGTGAACACTGGGTTTGCTCAGCTCGCTGCTACCGAATCATCGGATGCCAACGAATTGATTGAACTCTTTCTAAATGACAACGGCAATTTATCTTACTCCAACGCTTCCTTAATCGGAGCGGAAGGAGCCGCTGGCACCTATACCGGTGCAAACTTTGATGAAACCGAAGGAGTTATTCTCGCTACCGGAATGGTCGCAGATGCAGCAGGCCCAAACAATGCCATTGCAACAACTACGGTCAATGGGACTTCAGGTGACGAAGATCTAGAACTTTTGGCAGACAAATCTACCAATGATGCCGTTTCACTTTCAGCAGATTTTGTTCCCGTGGGAAGCACAATCAGCTTCTCATACACATTTGCTTCAGAAGATTATACTGCCTACGTGTGTTCTCCATTCTCTGATGTGATGGCGGTATTCGTTGATGGTGGGGAATACGACAATCAAAATGTTGCGCTGGTTCCTAGCACTGACTTATTGGTTACTTCCAATACCATAAACGACGGAAACGCAGGGGATGTATGGGGAGAAAATGGCTGCCCCGAAGGAGGCTTGAACAATAGTGCACTATATGTCGACAACGATGGTGGTTTGAACTATGAATACAACGGTCGCACTGTAGTTTTAAGCGGTGAGATCGCTGTAACTCCTGGTCAAGTTTACAATATCCGATGGGTCATTGCCGATGGAAACGATGCTCTTTTTGATAGCGCTCTTCTACTAGAAGCAGGAAGTTTGAGCTCTTCGGAAAGCGACTGCACGGCTATTGGCGGTGAACTAACCGTTGATGGCCCAACAACCGTTTGCAAAAGCGACGGAATCGATGACAACTTCACTTTAAATGTTGAAGGTGCTGCTGGTGAAAACCAAGTTTTTGTGGCTACCCTACTTAATGGACAAATCCTTTTAATTACAGAAGATTCTGAAATTAACCTAGAAGGAATTCCTGGAAACGGTGTTTGCCTTTTCTGGAGTCTTAGCTGGGATGGAGAGATCACAGGTGCAGAGGTTGGCTTGAATGCGTTTGACATTGAAGGCGAGTGCTTCGAGCTATCAAACTCCGTTGAAATAACTGAATACTTTACCGACGGAGGAGAGATTGGGACTAATGACCCAACGACTATCTGCGCACTTGACGGTATATCAGATCCGATCAATGTGACATTGACAGGAGAAACTGGTGAGAACATGGCATGGGTAATTACCGATGCTGATCTCAATATCCTTGACCTTCCTGCTGGACCTCCATTCGATTTGGAAGGTGCTGGCGAAGGACTTTGCATTATCTGGCACTTGAGCTGGAGCGGAGAACTCAACGGTGCTGCCGTAGGTGAGAATGCTGGAAACCTTTCTGGTGACTGCTTCGATCTATCGAATCCAATTGAAGTAACGCGATACGTTGCTGATGGTGGTGAAATCTCTACGGATGATCCGACTACGATCTGCGCACTTGACGGTGTTGCTGATCCGATCAATGTGACATTGACAGGAGAAACTGGTGAGAACATGGCATGGGTAATTACCGATGCTGATCTCAATATCCTTGACCTTCCTGCTGGACCTCCATTCGATTTGGAAGGCGCTGGCGAAGGACTTTGCATTATCTGGCACTTGAGCTGGAGTGGAGAACTAAACGGTGCTGCCGTAGGTGAGAATGCTGGAAACCTTTCTGGTGACTGCTTCGATCTATCGAATCCAATTGAAGTGAATCGCGAAGAATGCTGCACTGCTGAAGGTGGTACTTTGACAGTTGATGGCCCATCACCTGTTTGCAAAAGCGACGGTGAAGACGATATCTTTACCTTGTCTGTTGATGGAGCAGTTGGTGAAAACCAAACGTTCGTTGCGACATTCACTGATGGTGAAATCATTTTAATCACCAACAACACTCAACTTAATCTAGAAGGATTCCCTGGAAATCAGGCTTGCCTTTTCTGGCACTTGAGCTGGGATGGTGAGATCGAAGGAGCTCAAGTAGGATTGAATGCATTCGATATTACGGGAGACTGCTTTGATCTTTCAAATTCAGTTGAGGTAATTGAATACTTCACCAATGGTGGAGAAATTTCTACCGAAGACCCTACTACGATTTGCGCACTTGATGGTGTGTCTGATCCGATCAATGTAACACTAGAAGGTGCAGAAGGAGAGAACATGGCATGGGTAATCACCGATGCTGACCTCAATATCCTTGACCTTCCTGCTGGACCTCCATTCGATTTGGAAGGTGCTGGTGTTGGTGTTTGTTTGATCTGGCACTTGAGCTGGAGCGGAGAACTTAACGGTGCTGCCGTAGGTGAGAATGCGGGTGACCTTTCTGGTGACTGCTTCGACCTTTCGAACCCTATTGAAGTAACACGATACGTCGCTGATGGTGGTGAAATCTCAACTGACGATCCGACGACGATTTGTGCACTTGATGGTGTAGCTGATCCGATCAATGTAGCGCTAACTGGCGAGACTGGGGAGAACATGGCATGGGTTATTACCGATGCTGACCTTAATATTCTCGACCTTCCTGCTGGACCTCCATTCGATTTGGAAGGTGCTGGTGAAGGTCTTTGTATCATCTGGCACTTGAGCTGGAGTGGTGAACTAAACGGGGCTGTTGTGGGCGAGAATGCTGGTGACCTTTCAGGTGACTGCTTTGATCTATCGAATCCAATTGAAGTAACGCGATACGTTGCTGATGGTGGTGAAATCTCTACGGATGATCCGACGACTATCTGTGCACTTGACGGTGTAGCTGATCCGATCAATGTGACATTGACAGGAGAAACTGGTGAGAACATGGCATGGGTAATCACCGATGCTGATTTGAACATCCTCGACCTTCCTGATGGACCTCCATTCGATTTGGAAGGTGCTGGTGAAGGACTTTGCATTATCTGGCACTTAAGCTGGAGCGGAGAACTAAACGGTGCTGCCGTAGGTGAGAATGCTGGTGACCTTTCAGGTGACTGCTTTGATCTATCGAATCCAATTGAAGTAACGCGATACGTTGCTGACGGCGGTGAAATCTCTACGGACGATCCGACGACGATTTGTGTAGGCGACGGAATCGGTGACCCAATTGATGTAACATTAACTGGAGAAACTGGTGAGAGCATGGCTTGGGTTATTACCGATGCTGACTTGAACATCCTCGACCTTCCTGCTGGACCTCCATTCGATTTGGAAGGTGCTGGTGTTGGTGTTTGTTTGATCTGGCACTTGAGCTGGACTGGAGAACTTAACGGTGCTGCCGTAGGTGAGAATGCTGGAAACCTTACTGGTGACTGCTTCGACCTTTCGAATCCAATTGAAGTGAATCGCGAAGAGTGTGATGACTGCACTGCTGTTGGTGGTGAATTAACAGTTGATGGTCCAACAACCGTTTGTAAAAGTGACGGGGTCGATGACAACTTCACGTTGGTTGTTACAGGAAACGAAGGTGAGAACCAAGCATACGTTGTAACGTGGTTGGATGGTGAAATCATCCTAATCTCTGAAAATCCAGAATTCAACCTGGAAGGTATTCCAGGAAACGGAACCTGCCTATTCTGGAGTTTGAGCTGGGATGGTGAAATCGAAGGTGCTGAAGTTGGCCTGAACGCCAATGACCTTGCGGGTGATTGCTTTGAGCTATCTAATCCAGTTCCTGTAACGGAGTACTTTACCAATGGAGGTGAAATCTCAACAAATGATGACACAACTATCTGCGTAGGTGATGGAATTCCTGATCCGATTGACGTAACGTTAGTTGGAGATCAAGGTCAAAATATGGCATGGGTTATTACTGATGCTGATTTGAACATCCTCGATCTTCCTGCAGGACCTCCGTTTGATTTGGAAGGCGCAGGAACTGGTGTTTGTTTGATCTGGAACCTAAGTTGGAGTGGTGAGATTGAAGGAGCGATGATTGGTGCCAATGCAGCTAACCTTTCAGGTGATTGCTTCGAACTTTCAAACTCCATTGCAGTAGAGCGCAATACTTGTGTTCCTTTCGGGAGCAACAATTCTTGGGACTATGTACTTTCAATGGCTCCAAATCCGACGGAAGGTGAGGCACGGGTGTCATACTCCTCAAACCAGGATTCACAAACAACGATCGCTGTATATAACTTAAATGGTCAAAGAGTAGAAGTACTTCTAGATCAAAATACAGAAGCGGGAGTAAAATACATGCTCCCATTCGATGGAAACAGTCTACCAAGCGGAATCTATATGTATCAGATTTCAAATGGTAAAGAAGTCAAAATGCAGAGGTTTGTTATCGCGAGATAGTAGACAGAAGCTTTAGGAAATGGAAGGGCTATCTCTAATGAGGTAGCCCTTTTATTTTTGTTCAACGACTAAGGTCACAGTCTTTCCTTTATCGCATGAGGATAGAAAAAAAGAACCTCCGAGTTCTTGCACCCTCCTGCGCATGGTTTTCATTCCGTTTCCACTTGTTTTGAGGTCAGGATCAAAACCGACCCCGTCATCTTCTATATGAGTGGTATAAGACTTTATATTCAGCTCGACCTTCAAAAGAACTGCAGATGCCTTGGAATACTTTGCCGCATTATTAATGGCTTCTTTCACAAAGAGTAACAGGTTATTTCGGTCGGCCTGATTTAATTCCAAGCTATTAGGCACCTGAGACCCTTATGCCTTCCCTCATTATCATCGAAAACAACGACTCAGATTTTAAGGTTTTCAGATTCTTACATTTAATCGGAATGTAAAGTGAAACACATGTAATGACAGATCATCAATCATGGTGAAATTTGTCCATATCGTCTTTTTCTAGAAGTTTAAAACCGCTTCAAACTTCACTAGATGTAGTAACAAAGCAGATAACCTCAAAACCGTAAATTTGAAGCCAAGACGCAATCAAATTGAAATTTGATTGCCGGAAATTAAATTCATTTATAGGTGTTTTATTATACTTAGTCGAAATTTCAGTACATTACAACGATTAAAAATCATTCGGTGTTTTTAAAGACATCTTCACAAAAACATTTGGATAACCAATCATTTTAACCACAAAAAGGCCCTGAAAAATCAGGGCCTTTTTCATTTCTAGAGAATCGCTAGGAGGAGCCATTGTCTATAAAATATTGGGCCGAATCTGAGAAATGACAATAATGATCGTGACAATTCGTAATCTTTGTGTTTGAATAACCATGAAGAAAATCACAGCCATTATCGGGATCATTATCTCTACCATATATCTGCTCAACTTTACCGCGGGTATATGGGAACTTCCCGATAACCTTCCCATCATTGGCAACCTTGATGAGTTTGCAGCGGCAACGCTTCTTATTGCTTCTTTAAAGTATTTCGATATTGACTTGACTAGCTTCTTGGTTTCGAAGAAAAAGAAGGAGAAGAAGGATTCACTCAAGGATGATAACTCATGAGTGAAGCAATGAATACCAAAATTTACATTAAGAATATGGTTTGTCCTCGTTGCATCATGGCAGTCGAGGGTATTCTCAAAGCACTTGAAATTGACGTTTTGAGAATAGAATTAGGCGAAGTCACACTTAAAAATTCATTGCCTTCTGTAAGCCGAGAAAAACTCTCAGAAAAACTGAGCTCAGTCGGATTCGAACTCTTAGAACAGGGGGCTTCAGTTTTAATTTCTCAGATCAAAGCCATTATCATAGAGAGCATCCATCATTCTGAAAGCCCCATGGAAGGAAAGATATCGGCATTCATATCTTCCAAACTCAACAAAGATTACGCAAGCTTAAGTCGACTTTTTTCATCTGTAGAAGGAATTACAATTGAAAAGTTTGTCACCAAACAAAAAATCGAAAAGGTAAAGGAACTGTTGTTCTATAACGAACTGACACTTTCAGAGATTGCCTACCAAATGAACTACAGCAGCGTGGCTCATCTGTCTGCTCAATTTAAAAAAGAGACAGGCCTCTCAGCCACCAAATTCAAGAACCAACGGAAGCTAAATCGCAAATCCTTGGACGATTTAGGAACGAAATCTTGAAAGACAATCTCGGAATTCCATAACAGTTTTACTCATATCTATTGGACCTTTGTTCTCTAATTAAACAAAGAAAAACTGATAATGAGTACTTCATATACAATCAAAGGAATGACTTGCAACGGATGTGTTGCCAAGGTTCAGAAAACACTCGATTCCGAAAGCAGAATTAGAAAAGCAAACATTCAGTTAGAAGAGCCACAAGGCACAATCCATTTTAATACTGAAATTCCAATTGACGAATTAAAGCAAATTGTGGCATCGGCGGGCAGTTACACTATCGAACCGATAGAGAGTGATGAAGAAATCGAAAAATCAGAAGATGAAGGCTCTGTGCTTCAAACATACAAACCTCTTTTTCTAATAGTAGGTTTCATTGCCGGTATAAGCTTTTTGGTTCAATTCCCTTTTGAGAACTTTTCTGAAATGACTTGGATGCGGCACTTTATGGCTGGCTTCTTTATCGTTTTCTCGTTTTTTAAAATTCTGAATATTACGGGATTTGCCGACTCGTATCGGATGTATGACCTACTGGCAGAGAAGTGGTATAGTTGGGGTCTGATTTACCCATTTATTGAGCTTGGTCTCGGGCTATCTTATCTCATCGACTTTGCACCTACTGCTACAAATATTATTACAGCCATAGTTTTAGGATTTAGCGCCGCAGGAGTAATCAAAAGCAATCTCAACAAACGTAAAATTAAATGTGCCTGTCTTGGAGATGTCTTCAATTTGCCAATGAGTAGGATAACCATCATTGAAGATTTAAGCATGGTGGCCATGGCGCTGGTAATGATTGCGGTTGCACACTAGAATTGAATCCTTAGTTTGACCTTAAAATATTGATTTAAATAATTTTACGAACTTTACATCTCTTGAAAAAAGTCTTTTCCATATTACTTGCCTTCTATATGTTGGCGTCGAATATTGGCATTGCAGCCAATACGCACTACTGCGGAGGCATGGTAGCAGAGCAGTCTTTCTCGCTTGGATTTGAGCAGTTGGACTGTGGAATGGAAAAGACTCAAGAAATCTGTGAATCCACAGAAAGCGAAGGATTAAATGCCCAGCCCTGCTGCAAAAACGTTCACGAAATTCTGCAGGCACAACAAGAAGCAAATGTGAAGAAATCCTCTATCGAGGTGAACCCAACCTTTCTGGTTGCTTTCGTTTTTGACTATACCTCCACTCTTTTTTCTTTTGAAGAAAGCACCCCAACTTTTCGGGAGTACATCCCACCATTTGTCAGGCAGAACGTTCAGATTCTGTTCCAAACTTTCTTGATTTAATTCCGCATAATTCGAAAGGTATTGTGTGCTACCTTGGTGTGACCAATACTTAGCGACTGTTCTGTAAAGTCTCCTGATATATTCAGGATTCCTCATGACTCTGTCAACAGACTCATCAAAGCTTTTTCAGGCACTCACGAGTGATTTCCTTTAATCTTCATTCATCGAATTATGGTCAATAAAATCATACGCTATTTCCTAGAGAATAAGCTAGTTACCGTTTTGCTGCTTACAGTACTTGTCGCTTGGGGAATCATTACCGCCCCGTTTGGATGGGAAATTGGTGCATTACCCTCAGACCCTGTTCCAGTCGACGCCATTCCTGATATTG
>JBLIEU010000016.1:0-54229 GCA_047633195.1 Cryomorphaceae bacterium | reverse complement strand
AGGTATTTAAGAACAAAGAAGGAAAGGACAAATTCGGTTATAAATTGAATGTTTTCTACTTAAGTGCCTTAGATTGGGAAGCCGATAATTACGATGCCATAGAAGGGCTTGCCGTTGATGAAACCAACTTTTCAGGATACGATGCCATCAATGTTTATGGCGATGAAGTCACAACTGGTGGAAATATATTCATCAATGACTTGGGCCCAAGCATCTCGGAAAGACCAGCACTGACAAGGGTTTACCGACCAGGATACCGAGAAATAGATTTGGCAGATTACAACACTGAAAATCTAAAAACCAGTGCAGGCTTGTATTACAAGATCAAAGATGATTTAGTCCTAGACTACTATTTCAACTATGGAAATGGTACAACAGTCTACCAAGGGGATAATCGCATTAGCTTAAGAGACATTCAGTTTTTCCAACACAAAGTTCAAATTGAAAAAAAGGACAAATTTTTCTTTAGAGCTTATGCGACTACTGAGGACGCAGGGAACAGTTATGATGCTGTATTAACAGGATCATTAATGTCAGATGCGCACATGACTGAAGGAACGTATTACCGATCTTATTCTCAGAACTATCAGACTTTCAACGAACAGCTTTTTTCGGAGGGAATGCCTAACCCTGATGATCCAGAATATGAGTCGACTCGTCCTAGTTTCGCAGACTTTTTTGATCCTGAAACAGGATTTGACAATGCAGGCTTTTCTCAAGCTACTAATACATGGAGAACCGGCATACAAGATGATCAATTGCAGTGGGCGCAGGACAATACGGAGTTTATGCAAGACTATAACGACCTTGTAGCGAGAACAACAAAAACTCAAGGGGAGAATGCCTATTTCGAACCTGGAACGGCTCGCTATGACTCACTGTTCAATGATATCACTTCACGACTCTTTACTGAAGGAGGATCTCGTTTCTATGACAAATCAAGCCTGTACCACGCGCAAGGAGAGTATCAATGGGATACTCGTTTAGGGAAAATAAGAGTTGGAGGCAGCGGGAGGCTTTACCGCCCAAATTCTCGAGGAACAATCTTCGAAGACACTCTGCAATACACACGAGAAACAATAGTAAATGAAGATGGGACCACTTCTATGGTCAAGGTTGATTCAAGTTACAAGGAAGTGACCAATTGGCAAGCGGGAGCCTATGTTGGCATAGAGAAAAAATTTGTAGACGAACGGTTAATACTTCAGGCCACTTTAAGAGTGGATAAAAATGAGAATTTCGATGCTATTCTGTCACCAGCAGCAAGCCTTGTCTTTCAACTCAATGAAAATACAATCATACGAGCTGGGGTTTCTTCGGCTGTGAGAAACCCTACTATGGCCGATCAATTTCTATACTATGACGTAGGAAGAGCTATCCTTCTTGGAAACCTATCTGGACAAGACTCACTAGTTACCCTCGACTCATTCGATGATGCTAGAAATAGTCAGCTTTTTGATTGGAATCAACTAGACTTCTATGACGTAGATCCCATTCGACCTGAACAAGCTAGAACATTTGAGGTCGGGTATCGAAGTACAATTTCAAATAAGATCTATGTGGATGCCAGCTATTACTATACCTTCTATGAAGATTTTATTGGTTTCAACGTTGGCTTGACCTTGCCTTACACCCCTCAAGCTGAACGACCAGACTTCACTAGCTTGCAGGTTTTCAGAGTAGCAGCGAATGCACGCGAAACAGTAACAACCCAAGGGTTTTCTGTTGGATTAAATTACTATTTCTACAAAACTTTCGCCCTTACTACCAATTATAGTTGGAATAATCTCGTCAGCGGAGATGATGACCCCATCATTCCAGCCTTCAATACTCCTGAACACAAAGTAAATGTTGGTTTGAGCGCCCGAGATTTGAAAACCGATTTAGGATTCATCAGACTTAAAAATTGGGGATTTAGTATGAACGCCAAATGGGTTGACGGATTCATTTTTGAAGGTAGCCCTCAGTTTACAGGTTTAGTTCCTTCGTATTATATGGTCGACGCAGCTGTGATGACCAATTTTAAAAAGATAAACACCACCCTAAAAATAGGCGCTTCAAACCTCACGGATAATAGAGTCTTTACAGTTTATGGCGGTCCGTATGTAGGCAGAATGGCTTACTTTTCAGTTATATATGAATGGCTGAACCGATAAATGTCTTAATTTAACACTCTTAATATAGAAAAAAAGCACGTATGAAGAAAAATTTACTTGGCCTAAGTCTAGGTATATTCCTAGCAGCCTCCTTGCAAACACAGGCTCAGCGATATGCTACAGAAATATTCACTTCAAATGAGGTAGAATCTAATGTAGTGTTTGGAGCTAATGTGAACCCGTTCTCGATTCCAGGCATTCAGACGGATCCAGATACTTGGAATGCTGAAATGGGCGCCCTCAATGCCAATATTGATAATGGCGAGCCATTCCCAACTGAGTATTTCATTCCTTCAGCAGCACCTGGTGGAGATCAAACATTGGTGAAGCTTTCTCTTCTCGGTATGGATATTTACACTCCTCCAGGAGAAGACAACGTCGATGATCGTCCGTTAATCATTTTTATACATACTGGAAATTTCCTTCCTGCCCTTTTTAATGGTGGGATAACAGGAGATAAAATCGATAGCGCAGGTGTAAACCTTTGCCGTCAATGGGCAAGAAGAGGATTTGTCGCCGCTTCCATAAACTATCGCCTTGGTTGGAATCCTGAAACAACTGATCCTGACATTCGCCGCGGAACTTTATTGCAAGCCGTTTACCGAGCATTGCATGACACACAGAGTGCTGTTCGTTTTTTCAATGCTTCAGTAGCAGACGGAAACCCTTACGGTATTGATCCAGACAAAGTAGTTCTATTTGGACAAGGTTCAGGTGGGTACGTAGCTCAGGCTTATGTTACTCTTGACGACTACGTCGAAGAAATTGCCAATCTTCCAAAATTCGTTGGTAACAATGGACCTTATATTATTGAGGTAGTTGATGGTGACATAGACGGAGGACCTGGATTGACGAGGTTGCCTGATCCACGACAAGAAGCAGGAATATCAAAGGAAATCCACATGGGCGTGAATGCAGGTGGATCTTTGGCCGATATCTCTTGGCTTGATGAAGGTGAAGTACCAATGGTAAGTATCCATTGTATTCGTGATCCATTTGCTCCATTTGATGATGGCACTGTAGTAGTTCCAACCACCAATGAAAACGTGGTAGATGTAAGTGGAGGAAACGTGTTTATTCAAACAGCCAATGACCTCGGAAACAATTTCGTGATTGAAACAATGCCTTCTGATCCTTTTACGGATCGAGCGCGTTCATTGTATGGAGAAACTTTTGATTACATCCTTCCTACACAACCTTTCATAACGGTTGCATCGACTCCTGAAGGATTGTTCCCGATATTAGTTCCAATCAACGAACCAATTCCTGGAGTACCATTCTTCAATGAAAGTGGACCGTGGGATTTCTGGAGTCTAGCCACACTCGAGGCTGTAGTTGCTGGTACCAATGCAGCGGCGGGCACCGATTTTGATGCTCAGAACCTTCATGATTCTGGTGTATTGGGTAACCCAGGAATGGGGCCTGAGAAAGGATTGGCATACATTGACACTATTCAAGGATATACAATTCCTAGAATCATGTGTGTGCTTGGTTTAGAAGGCGCTAGCTGCGGACCAAACAGCACCAATGATTTGGTGTACGAAAACTCTACCAGCGTTTATCCAAATCCTACTCAAGGAGAATTGACAATTCGCAATGACGAATTTGTTATTCGCAGAGTAGAGATGATGGATATCACAGGTCGCGTAGTAATGAATAAGGTGGTGAATTCAAGTATTTATACCGTGAATCGCAACGACTTCAGCAATGGGGTTTACTTGATGCGTGTATTCTTTGACGACACTCAAATTACTAAAAAGGTTCTGTTCAACTAGCGTCTGACTATAGAGTCCATTATCCGCGTTCCACTTGTTTTAAAAACAGCCATTGACCAATGTCAATTCCTTAATTTTTAAAACTTCGTGCGCCTTGCTAATGAACTCTCTATCTCAGACTCTCACGAAATAGTTCTTTTTTGAATTAAACTTGAAGCCCTTCCGTTTTAAACGGAGGGGCTTTATTTTTACCTTTATGTCGTGAAGAAACACACCGAAAAAGCGTCGCATTACGACGACCTAGAAAAGAAAGATCTTGCCAGCATCTTGGCTGAAATCAATCAAGAGGATGCCAAAGTTCATGAGGCCATTAAGAAGAGTCTTCCGCAGATTGAGCAGTTTGTAGCTGAAGCTGCCAAAAGGATGAAAAAGGGTGGGCGCCTGTTTTACCTAGGCGCTGGTACTAGCGGCAGACTCGGAGTAGTAGATGCTTCAGAGTGCCCGCCTACTTTCGGTGTTCCACATGGATTGGTCATTGGAATTATTGCCGGTGGTGACGCAGCTATTAGAATGGCAGTAGAATTTGCCGAGGATAGCGAAAATGAAGGCTGGAAGGATTTAATAGAACACAAAATTAGTTCACTCGACACGCTTGTTGGAATTGCTGCCTCAGGAAGCACACCTTACGTTATTGGTGCGGTAAAACAAGCTCGGATGAATGGTGCTCTTACTGCTGCTATTGTGTGTAACGATGAGTCCCCTTTGGCGGAAGCCGCAGAATACCCCATGGAGGTAATAACTGGGCCTGAATACGTGACGGGTAGCACTAGAATGAAAGCAGGTACTGCTCAGAAGCTCGTTCTCAATATGATCTCAACCAGCCTTATGATACAACTGGGAAGAGTAAAAGGGAATAGAATGGTAGACATGCAATTGAGCAACAATAAATTGGTGGATCGCGGAACAAGAATGGTAATGGATACGTTAAAAATAGACTACCAAAAAGCAAACGAATTGCTCCTGAAACACGGCAGTGTGCGGGAGGCTATTAATAGTAAATAAGATTCATGCACAGTATCGAGCCCTACTTCAACTGGAGAGAATATTATACATCAGAGGAGGATCCTCAATCTCCTTTTTATGGAAATGAGTACAGTGAATTCGAATTCACCAATTCACTATACGACCACCTTATTCACCCGCAGTGGGATCAATTCGGATCGCCATCGCTATTTGTGAAGGTGCTTTTCGCGAATTATACGGAAGGCGTTGTGATATTCGAACTATTCGGTGAGTGGAACGATTGTCTCCACAATGACATCATGTTTCTAAAGCGCGATTTAGCAGACCACTTCATCAATCTTGGTATTGATAAATTCATCTTAATTGGCGAAAACGTACTGAACTTTCACTATTCGGATGACTGCTATTACGAAGAGTGGTTTGAGGATATCGCCGACAACGATGGGTGGATAGCACTGGTGAATTTCAGGGAGCATGTCCTTCAGGAATTCGATGAAGTAGGCGCAGATAGTTACTTTGTGCTGGGAGGCCGATTACAAGAAGTCAATTGGCGCACAAAAAAACCGACAAAGGTTGCTGAATCTATTTCGAGCTACGTAAAACAGCGTTTACTCCTCTCCTAGCCTCTTTAGTTCAGGCACGATCTTCTTATCAATAGGAAACGTAAAATGTCCTTCGGAAAGGTCGCTTAGTTTTATCCATTTCAACTGCTGATTGGCCTCTTGTGCTTCAATGGGTCGTATACTTTTTAGCTCCTCAGCTTTCACGACATAATAGATTGACATGACCTGATGGTTTGGGTCGAATGCGGAAGTCTGAAAAAAATCAGTCGTGTAGAGGTGTCTCCATACCTCCACTTCCAAAGCTGTCTCTTCCAGAAACTCGCGCTTGAGACAATCAATTGTCCCTTCGCCAAATTCAAGACCACCACCGGGTAATTTCGTGAATGAAAAATCCTTTACCCTTTCATCGCTCAATAGGATGTGACCTTCACAAATCAACGCGCCGTATATTCTTACGTTAAAAGGAAAACTCATCGCACTTTTGTGGCTCTCATCATCTCTCTCTTCCCAGGAGCTCCAGGAATTTTCTCCACCTCAAATCCTGCTGAAATCAAATTTCTACGCGCCAAGCCTTTGGAAGCATAGGTGACCAAAATGCCTCCTACGCGCAAAATAGACGCGCAGATTTCGAAAGATTTTTCCTCCCAAAGTTCGCTTTGTGCACGGTGTCCGAATGCGTCAAAATAAATCACATCGAAACTTGAGTCAGCTAGCGAATAATCAAAAAAGTCCCCTTTTATTTTTTCCAAAATAAAATTGGGGTTGATCACTACTTCTTGATCCCACGGCGCTTCGGAAATGGCATGGCAGTCGCTCGCATAATCTGCGGATGGCAACAATAACGAATAACCTAGGCTACAGTGATCGGCTATACTTATTGGAAATTTCTCAATCGTTCTGTAATGAATCTTCTTATTTGTTTTTCGAGCGAAATCAGCGGTAAGGAAGGCGTTCAAACCTGTTCCGAATCCCATCTCAAATACCTTGATCGATTCGGGGTCACCTCGTTCGCACAAATATTCTAAGCCTGATTTTATATAGACATGCTGCGATTCTTGCAAGGCACCGTGATGCGAATGATACGTTTCATCCAGCTCTGGCAGGTAAAGAGATTTGGAACCATCTTTGGTTTCTACAACTTGAAGCCTTTTCATTGGCTGAAAGTACGATATGCTAAGAACACTTCTAGAGTAGCCTCTCCGATTAATCTATGATTTTAAACTCTGTTCGCCGATTCTCTTGTCGGCCTTCTGGCGAATCATTGGTTGCCAGGGGTTGAGTTTCTCCGTATCCTTTGGCGATCATACGAGAAGCCTCAATGCCTTTGCCTTGAAGGTGAGACACTACTGACTGAGCACGCTGTTCTGAAAGATTTAGATTGTAATCGTCACCTCCCACATTATCAGTATGCCCTGATATTTCGACTTTAATCGTTGGATTTTCTACGAGTACCTGTTCCAATCGATCAAGCTCGGCGGTTGACTCTTCGCGCAAAGTGGACTTATTGTAATCGTAAAAGATATTTCGAAGTACGATGGTCTCGCCTATTTTGATGCGCTTCATTTTGATCACCTTGTAAAACTCCTGGTATCCCGAAGAATCGGGAATATTAAAATTCAACGAGTTGAAGAGATAGCCGTTGGCATTCACATTCAAACCATAATTTTTACCGGCAGGCAAAGAGACCAAGTACTTGCCCGATGAAGGTTCAACTTGAAAAGAAGCGAGTACCTCAGCTGTTGCATTGTTGATCAAATCTATTGTAGCAGCAACAGGAGCGCCAGTTTCATCATCCAAGACCAGTCCCTTGAGCAGAACCATTTTACTCGTTCTAATTTCGACACGCGGCTGCAGTGGAATCTCAATTTTTCGCTCATTTGAGCCAGCGATTAGTCGATCCTCAACATTGAGCACTGGCTGTTTCTCTGGCCCTAAAAAGGTCAATCGATAAATGTCCTTTTCGCCATAGCCCTCTTCTCTATCTGAGGAGTAGTAGGCGGTGCGACCATCAGCAGCTACACTGAAAAAGACATCATCGTCTGGCGTATTAATGGGAATCCCCAAATTGACTGGTGTTTTCCATCGGCTGTCTTCAAATTCAGAATAGAAAATGTCATTGCCACCAATAGAGTTGTGTCCTTCTGAACTGAAGTAAAGTGTTTTGCCATCAGGGTGAAAGTAGACACCATCCTCATCGTAAGGCGAATTGACCACAGGGCCCAAATTCTTAGACTCTCCCCAACGTTCTTTTTGAGCATCCCATTGGGCAACATATATGTCTTTACCGCCAAAACCACCTTCTTTTTCGCTAATAAAAAACAGGGCCTGTCCGTCGAATGAGAGCGCGGCAGCGGATTCATGGGCTTCTGTATTAATCGTTTTATAAAGTGATTTTGGTTTACTCCACTCATTCTCTCTGTAAACAGATTGATAGATATCTCCACCACTTTTTACATCTCCACGGAAAACAAAAAGTGTTTTACCATCGGGAGATAGACCTGAACCAGCGTCGTGACCTGATGTATTCACGTCTTCACCCAAATTCTTCAAAGGAGCCCATTCTCCTCCTGAGCTTCTGCTATAATAGACATCTTCAAAAGGTAAATTGTCTGAGTCGTCTTTCAAGCCGCCCACGTTTGACTCTCGTCTGGCCGTTATGATAAGTAGCGTCTCATCTGTAGAAATAAGCGGAGCATATTCGGGAGCAGCAGAGTTAATAGACGAACCCAGATTATCCACCCAAACTCGCACGGGAGTGTTTTCAAACTCCTTTCCATGCTTAACTTCAGTCAGTCTCTTCTGGACTTTTTGAAATTCAATCAGTTCTCCTTTTGTTCGATTGAGAAAGGCAAGCTGCTTCTCAAACTCCTCAATGGCCTCATCCCAATTTGAATTCAACTGATGTGCCCGACCCAGCAAATAATGGATATTGTACGGGTCGAGATCAGAGTCTAAACCGTAGGCTTTGGTCAAATAAGGGAGGCTCTTTCGTTTCTGCGAAGAAAACAAGTAGCTGACTCCCAATTTATAATTCAACTCAGAATTGTCAGGATTGAATTCTTGTGCGGCCATGTAATAGGGTATGGCCAAGTTGAAATAGGCTCTTCGATCCTCGTCGAAAATTCGGTCTCCTTCTTTCAGGTTCTTTGTGGCCTGCTTCAAACCATCCTTATCGTTGGGGTAGTTTGCCTTCTCAAATGGAATGTTCTGAGCGAAAATTGTTCCGCCAAAACCTAGGAAAAGAAGTAGTGTCAGTATTCTCATGGCTCAACGTATTTACAAACAGATGCTTGGTAATCAGAAGCGTTTTTTACTTGAAGGGAAGCTGCCATCTCCCAGTCGCTACAGGCACCCGGAATGTCTCGGATCATTTCTCTGGCTATTCCGCGATTGAGGTAGGCAAAACCGTATTCAGAATCGAGAAAGATGGCCCTCCCAGCTGCGTCTGCCGCTTCCTGGTATTTCTCTAACTTGATGTATGCAGAGGCCAAATTGTTATGGGCGTAGGCATATTCTGGAGATACTTCAGTGGCCTTTTTAAAGTCGGCCACAGCCCTGTCGTATTCGCCCGAAAGGAAATAGGCATAACCTCTGTTATTGACAATCATGGCATCGTCGGGTTCAATTTTCAGGGCATCGCTATACGCTTCTGCCGCCGCCTCGTAGCGCTCTCGTTTTCTCAGTACCGTGCCCAAATTGGCAAAAGCCGTGGCCAACTGGGGATTCACCAAAACAGCCTGGCGGTAATCCCGCTCGGCAGATTTCAGGTCATCGAGCGACTGAAAGGCCGACCCGCGGTCGTGCAGAACCATTCCATCGGAAGGGTGATACCTCAAATATGCTGTAAAATTGTCGACCGCGTATTGATAGGTCTCGTTCCGCAAATGAATGTTTCCACTGGCTAAAAATGCCATATCGGCTTGATCTTCTCTCGTCACAGCGGTTCCATATGCTGCTAATGCATCTTCTTGTCGGCCAAGCTCATCCAAAATTGCAGCTCGGGTGAAGTAGCCCTTCGAGGCAGTATCAGACAAAGCTAGATACTGATCTATATCTAGGAGCGCTCCACTTAAGTTATTCAGAACAAAAAAGGCAGAACTCCGATTGTAGTATGCTTTCGCAAACTCTGGTTCCATCTCGATGGCTTGGGTAAAGAAAACTACGGCGGAATCGGTCTCTTGAATCTCGGCTTTTTGAAGAGCGAGATTGTAGAGTTCAAGGGCTTCAACGGAGATGCCCCCTTCTTGCATGTCTTTCCCGAGAGTGTCTGCCGCTACTTTTACCAGGAGGGAATCATCCTGAGCAAAACCGCAGATACCGAGAATTAGGAAGGTGAAGACTAAGACTTTTTTCAAATGAATAAGATTTGTATGAATTTAAGGATTTTACGAAGAAAGGCTCCTTAAAGGTTGCCCTAATTATTCAGTGTCATTGGTTGAAAAGGCTACTTTTGCTCAAAACAATATTTATGGCCCAAAAATCCATTCTCAATAAGAAATCAATCACCTTTTTAGAAAAGTACATCAACAATGCCTCTCCGACAGGTTTTGAAACTCAGGGGCAAAAGATGTGGCTCGAATACCTGAAGCCTTACATCGACGATTACCAAACGGATATTTATGGTTCCGTGGCTGCGGTGATCAATCCTGGACAAGATTACAAAGTAGCGATTGAAGCTCATGCAGATGAGATCAGTTGGTTCGTGCACTACATTACGGATAAGGGATTTATCTACTTGCGCCGAAATGGTGGATCTGACCACATGATTGCTCCAAGTAAACGAGTAATTATCCATACCGATAAAGGTCCCATTAGGGCGGTCTTCGGCTGGCCAGCTATTCACACACGAAATACAGCAAGCGGCAAGGACGAAGCGCCGAGCATGAAAAACATCTTTCTAGATTGTGGCTGTTCCACAAAGGAAGAAGTAGAAAAGCTCGGGATTCATGTGGGTTGCGTAGTGACTTTCGAAGATGAATTTATGATTCTCAACGAAAAATACTACGTGGGTCGCGCTTTTGATAACCGTGCAGGTGGGTTTATGATTGCCGAAGTGGCAAGACTTCTTCACGAAAACAAAAAGAAATTACCGTTCACTTTATACATCGTGAATTCTGTTCAGGAGGAAATAGGCCTGCGCGGAGCTGAAATGATCAGCCGAACGCTCGCGCCAGATATGGCCATCATCACTGACGTATGCCACGACACCCAAACTCCCATGATCGACAAAATTGAACAGGGTGATTTCCATTCGGGAAAGGGGCCTGTATTGACCTACGGACCAGCGGTGCAGAACAATCTTTTGAAAAAGATTATTGCTACAGCAGAAAATAATAAGATTCCTTTTCAACGCGCAGCAGTAAGCCGGAGCACGGGAACGGATACAGATGCTTTTGCTTACTCTGGAAAAGGAGTGGCGAGCGCATTAATATCTCTGCCATTGCGCTACATGCACACAACGGTTGAAACTATCCATAAAGATGATGTGGAAAACGTGATCAAACTTATTTACGAAACGTTGCTCACAGTTAAGAAAGGAGAAAGCTTCAGCTATTTCGAATAGAACGGTTTACCAGCTTTCATCAAGTGGTAAGCTCGGGTAAGCTCTCTCAAATACGCCGATATTGGCACCATTGCATTAGAGGTCTCTTCGGAGATCTCTTTTTTTGCAATCCTTAAAGTCAGCATACCGTAAAGTGCGGTAAGAGCAGTCTCCATATCGCTCTTTGGTACTTGTTCCCCTTTCTTTCTAAAGTCATCCAAGACGGGCTGAACAGCTTCATAGGCTTTTGTGAAAGGAGTGTTTTTTGTAACTGATAAGAGTGTTTGCTGGAGCATACCCATTTCGTTGAGGACTTCATGAGTCTCCCGATGATGACCACTCAATTGAAGCGAAGCTAGTCCCATGTCCTTCGCCATTTCTGCCAACCATTTTCTTGTTTTTAATCGCTCGCCCTCATCTATTATGGCGGGCAGGATTTCATCGTCCAGTCTAGCCAAATCAAATTCTATCCCTCGCAAAAGGTCTTCCATTTGCCACAAAAAAAGGAGAAACTCTGATATGTTCTCCTTTTGTTTAAGCTTTGCAATACTATACATTACTCTGTCTTGCTCTATTCAGTTGGTTTGGAAAGATCAGCATCGTACTGATCATTCAATTTCGTCAAAACCTCATTGGTAATATCGTATGAATCTTTGATCCAAAGCAGATTTCCTCCAGGCTGGAAATTCAAAATCATGTCGTAGATTCCATCCGCATTATACTCCTCCAGCATTTTGTTCACTCTGTTGGTATATTCTATCTGCAGCTCTACTTCTCTCTTTCTGAAATCACTTCCAAGACGCTCCTGAAATTGCTGTATTTCGATGTCGAGATTCTGCAACTCTAGCTGCGCTTCCTGTACCTGCATCTGTGACATGGTAGGTGCTTGTTGTTGCAATTCCATCGCGCGCTTCTCAGCTTTTTGAAGCTTCCGATTGATCCTTTCCTCGATTACGTTTTGCTCTTTTTCAAGTTCATCTTGAGCATCCATTAAAAATCTGTACTTCGTATTGACTGTATCGCCGTATATGAAAGCCACTTTCAATCCCGAATTTTCAGCTTCTGTAATGTCTACAGTACTTTGAACGGGTTCATCGAGCAATTCTTTCTTTTGCGGTTCATCGCAGGATGCTATTAAGAACAGAACAGCAAAAGCGAATACAAAAAAGATATTTTTCATGTTCAGGATTTATTGAGATTAGCGTACCTATTTCGGTGAGCATCAGCGAAATCCTTACCCATTTCAACAAACCGCTTTAAAGCGGAAAGAAGGAATTCTTCAGTAAGTATCGCTTCAACTTCATCCAGACCCGCTACGTCGGTTGAGTCTATCTTAAAAGACTGTTCAAGGTGTGCATCTTCAACTTTGATGATGTACTTATTGTTCCAAGAAAAAATGGTGATCTTAAACCGAAGATGGGGAATTTCTTTGACTACGCGCATATCCTAAATTTTAGGTGCGTAAAGATAATAAAGTAAGGTGATTGGGAGTGGGGTTATCCCAGTTTGGCGAAAGCTTTCTCTTTGTGCTCTAACAAATCATATTCCTCGAAGAAAAAACTGAGGCCCTCGATCATAACACTGTAGTCTTGTCCAATTTCAAGCATATCCTCGTCAAAACGCTCGTACATCCATCGAATGTTCACCTGAACACCCTTCTTTTGAAGATCCGCCAGTTTGTAGAGGATGAAGAGGATTCTTTTGGAAGAAGCAATATTGAAAAAGTCAAAGCGAAAACGAAAATCAATAACTGAAACGGAGCTTTCTGAAAGATCGTCAACCCAGTTTAAAATTGGACGAAAAAATTGCTCTGCATCAATCGGAATGGATCTACCTGCCAACAAGTATGTGCCTTCTCTTGTATCAAGATGGACATAGGGTGTTGATTTGGTTGGTCTTCTGATAAATGCTTTCATGACAGATATGATTTCAATGTTCTTTTACTCTGAAATCTTCACCAAAGTTCGAGTTTTAACTCAGATTATCAAGCGAATTTCTACCAACGACAGATTATGATAGACTAATATAGATCAGTGAGAGACTAGAAAAATTGTTATCCACAAAACGCGGTTAAGTTCTAAGTTCAAAGACTTAGAAGATCCTTAAACTTTGCCGATTGTCGCCTTGATACCTCCAGCTGTTCGCCTGTTTTCAATTTAATTTGGAGGCCTCCGTTGAACCAAGGTTCGATATGAACAACTTCTTTTAAATTGACTATAAACTTGCGATTGATCCTGAAAAAGTCTTTTTCGACCAGTCGCTTCTCAAGGTTATTGAGGCTTTTCAATATGAGCGGCTTACTATTGCCAAAGTAGACACGAACGTAATTTCCTTCCGACTCGAACATTTTGATATCTCTGAGGGTAACGAACCAACATTTATCACCGTCTTTGAGAAATATTTGGTCTTCCATTGTCAAGGGAGCATCATTTTCCGATTCAATAATGTCTTCCTCAGTTTTCTCCAATCTCTCTTGCACCCTCAATAAAGTATGTTCTAATCTTGACTCATCGACTGGCTTCAGCAAATAATCAAGTGCATTGACCTCAAAAGCGCGAATAGCATAATCGTCATAAGCCGTTACGAAGATGACCTCTGGGGTAGATTCCAATTCTTCCAGCAATTCAAACCCTGTTTTTCCAGGCATTTGAATATCCAAAAATATAAGATCGGGGTTTAATTGTTCAATTAACTCTTTGGCCTCATCGGCATTCTGAGCTTCGCCGATTATTTCAAGATTATCATGCTTTTCCAAAAGACTTGAAAGCTCTTTGCGGGCCAGACGTTCGTCATCAATAAGAAGTACCTTCATTTTTACCGTTTATTATTTTGTAGGGAATGAGCACATCGCAAATCACCTCATCTCCTTGATTGTAAATGTTCAATTTAGCTTTTCCACCGTAAAGTAGCTTCAGCCTTCGCTTCGTATTTTCAAGCCCTACTCCTGTAGAATCAAGTAAGGCATTAGTTTTCAAAAGCTGGCCCGTATTCGCAACAGATATCTTCAATAATTCTTCTTCAAGAAATTCTGTTTGAACAGAGACCTTCCCACCAGAAGGTAAATGAGCGATGCCGTGTTTGATAGCATTCTCAACAAGTGTTTGAATCAATAAAGGAGGTATAGAGAAATTTTCGTGCTCAGGACTTAGATGCAGAGAAAAACTTAAGCGTTCTTCATACCTGATCTTCTCGAGTTCCAAATAGTCCTTTACTACTTTCATCTCTTCACCAATACTCACAAACTTTTTCTTGCCCGATGCCAAACTACTCCTCAAAATATGGCTCATTTGAGTAATGCTCCTCTTGGCCAATATCGGACTTTCATCTACCAGTGCTCGAATACTATTTAAAGCATTGAAAATAAAGTGAGGGTTCATTTGAGAACGGAGATTGTTCAGCTCTACTTCGTTCATGGAAGCTGTTAGACGTAGATTCTTCACCTCTTCTCTTTCGTAATTCTTAAGATAGATAGCAGCAAAATAGAGGATATTCCAAAAGAGAAAAATAGTAATAAATGGAATAATGAGTTCTATGATGATGGCGTAAGGCATTACCAAAATCGGTTCGACATCGAGGAAAAAAAGATCTGAAATGAGACCGTAAATCAATGCTGCCAGAATACCGGAAGCAACCGAGAGGAATATTAACCTTGGCAGTAAGCGATAGATTTTTGTTTTGAGCAAGCCGCTCTTAATAATAACGAATCTCATGAGGTGCGAAAGGCCCACACCCAAGATAAAATTGACAATCAAAACTTTTACGATTCCCACATCGATATGCCCCCCCACCAAATTCGTAAAGAGGATAAGCAGGATGTAGCCGAACCAGCCGGCTACTTGGGAAAGCCAATAGAGTGCTTTTTCGTCGCTCATGGAATCACGAAGATAGCAGTAGAATTGAATTCTTTCCTCAATCAATTGCTCAGCTTACCTTTGTGAGCAATGAACTTTTTGGCTCACCAGTTTCTCTCATTCGAAATCAAACCCATCATGGTGGGAAACTTTATAGCCGATACGGTGAAAGGAAATGCATTTAAAAAATACGACGTGGCTATTCAGAAAGGAATTATTCTACACCGATTCATAGATAACTTTACGGATAGCCATGAAATAACATTACAAACCCGTGAGCGATTGTATTCGTACTTCGGCAAGTACGCAGGCGTGGTTCAAGACGTTTTCTACGACCACTATTTAGCTATCAATTGGGCAGACTACCACCAGACAGATTTGAGCGAGTACACCCGCTTCATTTACTCAACCTTAGACGGCTATCAATCCGTTTTTAACGAACAAGCTCAACGAACATTTCACTACATGCGATTGCAGGATTGGCTAGGGAACTATGCCACTGAAGACGGCATTCATCGGTCACTTACCGGATTATCTCGAAGAGCGAGCTTCCCCTCTAATATGGAAGAGTCACTACCTGCCTTGGCGGAACAAGGTGAAGCAATAGCCAACGACTTCAAAACATTCTTTCCCAAACTCATCTCGGCTACCCATGATAGGCTGGTGGAAATAAATTCTTGAAACTTCTCAAGCATCGTGTCGTAAACATGCCTTGATTTGGCAATATAAATGCCACTTCATAACGCATGCTTAAGCATCGCAACCATATCGCATGGACGGTGATTTCTCTTTTAGCTGTAGCCCCGCAGGGTTGCCAAAAAGATGAAGCACCGCCAATAGTCCAAACAGTTTCTACCGCAATGCTGGAAGAAATAATCGTTGGACCTGACCTGAAAGAAATAAAGGCCAAGGGGAAACTTGTAGCCCTTACTCTCAACTCATCTACTTCCTATTTCATTTACCGTGGACACGCCATGGGGTTCGAATATGAGCTGCTTCAACGGTTTGCCAAAAGCATCGGGGTAGAGCTGGAGATGCAACTCATTCCCGACGTGAATACCATGTTTGATATGCTGAACAAAGGAGAAGGTGATATGATAGCCTGCAACTTAGCGATTACCAGCGACAGACAAAGAAAGGCGGCTTTTAGTGAACCTTACAACTTCACCAAACTGGTTTTGATACAAAGACTTCCCGAGGATCATCAAAACATGACCCAACGAGAGATCAATAAAAACTTACTTCTCAGACCCTTGGATTTGAACGGAAAGACAATCTATGTGAACCGCACCTCTCCTTCATATGAGCGTTTGATCAACTTACAAAAAGAGTCAGGAATTTCCTTCGAAATCATCAAGGCACCTGGCTATATAGATCCAGAAAAGCTTATCCAAAAAGTAGCCGATGGAGAAATTGACTATACAGTGGCTGACGATAATCTGGCCAATCTCAACTCGACATACTACAATAACATAGACGTATCAGTTCAGCTCAGCTTTCCGCGCCAAATTGGGTGGGCTTTAAGAAAAAACAATCCTCAACTGCTAGCTGCAGTGAACGCATGGTTTGAAAAGGATCGACTCAATTCAGTCCATGCCTACATCTATAAAAAGTACTTCAAAGCTCCCAAAGAAAAGTGGGAAGAGTACAACGGAGAATTCTCTTCGTTAAACGGAAATCGAATCAGTAATTACGACGAGTTACTGCGTGAGTACTGCGATATTATCGATTGGGATTGGAGACTATTGGCCGCTCAGATGTACCAAGAAAGTAAGTTTCAGGAAGATGCTCGTTCATGGGCAGGTGCTTTTGGGTTGATGCAATTTATGCCAGCTACGGGCAAGATGTATGGAGTCGATACCTCATCGGGGCCTAAAGAACATATCCGTGGAGCGATTTTACATCTCAGCAGGCTTGAAAGCTTTTGGCAGGAGCGCATTCCCGATCCTGAAAACAGAATTCATTTTACCCTAGCCTCATATAACGCTGGTCTAGGACATGTAATTGACGCAGTGAGTTTGGCTGAAGACTTGGGCTACGACCCTATGATTTGGGAGAATAATGTAGCAGAGTGCATTAAGCTGAAAAGCCAAAAAGAGTACTACACCTCAGATGTGGTAAAATATGGGTATTGTCGAGGTGAAGAACCTGTGACTTACGTCAAAAAAATTATCGATCAGTACCGGCACTACAGCCGTGTTATTGATCAGAGCTAGTGTCTGTCCATAAAGTCCAATATCTGCGTTACGCTTGCCCTTAAAACAGTCATTTACGAAATGCAAACTCCTTTTTTCAGGCCTACACAAGCCTTGATCTTGAACTCTCTCGCCAAGGCTCCTGACTCTATTGATAAACTCTGTCTATAAAGTCTGCTTGCTTCCTTCCACCATGCCTGTGGCTTGGTGAGCGTTCCTATTGAACTTTCTAGTTCAGACTTTGGATTCTACGTACATGATCAAGCTAGAGTGAATAGTTTGGGCACCAACTCTTGGAAGTCCAATGCCACGCTATAATTCCGATCGGAATAACAGCTTACCATTACTTTCAGATAGGCTGGTTTATCGTTGTAAGCTACGTACTCCAATAAAATATTCCCGTAGCGCTGATCGATCGGCACTTTCAATGATCGATCGAGCGTCGGCTTAAGATAATGTCGTTCAACTACTTGGACGGAATCAGATTTTTCCTGGTATTTCTTCTCGCTGGAGTACATAGTGTATCCTTCGTATAAAGCTTGATCTCTGAAATGATCAAGGACAAAACTGAACTCCTTTGCCTCAACTCCTGCTCGCTCGTCAAAGAAAAAACCATTGGCTTGAGGACTCTCATGGATATGAAAAATCTCTGTTTCAGTGCCTTCAACGGAGTCCCTATGCAAACTTACAAGACGAGAGAGAACGGCACTACTCCTATTTGAATCTCTCCATTCCTGGAAATCATAAAGGAATTTGTCCCCTCTGTTGAGCTTCTCTTTGACGGGAGGCATCTCTTCGTCAGGAGATTCCTGTTTTTCTCTAAAGAGCTTCTTAAGAATACGATCCACAAATTCTTTTGCCATTGCTTTACATTTGGGCCATGAGCGAAAAAGGAAAAATAAATATCGAAAAAACATCTCGCTATTTCGTCCATGGCGAAGATATAACCAAAGCAAAGCGCGTTTGGTTCGTCTTACATGGATATGGTCAACTCGCGGAGTATTTCATCCGCAGCTTCGAGCATTTAAATCCATCTGAAAATTTTGTCATTGCACCCGAAGGATTTCATCGGTTTTATCTGGAAGGATTTTCAGGACGCGTCGGTGCCTCTTGGATGACCAAAGAGGAAAGGCAAGATGATATTGATGACTACGTCAAATTCCTTGATCAGCTTTACAGAGATCAAAATATCGCAAATGACACTGAGGTAATCTTACTGGGGTTTTCTCAGGGAGTAGCCACCGCCATGCGCTGGCTAGCATTGGGAGATACCCCACATTTCAGTCGAGCCATTCTTTGGGCGGGCTCATTTCCTCAAGACCTCAAACCTGAAAAAGCAAAAACCGCTCTTCAGAATCTCGAAGTGCACTGTGTTGTTGGAACAAATGATCCATTTCTCAGTGAAGAGCATATTCAACGAACCAAAGATCACCTCACCGAAGTAAAAGTTGAGGCCAAATGGCATCAATACGATGGAGACCACCGAATCCCAAAAATTGCTCTGAATGAGCTAATTAATCAACTCGATTAAGTACTGTTTTAATTTGTTAACTAAATTATTAGTTATTGAACTAGGTTTTTAGTTACATTTGACTCATGAAAACATTAACCAAGGCTGAAGAGCAGGTAATGCAGTACTTGTGGGAAATGAATGGAGGCTTTGTTCGAGAAATAGTTGAGCGCTATCCCACCCCAAAGCCCGCTTACAATACTGTTTCGACTATTGTGCGAATTTTGAAGAACAAAGATTTTGTAGCGCACGAGGCATTTGGGAAATCACACAAATACATTCCCGCAATCAATAAAGAAGAGTACCGCGCCTACACAGCCGAAAAAGTAGTGAAAGGCTACTTCGGTGGCTCCACAAAAAACCTTGTTTCGTATTTCATTAAAGAGCAGAACATGAACACCTCTGACCTTGATGAACTATTGAAAATAATCGAAGACGCTAAAACCAAGAAGAAATGATAGACACTATTCTATACGCATTGGAGGCAAATCTCTATCTGGCCTTGTTCGCCCTCTTCTACTATTTTGCATTGCGCAAAGAGAAAAATTACTTGGCCAATAGATTGGTTTTACTCTCTTCTGTTTTCCTTGCTTGGACGATTCCAGGCATCAGTTATCTCGAACCGATTTCGAGCATATTGCCTGTCATTGGTCTTGAAAGCATCACCATTTCACCTAACGCAATAGCCGATTCTCCGACAGTTCTAAGTTTTTCTTTCCAGGATGCACTGGCATCAGTCTATATCGCTGGAGTACTCATATACTCGATCGTTTTTGTCAAAAGACTCTTTGGCATTCTGTCCTTTTTAAGTCGGGATTCGCGGAGCACCGATTCCTCTTTAAAACTAATCGAAACAGACTCTGTGGAAGCATGGAGTTTTTTCAATTTGGTCGCCTTGGGCAAAAACATTCCGACTGAAAATAAAGAATGGATTCTTGAACATGAAAGAGTCCATGTCAACGAGAAGCACTCCATTGACAAACTTATTATTCAACTAGTGAAAATTTTCGGATGGTTTAATCCTGCTGTTTATTATTTGGATTCAGCCTTGGAAGAAAATCATGAGTTTCGAGCAGACGAGGTCGTATGTATGAAATTCTCAAACTGCATTACCTACTCTCATGTTTTGGTAAGCCAATCGTTAGGTGGAGTTCCCGTGAATCTGCTCGGTCACCAATTCTCAAAAAAATCACTTCTCAAATCCAGAATACAAATGATAAATCAAACTAAACCAACAGGCAAAATGAAGTATCTATTCGCAATTCCAGTATTGGCAGTGGCTCTGCTAATGCACAGCTGCGCCAAAGACGTTCAAACGGCAGATCCAATTTCAAGCTCAGCATCGAAGGCAAATGCATTGGCGACTCAAGATGTTGTTTATACAGAAGTAAAACCTCTCAATCAAAATACGCCGGAGGGCGTTTATGAGGTTATAGAGAAAATGCCTGAGTTTAAAGGAGGCATGGACGGACTATTTAAATTTATGTCTGAAAATACTGTCTACCCTAAATCTTCCAGCAAATCAAATGAATCAGGTAAAGTACTTGTGAGCTTTATCATTGACGAAGCTGGAAATGTTACTGAACCCCAAGTAGTAGATGCTAAGTCGACAATAAGTGTCGCTCTTCGAAATGCTGCGCTTGAAACAGTTGGCAAAATGCCCGCTTGGACTCCAGGGGAGCAAGACGGTAAAGCAGTGAAGGTCATGTTGACTCTTCCAATAAAGTTTGAACTAGAATAGCTTAAGATTCCCATCCACAGTCAAGGCTCGAAAGAAATTTCGGGCCTTTCTTTTTACCTTACCCTCATGAAAAAGATAATTGCTTCTCTTAGTCTCTTGGCGTTAAGCCTATTGGCAACAGCCCAAGAATCAGAAGAAATCCTACCGCGTTTCATGACTGATGCTGAGGAGGCTAAAATGGGGAGTTACAGCTTTTCTCAAGCAAAAGGAATTGAAACTCCTCCTCCATTTGAGAATCTGAGAACGATGGCAGAGTGGGAGGAGATTCAGGCACTGACAATTACATGGCGAAGTTTTCCTGGTATTCTGAAGCAAATTACCCGAGCTGCGATGGAAGAAACCAAGGTGATTATATTCAGCGAAAACCCGAGCTCCACTGAAAACTATTTAATGGGAAGTGCTGCTGGAGGGCCATTGTCTAGTATGGAGAATGTCCAGATTGTCGATGCCGAGTCAAACTCGATATGGATACGCGACTATGGCGCGAATACCGTCTACGGAAATCGTGTGGATACATTGACCTTAGTCGATTGGATTTACAACCGTCCTCGTCCTGATGATGATGTGATTCCCGATGTGCTCGCCGAAGAGTTGGGGATCAATTTATACGCGACTACCTCGGCACCAAATGACTTGGTAAATACGGGTGGAAACTTCATGTCAGATGGACAAGGGACTGCCTTTGCAAGTGAATTGATTCTAGAAGAAAACGAGCCAGGAAATCCTTACAATGTGACAGCAAAGGATGAAGAAGAAATAGACGATATACTTGGTGAATTTCAAGGAATTGATCGATATATAAAGATGAATGCGCTCCCTTACGATATCATCAATCACATTGACATGCACATGAAACTGCTGGACGAAAAAACTCTTTTGGTAGGATCCTACCCAGATGGAATCGCTGATGGGCCGCAGATCAATGCGAATATCGACTATGTGGTGAACAATTTCTTGAATTACTTCGGCGAAGACTATGAGGTAATCCGAATGCCAATGCCCGATTCTCAAGGTGGTTCGTGGCCTGATGATAATCCCGCTGGTTTTTATAGAACTTACACAAACGGAGTTTTCGTGAATAAGACCTTTATCTATCCGTCTTATCGCGAAGAGTATGATACTACTTCGGCTAGAATTTATGAAAACTTACTACCTGGCTATACTCTCATCCCGATTGACTGCGATGATCAAGGAAGTCAGATCATCGCACTTGCTGGCGCCATTCACTGTATTACACACAGCGTTGGGGTAAGTGATCCTCTCTTGATCGTGCACAATCCGTTGGCTGACACAGAAGATGCTGTAAATCCTTACGAAGTGATGGCGACGGCAGAACACCGATCGGGTATCGCATCTTCCAATATGCATTGGAGGCTCGCAGACAGCGACGAATTTAACGTGGTCGAAATGACCCAAGGGGAAGGTGTAGAATGGCTGGCGGATATTCCCGCACAAGAAGTAGGATCCATCATCGATTATTACGTTTCGGCTATTGCCGAAAATGGTAAAACTCAAGTTCGACCCATTGTCGCTCCCGAAGGATTCTGGAGTTTTGAAGTCTTGGGAACGATTACTTCAGTAAAAACGCAAGATCTTATCAGCTTATCAAATGTCTACCCAAATCCAGCTACAGATTTGGTAAGCATTCCCATCAATGCTCAACGAGAATTGGATGTGACTGTTTACATGACCGATATCACTGGAAAAGTGGTGAAAGAAATTCATTCAGGAACGTTAATCGGTGATCGGAGACTCTCTGTATTCGTGAACGACTTAGCCCCGGGAGTTTATACGGTCGTGGCAGAAGGAGTCTTTGGAAGAACTGCTACCCCTTTGTTGGTTCGGTAGTTTTGGTAAGCCCCATTCGCTCTAAAAGAAAACGAGCATTCATGTTCTGACAAACCCCTTCGCGGAGTTTGTAGTCAAAGTGTAAATCGTCATTTCTAAATTCCACCTCAAAGGAGTAATTCTTGATGGCCAAAGGATGGACATTTTGCATTTCGCAAAGAGAAAGGTCATGCGTTGCAATCAATCCTCGTGCAGGGAGATCGAGAAGTTTCTCCATAAAAAGTCTGGAGCCCTCGGCTTTGTCTACCGAATTGGTACCCTTCAATATTTCGTCCAAAATAACGAATAATGACTCCTTATTTTCCAAGATTGTCGTGAGCTCTTTTAACCGTTTTAGTTCGCTAAAAAAGTAAGACTCGCCCTCACCCAAGTTATCGGCAGTAACCATACTGGTGAATATTCGCGTTGGGCGAAACCGCATGAGCTGGGCAGGAACGGGAAGTCCGTTCATCGCCAGAAGCAAGTTGGTTCCTACCGTTCGCAAGAAGGTGCTCTTTCCGGCCATATTCGCTCCCGTGACAATAATGAATTTGCGATCGCCTGAAATCTCAAAGTCATTTGGAATACCCTGTTTGCTCAGAAGAATATGGTTGGCACCTTTTAAAATGAACTCCTCGTTGGAAGAGATCTCTGGATAGCTGAAATCAGGATGGTTATGAATGTAAATAGAAAAGGAAAAAAGTGCTTCCATTTGATGAGCCAGACCCACCCATCCATCAAAACGCTCGGACCATTCTTTATCCCAATTCGCTAGGCGTCTATGGCATTGAAAATCCCACAGCAGCAAAAGATTTAGGATAATTCCGACAAAAATATTGTTGCGACTATCAACGGCTCCATTGATCTTTTTAAGCGACTCAATTGCTCCTTCACTCTTAGCCAATTCAGCCTTTTCAAATAAGTCTTTGAGCGACTCTGAATTTGGATGGTGACCTCTCAACAAAGCCAAAGAATTGCTGTAGGTAGCAGCCGTCTTCAAACGTTCCTCATAAGTGGTGAAGTCATTCATGTTCTTTTTCAAAAAGACCATGACTGGAATCGCCGATAAAAGGATCAATTGAAAATAGATCGACCACTCTATTAAATCGAGAATGAATACCAACGTCAGCGAAAGCATGATGGTAGGCAAGGCAATCGTAAGAAGAATCAATGCCCATTTGGGATAAGGCTTGATTGACCTTGCAGCGGGTGAGCTTGATCCCGATGCTTTTTCTTCTTCCGCCCTTTCGGCGCCAGCCAAGTAGCTGAAAATAAACTCGGGCTTATCGCCAAACTCCTTGATGAGTTCGCGCTTTCCAAGAATTGTATCAGAATCCGTCTCGTTTTTCTTGAGGAGATCTGCAAGTATTCCTTTTGCTCGGGAAGACTTGGTTCGGTTCAGGTATTCGAAAATAGAAGAGGAACCAAAAATATCGAGATCGGAAATATAAGGATGACTTGGGTCGATGAATTCAGCACCCGTATCGTACCCCTTTGTCTTTCGATTTAAAAAAGAAATCTCAAAATCAGCGTATTTCTTGATCCTGCTGGCTTTGTCTTTTTCATTTTTTAAATCTACGTGGCGCCTAACCACGATGAGAAAACTTGCAAAACTGATGATACCTATTCCCAGGACAACGTTGCCCTGATCGCTGAAGTACCAAATTCCAGCTACCGCCAAAACGAACAATACGAGCCTACCCCAACCGAAGAAAGCGATGCGCTTTTTTAAGTCGACAATCTTAGAAGAGTACTCTTTGGAAATCTGCTCGTATGTTTTCTCGGGATTCACGGTCGGCAAATGTAGCCATTGGTGTCGGTAAGCCGACTCAATTGAGAAAATTTCACATTAATGTTGCGGTTATTAATGTAGCTACACATATATTTGCAGCATGAAAATTGAAAAAGCCATACAGCAGAAGAAGTTCAAGTCAGAATTTGAAAAGCTAGTGGTGAATATAATTTACACTTCTCGTTGGCTTGAATACGAAGAAGGAAAGCTCTTTCGCAAATACTACGTAACGCTACCACAGTACAATCTATTGAGGATTCTAAGAGGACAATACCCCGAAGCGGCATCGGTAAACCTCTTGATTGAGCGCATGCTAGACAAGAGTTCCAATGCTTCCAGAATAGTAGAGACATTGAGAAAAAAAGGTTTGGTAGACCGAAAAGAATGCAAAGCAGACCGAAGAAAAGTAGATGTAATCATCAATGAAAAAGGACTAGAGGTGCTGGAAGCCGCAAGCAATGAGATGAATATTCTACATAAAGACCATAAAAAAGCATTATCAACAAAAGAGGCGGAACAATTAAATAACCTCCTCGACAAACTAAGATCAACAACATAAATCAACACGCAAAACATGAAAAAGACAGTAACATTTTTAACAGCAGCACTCCTTAGCGTTTCCGCCATTGCAGGATCAGGAGAGAAAGAAACTTATACTATCAATACTGAAAAGAGCACCATCTTCTGGACAGGTAAAAAAGTAACGGGACAGCATACAGGAACATTGGCTATCAAAAGTGGCTCCCTAACAGCAGAAAATGGAATGCCCGTAGCTGCATCATTTGATATCGATATGACTTCAATCGTTTGTACTGATATCGAAGATGAAGAAACAAATCAGAAGCTTACAGGACACTTAATGTCTGATGATTTCTTCGGTGTGGAAGCAAACCCAACTGGTAAATTTGTAGCCACTTCATTCACTCCGATCGAAGGAGCCGAAGGCAGAGAAGCAAATTACAAAATCAAAGGAACACTAACCCTAAAAGGAATCAGTGAAGAAATTGAATTTGACGGATTGGTTGCCTTGAAAGGTTCGGGGCTCGTATCAAACGGCAGCGCTGAATTCGACAGAGCCAAGTACGACATTCGTTACGGTTCAGGTTCTTTCTTCGATAACCTTGGTGACAAGACAATCTATGACAAAGTTGAATTGACATTTGTGCTTTCAGCGACCAAATAAATCGAAGTCAAAATAAATTTTAAAAGCCGTCGTGCCTTGCGCGACGGCTTTTTCATTACATGTTTTTCCAATCGGGTTTCACCACCCTTACTTTTGGTCTCTTGTCTTCCTTGGTAGGAAAGAAGTAGCGAAAATCAATGGCAAAATAAGCTCCTTCAATAACGCTACGAGCGGCAAATCCTGGAGGAATGCCATCTCTTTGGTAATTGACTTGAGTAGTCATTATGTCGTTAAATGGTTGATGAATCGAGCCTCCCAAATAGAAGTAACCATCTTCGTCCGTCCGAAATTCTAAGCCCAATCCACCAAATAAAGCTCCGTCCACAACATTTCTCTTCAAACCTCCAAAAGAAAAAGTGTTTCCTAACCCAAACGCTTCAACATTACTGGCAATGAAATTGGCAGAAACGCCCAATGCTACGTTCGCAAAAAGCTTTTCACCGAGTTGAATATATACCAGTCCCTTTAAGGGGATTGCGTAAGAAATGACGTTTAATTGGGTGTTATCCGTTTCGCCTGTTACCAGATCACGAAAATCGAGATCATACCTCTGCCGGGTATAGTTGATACCGGTTTCAATATTCCAGAAATCGGTCAGCTTAATTCTAACAACACCACCAAAGCCAAGACCTCCTGCAAATTCATAAACGCTTCGGAATTGATCATCGGCATCCGCCAGAACAACGCTGTCAGCACCCAATACCCCAAAATTTTGAAGCGAACGAATCTCCAAGCCAAAACTGAGTTTGGGTGGCACCTTCTGCGCAAGAAGAGGTGAACAAGGAATTAAAAGAAGAAGTAAAATTAGACCTACTCGAATCTGCATTAAGTGCCAACTATCAACTTTTGGCCCACCTTAAGAGATTCGGTATTTTTCAATCCATTCATAGCACAAAGCTCTTCAACTGAAAGCCCGAAAAGGCGAGCAACGCGATAAAGGTAATCACCTTTTTTCACTTGATACTGGTTTGTTTCAGGAACGGCGGTCAAGAAAGCGCCCGATCTACTGAGCTGAATCACATTGCTTCGCAGTTCGTTCGTCCTGAAATTAATAATTTGAGAAGGCTTAATCGGAACACCTTGAAAACGGATTTCAAAGTGAAGATGTGAACCTGTAGAGTTTCCTGAACTACCGCCTAGACCTATTACGTCACCTGCTTCTACAATATCGCCTGGCTTCGATTTAAAGCGGTGAAGGTGGGCATAAAGTGTTTCCAATCCATTGTGGTGCCTCACCACGACTACCCTACCGAAACCCTTGTAATAACGAGCAACTCGCACCACACCAGGAAAAGCTGAGCGGACAGGATCCCACACTTCTAAATCGATGTCAATACCGTTGTGGTTTCTTCCATATCTCCAACCGAAATGGCTGGTTACGACCCCATCAAAAGGAGTTTGAAAACCACAATTTGAAAGACTGTCAACCAACAATAGCGTTAAGGTCGAATCAAACTTTGTAAGCTTATTCCGAAAAGGATTGGGTACCTGAGTATTCCATTCTTGGTAGAATGCATTGGCAGGATATGGACTATCGTCAGCTGGGATATATAGCTCAAACCCCGAAACTTTCTCAATTGCACGATCTACCGCAGCCATGTAAATATTCACGGCATTGAGGGTTGTTTGATTGACCTCATTCGAATCGAAAATGCTGTCAATAATAGCTGGAAGATCAGAGGGACTCTTTTCGGAAAGTGTTTTGTAAATGCTCAATTGATTGATGAGAGAGACTGGAACAGTGTCCAGCATGATCAAAGAATCAATCACGTTTTCGTAGTGAGCCGCGGAGTAATCTGCCCGTGGGACAAATTTTACTTCAGCGTCGTAGACAACCATGGCTGATGCGGTGTCCCGTCTTAAGGGAACGCCTTCACAAAAAAAAGAAAATGACATCAAAAATGCCAAAAGGATTAAAGGGGGTAATTTCATTCCTTGCGGAGATTGGAGTCCACTCTGTATACTGTTAAACAGAAAAACAAGTTACCCGTTGTGACGCAAAAAATAACCTATAAGAGCAAATGTTATCGCCACTAGCGTGAAGAGCAAAACAAAATTGCGCATGCCTTTCGTTCCTAGAAACGGTTTTCGGTAGTAATTGCCCACCTCATCATTGAGGTTTTCAGCCTTTTCCTGATAAGTCCGATGAATGCCAATTAAGTGCCTTCTGACCATATCTTGGCCGCTTCCTCGCTCGAATGGAATCTCATTTTCTAGCAAAAGTGCCTCGAAGTAGTCCGCATGGTCTTTCGCATAAAAGTAGAAAACGGTAAAATTCCTCTGTTTGTGGTGAAGCTCAAAATTGGCGTAAATGATTTGCTTCTTACCCATCAATCCACTCGGTTACAAACTCCAATGGCTTTCTGTGGCTTTTGGGCAAATCACCAGAAGGATAGCCAAAATAGAAAAGCCCCAAGATTTTGTCTTCTTTTCCCAAGCCAAAAGAAACATTGGCCTCATCAGCGTATAAAAACTTCGGCGAAGACCAATAGGCGCCCAAACCATAAGCGGCAGCCGTAAGAAGTATATTCTGGGCAGCACAACTCACCGCTTGAATTTCTTCTATTTCAGGAATTTTTGTTTCGGGGGTGCGCTTCATCGATAGAAGCATTAGAGCTGAAGTTTTTTCAATCCTCGTCCCTATCCTTTCGTACTTGATCTCCTTAAAATCTCCAGAAGGCGTCAACGTTTTATAGAGGCTCAGCATCTTTTCAGAAAGGCCTGCCCTGCCTTCTCCCGTGTATACTTTAAAGCGCCAGGGTTGTGTTTTACCATGAGTCGGCGCCCAAAGTCCGTTGGTAAGAATGGTCTCGAGCATATCGCGCTGAACTACACGCTCTGTATATTGTTCAGGATAAATGGTTCTCCTGTTTCTGATCAATTCATTTACTTCGCTCAGGTTGTATCTCATTTCTTCATTAAATATTCGTACAAAATTAAGTTAATTCGCATTCCATGAGTAAAACTTCACGTACCCGTCTTTGTTCCAGTCCAAGTGCCCTTTTAAAATTGTCACTATTGGGCTTTGTCCTATTTATCAATTGCTCAACATTTGCGCAAGAGGATAGCCTAGCGATGAGAGGAATCTATGATATGGCCCTCACTGAAGGCCATGCTTATGAGAACCTCAGACAGCTTTGCAAAGATGTAGGGCATCGACTGAGCGGTAGCGAAAGTGCGGAAAAAGCTGTTCAATGGTCGCAGGCCAAAATGGAATCATACGGATTTGATAAAGTATGGCTAGAGCCCGTGATGGTTCAAAAATGGACGCGAGGTGAAGCTGAAACTTGCTACCTCCTCCCCGACCGAACACCTCTGAAAGTATTGGCTCTAGGATTCAGTGTAGGAACTGGTGGCCCGCTCGAGGCGGAAGTGATAGAGTTTGAAACCATGCAAGCATTAAAAAATGCTCCTGAAGGTTCACTCGAAGGAAAAATCGTTTTTCTAAATCAAGGCATGAACGCCAAACTCATCAGCACTTTCAGCGCTTACAGCGGCTGCTCGGGTGGGCGCGTCAGGGGCCCTTCGGTAGCAGCCGAAAAAGGAGCCATAGGTTTTGTGATGCGATCGCTGGGATTGCGAGCAGATGATTTTCCTCACACGGGAGTAATGTATTATTCAGGAGAAACCGACAGTATTCCATCATTTGCCTTGAGCACAAATGCATCCTATGCTCTCTCTCAACATTTGGAAAAAAATGGCTCAGCTCGAATCGCTATGGAAGCCAATTGTGCCTTTCATCCCGATGTGGAATCCCACAATGTGGTGGCTGAGATAACTGGTTCCAAGTACACCAATGAAGTGATCACCGTCGGCGGTCACTTGGACAGTTGGGATGTAGGCGAAGGTGCCCACGATGACGGCGCGGGAGTTATTCAATCGTTGGAAGTTCTTAGGATCATTAAAGAATCTGGAATCAAACCAGAGCACACCATCAGATGTGTCTTCTTTATGAACGAAGAAAACGGTGCCCGAGGTGGAAGAGCTTACGCCGAATACAGCCGTGAAAGAGGAGACAAACACATAGCGGCAATGGAGAGCGACCGTGGCGGATTTACACCAAGAGGATTTACGGTCGACGCCTCATCTGCCGAAATAGATTACTTAGCCGAATGGGTATCACTATTCGAACCGTACAACATTCACTTTATCAAAAAGGGCTACGGAGGTGTAGATATCAATCCATTGAAAGAAAGCGGAACGCCACTTATCGGTTTCGTTCCAGACTCACAGCGCTACTTTGATGTGCACCATACCGAGAACGATGTCTTTGAAAATGTAAACCAACGAGAACTCGAACTCGGCGCGGCGACCATGACCTCACTTATTTACTTAATTGATAAGTACGGAATGCCGACGAAAATTAGTGATCAGTGAAATGAATGTGCAATGGACAATGAGCAATTTTAACCGCAGGGCGCATGCTGGTGCGGTGCGGCTTATGAACAATTTGAGCTGCGACGGTTCAGCAGTCAGTCAGTAATTTATCAGTTACTCGTCTCTTTCAAAAATGGGCTATCAAAAATTTACCAATGCGTCCGATCCAATTTCGGTTCTGGGCTTGCGTCCATTTTCACCACCCTTCCATGCTGTAGGCATGGCATGTTTGTAGAAAATTGACAACGGACAGGGATTTCAGGTTCTGGCGTGCGTTTTTTCCTTTCGAAAAAACCATGACAAAACGGTTTATAACTAAATCTTAGTTATGATCGCCGCAGGGTGAATGCCGGTGCGGTGGCTAGAATGTGTTCATTAATGAATTGCTGTTGAACAAAAACCAGCTACTAGTTACTGATTACTAGCCGCTAACTCAAATCCGATTATCGCCATCCAATAAACCTCCCAATCCGCCAAGGATACTTCCTTCACCTTTTCGTTTGCCGCCCATTTTTGGCGCAGCACTGATGATTTTATCTGCCAATCGGCTGAAGGGCATACTTTGGATCCAAACCTTTCCTGGTCCACGAAGCGTAGCTAAGAACAATCCCTCGCCACCAAAAAAGGCGTTGCGAATACCCTTCACCATTTCGATATTGTAATCGACCGTTTGGGTAAAGGCCGCCAAACAGCCTGTGTCCACTCGCAAGACGTCGGTTGCCGAAAGATCCCTTTCAATAATGGTTCCTCCAGCATGCACGAAGGCCATGCCATCACCTTCAAGCTTTTGCATGATAAAACCTTCTCCACCGAAAAGTCCAACACCAATTCTTTTTTGGAATTCGATTCCTACGGAAACCCCTTTTGCTGCGCAGAGGAAGGCTTCTTTTTGGCAAATAATTTTTCCCTGAAAACGAGTTAAATCAAAAGGGATGACCTTGCCAGGATAAGGAGCGGCAAAAGTAACGTGTCTTTTTCCAAAGCCTTGGTTAGTGTATGATGTTAGAAAAAGGCTCTCGCCTGTCAACACGCGTTTTCCTGCAGACAAAAACTTGTTGAAAATGCCTTGATCCTGATTGGAACCGTCGCCAAATATGGTGCGCATTTCTATGGTATCATCCATGAACATAAGCGAGCCAGCTTCAGCTACAACTGCTTCTTGTGAATCCAATTCTACTTGGACACATTGCAATTCTTCACCAATGATTTTGTAATCTACTTCGTGATTAGTCATGTGTAGGTTGTTTTAGATTCATTTGATGCCAATCAGATCCAGCAGGGTTTTCAAAAATCTCCAAATCAAATTGATGAACCGCCGCCATGATGTGATCAAACATATCTGACTGGATTCGTTCATAATCTACCCAAGCCTGAATGGCTGAAAAGCAATACACTTCCAATGGAACTCCCTTTTCAGAGGCTTCCAGCTGCCTCACCATGCAGGTCATACCCTGATTGATATCGGGATTTTGCTTGATGTAATTTAGGATGTACGCTCGCAGTATCCCGATATTGGTCATCCTCCTGCCATTGACTACAGAGGACTTGGTGTCGATATGTTTTTCAGAATTGTAGGTATCGATTTCTTTTTGCCTTTGGGCAATGTAGTCTTTGACCAATGCCATTTTAGAAAACCTATCCAACATCTCTTGATCACAAAATTTCACCCTCGAGATTTTCAGATAGACGGCTCTCTTTATTCGGCGTCCGCCACTCTCCTCCATGCCGCGCCAATTCTTGAAGCTATCAGACACAAATGAGTATGTAGGCACTGTAGAAATGGTCTTATCCCAGTTGGCTACTTTTACGGTAGTCAGGTTGATTTCAATCACATCACCATCGGCACCGTATTGGGGAACAGAAACCCAATCGCCGATACGTAC
Organism: Cryomorphaceae bacterium; assembly: GCA_047633195.1. Lineage (GTDB taxonomy): Bacteria > Bacteroidota > Bacteroidia > Flavobacteriales_D > Cryomorphaceae > JAKVAV01. The sequence continues at coordinate 22,871 of JBLIEU010000016.1, read as the reverse complement.
CATATCGTTTATGGTCAATTGGATACTAGCCATAAACCCTAAAATGGTGTCCTTGAAGACCAAAATCAAAACTGCCGAAACTGCACCCAAAGCAGTAAAAATGGTAATGGGGTTTTTTCCAATCACGATTCCAAAAAGAGCAATTCCACCTATAGACCAAACCACGATTTTAGCTAGTTGAGTAAAACTGGCGATGGGCTTGTCTTTGAACTTTGGTGAGCGATGGAGAAATATGGACATGGCGCTGATGAAAGCGACTATGATTCGAATAACGATGAGCATCACAAAAGCATCGGTGACTTGCTCAATAGTGGGGATTGTCCCAGGATAGTCACTGAAAACAATCGGGGTGAGTTCACTCACTACTGAAGCAGGAATGATATGCCCTAGTTTGCGGAATACTCCCTGTTCCAACAGAACATCATCCCAGTCTGTGCTAGTTTTGCGAATAACTTTTTCTAGTACCCGATTGATGATTTGTTGACCAATCCACCACAAAATGACAGCCGCAAGAACCATCACGACAAGTAGGATGATCATCTTGAACAGTTGCGTCATGGCTAAATCCACACCCATACTCTCGTGGAGCCATACCTCAATAAATTCTGCGAAATTGGTTTCTGTCTGCATAGTGGCAAAAGTAAAAATTCATTCTTTCGCCCAAGCTAAAAACAAGGTGAACGGCTGAGTGGTTGTAAGAATGGTTATTTACCTTTAGATTATGCAAGGATTCCATTTTAGAGAATATATTCCCGAACTCGATAAGCGCTCACCGTTTGAGCGGTTGTTAGAGATTTTTTTAGAACTGATCACTTACACCTCAGGTGATGTGGACGAGGCATTGGACTGGCTTAGAGAGCTCGACAAGGAACACAAACTCACCAACGACGATTATACCATCGACGATTTTATCGAAGACCTTTTTGCCAAAGGCTATCTGCAACAAGGCGGTGACGGCGAGGGAGAAGGAGATGGTGGCGGGAGCAGCATTTCTGCAAAAACAGAACAGGCGCTTCGCAAAAATGCCATGGAACAGATTTTCGGGAAGATGAAAAAGAGCACCACCGGCGGACACCGAACAGGTCAAGCGGGCGGCGGGGATGAACCAACGGGAGACCGACGGCCTTTTCAATTCGGAGATCGAGCCGATCAAATCGACTTTACCGATAGTATCCGAAATGCGCAGATTAGATCGGCGGGGGGAGAATTCAGTCTATATGAACAAGATCTGGAAATAAGAGAGACGGAGCTGAAAGCCTCGGCCTCCACCGTGCTCATGATCGATATTTCACACTCCATGATTCTTTATGGAGAAGATCGAATCACCCCTGCCAAAAAAGTAAGTATGGCGCTGGCCGAGTATATCAGTACTCGTTACCCGAAAGATACCTTAGACATTATCGTATTTGGAAATGATGCCTGGCAGATCAGCGTTAAGGATCTTCCTTACCTCAAAGTAGGGCCTTACCATACCAATACGGTGGCTGGGTTGCAATTGGCGATGGATCTTTTGCGCCGACGGAAGAACAACAACAAGCAGATTTTCATGATAACAGACGGGAAGCCTTCTTGTCTCAAGACAAATGATGGTTACTACAAAAACAGCTTTGGACTGGATCCGGTTATCGTAAACAAGTGTCTCAACCTAGCTTCAGAGTGCCGAAAAATCAATGTACCTATCACCACCTTTATGATTGCCCAAGATCCCTATTTGCAGCAGTTTGTAGAGGAGTTTACCGAGGCCAATAACGGCAAGGCGATCTACACAGGCTTGGGCGGATTGGGTGAATGGATCTTTAGCGATTACGAGCGCAATCGGAAGCGTAAAGGATAAGAAACCAACACCTCGTACCGGCGAATGAAAAACAATGTAGATACATTAATGTTAGCCGTTTAGCCTCCAAGATCTCTTGGTTTAGAATTTTCACGAACAGTCAAATTCTGTTGATTTCTAGTTACATTGAAGGGCATAAGTGTGAACTCTTGCTTTTAAATGATAGACCAATCAACTATGAAACACTTCTTAACCTCTCTTATTTTTCTTGCTTTAACGGTGAGCACAAAATCGCAGGAATACATTCCTTTTCCTCTAGAAAATACGTCTTGGCTTAATGGTTATTATCAATGTAATGATCAATTTGAGAATTGTTTATTCTACGGATCTTATGAATACAATACGGACGAGGACACACTGATAAACGACATTTCAATGACCCAGATCATTTCAGGCGGCTTCCCTTTTTTATGTTTAACCTGCGATTAAACACCACCCACAAATTATGTTGGAGCCCTCAGAGAAGATTCTGGCAAGGTATATTTTGTTCCTTGGTACCAAGAGCAAGAAGTGCTACTCTTTGATTTCACACTTGAGATCGGAGACCAAGTACAAGTATTTGCGGGCGGTTGGAAACCGAATTTGCTCGTAGAAGATGTCACTTATGAAGACTTCAATGGAATTACACGAAAAGTCATTCACCATGGTATCGGCAGATGGATCGAAGGAGTTGGAAGCGATCGTGGTCTATTTTGGGAAATCACTCCAAATGTTTCAGGGTACTACATCCTTCAGGAATGTGTGAGAATAGAAGATGAATTTGTTTTCGACCATGATCAAGGGGAATTGAACTGTTCCCTGCTCACTACAGAAAATCCCGAAAGTGAAATCTCAATTTATCCCAACCCCTCCAATGGATTCATAGAGATTGAAGGTCTCAATGAATCCTATGCGATTGAATTAATAGACCAACAAGGAAAGCTTGTGCTTTCTAAAAAGAGTGCCGAACTACAAAACTTATCGAGGCTAGACTTAAAAGAACTAAAAAGCGGCTTATTCATTCTGCGCATCCATTTCGAGAGTTTTGTTCCCTCTCACAGAATCATCTTGGAGTAAGATGTACGTAGGTAAATTTCACCTCTGAGACCACTGGGAGTCAAAGCGTTTACTGAATCATATCACCCGTCGCCTAGCCACTTCAACGAACCTTTGTTATTTCAATTCGTAATGTTACCTTTATGTTAAGTTAATATTATCTGAAAGTTATGTCAAAAAAATACTTTAAGGAAACAGTAGACATTAAAGGAAAGGTATACTGGATCGGTGCCATCGTCTTGGTATTCATACTCTCGTTGCTTGGATTCTTTGATAAAATGAAGGAGTCTGATAGTCTGCTCAGCCTTTCTGGGGTAAGCCTAGCAGTCTTGGCTGTAGGTTTAATCATTTTTGTAATCGCCAGTATAAAGCTCAAAACCAGAGTTACCTCAAAATGCATCAATGTCCATTTATCTCCATTTTATCGATCTAAGGTGAAGATTCCACACTCAGACGTGGCCTCTTATCGAATTGAAGAAACTGACCCTTTTACCATCAACACCACGAAAAATTTCAATTCTTGGTTTGAGAAAAGGTTTACGCTAACGGGTAGAAACGGTGTTTCTATCACAACATGCAATGGCAGAAGCTATTTCATTGGTTCAACAGATCCAGAAGCCTTGAATGATGCTTTAGGGAAAGCTCATAGCAGGGATTAGCTAGGCCCTTCAAAACCTAGACTCAACACAAATTACTTAAAACAATATCTCGAGCATAAAAAAACCCCGCCAATGGCGGGGTTTTTAGTATCGAAATTCATTATCGTTTATCCTCCAAAATCATCGAATGCAACATTCTCTGGTGGCACTCCCCAATCGTCTACCATTTTGAGAACGGCTGCGTTCATCAATGGAGGCCCACAGAAGTAAAATTCAATGTCTTCAGGCGCTTCATGGTGATTGAGGTAATTGTCTATCACCGCTTGGTGAACATAACCTGTAAATCCATCGCCCTCGTCATCCATACTCTTTTTCTCTTTCCAATTGTCTTCTGGCACAGGCTCAGACAATACAACATGGAAATCGAAATTCGGGAACTGCTTTTCTATTTCTTGGAAATGATCCAAGTAGAAAAGCTCACGCTTCGAACGTCCACCGTACCAGTAAGAAACCTTTCGGTCTGTCTTCAACGTGTGGAAGAGGTGAAAAAGGTGCGATCTCATTGGCGCCATTCCGGCACCACCACCAATGTAAAGCATTTCAGATCCAGTCTCTTTGATGAAGAATTCACCGTAAGGGCCTGAAATAGTCACTTTATCTCCAGGCTTGCAACCAAAGACGTAAGAAGAACAGATACCTGGATTTACATCCATCCATTTGTTTTTCTCTCTATCCCATGGTGGAGTAGCTATACGGATATTGAGCATTACAATGTTCCCTTCAGCAGGGTGATTGGCCATAGAATATGCTCGGAAGATCGTTTCCGGATTCTTCATCTTCAAGTCCCAAAGTCCAAATTTATCCCACTCTCCTTGAAAGTCATCTGGAGCGCGACCCAATTCAGGATGAGAGGTGATATCCATGTCTTTGAAATTGACCTCAATTGGCGGCACATCTACCTGGATGTATCCACCTGCCTCGAAGTCGAGGTGTTCTCCTTCCGGCAAACGAACCACAAATTCCTTAATGAATGAAGCAACGTTGTAATTCGAAACCACTTCACATTCCCACTTCTTAATTCCAAAAATCTCTTCGGGAACATGGATTTTCATGTCTTGCTTCACTTTCACCTGACAGCCCAAACGCCATTGCTCTGCAGCTTCTTTTCTAGAAAAATATGGAGCTTCTGTCGGCAATAGCTCCCCACCACCTTCATTGACTTGGCACTTGCACATGGCACAAGTTCCACCTCCACCACAAGCAGAAGGAAGAAATATCTTTGCTTCACTTAGCGTAGAAAGTAAAGTGTTTCCAGCCTCCACTTGAATGGTTTTCTCACCATTGATCTCAATCGATACCAATCCCGAAGGTGATAGTTTTGACTTTGCAAAAAGCAAAACACTCACCAACAGCAAAATAACCACTAAAAAAACGGCAATTGATGCTATGATAGTTACACTCATCTTCCTTCTTTTCTAATCTGTTTATAATTCTATTCCCATAAAGGCCATGAAGCCAAGACCCATGAGACCTGTAATGATGAAAGTAATTCCAAGTCCTCTTAGCGGCGCAGGTACGTTTGAATAACGAATCTTCTCACGAATTGCAGCAATAGCTACAATGGCCAAAAACCAACCAACTCCACTTCCTAAACCAAACACCGTAGCGTCGCCAATGTTTGTGTATTGACGTTCTTGCATGAAAAGTGCACCTCCGAGAATGGAACAGTTTACAGCGATAAGTGGCAAGAAGATACCAAGTGCGCCGTAAAGTGCAGGAGCAAATTTCTCTACGATCATCTCAACGAGCTGAACCATAGATGCGATAACTGCGATGAACATGATAAAGCTCAAGAAGCTCAAATCAACCGTTGCAAAAGAAGGATCAATCCATGTGAGAGCGCCTTCCATGAGAACAAAATTCTCTAGCAAGTAATTGATCGGAACAGTAATTCCGAGTACAAAAATAACTGCGGCACCCAGTCCTACTGCGGTCTTCACGGTTTTGGATACGGCTAGGTAAGAACACATACCCAGGAAGTATGCGAAAATCATGTTGTCGATGAAGATCGACTTGACGAAAATATTTACTGCTTCCATGGCCTAGTTTTCTTCAATAAGTTTTTGATTCTTCGAACGTTGAATCCAGATGATAACACCCACCGTGATCAAAGCCATTGGAGGTAGAATCATCATATTGTTATTCATATATCCCGCCTCGAAGAAACTTTGTGGAAGGAATTTAATCTGTCCGATTCCTGGGAAACTGATCGATCCCGATCCGAAGATTTCACGAACAACTGCTACTGCCACCAAAATCCAAGCATATCCGATAGCGTTTCCAACTCCATCAAGGGCAGAAGGCCAAACCTTATTGCCCATTGCAAAGGCTTCAAATCGCCCCATGATAATGCAGTTGGTAATAATCAACCCGATGAAGACAGAAAGCTTTTCGGCAATATCTGGTAAAAATGCCTTCAGAATTTGGTCAACCAAGATCACCAAAGCGGCGACTACAACGAGCTGTACAATTATTCTGATTCGAGAAGGAATGACGTTTCTCATTGCTGAGATAATCATGTTTCCAAAAACCATTACAAAAAGTACCGACATACACATGACCACTGCTTGCTGCACCTGAACAGTAATAGCCAGCGCCGAGCAGATTCCCAATACCTGAACGGTAATTGGGTTATCGTCGTTCAACGGATCAGTAAGTAGTCTTTTATTTTTTGCTGAAAAGAGGGGTTCTCTTGGAACTGCTTCTTTTACAACTTCTTGTTCGTTTGCCGATACGGCCGTCTCAGTGCTCATTACTTTTGACTGATTTGAGAGTTGTTTTTAAAATATGCGTCGTATACGCCGAAAGTGCGCTCAAGCATTTCGTCGACACCGTGACTAGTAATGGTTCCGCCAGTGATACCGTCTACTGCGTGAGGGTTATCTGGATCTGCTGTACCTTTTACGACGCTGACAGAAACGAGATCGCCCGAATCGTCATAGATTGTTTTCCCTACAAATGGCTTCGAAAACCAAGATTCTCTGATCTCAGCTCCCAAACCAGGAGTTTCCGTCTTGTGGTCGAAATTCGCACCGTAAATAGTATTGAAGTCGCTCTCTAGAGCTACATATCCCCAGATCGGACCCCAAAGCCCTTTTCCTACCAATGGAATAATTGCCACATCTTCACCATCAATAGAAGCTACATAAAGTGGGTAGTTTCTCTCCTCTACTGTCAGGGTTGGATCTCTGAATTCTTTTTTTATATCTACGTTAAACGGATCTTCTCGGTCAGTAGATTCCACTTCACCTTCTCTCGTCGAGATAATTTCTCCATTCGAATTAAGAATGTAACGCGCCGTTATGTTCGCGTAAAAAATCTTCTTGGCATTTGTCCGATCAGCCTCAACACCAATAGATGTTAGGATATTGATCATCTTTTTATCAATGTTATTCTTAACCTGAAGAGGCTTCAGAGATATTGCTGCAAATGAAAGCACGGATCCCACTACGACTACCATGATGATAGCGAAGACGAAGGTAAAAGCGTTGCTGTTTTTGTTTACTGCCATCGTTAAGCGGTTTTAAGTCTCTTAAGTCTTTTGTTGATATTGCCCTGAATCACGTAGTGGTCAATCGTGGGCGCCATTACATTCATAAATAAAATGGCCAGCATTATTCCCTCGGGGTAAGCAGGGTTTGCCACACGTATAAGGATACCGAGAATTCCTATCAGAAATCCGTAGATCACTTTTCCTTTGAACGTCTGAGCGGCAGAAACAGGGTCTGTCGCCATAAATACAACACCGAACATGAAGCCACCCATTACCAATTGATGCCACCATGGCACTTGGAGGTATAGGTTTTCGGGAGATATCTGTGGACCAACAAAATTGAAAATCAATCCCATTACCGCTCCGCCAATCACAGCAGACAACATAATTCTCCAGCTGGCTATGCCAGTCCAAATAAGAATACCCGCACCTATTAAGATGGCCAGAGTTGAAGTCTCCCCAATAGATCCAGGAATAAAACCAAGGAAAGATGCCATGAAACTGTCTGAAACCGATGAGTATGCAACTCCCGCGGTGTCATAAAAATTTGCGCCACTACTTATGGCTTGCCCTAGAAGAGTTTCCCCAGTGTATCCATCTACAACTGCTCCACCTTCGGCATTGACCCAAACCTTATTGCCCGACATCATTGTTGGGTAGGCAAAGAATAAAAAGGCTCTTGCCGTTAATGCAACATTAAGGATGTTCATTCCAGTTCCACCAAATACTTCTTTTGCGATAAGCACAGCAAAAGCAGTGGAAATGCCTACCATCCAAAGAGGGACATCCATTGGCATGATGAGAGGTATGAGCATTCCCGAGACCAAGAAACCCTCTTGGATTGAGTGGCCTTTGATGATGCAAAAAATAAATTCTACACCCAGACCTACTCCATATGACACAATGATCAACGGTATTGCTTTCCAGAGACCAAAGACTACCATTTCCATAAAAGTAGCTTCTTGCTGAAGCGCCATGAAATGCTGGTATCCTGTATTGTAAATTCCGAACAGAAGACATGGAATCAATGCCACGATCACCAAGAACATCGTTCTTTTCATGTCAATAGAGTCACGAATGTGGGCTCCTTTGTGGGTGGTATGATCTGGCACAAATGCAAAAGTTTCCAATGCATCATACATCGGATACAACTTCTCCAGCTTTCCTCCCTTATCAAAAATGGGTTTTACCTTACCCAATAGATTCTCAACAACTTTCACTTTAGCTGATTTAGATTATGATTCAAATTCTTTTCTCATGTCGGCCAATCCATCTTCAACAACTTGTTGGATATCGACCTTCGAGGTACACGCAAACTCGCAAACCGCAAAGTCCTCGGGAAGCACTTCGTAAATCCCAAGCTTTTCCATTGCATCAATATCATTAACCATTATGGACTTGATAAGTTGCATCGGATAGATGTCAAAAGGAAATACTCTTTCCAGCTCTCCTGTCACTACAAATGCTCTTTCTTCGCCGTTAAGATTGGTGTCGAGTCGATATTCCTTCTTAGGGCTCAGCCAAGATGGAAAGGCCTTAGAAAGACTGAAACTGCTGAATCCAGGAGCAAGCCAACCGTCCGTTAGGAAAAACTTCTTGTGATCACCCTCTGGCAAAACAGTAATTTGAGAATTGTAAAAACCAAGGTGACCATCTTCAGAAACTGTATCACCCGTGAGAGGATCTCCATTTATAATCCGGTTGTTATGTCCCTTGAGTTTTCCTGCAACTATCGAGTCCATTTTGGCTCCGATCATCGTAGTATAAAACTGCGGATTATCAACTTCTGATCCTGCGAGAGCAATTGTGCGCTCAGCCTTGAATTGACCTGCTTTCAGAGATCTACCAATTAAGGCCAAATCCATACCATTTACCGTCCAAACCATTTCACCTTTATTAATAGGTGCTACATGGTGTATAAGAACACCCACATTGCCTGCTGGATGAGGGCCTTGAATGGTATGCTTCGTCACTCCTGTAAGAAAGTCGAAGAAAGAATCGCCTGTCTTGACACCTATGTGCACGTCGCCTGAAGTCAAAAGCTTGAAAGCATCCAGTGCCAATTGAACGTTTTCTTTTTCGCTTTCGAGAACAAAAGCAGCTTCTGGCGCCAACGGAGCCGAATTGAAAAAGCTAACAAAAATGTCGCGTGGTGTATCTTCAGGATTGGCAATAACGCCATAAGGTCTTTGCTTCACAAAAGGCCAAAGCCCCATGTCGAGCATTGTCGTTACAAGAGCTTCTCGATCTGAACCGCTGGACCAGGGAGCAAAAGTCTCGTAGCGAGTTTCGGCATCTGCCAAGACCTTCACTTCTAAAATTTTGCGCTTCGCACCCCGTTTTACTTCGACTACTTCGCCACTAACGGGAGATGTAAATTTCACCCGCGTCCTAGTTTTGTCGTAAAACAGAGGAGAACCCGCTTTGACTTCCGCTCCTTCTTTGACAGACAATTTTGGGGTAGTCCCAAAGAAATCGTCTGGTTTCAGAGCAAAAACTTTTGATTGTGTGGCAGCAGAGGTAGTTTTATCGGCTTGACCGATCAACTTAATATCCGCTCCTTTTTTTATTTTTATGGCCTTAGACATGCACTTAGACGTCCTTTAAATTCGGCGGCAAAAATAGCAATAACTTTGCTTTTTGTCTAATGCTTATTGACGGCTCCCGATTTTTTACAAACTATTTATAAATATCTAAATAAAACTACCGTTATCAAATTATGCCAGTTGTTCCAAGGATGCTCTTTCGAGGCGTCTTCTTTATTTTTTTCAGTTCCCCTTTTATTTCATCTTGCCAAGCTTCCCAGCCACTTCAATCTGAAGGTAAATTGCAACCCGAATACTTTGACAGTAAGGAGCTTCAGCACACCGATAAAATCTATGACGAGAGCATAAAAACGGTCATCCTCCATCTCAAAGGATCAGAGCTTGAAGCACCCATAATTCCGTTAAACGGTCTTGAAAGGATTGTTTTACGCTTTGATGACTTAGATGAAGATATTCGAGAGATGCACTATTCCTTCATCCACTGCACGTGGGATTGGAAACCTTCGGACCTTCAGCTTATGGACTATCAGGAGGGATTCAACAATGACATTATTGCAAACTATGACTTTTCGTTCAACACGGTCAATAACTACACGAGCTACCAACTCGAATTCCCGAACAACCGAATTAATCTGATCAGGAGTGGAAACTACATTATAAAGGTATATGCCAATGGAAACGAGGAAGATTTAGTCCTCACAAGCAGGTTTATGGTATTAGAGCCAAAAGTGAGTATAAGTGCTGTTATTCAGCCTTCAAGTATCGTCTCCGAACGAGAATATCGACAGGAGGTTGACATTGAAGTCAATCTCGGTTCGATTCAAACCATGAATCCATACCGCGACATTGAGCTTGTGGTGATGCAAAATCTAAGGCGTGACAACATTGTTTCAGGCGTTAAGCCAAATTTCATCAAAAACAAACAGCTCACTTACAATTACCAAGGTGAATTAGACTTTGACGGCGGAAATGAATACCGCTTTTTTGATGGTAAAAGCTTGCGCTATCGAAGCGAGGAGGTTGAGGAAATAAGACTGGAGGACGATGGATACCACATTTATTTGGCGCCTGATTGGGCAAAGGCCTTCAAGCAATACACCTTCGAGAATGACATAAACGGAAAATTTTTAGTGAAGAATGACGACATGATCGACCCTCATCTCGAATCGGACTATGTTACCGTTCATTTTAGTTTTCCTGTAGATGCCATGCTCGGAAATGGTGAAATGTATGTTACGGGCCAACTTTCAAATTGGGAATTGAAAAAGACTCACCGAATGACATACAACCCCGACAACCAAAATTACGAGCTCGCATTGCAATTGAAACAGGGATATTACAATTATTCGTATTTATGGAAGTATCCCAAAAAGGATCAAGGGTCATCAGATCTTACCGATGGGAATCATTCTGAAACAGAGAATGATTATTTGATTTTAATTTATTTCAAGGATCAGAGCTACTTTTCTGATCGTTTGATTGGTGTTGAACGAACAAATAGTTTCGGTAGATAATTTTATTGATCTGTATCTTTTGAAAGTATGTTGATTTTTTTCACCTTGCGAAAACCTTCAAGCGCTAAGCATGACTACAGCTTTAAGTTCAGGTATTAAGATTTCCGTTAAGTGTAATTTTGAAGACCGTTTTTCTAAGCCAGAAAACGGGCTTTTTCTTTTCTCATATAAAATCACTTTGGAGAACCGCAATAGCTTTCCGATTCAACTGATGAAGAGGCACTGGTACATTTACGATAGTTCGACAAAACGAAGAGAAGTAGAAGGTGAAGGTGTTATAGGTGTGCAACCGATTATACAACCTGGAGAGACTTATTCTTACAACTCGTCATGTGATTTCACTACGGATACTGGCAAGATGTATGGATACTATATGATGCAAAACTTAGACAGCAAGGAGGAGTTCAAAGTAAATATTCCCTCTTTCGTCATGATCGTGCCACACAGGCTCAACTAGATCAATTATCACTTTCCATAGTCTTCGAAATCGAGCTGATAGAAGACTCCCATTAGGTCATCTCTAATTTTTAAAGTTTTATTGAGCTGCTCCGTCAAAGCTTCAATTAGCCCACTCCCGAAGGAGTCTTTTTTCTTCAAAATCATCAGGGAGACTAAGGCCTGGTCTTTGATAAAAAGCAGTGATAGAAATACTTGAAAGTGCTGAGGCATCATTCTTAACGCTCCAGAAAAAGATGAAGTCGTAGCCATCAAATCGATTCAATCCCTCTTTAGTTCCCGACCATACACACCTTCTATCATCTTGAATCAAGGCATTCATGGTATTCTGAGAAAATCCTTCTTTTGAAGAAATGCTATTGAAATGAACGGATTGTGCAAGCAGGAATTTACCTCAAGCGACAATGATCAGGAGTACAAAAAGATGGTTTTGGCTATTGTGACTCTCAAAGCTTCAAAAATGCAATTCTTAAGGTGATACAGAAGTGTAAGACCTTAAAGTTTCTATTGCCATTTCTCCTATGGGAGTTTTGATTTGTACCTTTGCGGCCAAAGCCACTTACTTAAAAAATCATCTTTATGCCTAACGGAGTTTATCAAATACCATATCCAACGAACGAACCTATATTTGATTACGCGCCTGGTTCAGACGAGCGTAATAAGTTGCAAGCGGCACTGGACCGTATGTTAAATCAAGAGCCTGTGAATGTGCCAATGTACATTGGTAGCGAAGAGATTTTCACAGATAAAAACAAAGACCTAACTCCACCTTTTGACCACAAAAGAAAAGTTGGTCAAGCCAATTTTGGAGAAAAGAAACACGTCCAACAAGCAATCGACGCGGCACTTGCGGCAAGAAAAGAGTGGGCAGAACTCCCTTGGGAACAACGCGCTGCTATTTTTCTAAAAGCAGCCGACCTATTAGCAGGGCCATATCGATATGAAATGAACGCAGCCACCATGGTTGCTCAAAGCAAAAATGCCTACCAATCAGAGATCGACTCAGTTTGCGAACTAATTGACTTCCTTCGATTTAACGCTCATTATATGGAAGAAATCTATTCGGTTCAGCCGGGCAGTTCTCCAGGAGTTTGGAACCGATTGGAATACCGAGGGCTTGAAGGCTTTGTATTTTGTATCACCCCGTTCAATTTTACTGCCATAGCTGGAAACCTTCCTGCTTCTGCAGCAATGATGGGAAATGTTTGTGTTTGGAAACCTGCTGACTCACAAATTTACAGTGCCAATGTGGTAATGAAAATTTTCAAAGAGGCTGGTCTTCCCGATGGTGTCATTAACATGGTTACTGTAGACGGTCCTGATGCTGGAGAAGTAGTATTTGAACATCCTGATTTTGCAGGATTGCATTTCACTGGTTCTACAGCAGTTTTCAAAATGCTTTGGAAAACGATTGGAAACAATATTGACAAGTACAAGACTTACCCTCGTATAGTTGGCGAGACGGGAGGAAAAGACTTTGTTGTAGCCCACAAATCAGCTGATCCAAAAGCAGTCTCTACTGCCCTTACCAGAGGAGCCTTTGAATTTCAAGGTCAAAAATGTTCAGCCGCGTCCAGAGCTTATGTGGCCAGCAATATCTGGCCTGAAGTAAAAGCGGGTTTGATTCAAGATGGCAAAGACATGAAGTTGGGCTCACCTACCGAATTCTCGAATTTTGTGAATGCTGTAATTGACGAGAGAGCTTTTGATAAAATCGCCGGTTACATTGACTATGTCAAAGAACAACCAGATGCAGAAATTATCACAGGAGGAGGCTATGACAAAAGCGAAGGTTATTTCATTGAACCAACCGTAGTGGTCACCACAAATCCAAAATTCAGAACAATGGTTGAAGAGATCTTTGGCCCTGTTTTAACTATTTATGTATACGATGGAGACAAATTTGAAGAGACCCTCAAATTGGTTGATGAAACTTCAGAATACGCTTTGACGGGAGCCATATTGGCAAAAGACAGATACGCTATAAATCTTGCGGCCAAGATGCTTGAAAACGCAGCTGGCAACTTCTACATCAACGATAAGCCTACAGGGGCGGTAGTTGGTCAACAACCATTCGGAGGTGCGAGAGGGTCTGGGACGAATGACAAAGCAGGATCTCACCTCAACTTACTAAGATGGGTTTCTGCCAGAACGATCAAAGAAACGCTCGTTTCTCCTACAGATTTCAGATATCCGTTTTTAGGTTAAATCCCGAAGACATCTTTTTTAACAGAAGCTCCCGTATAAAAACGGGAGCTTTTTTTTGTTAGGTCAAAATGCTCATGTAGCTTTACGTATGTTAAAAAAAATTCCGCCAATTCTAAAAAACAAATACGTCGCGGTATTGGTGATCTTCGTTCTTTACATATGTTTTTTCGATGCCCATGATCTCATTTCCCAAATGGAGATTAAGATGGAACTAAGAAATATCTCGGAAGAAATGGATTACTTAAACAGGAATACAGAATCCTCTAAAAGCCAAATCCAAGAGCTGACTTCTGATAGGGAGGAATTGGAAAAATTTGCTCGTGAGCAATATCGAATGAAGCGGGAAAATGAAGAGATCTTTGTATTACTTCATGAACAATAACTGTTGTCTGTAATCTAACAAATAGCTCTTTTTCTTGTTGTTCCTTTAATCTTGATCTTATGCAGAAGACCCAACTCGCCTTATTTCCGCTGCAGTTGTTTCTTCTTCCCGGCGAAACAACAAAGCTGCACATTTTCGAAGAGCGATATCGCCAGCTTTTAGCTGATTGCGAAGACGTCCAAATTTCCTTCGGGATTCCATTTACAGAAAATGGCACTATGACTGGTTACGGTAGCATGGTGAATCTAAAGAAGGTTGTCTCGCGGCACAGCAATGGCTCTGCGGACATTGAAATAGTGGCTACAGGAATTTTTAAGGTCGAACGCTTTTTCCTTCGCATGGGAGAAAAACTTTACCCTGGTGGAGACGTGCTGATTATGAATCATGATGAAATACCAACTGTTAGCAACGCCCTTTTTAGCGCCTTCAATGCCTACATATCGGAATCGGAGAAAATTCTCGATCCAGAATCCTTTTCAGCTGACTTAGACTTAATTGGTTTGGCACGAATGCTTAATTTAGATGACTCAAAGAAGATTGATTTCCTCAAATTAAAGTTACCTGTCGAAATGGAGAAATTTCTTTTGGATGAGATCAGAATGAGATTGCTAATGTTGAAACAAAAAAACAGTATAGAGCATAATATTTTCTTAAACTGAAAACTACTCTAAGTTGGATTTGTTATCTTGTTGATAGTAAAATTAGAACGACATATGTTTGAAAAAGTGAATTTGGAAAGAGCGCTTTTAAATGAGCGCAAGGTGCAGAAGGAAAATAGTGAGAATCAAGTTCTATCTCAATTCAAAAGTCTTTTCGAGGCCGAATGGGAAAATGATCGACGAGTACTTCGAACAATGGATAACGGAGCTACGTCATCAAAGCTTCCTTCGTCTGATAACCTCTCGGAAGAGAGGATTTTTGATCTCGAGAGCATCAAAACGCTCTGTGTCAAATACCGTTTAAGATTCTTAAGTACAAAACAATTCAAAGGTGATATACCCTCGAGTGCAATCTCTTCGGTCAAAGAGACTGAACAAATTATAGGTCATAACATAGATGCGTTTATGATCGCTGCTCCTTCTAAATTGTTCAAGCTTGAGGATTCGAACAAAGACCCATTGTTATTCGCTCCTTTAGAAGATGGCCGTTTTTATTTGATCGATCAATGGGGAGATGACATGGCGTGGTACCGCAAAATTGTCAATTGGCCTTTAACGTCACCCATCACACTGCTACTGGCAGTGCTGAGCGTCTCGGGCTTGCTGACAGTGCTCATTCCATCGAACCTGTTGTCTTCATCGGGAGAGTTCCTAAATTTCATGCGCTTGGTCGCCTTTGGATGGAATGTTATCTTCTTATTAGGAATCACTTCCTATTTATGGTTTGCTTCTCACGCCAAGTTTAGCATTCATGCTTGGAATTCAAAAACTTTCAACTAAGGCAAGGCCTCCATATCAGGATAAGAATAACTATAATGCCTTTTTAATTTGACAAGCCAATAAGTTTGTAGTTACTTTGCCTTGCGTTAACAACCAATTAGCCGAACAAACAACCAAATTAAATGACTACTATTTTTAAAAAAACTGTAGATAATATCTACGCGTTTTTACTCGCCGACGCCGCCGAAGAGTTCGCTGCCTCATTCCGTTACAAAGTGCTTTTTGTATTTCTAGCTATCGCTATGTGCTCATCGGCAGTTTACGCTATGCTTTTTATGCAATCTTAGATTATTATTCAAGACACTATGTCTGGGCGATGTGTTAACTTTAAAGCCTTAATGTAGACGCAACTTGGATACTAATTACATTCTGATTTTTCTAAGTCTTGTCGTGGTGTTTTCCTACACTTTCGATTTGATTTCAAAGAGAACTAAGATTCCTTCCGTAATATTCTTATTCGGAACTGGTTTGGGTATTCAATACGCGCTGAAATACTTAGGGATAGAAATCCCTAACGTTTCTCAGTTTCTTCCTGTTATTGGCACGGTAGGGTTAGTATTGATTGTGCTAGAAGGAGCGCTTGAACTTCGTTTCGAAAAAGACAAAATTGGACTAATACGGTCTAGTTTTGGCTCGGCTTTTTTTATTCTGATCATCACTGCACTCATACTTACATTTCTGTTCAGGTACATGACTCATTTACCTTTCCAGATTTGTTTGGTGAACTCCATTCCATTAGCGATAATAAGCAGTGCCATTGCCATCCCTTCAGTAAGCGATCTTCCCAAGAAGAAGAGAGAATTTGTCATTTATGACTCCAGCTTCTCTGATATCCTTGGCATCATGTTTTTCTATTTTGCTAAGCAAAATGAAACTTACGACTTTCCAGCTTACTTCAATCTGAGTAAGGACATCGTCATTACGCTGATCCTTGCTGTAGCGATTTCAATTATCTTTCTTTTTCTAATAAAGAGAATAACGCACCACATTAAGTTTTTCTTGATTCTAGCATTACTTCTTCTGGTCTATGCTATTGGCAAAAAGTTCCACCTGTCTTCTCTTATCGTTGTTCTCTTCCTAGGTCTGTTTTTGAACAATGCCGAGATCATTCCTATCAAAAAATTTAAGGAATTATTTCTGTACGAAAAACTCAGAAATGACTTGGATCAATTTCTACTGTTAACTGCCGAAAGCGCTTTCATTATCAGAACCTTCTTCTTTCTGATTTTCGGGTATATAATGGACATTCATTCACTGCTCAATTGGAGTGTTCTGATGAATGGGACAATAGCAGTAATAGTGATTTATGGAGTTCGAGCATTGTACCTTAAATACGTTGCAAAACAGGGGCTCCTGCCAGAAGTCTACATTGCTCCAAGAGGTCTTATCAGCATTCTCTTGTTTTTTGATATTCCCGACGCCATGAAGCTGAATAGCACAGCTGACGGTCTTCTGCTATTTGTGATCCTCGCTACAAGTGTAATTATGACATTTGGACTATTGAGAACGAAGTCCGAAGACATTTCAGAAGAAGCGAAAAAACAGGGCGAAGTACGAGGTGAATCACCGTCAATCACGAAGTCACCAAACATTCAAGCTTCATCAGAAGGCAAAGCCTAGTCCTAATCCGAATTCTATTCGATTAGCATTGATACCGCCTTCTAAATTGTTATACAAACTTTTTACGCCCAATGCGAGCTCAGGATTCATTTCAGAAGATGGCTCAAATTGAAAAGAGCTTAAACGAAAACCTTTTATAGAGATAAAAGCAGGTAAATAAAACCCTTCTCCAAGACCCAATTGAAAACTGGCTGAAAGGTGCCCACCAATGGAAGATGATGTCAGTGTGTAATCCCCCATAAGGTCTCCTTGATCTTCAAAGGTTAAAAGACCAAAACCTACGTCTATTTGGAGGTTTACATTTGAAGATTGATGTATTCTGAAAGCTAAATTGAATGCATAATAATTGAGCGTGCGGTCATGAGACAACTCCCCAGTAATTATGGTCCCAGATGGTAGAGTATCAAAAATAGGAACTCTCGAATCCGTTTGATAGAGCGAGTTGGAAATAAGTAAACCAATACCCACATCTTTATTAAAAAAATAGTTGGCACGGACATCAAGAAAAACTCCACCTCTCATCTCATCGTAGACGGATTCAAAATCCTCACCATAGAGTTCGTCTGTGTTTAAGATCCTTGAATAACCTGCATGAACTGAAAGTTGAAATACCTCGTAATCCTTCGCCAATTTTTTAGGCGCAATCTTTCGCTCGACAGAAGTATCAAGCCCGTATATAATTTCTCGCACCTCTTTTCGAGAAATAATCTCGGTCTCACCACGATTTGTACTTTGCGTTCGGTAATAAATAAAACGATTGTCTTCTTGGTCAATCTTAGAATAGATGGTATCTCCATAGATTCGAATGATCAGATCTTGACCTCTACCCGAAATACAGGATAATACAAAACTCACAAACAAAAAAGAGATTAAACGAATTGGCACAGCACAAATATAATTTTTGCCCTTTGATACACGCTAATCAGTTTTCCAACAATCTTTGGAATCCTCATGTTCTACTATTATGAAAATCTTACTCACCGGAGCTAATGGCTATATCGGAATGCGACTATTGCCTTCTTTGCTCGAACAAGGACACTTTGTCTACTGCTGCGTTAGAGATCAGACGCGCTTCCCTATAGATACTACCAAACAAGACAGAATAGAGGTAGTAGAAGCAGATTTCCTAAAACCTGAGACAATTAAAGACCTACCCACAGACTTTGATGTGGCCTACTACCTCATTCACTCAATGAGCGACAAGCTGGGCAACTTTTCTGAAATGGAAAGCAACTCGGCTCAAAATTTTGTAGATTTTCTGGACTCTACCCGTTGCAATCGCATCGTCTACCTGAGCGGGATTGTGAATGACCATGAATTATCCGAGCACTTGAATAGCCGGCTTATGGTAGAGAATATCCTCAAATCTGCCAAAGCATCACACACCGTCCTAAGAGCAGGAATAATAGTAGGGAGTGGCTCTGCCAGTTTCGAAATTATCCGTGACTTGGTTGAAAAGCTACCTGTTATGATTGCGCCAAAATGGCTCAACACCAAATGTCAACCCATTGCCATTCGGAATGTGATCCATTATTTGAGCGGAGTACTCGAAAAGGAAAAAACCAAAAACCATGTTTATGATATTGGTGGCCCTGAAATACTGACCTACAAACAAATGCTTCTTCAATATGGCGATGTTAGGGAATTGAAGCGATACATTTATACGGTGCCTATTATGTCGCCACGTATATCGTCCTTTTGGTTGTACTTCGTCACTGCGACTAGTTATAATCTCGCAAGTAATTTGGTGGACAGTATGAAAGTGGATGTCATTGCTAAGAATGATGGTTTGAAAAAAATCATTTCTCTGAAACCGATTACCTACAAACAAGCTGTTGAATTGGCTTTCCAAAAAATAGAACAAAACCTCGTACTGTCAAGCTGGAAAGATGCAGTGGTCACTAGTGGAAGCGAGGTCTCAAATATTGAAGAATTTGTCAAAGTCCCCGTTCACGGCTGCTTCAAGGATAAGAAAGAAAGAACCTTAGTGCGCCCTCCAGAAGAAATTCTGGACAACATATGGAAAATCGGCGGGGAACAAGGATGGTATTACGGAACTATTCTCTGGAAAATAAGAGGCTATTTGGACAAACTATTCGGAGGTATCGGATTGCGTCGAGGCCGAAGAAGCCCTACGGAGATACACCCAGGCGATGCATTAGACTTCTGGCGCGTGATCATAGCCTCTCGCGAAAACAGCAGACTATTGCTCTATGCTGAAATGAAACTTCCTGGTGAAGCTTGGCTAGAGTTTAGAATTGTCCAAAAGAATGGGGAAAATATCTTACGCCAAACGGCTACTTTTCGTCCCATAGGTCTATTGGGAAGGCTCTATTGGTATTCCGTCTGGCCATTTCACATTTTTGTTTTCAATGGAATGATAAATAAACTCGTAACTCACAGAGCCAGTTGAATCATGAGTTAATTGGTGCATTTGGAGATACCGTATATTTCTTGAAATATTGCATCCATGCAAAACTTATCACAAAGGCTGAAGCCATCCCTTCAATGAAAATACCTACCGCTGCTTGAGACAGCGTTACTCTTGCCCCCCAGATTTGAGATGACCTCAATACCTGTATAAATTCAGGATCAATAAAGCTGATGTAAGAAGCCATGAATAAAAGAAAAACAATCACGGCAATTATCGTAGCTCTCAATCCAAGTCCTAGCCCTTCAAAATAAGTAGCAGTGCGATTGGAACCCATAATTTGGGATTTCAGTAGGAAATAGACTCCCGCAATGAGAATCACAAAATTGAAAAGTCTCAAATAGAAATTCGATTCTAAGCCCAAAACCTTCATCAATAAAAAATAAGCGATCAAAGCAGCTCCTATCATCAATCCGTATACATATCCTTTGCTCATCATGCCCTTTATTTTTTGAGTTACACGCATTCTAGACAATCAATGTACCAATATTCGGAAATAAAAAAAAGCCCGAACTCACGCTCGGGCTTTAAATCTTGTATGAAAACGAGAATCACTCTCCTACCACTTCAAATTTAATAGTTTGCTTGATGTCCTTGTGTAAGGTCACTTCCGCTTCATAAGTTCCAATCTCTTTAATCGGTTCGTTCTTAATAACGATGTCCTTGCGATCAATTATGTGACCAGCTTCTTTAAGAGCATCAGCCAATTGGATTGTATTTACAGAACCGAAAATCTTTCCGCTCTCTCCAACCTTAGCACCGATCTTAATCGTTTCGTTCTCTAGCTTAGCCGCTTTAGCATTGGCTTCCTTCTGAACTTTCTCTTCCTTGTGAGCGCGCTGACGAACCGTTTCTTCTAACATTTTCTTTTCAGAAGGTGTAGCGAAAACTGCAAAGCCTCTTGGAATTAAAAAGTTTCGGGCGTATCCTGGCTTCACTTCAACCATTTCATCTTGGTAACCAAGATTCTCTACGTCTTTTTTCAAAATTACTTCCATCGTTTTAGTTCTTTAAAAGGTCAGCAACATAAGGAAGAAGAGCCAAGTGACGCGCTCGCTTGATAGCTTGAGCCACTCGACGTTGGTATTTCAAAGAAGTACCTGTAACTCGTCGGGGAAGAATTTTCCCTTGTTCGTTGACCAATTTCAACAAAAAGTTAGGGTCTTTGTAATCAATAAATTTGATGCGCTTCTTCTGGAATCGACAGTACTTCTCTTTCTGAGTGTCGATACTGATAGGAGTAAGGTATCTTATTTCGGTCTTATCTGCCATGTCGGTCGGTTTTAAGCTTTCGCTTTTTCTTTTGATTTGTTACTGCGTCTTTTCTCTGCGTATTCAATGGCGTGTTTATCCATTCTTACCGTGAGAAATCGGATTACTCTTTCATCGCGACGGAAAGCCAGTTCCACATCGGCAATTACAGATCCTTCAGCTTCAAACTCGACCAAGTGGTAAAACCCTGTCGATTTTTTCTGGATGGGGTAGGCTAGCTTTCGCAGCCCCCAGTCTTCTTCGTGGCGCATTTTTGCACCACCATCCTTCAGAAGACTTTTAAACTTCGCAACCGTCTCCTTTGCCTGTTCTTCAGACAAAACGGGAGTCAAAATGAAAACGGTTTCATAACGATTAGTCATAACGTCCTGTTAGTGTGTTAATAATTGTGTTAAAAAAATGGAGTGCAAAGGTAGCAAAAATCTCATCTGTAGCAAGATGGAGCGGAACTTTTGAATACAACTACAATCGACTCTTGAAGAAGTCAAATCAAGCACTTGCAATGGCAAGTTCTTTTATCTTTGGCACTCATCAAATTATTGAATGGACGAGTTTATAGTTTCGGCGCGAAAATACAGACCAAATACCTTCGAATCGGTAGTTGGCCAAGAAAATATTACTCAGACGCTTCTGAAGGCAATTGAGAATAATCATCTCGCTCAGGCCTTTTTGTTCAATGGCCCTAGGGGCGTAGGAAAAACCACTTGTGCCAGAATTCTAGCTCGAGAAGTCAACCACTTTCACTCTGATGGGGTGGATGAAGGAAATGACTTTTCCTTCAACATTTTTGAACTGGATGCTGCTTCAAACAATAGCGTAGAAGACATCCGAAGCTTGATAGACCAAGTTCGCATCCCACCACAAATCGGAAAATATAAGGTCTACATTATAGATGAGGTCCACATGCTCTCAAAAGCGGCCTTCAACGCATTTCTAAAAACGCTAGAAGAGCCTCCCTCATATGCGATCTTCATTTTAGCTACTACCGAAAAGCACAAAGTCCTTCCAACCATTATTTCGAGGTGTCAAGTATTTGATTTCAATCGAATTCAAATCAGTTCGATGGTGGCACATCTAGGAAGCATCGCTGAGAAAGAAAAAATCCAGATTGAGGAAAGTGCCCTGCATGTGATCTCTGAAAAAGCAGATGGAGCATTGCGAGATGCCTTGTCGATCTTTGACCAGATGGTGAGCTTTTCAGGAAATAATGTCACCTACCAGGATGTCATCGACAACCTCAATATTCTAGATTACGACTACTATTTCGCTTTATGCAATTGCTTCTTAAACAGCGATACAGAAACTGCACTCGTCACCTTCAATCAGATCCTCAATAAAGGTTTTGACGGACACAACTTCATCAATGGCTTAGCAAATCACATTCGAAACATATTAATGTGTATTTCACCGAAAACGGTGGACATCTTGGAGGTGGGTGAAACTATAAAACAGCGCTACCTCGAGGAAGCACCAAAATTTGAAACGGGCAGTTTAGTGACGGCTCTAGAGATTTTGGGAAAAGCTGATTTAGATTACAAAATCAGCAGAAATCAGAGGCTTCTAGTAGAGGTCTTGCTTTTGAGGCTTTGTGCACTTTTTAGCGGAAGCGCAGAAAAAAAAAACTTTAATGACGAGCTCGAATTAGCACCCGCTAAGCCCAATAGCAAGCAAGACAACGCCCCCAACCTTCCCATTCCTGAAATCAAAGAAAGCGCTTCACCTAGAATAGTTCCCGAACCTGTCGCAGCTGCTGTCGCTGTTGAAGAGGATCTGGCTTTGGTTAAGCCCACTGCGGAGGAAATTGAAAAGCCCGCACAAGAAAGTGAACAAGTACTTAATGATTCCGCACCTGAGAAAAAGCCCGCTCCTGCGGAACAGAAAGAACCTGAAACAGCTACTTCTCAAGCTGAACCCGCTGAAGTGTCACCTTCAAGCAATACAGTAGAAGAACCAAAACCAACTACTTCATCCAGTTCGGGATT
>JBLIEU010000015.1:0-61602 GCA_047633195.1 Cryomorphaceae bacterium | reverse complement strand
TTAGAGTATTTTCTTCAACGGTCTTTCCTTGCACGATGTAAAACTGAGATCCAGATGATTCCCTTTCAGGATTTACCGCATCGCCTTGCCTTGCGGCAGAGAGGGCCCCTTTCTTGTGAATGTAATGTGGATTGAATTCTGCTGGAATAGTATAACCTGGACCGCCAGTTCCCAAGGCGACTCCTTCTTCGGCACCACGAGAATTGGGATCTCCTCCCTGAATCATAAAGGATTGGATCACTCGATGAAATAATAATCCATCGTAGAAACCATCCTTCGCGAGCTTCAGAAAATTTTCTTTGTGAAGAGGCGCGTCATCGTAAAGCCGCACTACCATGTCGCCATATTTGGTCGAAATGATAACCATTTCCTCCTTTTTTGCGTTTTTGTCAAGCACAAAAGAAAGACTCAAAAGGCAGGTTGCCATTACTATAATCGGCAAGAGGTAACCTCTTAAAAGTTTATCTCTATTTATAAAATTCATACATTTGGCTCTTGTGGTTAACCGCGAAAATAACAAAGAACAGATGAAAACCCGTCTTACATACTTATTTACCATTTTACTCTTAGGCATTGTCACGATGTCATGTAACCCTGAAGAGGATACTATCGCTGAAATTATTGTAGTAACACCAGAGGGGTCGAGAGTTCCTGGGGCGGAGGTGAGAATGTTTGGGCAAGGAACGATTGATGACGATCAGGTGGGAGATATCGCAATTGATCGAATCCTGTTTACAAATTCGAATGGAGTGGCTGAATTTGACTACACCGAACAATACGAACCAGGTCAAAGCGGATTTGCTATACTCGATGTAGAAATAACTTTTGAAACCCCTGACAGCACTTCTTTTGTGAATGGGATTATGAAAGTAGTTGAAGAAGAGACTACGTCTAAAACGTTTGTTCTGGGTTCTTAAACAACCCCTCTTTTTCAAAGTATTCAACCACGGCTTTTCTCATAAGCTCCTTTTGCTCCGTATCAGAAAGATAAGGCAGGTCCTTAACCTTGTCGAAGTGCGGCCATCCTTCTTTATCCAGATGCGAAAAATCGTAGTAGCCAAATGGCTCAAGGACTGTGCAAATGGCAATATGCATTAAGTTGAGCTTTTCATCTTTAGAGAATTTTCCCACTCCTTTTCCTAGCTCTTGTATTCCAATCAAGAAAAGGATTGCCTCCAAGTCAATTTCCTCTCCGAAGCTATTCTCTAAATGAGAAATCACTTCTCTCCATCTTTTTTCGAATTCGAAATCCATGCAACAAAGTTAGCTATTGATAGGGTGTTTTCACGAAAGTCTTAATTTAGTCACATGCTAACTGAAATAGACCTTGAAAACATCCTCTTTTTGGACATAGAAACGGTTCCGGCCGTTTACAATTTTGATGAACTCGATTCGTCATGGCAAGAACTCTGGTCAGTCAAGACGAGGTTTTTACAAGAACGAGAATCAAAAACTGCTAGTGAACTTTACGAAAGAGCTGGTATTTATGCTGAGTTCGGGAAAATCATTTGCATCTCGACAGCTTTGTTTTATCAATCGGGAAGTGAGCAAAAACTTAGAGTTACCAGCTATTACGGAAAAGACGAAAAAGTGCTTTTAAGCGAATTTCTTGAAATGCTGAACAGATTCGACCGCGGTGGCGAAAAGTTTTTGTGTGGTCATAATTCTAAGGAATTCGATATACCGTACATTGCCAGACGATCTTTGATTAACGGACTCAACCTACCCAAGCTTATCAATTTGGCTGGTAAAAAGCCATGGGAAGTGAAGCATTTGGATACCATGGATTTATGGAAATTCGGAGACTACAAGCACTTTACTTCATTGAATCTCTTGGCTAAACTCTTTAATGTTCCTACTCCCAAAGGAGACATTTCTGGCGCTGATGTCGGACGTGTTTTTTGGGAAGAAGAAGATGAAGAACGAATTCGAGTCTATTGCGAAAAGGACACAGTTACGGTTGCGCGCTTAATGCAACGATTCAGAAACATGGAGATCATTCACGATGACTACATTGAAACGGTATAGCTTTCACATCTTTTTGCTCTTTTTAATATCCTGCGTGCAGGCGGAAGAGAAAAAGGAAGATCGCCTTGAAGAAGTATTCATTGAGAATTCGGGATTCTTTCGGGGTTATAAATTGGGGTGGCTACCAGATAGTGTTTTGGCCTCTGAAAAATGGATTCCGATTTTTTTTAACGACAGTGCCATTGTGTATCATGAGGAAGTATTTGTTTTAGAAGATACCATTGTGTTTGACGCTTATTTAGCTTTCGACACTTATGGATTATTCGAAGTTCAGGTGGATGTTTTTACCAATGATGACAGGTTGACCGATACGATTATAAAGGAATGGACAACTAGGCTTACCTCTCCTTTTGGTGAGTCTGAAAACATCCTTGCCTCTGAGCGTTGGACAACTTTTAGCCAGTCCAACAACACGGTAGAAATTACACTAAGCCAAGAGCGAAACGACCAAGGCCGAAAATTTATCAGTCTAAATTATCTCGAGCCATTAGATGACGAATACTGACCCCCTTCTTGATATTCGAAATCTGGTAGTGGCCTTTCCTGATGAAGATCGAAATTTTACCACTGTTCTCAAAGGCATAAACCTCTCCCTTCATAAGGGAGAAACGCTCGGTATTGTTGGTGAGTCGGGTTCTGGAAAAAGTCTGACTTCCCTAGCTATTATGGGCTTATTGCCTTCGAACGCAAAAGTTCAAAAGGGAGAAATCCATTTCGGAGAAGGGGACAAGAGCGTGGATTTACTGCATCTAAAGTCAGAGAAAGATTTTCAAAAGATTCGAGGGAATAGAATATCGATGATCTTCCAAGAACCGATGACTTCACTCAACCCTGTTCAAAGTTGTGGTGATCAGGTGGCGGAGGTGATTCGTTTACACAAAAAGTGCCCAAAGAAGGAGGCGCACAAATCTGTAATCGATCTTTTCGAGCGAGTAGAATTACCCCGCCCTGAAGAACTATTCAATAGCTATCCACATCAAATATCGGGCGGACAGAAGCAGCGGATAATGATTGCGATGGCAGTGGCGTGTGAGCCTGAATTGATCATAGCAGACGAGCCAACCACTGCTTTGGACGTAACCGTACAGAAGCGGATTTTGGAATTGCTCAGGGAGCTTTGTGCTGAGAACAATACCGGATTGATTTTTATTACCCACGATTTTGGGGTTGTCAGTGAGATAGCTGATCGAGTTTTGGTCATGTACCAAGGCGAAGTAGTTGAAGAAGGGAGTGTCAGTGAGTTGTTGACATCACCAAATGAATCATACACCAAAGCACTTCTCGCCTGCAGACCCAAATTGAATAATAACCCAGTACGTCTGCCTGTCGTCTCCGATTTTCTAGAAGTCAACGAAAAAAGGGTGGTTTCTCAAAAACGCGGATCGGCCTCTCAAGAAGTGGTACTTAGAGTAAATAATCTCGGAGTTCATTTTCCTTTGAAGCAGTCTGGAAAAAATACTCCAGCCTACTTAAAGGCTGTCGATAATGTGAGCTTTGAAGTGGCGTATGGAGAAACCTTAGGCCTCGTTGGCGAATCGGGATGCGGTAAGAGCACGCTTGGGAGAGCGCTGGTAGGATTGCAAGAAGCGCATATGGGAAATGCGGTTTTTGAAGGTGTTCAAATTGCCGGAGGGGGAATCAAATTCCCTTCTCGTTTTCGTAGAAAGATTCAGATTATTTTTCAAGACCCATACTCTTCTCTTAATCCAGGGAAAACCGTTGAAGAAGCTCTCTCAGAACCGCTGATGGTGCATGGATTGGTTAAGTCAAGATCTGAGAGGAGCAAGAGGGTATACAGTATCCTAGATAAAGTGGGTTTACCGTCTACAGCGGCTCAGAAATATCCTCATCAGTTTTCTGGTGGTCAGCGGCAGCGCATATGTATTGCTCGAACTTTAATGGTCGAGCCTGAATTTATAATCTGTGATGAGAGTGTTTCTGCTCTGGATGTGTCAGTTCAAGCCAAGGTGCTAAACCTGCTGAATGATCTAAAAGATGAATTGAATTTGACCTATATCTTCATCTCACATGACCTGTCTGTGGTGAAGTATATGGCTGATCGAATTATCGTAATGAGAAACGGAAAGATTGAGGAGATCGGAGAGTCTCAAGCGATTTACGCTTCGCCAGCTTCAGATTACACCAAATCATTGATTGATTCTATTCCAGATATGGGTTGAGCTACAGATCAGCGCTAGTTAGAATCTGTCCATTTAGTCAGGTGTCCGAGCTAGAGAACTCATTAGCGTGGTGCATTCATTTTTATATACTTAGCGAATGCGTTTTCACAACCGAAGGGCGTAATAAAGGAATTGACTCTTGTCAATGCGATGTCCTAAGTCCTGTCGAAGCCACTGTTTTTAACACAAGAGAAACGCCAATAATGGACTCACAGAAAGACACTAGTTAATGATCTTCGCGTCTTCTGCGACAATAAGCTTCCCTTCGGTTTTCTCTTGAACCTCTTCTACGGTGACACCTGGTGCCAGCTCTCGCAAAATAAAACCACCTTCGGGATGAATATCCAAAACTGCCAGATCAGTGACAATTCTCTTCACGCACTTCACTCCAGTTAGTGGAAGTGAACATTCTTTGAGGAGTTTGCTTTGACCAGCCTTGTTCGTATGGGTCATAGCTACAATGATGTTTTCGGCGGAAGCCACCAAATCCATCGCGCCACCCATTCCCTTCACCAGTTTTCCAGGGATTTTCCAGTTGGCTATATCGCCGTTTTCAGAAACTTCCATAGCACCAAGCACAGTGAGCTGAACGTGCTGGCCGCGAATCATCGCGAAACTAGTAGCAGAGTCAAAGAATGAGGCTCCTTTTTGAGCCGTAATCGTTTGCTTTCCTGCATTGATCAAATCAGCATCTTCTTCTCCCTCTATGGGAAAAGGGCCCATACCTAAGATTCCGTTTTCTGATTGGAATTCAACCGTAATACCCGCGGGAACATAGTTTGCCACGAGCGTAGGGATTCCAATCCCCAGATTAACGTAGTAGCCATCTTCCAGTTCTTGAGCGATTCGTTTTGCAATACCGATTTTATCGAGAGCCATGGTCAGTTAAATTATCGTGATTGAATTAGTTGGATTTTGGTCTTACTGTTCGTTGCTCAATCCTCTTCTCAAATTTCTCACCTTGAAAAATGCGTTGAACGAAAATTCCTGGAGTGTGAATTTCATTGGGATCCAATTCACCAGCAGGCACTAACTCTTCCACTTCGGCTATGGTGATCTTTCCTGCCATAGCCATCATTGGATTAAAGTTTCGAGCGGTAGCTTTGAAGATTAGGTTTCCCTCAGTGTCTCCTTTCCAGGCTTTTACAATGGCAAAATCAGGATCGAAGCTATGTTCGAGAATGTGCATTTTGCCATTAAACTCGCGAACCTCTTTTCCTTCGGCCACCTCAGTTCCATATCCTGCGGGGGTAAAAAATGCTGGAATTCCAGCTCCTGTCGCTCTGCATCTTTCGGCTAAGGTTCCCTGAGGAATTAGCTCTACGTCTAATTCGCCGCTAAGCATTTGCCGTTCAAATTCCTTGTTTTCTCCTACGTAAGAGGAGATCATTTTCTTGATTTGCTTTTTCTTTAAGAGAAGTCCCAGCCCGAAATCATCTACACCAGCATTATTTGAGATGCACGTGAGTCCGCTTATGGAGGTCTCAGCGAGCGCTCCAATGCAGTTTTCTGGAATGCCACAAAGACCAAAGCCACCGAGCATAATAGTCATATCTGAAGCAATACCTGCTATGGCCGCCTCCACATCTTTAACCACTTTATTCATGAGATTTCAAATTTACTTACCAAGAAAAACCTTCTGACGAATCAAAAATATTCTGTTTTCGAGCGAAATTTTCGCAATCGAGTTCAATGTCCAATCCTTCCGGCTTGTCGAAGTCTCCTTGAGAAATATTCAGACTTTCATCGGCATACACAGCCTTCATATAATAGCCCCAAATGGGCAGGGCCATATTTGTACCCATTCCCAAACTTATGGAGCGGAAATGCACGGCGCGGTCTTCTGCGCCTACCCAAACTCCAGTCACTAGATCGGGTGTTAGGCCAATAAACCAACCATCAGATTGATTTTGAGTAGTACCCGTTTTACCGGCAATCTTTAGATCTCGATCAAAGCCATCGTATTCGCGGCTTGGGAGATCATATTTCAATCGCATGGCCGTACCCGTGCTCCTGCCTTCGTGCTCATTGTAGACACCGTCCACGGTTCCTTGCATAAGGCTCAGCATGGTATAGGCGGTTTTCTCATCCAGCGCCTCGTTTGTTTGAGGCTCCATACTGTAAACAGTTTTGCCGTTTTTGTCTTCAATTCGCATGATGTAGATGGGCTTGATGTGAACGCCCATATTGGCAAATGTGGCATTGGCCGAGGTGATTTCCATCAATGAAAGGTCAGCTACACCAAAGCACTGAGAGACTACTGGTTTCATCTCGCTTTCAATACCTAAGTCGCGGGCTAGTTTAATGACAGCTTCAGGCCCGAACTGCTTCATAACCCAGGCTGTAACAGTGTTCACGGAATTAGCGAGGCCCCATTTCAAAGAGACCAAATAGCCGTAGTCTGTACCTGGGTCGTGTGGGGTGTAATCTTCCAATAGATTGAAAGTTCCTTTACGAAATGTCGTGGGTACTTTCGGGATTTCATAACAAGGCGAATATCCTTCTCGAATAGCTGTGGCGTAAACAAAGGGCTTAAACGTAGACCCCACTTGTCGTTTTCCTTGCTTCACATGATCGTATTGAAAATGCTTGTAGTTATTTCCTCCTACCCAAGCCTTGACAAACCCCGTTTTTGGATCGATACTGACCACCCCTGTTTGCAAAATACTTTTGTAGTAAAGGATGCTATCCATAGGAGTCAGCAAGGTGTCAATTTCTCCTTGCCAGGAAAAGACTTTCATCGGGAACTCTTTAGTTCTGAAAATGACTTCAATACTGTCTTTTGGAACCGTTTTCCATTGCTCTTCACAATCCTCGGAAGTGCAGTTGAAGTGAGCGCGTCCTTCAATTTCTGTTTCTTTAATATTGACGCGTCTATGGCAATTCGGACATTCCTTTCCGCTCATGATTCGATAGCGCTGGGTTCTCCTCATTGCAGATCTCTCAATCTTTTGGATCTCATCTGATGTTAAATCGTTTGAAAAAGGAGGGTTTTTGTATTTCGCTACATCATTCCAAAAATCATCTTGAAGCTCACCACCGAGGTGCTTTTCTACCGCTTCTTCTGCGTAGCCTTGCATCCTCGAATCGATGGTCGTGTAGATTCTTAAGCCATCGCGATAGATGCTGTATTGTGATCCATCCGCTTTTGCGTAAACCAAGTTGCCTTGAGCGTCTTTTTCAGCCAATAGCTGCTTCAATTCACCTCGTAAAATTTCACGGAAGTATGGCGCTAGACCTTCTTGGTGATTGATGCTTTGAACATCCAAATTAAGGGGGAGAACAGAAAGAGAATCGCACTGACCCTGATTTAAGAAGTCATTGCGAACCATTTGCCCCAAGACGACATTCCTTCTCGCGAGCGTTTTTTCAGGACGACGTAACGGGTTGTAAAGAGCTGGGTTTTTTGCCATTCCCACGAGCATTGCCGCTTCTTCTATGCGAAGTGAGTCTGGAGTACTGTCGAAATAAACGTTCGCTGCTGAACGAATTCCAACGGCTTGATTGATCCAGTCGAATTTGTTCAGGTAAAGAGTTAGAATTTCTTGCTTGGTGTACTGCTTCTCAAGTTCTACGGCTATGATCCATTCTTGAAACTTCTGGAATACGCGCTTTAATCCATTTCCCGGCTGTTCGGTAAAAAGCATCTTGGCAAGCTGCTGGGTAATGGTACTTGCACCACCTTTCGATCCGAGATAAGCTCCTGCACGGGCAGTTCCTTTCAGATCTATTCCCGAATGGTCGTAAAACCGCTCGTCTTCGGTGGCAATGAGGGCCTGGACTAAAGCAGGAGAGAGCTCTTCAAAGTCAGCATTTGTTCGATTTTCTAAATAAAAACGTCCTAGAATTTCGCCATCAGCAGAAAGAACCTGTGTAGCTAAATTCGTCTTCGGATTGGCCAAAGCCTTGGTATCGGGTAGGTCGCTATTGGTCGCAAAGTAGAGGAGGGCGGCCAAAACAATAATTGGCGAAAGCCCGAGGAACCAAAGTAAAAACACCGCACGTTTCCGCACTTTTTTATTTTCCGGGTGAGTCTCTGCCATCAGATTTTATTTCGGGTTAAAACGCAATTCAGATTATAACCTTGTCTAAAGATCTTATTTGTCGGTCTTCTCGATTCGTAAACCGATATTTTTTATCCCCACAAGAGTGTCAGCCCTCATGGCCTGTTCTATTTCAAATCGGTATGTGCCAGAAAGCGGAAACCTCCGGTTGTACTGATACATGATCGTATTGGATAGATGGCTGCTGCTATTCAAATAGCCGCCACCATTTCCAATCCAACGACCCGTGGCATCCGCCAAAACGATCCCGACGGTATCTTTGCTCGATTTCCCGTTGGGAAAGATGGTTTTAACGAAAAGATAAAGATTTCGATACGGGTAGCGCTCTGTATTGCGAACGTTTATTAAAAAGTTGTGGCTGCTAAGGGTATCGTTAATTTCAGCCTCCAAGATGGCTTTTTCGGAAACCGTCCATTTCTCGTTGGGGATTTCCACATTTTCTTCAAACACTCGATTTTCATCGGCACATGAGGCCAGCAACAAGGCCGCGGCGAGAAAACATCCAAAAGAAAATTTTTGCATTATTTTTTGTTACTGGGGCCTTCGTTGGCAGAAGGTCTGCGACCTCCTGTTTTTGGTTTTGCAGCGTTTTGCGGTTTACTGCTTCGAGGGCCTTTACTGTTTGATTGAGTTTTGATGCCAGAATTAGCTCTTCCGTCGCTTTTCGTATTGGCCTGTGGAGGCTTGTTTCCGCTGGGCTTTCTTCTTTTTTTGCGCTTGGTTCTTTTTTGATCGAAACGCGTCAGGCTGTCTTGACCTACCACATTCGAGTAGGCTTCATCTTTTGGCACCTCGATTTCCACAAAACCCTTGAGATCTTCAGGAAATTGTTTCTCCTCATTCATCGCAATGATCTCCTTCACCCTTTCTGCGGCTAAAGGAATTGGGCCATTGGCTGTTCCCTCTTCGTAGACATACCACATGATGCCTTTGAAAATATCGGTCTTGATGTGAAAGGCAATTCCTTTTTTCGTTCTGAGCTTTATATTGCTTTTTGGCAAATGCTTTATTGCATCGAGGTAAGAATCTAGTTCATAATTGAGGCAGCACTTCAATTTACCACATTGACCCGCGAGTTTTTGCGTGTTTAAAGAAAGCTGCTGGTAACGAGCGGCACTAGTAGATACTGATCTGAAATCAGTGAGCCACGTGCTGCAGCAAAGTTCTCTTCCGCAAGATCCAATACCCCCAAGTCGCGCAGCTTCTTGCCGGGCACCGATTTGCTTCATCTCAATTCGCACACGAAAAGTTTCCGCAAACTTTCGAATCAACTCCCGAAAATCTACCCTTCCATCGGCGGTGTAATAGAATGTCGCTTTGGTTTTATCGCCTTGATATTCTACATCGGAGATCTTCATTTCTAGTCCTAGCGAGGAAGAGATTCCTCGAGCTTGAAACATCGCGTCGGCTTCAAGAGATCTGGCTTCTCGCCAAAGAGTGAGATCATCAGTGGTAGCTTTGCGCAAAATTCGCTTGATATCGCGCGTATTTTTGCTCAATTTTTTCTTGTCCATCTGAAGGCGCGCTAATTCACCTTCGGCAGAAACAACACCCACATCGTACCCTGGACTTCCCTCTACAATTATGCAGTCTCCTGGATTTAGGCTAAGCGATGAAGTGTTCTCATAAAAGTCTTTTCGGCTGCTCTTGAATCGTACTTCCACGTAAGCGAAACGCTTCATGTTGCCAGGAAGCTCCATGTTACTTAGCCAGTCATATACGGCTAACTTACTGCATCCACCGCTAGAACAAGTGCCATTATTCTTGCACCCTGCCGGTGTTCCGTTACTTCCATTCGTACAAGTCTCACATCCCATTAGCGTGCTATTCTTTTGTTCAAAGTTAAGAAATCGGTTCTGGCCTTTTGCCCATGAAGATGCGAATCATTTCAGCGCTTAGTTTCATGTACAACAATCGAGGATTCGCGTTCCGTTCTACCAGTCTGTGCCCCTTGCTCAAGGTATCATGGAATGCTCCTAGATCTTTGCCTGCCATGTAAGGAGCGAATTTTTCTGCAAATTCAGCAGAGGCCCCTGCGTATCGCGCTTTGTCTTTACCTAGATAGGCATACATAATAGCTTCGTGAAGAAAGCTGAGGCAGTATTCCAAGAAATAACCTTGTTGATCTCGGCTTAGGGCAGCGATCTTTTCAGTTACCTCTACGATGTCGTGATTTTTAGGCGACACACATGTTCGCATCCAATCGCGAAATAGAGTGAAGTAAATGTTTTCTGCGTCGGGATCTTTTGCTGTTTTCAGGGCCAAGTTAAAATTGCCTTCGGCCATTTGAGCCGCTTTATCAGCCACTTCAGAAGAGACACCAAATTTTTCCATCAATCCCGCACGAATTTCTTCATCTCTCAATGGTCGGCATTTTACCATCTGAGTGCGTGAAATAATCGTGGGAAGTAAGGCTTCCGCTTTTGCTGGAACTAGAATGATCAACGTCCTCGGTGTTGGTTCTTCTAAGGTCTTGAGCAGTTTATTCTCAGCGGCCAGATTTAACTTTTCTGGCATCCAAATGATCATGACTTTGTAGCCTCCAGCAAATGATTTAAGCGACAGCTTTTTTACTATTGCGGCGCTTTCCTTTGCGGTGATGATCGACTGTTTATTTTCTCCTGCAATCTTAATTTCCCAATCTTTCAATGAGAGGTAAGGGTTCTTCTTCACCTGATTTTTGAAATCGCGCTGAAAACTTTCAGAAACCTCAATCTTCTCCTTCTTCACAAAAGGAAAAGAAAAGTGCAAATCAGGATGGCCCAACTGATCGAGCTGTTTGCAATTGAGGCATTCTCCACATCTTTCTTCAGGGCCTCTGTTTTTGCAAAGCAAGTAGGCTGAAAAAGCAATGGCCAAGGCTAGATTTCCGCTGCCCTCGTGACCCGCAAACATAAGAGCATGACTGACATGATCGTCTTTGACCATTTGGGTCAAGGCGTTTTTCAAGTCATTATGTCCTACGATATCTCTAAAATACACTTCAGTTTATTATAGTGATCAAAGGTAGAAATATTCATACCTCTTATCGACCCATCGGATAGCGAAGATTCTTATTTTTGCGGCAAAGCCAATTCAAATGATTCGAATAGACGACTACGATTTTAAAGAGAAGAGAGCCTTGATTCGCGTGGACTTCAATGTGCCACTAAACGAAAAAATGGAAGTGACTGATGCTACCAGAATTGAGGCGGCATTGCCTACTATTCATAAGGTTTTGGATGGAGGAGGTTCCGTGGTTCTTATGTCTCACTTGGGAAGACCGAAAGGAGAAGCGAATGAGAAGTTTTCTTTGAAGCACATTATTGGAACCTTGAAAGAGAAGTTGGGAAAAGACGTCGAATTCTCTTCAGACTGTATTGGCGAGGAAGCCAAAAGCCAATCGTCAAATTTGAAAGCTGGTCAAGTGCTGCTTTTGGAAAACCTGAGATTTCACAAAGAAGAAACGGAGGGCGATGAATTTTTTGCGGGGCAATTAGCTGAGCATGGCGATTGCTTCGTCAACGATGCTTTTGGAACAGCTCACAGAGCGCACGCTTCCACAACTACCGTGGCCAAGTTTTTCCCAACTGATAAGATGTTTGGACTTCTGCTTCAAAATGAAATTGAGAACATGGATCGCGCGCTTTACAGCGAAAATAAACCCGTCTTAGCGATCATTGGCGGAGCCAAAATCAGCACCAAGATTACTGTAGTTGAGAATCTTCTCGACAAGGTGAATGATATTATCATCGGCGGGGGAATGGCATATACGATGGCTAAGGCCAAGGGTGGAAAGATCGGAGACTCGCTTTACGAAGAGGAGTTTTTGGAAACAGCTAAAAACCTTTACAAAAGAGCGGCTGAAAAGAATGTGAACATTCACATTCCATCAGATACCCTGATTGCCGACGAATTTCGAAACGACGCAAGCACTGATGTATGTCCAACTACCGAAATTCCCGATGGATGGATGGGGCTGGACATTGGGCCTAAAACAATCGAGACTTTTTGCGAGTTGATCAAACGCTCCAAGGTTATTCTTTGGAATGGGCCAATGGGTGTTTTTGAGATGGAAAACTTTGCCAAAGGAACCGTTCAGGTTGCTAAAGCCTTGGCGGAAGCTACTAAGAATGGAGCTTTCACACTCATAGGAGGTGGAGATTCTGTGGCGGCCATCAACAAGTTTGGGTTGAGCGATGAAGTGAGCTATGTATCCACTGGTGGTGGAGCAATGCTGGAATACTTGGAAGGGAAGACTTTGCCTGGTATCGCGGCGATTAAGGACTAGTTGGACTCTATGAACAGACACTCGATTAATATTTACAGACTCTAGTCGCGCATGTTAAGTTGTCTTAACTTCCCATCATAGTGTTTTTTGTATTGGGCCTTTAGCTCGTCATTGAGAAATGACTTTGCGATCAACGAATAAACAATTGGATTTGATTTGGAGAACTCAGTGATAATCTTCTCTACTCGCGATTCTTTAATACCGATTTTAATGCCGAAATCGCA
Source organism: Cryomorphaceae bacterium (assembly GCA_047633195.1). Taxonomy (GTDB): domain Bacteria; phylum Bacteroidota; class Bacteroidia; order Flavobacteriales_D; family Cryomorphaceae; genus JAKVAV01. The sequence goes on along the minus strand of JBLIEU010000015.1, from coordinate 48,836 downwards.
AAAGTCTCGGTAGGTATAGTAGCCATATGTTTCATAGGTGTTGCTAAGTCCCGTCTTGAATAAATCAAGGGCCATTTCAGATTCATAAGGTGAATGAACGCGCGTACAGAGCAAGTCGTAGCAAGGGGTGAGCAGGTAATCACCATTGGCAGACTGTATGGCCGAAAAGTTTTTCAAATGTGCATCGCCATTTGAAATAAGATGATTGAAAAGGATCAGCCGAAAATACTTTTCCAGCTCGTAGCGGTAAGTTGGAATGTGTTTTTTGATCAGAGCGGCTATTTCCTCGTAAGAAAAATCATACTTGTAATTTTTGCCGTGTGTGTCAGAAGTCATTTCAGCTATTTGTGCGAAGTCTTCTTGATTTAGTTTTCGTTCAGGTGTCTGGTCAAACCTTTTTACGAGGTATGCTGGGCTTCCATCTTTAAAGTAGGTAAGGCCGTTGGGAGGAACACTAAGCTTAAAAGCCTGCTTGGCAATTTGCATGGTTAAGTGCTCATTGGCCGGCGCCTGATCGAGATTCTTGAATGTTCCAGTCGGGACGGGTTTTAGTATGTATTGCCCTCCTTGTTCAGTCAGATGGAGCTCATTTTCTTCCAGTCGCAAAGAGTATTTTACCTGAACCCCCGAGATTGAAATGTGATTGGTATGTTTTTGAAATAGCTCCGACTCTTCCTTGTAATGCGAATTGAAGGTCAAGACGGATCGCACCTTTTTTCCATCAAAAAGCTCTTTGAGGCATGGTCTGCAATACTCCTCTTTATTTTCTTTCAAGCACCCTCTGCAATTCATGGCAATGTTTCTTTAACAGTTATTGCGCCTATTGTGTCAGCTTCGGCGGTTTTGAGTAACAAGCTGAAATGGTCATTCTCATCAATTTTCAAGAACCTACATTGATTCTGTTTGTTGGTCCCCTCAGAGAGTAAGCCGAAAAAAAAGGGGAATAAAAAGGCAGATTGAAATGGTTTTTCTCTTTTCGGAAATGAGAGACTTACGGCAGCCAATTCGGAATTTCCCAAATACGCTTTGTCGTATTGAAAGCGGTATTTTCCAGTTTCAAATTTCTCAATCGATCCAGCTAAAACTCCGTTGAAGTATACGTTGGCTTTCCGACTCATTGGATGACTTCTAGGTTTAGCCTCAAACCCAAAACTTCACAGACTTTGATCAGACTTGCTAGCTCGGGGTTGGCAATACCTTTTTCAATATCGCGCAGAGTTCGCTCTGAAACTCCAGCGATGTCCGCCAAGTCTTCTTGGGATATTTTGAGAACTTTCCTTCTCTTTCTGAGGTAATTGCCGATGTGCTTTGTATCCATTCCAGCAGTATTTTGCCGATTTACTATAAAGGAACGGAATTATTCTGTGATACAGATCAAATCGGCAGAATAACGCCGATCACAGGTAATGGGATTAGAAAACTATGAGAGAAAGTAAAATTCGGTAGAGTATTGCCGAATCAGAAATCATTGTAAAAAGATCAAAGATTTTCGAGATCAATTCCGTCCTTAATTTCCTCTAATTTATTTTCCAGCGTATTTCGCCAACTTTTGCGGTCGAGAGCCGGATAGATGGCAGGAAGCAATTCAGAAGCCGGCTCATATAGATGTGAGTCGGCTTTTTCTTTGGCAGGAATTAAGTCTTCCGTAAGTGGGAAACCATCGATCAAGTAGAGGAGTCCGCCTAGGATAAGGAGAAACTTTAATCCGCCGAAAAGAAGCCCGAAGAGTTTGTTGACCAGGCCAAGAGCCACAAGTTTGACGAGGCCTTCTAGAATTTTTCCAAAAATGAAGACCAACACAACGATGATAATGAAGAGAAGGGCGAATCCCAAAACCCCGCTCACTCTCGGGTCAGTATTGAACGTTTCGCGCAGGTATTCACTGCCCATTTCTCCGAAGGTGGCTGCGCCATAAACTCCTAAAATCAAAGCCATCAGCGTGCAAAGCTCAATGATCAAACCGCGTTTGAACCCTTTGAACATTCCCCATAAAACGGGCAGAAGAATACAGATATCTAAGATCATTTCAGTAAAACTCCTTTTTTTCCCATCAAGGGAACTTCGGTGGTGTTTTCTTTTTGGATAGACTCCGCTAGGAAAACGTATTTCTTGTCGAATATTTCCCTGTCGATGTAAAAACTCACCCAATATTGATTGTTCAAAGGAAAGAGGTCGTCCATAATTGGCTCAATCTTCACGTAGCTTTGAGGCGGAATTGCTTTTACATGATGACGAAGTTGAGAGGTCTCAACCTTCTCTTTCTCAGCCACCCCGTATCCTCGTGAGGCCACTAATACATCGACGATTTCAATATCCTTGAGGTTAATCAGATAAATGTTCCATTCGTCCACTCCCGATTCGGGATTGACCTCCAGCACGGCTGCCAAGGCAATGTCTTCTACCTTGGGAGTTTCAATGTCTTTTATCACTAAATCTGGTTTGGGGCAAAATTAGGAAATAAGCTCCCACTGGAATAATTCGGAGAGGTGGTTTTGAAGTTTTTCTTTCACTTCGTCAAAATCGAGCGTCCTTTCCAACTCTTTTTTCATGGAAGTCACCGCTTTATCGTCGATGCCGCAAGGAATAATATTGTTGAAGTATTCCAAATGAGAGTTCACATTAAAGGCAAGTCCATGCATGGTGACCCAGCGGCTGCAGCGCACTCCGAGAGCGCAGATTTTCCGAGCCCTTTCGGGAATGTCGGGGTCGAGCCAAACACCCGTCAGGCCAGCGTATCGCTCTCCTTTGATTCCGTATTCGGCTAAGGTGAGTATCACCGCTTCCTCGAGGTAGCGCAAGTACTTGTGGATGTCGGTAAAGAATTGATCCAGATCGATGATAGGATAGGCTACGAGTTGACCAGGACCGTGGTAGGTAATATCACCACCACGGTTGATTTTGAAATACTCTATTCCCTTCTCTTCCAGTTCTTTTTGGTTCAAGAGAAGGTTCTCGATCTTACCGCTTTTGCCCAAGGTGTAAACATGTGGATGCTCAACGAAAATCAAGTAGTTGTTGGGAACAGGCTTTTCTTCACCCGTTTTCCGCATTTCAATTTTTCGCTGAACAACACTGGAGAAAAGCTCTTCCTGATAATCCCAAGTATCCTGATAGCCCTTTAGTCCGGCTTCAATCAATTGAACCTTTGGAATTTCTTTTTTCAACCTTTTGCGAGTTGGGCTTTGAAGTAATCGATGACGTCAATCTCGATTGGATCTACGTTTTTTTCGACTGCCATGTAAAAAGAAATCCAGTCGGCAAGATAAATGAGGTAGTAAGCCATTTCGATACGCGAAGCACCTTTTGGCTTAAGTTCAATCATGATATCCGTGTAGCGCGCGATGATTTCTTTGCTTAAATCCATTCGCTCTGCTGTATTTGGATGATCTTCGGGTGTGCGAATCATCAGCACCGCATAATCCTTGCTTCCACCAGCCCATGATACCAGCTCGTTGTGGTTCATTTCTGGAAGGGTGTGATGCCAGCACAGTGTCTTTGCGTTTTCATTGATTTGCTGACGAAATCTTACCGCGACTGCTTCAAAGTACGTTTCAGAGTAAATTACAGGAATTCGATTTCCAATCTTCTTGGCTATAGCTGCTCCTTCGGCTTTGATGGTTCCAACTTCTGTTTTCAAAAGATGTGCGGCTGCTGATAGATTATCCACGAAGTTGTTTTCGATCAAGCCGTAAGCGGAAAGAATAAAAAGCTGTTGGAGCGCATTGTATCCGAAGCTAGTTCGAGGAGGCTGTCCTCCTGGAATCTTAATCATGTTGAAGTCATTCTCTCTAGCTAAAAGCTCGAGTTTCCCGCCTGATGTTACGCAAGAAATAGAAGCGCCTTTTGCCATGGCTTCTGCCAATGTGCTCAAGGTTTCTTCTGTATTTCCACTATAGCTGCAGGCTACAAACAAGGTGTCTTCGCCAACCCAAGCAGGAATGCGGTAATCATTTACTACGTGAATGGGCACTGTGCACTGATCCCAAACCAGTTGAGAAGCAAATTTTCCGCCAATTCCAGAGCCGCCTAATCCAGAAATCAGGACATTTTTTACGGGGCGTGGTTTAAAGTTTTCGGCTGCCTTTTTGCCGATTTCAATCGCTTCGACCATATTGTCGGGAAAGCCATCGATTAGCCTTTCCATTTCTATAGTCGCTTCTTGCTTTGTCATGTCAATCCTTTTGGGGTTGTTTTTCTTAAACGGCCCGAAGATACCAATGTTACGCAGTAAGTCAATTGATTATCTTTGCCCAAATTTTTTTCCAGATGGCCCCACAGCAACTGAATGAGCAAGAAGTAATCCGTCGTCAATCGCTTGATGCGATACGAAAAATGGGCATTGATCCATATCCACCTCAAGAGGTGGAAGTGACCCATACGTCGGAGGAGATAAGGAAGAATTTCGTTGACGAAGAGGGCGATAAATGGAAGGATGTGAAACTTGCAGGCCGGCTCATGGGTAAGCGCATAATGGGAAAAGCCTCATTTGCTGAAATCCAAGATCAATCGGGAAAGATTCAACTTTATTTCAATCGCGATGAAATCTGTCCTGGAGAAGATAAGTCACTTTACAATGACCTTTTCAAAAAGCTAATCGACCGTGGAGACTACATTGCTGTGGAAGGCCATGTGTTCAGAACACAAGTTGGAGAGATATCCATACACGTTGAGAAGTTTACTCTTCTTAGCAAGTCGATTAAACCATTGCCTTTTCCGAAAACGAATGACCAAGGTAAAGTTTACGATGCCTTTACTGACCCAGAGCAGCGTTACCGCCAACGCTATGTGGACTTGATTTTGAACCCAAAAGTTCGTGATACATTCGTGAAACGCACGAGAGTGGTGGATACCATGAGACGCGCCTTCAATGATGCTGGATACCTCGAAGTGGAAACGCCGATTTTGCAACCAATTCCTGGAGGGGCCGCCGCGCGTCCTTTCATTACCCATCACAATGCTTTGGACATCCCACTCTATTTGAGAATTGCCAATGAACTTTACCTGAAAAGGTTGATCGTTGGTGGTTTTGAAGGAGTGTACGAGTTTGCCAAAGACTTTCGAAACGAGGGAATGGATCGCACACACAATCCTGAGTTTACGATGATGGAAATCTACGTGGCTTATAAGGACTACAAGTGGATGATGGAGTTCACGGAGAACACCCTCGAAAAAGTAGCTCAAGAAGTGAACGGGACGACCGATTTAAAAGCGGGGGATAAAACCATTTCGTTCAAAGCACCCTTCCGTAGGCTTACTATGATCGACGCTATTAAGGAATTCACCGGTGTGGATATAGCGGGAATGGGCGAAGCTGAACTGAGAAAGGTTTGCGCCGATATTGGCGTGGATACTGATTCCTCAATGGGAAAAGGAAAATTGATCGATGAGATTTTTGGGGAGAAGTGCGAAGGCCAATTAATTCAGCCGACTTTCATTACCGATTACCCGATAGAAATGTCTCCCCTTTGCAAGAAGCACCGTGACAACCCCGAACTGACAGAGCGATTTGAACTGATCATAGATGGAAAGGAGATAGCCAATGCCTATACTGAGCTGAACGACCCAATTGATCAAAGAGGGCGTTTTGAAGAGCAATTGAACTTATCGAAAAGCGGAGATGACGAGGCAATGTTCATCGACAACGATTTCTTGAGAGCTCTCGAATATGGAATGCCCCCAACGTCAGGACTAGGAATTGGAATCGATCGCTTGGTTATGTTGTTAACTAACAATGTCTCGATTCAAGAAGTTCTCTTTTTCCCACAAATGCGCCCCGAAAAAGTGGCGAAAGTGGATACGGTAGAAGATTTTGTAAAAGTAGGTATGCCAGCCAATTGGGCTGAAATCGCCATGCAAGCAGGCTATGCTACTGTTGAAAGTCTGACCCAAGAAAAAGCTACCGTCCTTCACCAGAAGCTAAATGGTTTTCGAAAGAAGAACAAGTTGGATATTCCCGCTTTACTTCTCGATGAGGTGAAAACCTGGGCAGAGCTTTAGTCGACTGTTTCGGCTACTATTGCCAATTCGCGCGTAAACTGATAGTTGTCGTGTAGCGCCAAACAGGCAATGAAAAAACCCAGTGATAAAAACATGGTAAGCCATTGATCCATAAATAAGCTGTAGTAAAACAGGGCTAAGTCAAGAGCGGTCATAAATGCGAAAAAGCAAAGATTCTTTTTGCTTACAACACGCAGTTCAGAGGAGGAGAGCTCAGTAAGTTCAGAAATATTCATAAATCTATCTTTAATCGTTAGATAGATAAGGGGTGGCTCTATAACGGGGAATCAACTCTCGGGGTTACATTTCAAAGTTGACGAGCTTAATCCTCATTGAATCGATTCTTGCTCCTGTTTCTATGTCTGAAATGTCGTTTTGACTAGCCCCAATAATGGTGTAGCGACCATCCAAATGCGGCGTAGGAAGATGAGTAAAAAAGAATTGGCAGCTTTCAGTGTCCTTGCCAGCTGAGGCCAAGCCAACCACTCCTGTTCCGTATTTAAGTGGAGAAAATTCTGATCGAAGAATGCGATAGTCGCTGCCATAGCCATCACCTCTAGGGCCGCCGCCTTGGCTTACAAAACCTGGAACGATTCTATGAAAAAAGGTGCCGTCGTAAAAGCCTGCTTTTGCCAAATTGGCGATATGAGAAACACTCGAAGGTGCATCTTCTGGCACTAGACTGATTTGGTATTCCACTCCTTTGACGTAGAGAGAAAGCCTTGGTTTTTGACCAAGAGATCTGACCATTTCCCAATCTATTGGTGGGTGCTCGATCGAAAGTGGAGGCTTTTCAATTCCGTAGTTTTCTTTCAATGTGGTAGCAATAGCTTGATAGCCTTCCACTAATTCAGGCTGGCTCAATTTTTCCAATGCATCTAGTAGTATTTCTGATGAAATCATCTTTTTTCTGCTGGGTGTTCTCAATGCCTCAGCGAAGAGATAGCTCTGCGAAAGATGGCCCTCGCTGAAGGCTCGATCTGCAAAACCTACAAAGTTTTCATTCCATTCTGGGTAGATCTCCAGCCCGGCTAAATAGGCAGTTGTGGCTGACGTTCCTAAAGGCCCATCTTCAAACAGATACGTTTCTAATGTGTCTAGCCCTTCTGGGAATTCAGCCCATATTCCAAGTAAGGCTGATCGCTTTACGGGGTTTCCCAGTCTCTGCCAAGCCTCATTATAAAACTCCTTTCCCTTTTTTGCATCCGTTTTTAGCAAAGCAAGCGCTACGATAGAACACACCTCTGGAATGGTGCTTGTTCGAGCTGCGCCGATGGTAGAAACAGATGGGATAAATGAGTCAATTTCAGTTAGTTTTCTCGCCGCAGTCATAGCTATCCAAGGTGATTCGCTGATCAGGGCATCCTCCAATAGAGTTAGATGTTCTTGAGGATTGGGCAGCGTTAAGAGACCAGCTGTTCTGAGAATCGGGCTGTCGTCAGATTTTAGGACGCCCAGCGCAAATTTCTCCGCAAATTCGGTCTTTGCCAAAGCGAAACCTAGGGTTGCTTTTACTTCAGGAATCTTCTCTTCTAAGGTCTTATTGTAGATTGCTTCGGCGAAAGCAGAAAGGTCAAAATCTTTTTGTCTGGAGAGAATATTGGCCGCAGCCAGTCGGGTTTCATCCTCTTGGGAGTTCAGGTGAGCAACGACTATTTCCAAGTGTTCCTCTTTTAATTGGCCTTTGAGCGTTCCTCGATAAATCCCCCAGATTTTTCCTGATTCTTCAATCGCTGTATTTGGATTTTGCGTCACCAAAAAACCCATAGCATTGGCATCGGCACATTTGCCAATGGCTTCTAAGAATTCTGCCTTAATTTCTGGAATGGTGGCTTTCTTGAAAGCCTTTTCCAAGGCGGGAAGGGATTTTTCGTTGCCAATCTGACCCACAGCGAAAGCAGCGTAGATCCGTACATAAGGGATAGGGTCCATTAGTAAATCTTCCAGTTCTTTGGGAGCCTTTTCGGGAAGAACGGACCCCATAAGTCGGGCATACGCCATGCGGTAGGCAGCGGTCTCCGATAGTGCATATTGATAGAGAGATGTCGTATCACCTCGATGAGCCAAATCGTAGATAGCCACAATCGTCGCGTCGTCAAAAACGCTTTGCTTTTTGGGTTGCTCATTGTGCTCGCCACACGAGGCAATGATGAACAATAATAAGGTTGAAAAAACCAGTAATTTATGGATGCTCATATGCAGGTTCATTTAAAAATTCGAATCTAAGAACATTCCTATCTTTAACGATCGCGAAAAAAATGGCAAACGAGAAACGTATTGGAGTAATCGGAGGAGGTTCATGGGCTACAGCCCTTGCAAAAGTGCTTTCCGAAAAAAACAGCCACCTCAATTGGTGGATGAGAAATCAGGATGCTGTTAATCACATCAGGAAGTTCAATCACAATCCGAACTACCTTAGGGCTGTTCAGTTCGACACGGATAAACTTCATTTATCTACAGATGTCAAAGAGATCGTTAAAAGATCAGATGTCTTAATCGTAGCCATTCCTTCTGCTTTTGTGCACGATTCTTTGAAGGAATTAATCGCTTCCGATTTTAGCGGAAAGGTTGTTTTTTCGGCTATCAAGGGGATCATTCCCGAAGCACAATCTATTCCTGCGCGCTACTTCAACAAAGAGTTTGGGCTTCCTTACGATAATATCGGAGTAATTTGTGGGCCCTGTCACGCAGAAGAGGTAGCCATGGAGCGACTGTCTTACCTCACTTTAGCCTGCATGGACGAAGGCAACGCTAAAATGATGGCCGAAATGCTTTCAGCTCGGTTTATGAAAACAAGCATAAGCGAAGATCTTTTCGGAGCTGAAATTGCCGCAGTTCTCAAAAATATTTATGCCATTGCCTCGGGAGTATGCGGAGGACTTGGCTATGGAGATAATTTTCAGGCTATCTTGATGTCGGCAGCCATTATGGAGATGGAGCGCTTTCTCGACGCGATCAATCCCTTTCACCGTGATGTAAAAGAGCCCGCTTACTTGGGGGATTTATTGGTTACGGGCTATTCCAAGTTTTCGCGAAATCGTTCATTCGGTTATATGCTTGGCAAGGGATATTCCGTTAAAACTGCCCATCTGGAAATGGACATGGTAGCAGAAGGCTATTACGCCACCCAAAGTGTCTACGATCTGAATCGAAAAATGGAAGTGGATATGCCGATTGCGGAGGCAGTTTACAATATTATCTACCAGAAAATCTCTCCAGTTGTAGAGATTAGAATTTTAGCCGACCGACTCGCACGTTAAGCGTCAAACCAAGTCCTTAACGCCTTTGCCTTTGAGGGCCCTATTTCATTGGAAATATCCTCCAGTGACATCTCTTTGATTCTTTTTACTGAAGTAAATTGCTTCAATAGTTGTTGAGCAGTGGCTTCGCCAATACCAGGAATGGAGGTAAGTTCAGTTTGAATAGCGGAATTACTTCTTTTATTTCTGTGATGGGTTATCCCAAATCGGTGTGCTTCGTTACGTGCGTGTTGAAGCACTTTGAGCGTTTCACTTGCTTTATCAATATAAAGCGGGGCGGTGTCACCGGGATAAAATACTTCCTCAAGTCTCTTGGCAATTCCCACTATGGCCACTTTCCCTCTAATTCCCAATTCATCCAAACTCTCTAACGCAGAACTGAGCTGACCCTTCCCACCATCGACAATAATTAATTGCGGAAGAGCTTCACCTTCGTTAAGGAGCCTTTTATATCTGCGATAAACCACCTCTTTCATGCTGGCAAAGTCATCGGGGCCTTCTACTGTTTTGATGTTAAAATTTCGGTATTCCTTTTTGCTTGGCTTTCCATTTCGAAAAACTACACAAGCGGCTACAGCATTGGTTCCTTGAAAGTTTGAATTATCGAAACATTCGAGATGTGTTGGGGCTTCTTGGAGTCGCAAATCTTTTTTCATTTGCTCCATGATGCGCTCTGTATTCTTTACGGGATCGGCAAACTTGGTTTGTTTGTGCCGATCCATCATGTAGTATTTCGCATTGCGCTCCGATAGCTCCAGAAGCTTCTTTTTGTCGCCACGTTGAGGAACCGTGAACCGGTGTTCTTCAATGTCAACATCGGGCTTCACGCCTACTATGATGTCTTTGAACAGCAAGTCGTACTCAGCTTTTATCTCTGCGATACCTTGAGTGATTAGCTCCTCATCGCTTTCATCAAGTCGTTTTTTGAAGGTTAAGGTGTGGCTTTGAATGATTGAGCCATCCACCACCTTCATAAAATTAACATAGGCGTTGTGCATGTCAGTTACCAAACCGAACACATCGACATTTCCCACTGCAGGATTCACAATGGTGCTTTTACTTTTATACGAGTTGAGTTGGTCTATCTTGTCTTTTATATCATGCGCCAATTCGAATTCGAGCTTTTCGGAGTAGAATTTCATCTGTGATTCCAAATGAGCAATCACTCCTGAAACATTCCCTTTGATGATCTCTCGAATGTCCTTAATCTGGGTCATGTAGTCATCTTCGGTCTGCTTCCCTTCGCAAGGTCCGAGACAGTTACCAATATGATATTCTAGGCAAACCTTGAATTTTCCCTTTTCAATATTTGATTGACTGAGATCATATTTACACGTTCTGATTTTGTAAATTCTTCTGATTAGCGCCAAGAGCGTCTTCATGGTTTTTACAGAAGCGTATGGCCCGAAATATTCAGAGCCATCCTTAACCTTGGTTCTGGTGGGAAAAATACTGGGAAACCGCTCGTTCTTGATGCATAGCCACGGGAAAGTTTTGTCATCCTTTAGGGCAACGTTGTAACGTGGGTTGTACTTCTTGATGAGGTTGTTTTCCAGAAGGAGCGCATCTAGTTCAGATTCGACCACTATGAAGGAAAAGTCGACAATCCTCTTAATCATGACGCGAGTCTTGCCTGAGTGTCCTCCATTTTTTAAGAAATAGGAATTCACTCGATTTCTCAGGCTCTTGGCTTTCCCCACGTAAATTATAACCCCCTCGGAATTTTTGAATTGGTAAACGCCGGGCTTACGAGGAAGTAATTTGATTTTTTCTGTTAAATCCACACTCAAAATTAGTGATGATAGACTTTATAATGACTGAAAAAACAGATTATGTTCACGGCCTTTTGTAGTATTGCGCGTTTTTGGAAACCCATGGACAAAACAATATTCCAAAACTCAACGTTAAAACTACAGTCTCGCTTGCTCACTGAATTTTGATGGGAAATTATTCTATAAAAGATATTGAACGAATTACCGGTATAAAGGCCCACACCCTTCGTATTTGGGAAAAGCGGTATGGTATAATTGAACCAAAACGCACCGAAACTAACATTCGTTACTATACGAATGAAGAACTAAAGAAAGTTCTCAATATTTCGATTCTGAACAATTACGGAATCAAAATCTCCAAAATTGTAGGCCTTTCTGCCGAGGAACTGCACCAAAAAGTTATTGAGATTTCTACCGAAGAGGTTGAGGAGAATATCCAAATTGAGAGTTTGGTGATTGCAATGGTGGAGGTAGACGAGTCGAGATTTGAAAAAATACTTGCAAACTGCACGCTTCGACTTGGGTTTGAGCAAACACTCTTAAACATAGTCTACCCATTTTTCAAAAAAGTAGGGGTATTGTGGCAAGCTGGAGCCATTAATCCAGGACAAGAGCATTTCATAAGCAATCTCATTAGACAAAAACTTATCGTAGCAATTGATGGGGAGGGAGTTGTGGAAAAGGAAAATGCGAGCAGGTTTCTTCTTTTCCTTCCAGAAGGAGAACTGCATGAATTGGGTTTGCTATTTTACAATTACCTAATTCTGAAATCTGGTCACAAAGTCGTTTACCTAGGTCAATCCGTTCCAATTGCTGACGTAGTAAAAGTGAATGACCAGAATCCTGCTGATTACATAGTTACTGCGACAATGAGCATGGGAGATCCAAAAAGTGTGAATGCACTTATTCAAAAAATGCTTGATACTTTTCCTTCTAAGAAGCTCATTCTCACCAATAGGCTTGAAGACGACGGTGAGATTATGAAAAACAAATACCTCGTTTTTAATCAGTCTTTGGACGAATTCAAGACTTTTCTCGAAACCCCCGAATGATCGTTTTGCCTTATTCGTGTATTCTTAAACAAGAATGCAAGATATTAAAATGCTGACAAACAGTAATTTAATATAAACGATCATCGCTAATCTGATTCGTTAGGAGAGTTTAACAGTGCCTCAGATTTTGTTTTGTTTAACTATTCACTATATTTGTTGAACAAACAATCTTAAATACCTAACGCAATGGAAAATTATGATTTCGATAAGCTCCTTATCACATACAAAAAGTCACTTAAATCATTTGCCTATGGATTTACGAATGACGATGAAGCTGCAAATGATCTTCTTCAAGATACTTATCTAAAGGCTTTAACTTATAGAGATAAATTTCAGGCTCGAACAAATCTCAAGGCGTGGTTGTACACGATCATGAGAAATACGTTTATCAATAACTACCGTAAGGCCGTAAGAGCCAACACCATTATTGATAAAACAGATGAGCAGTACTATATCAATACAGCTGCTACCACGAAGGGAGACACAAACCCAGAGAGCGTCATGTCTCACGACCAAATAAAGATGGAAGTAGATAGATTGGACGATGAATACAGAGTGCCTTTTCAGATGTACAATCAGGGCTTCAAATACAAAGAGATAGCAGAGGACTTGAATCTACCAATTGGAACGATAAAAAGCCGTATATTTCTTGCTCGCAAGAAATTAATGCTTGCTTTACCTGATTACCGTTGATTTAAATGAAACATAAAGTTAATGTCATAGGGTCCGGCTTTGCCGGACTTTCTGTTGCTACACATTTGGCCCACGAGGGTTATGATGTGGATGTTTTCGAGAAAAATGATTCTTTAGGCGGAAGAGCAAGAAAATTTGAAAAAGACGGCTTTACCTTCGATATGGGTCCTAGCTGGTACTGGATGCCTGACGTGTTCGAGCAGTATTTTGCAAAATTCGGAAAGACGGTAGAAGATTATTATGACTTGATCAGATTGGATCCGTCATACAGAGTCTATTTTGCCAAAGACCATAAAATGGATTTGCCCGCATCCATGGAAGGGATGTATGAGCTGTTTGAGAAATACGAGCCTGGAAGCAGCAAAAACCTCAAGAAATTTCTTGAAGAAGCTGCTTATAAATATGAGGTTGGGATAAACGACCTTGTTTACAAGCCAGGACAGAGTTTATTGGAGTTTCTGGATATGCGCGTCATAAAAGGAGCTGTTCGATTGCAATTGCTCAACTCACTCTCATCACACGTAAGAAAGTATTTCAAGAATCCTTTCTTGATAGAATTACTTGAATTTCCCGTGCTATTTTTAGGGGCAAAAGCCTCAAAGACACCTGCGCTATATAGCCTAATGAATTACGCAGATATCGTTTTAGGGACTTGGTACCCTATGGGCGGTATGCACAAGATAGTTGAAGCAATGGTTTCATTGGCTGAGGAGAAAGGAGTCAAATTCCATACTTCGGAAAATGTTAGTGAGATTCTCATCGAGAACGGAAAAGCGACGGGTATAAAACTCGAAAACGGAGCGGAACACAAATCTGACTTCGTTGTTTCAGGAGCAGACTACCACCACACTGAGACTAAAATGCTTGCGGAAAAGGCTAGGAATTATTCCGATACATATTGGGAGAAACGAACGATGGCTCCGTCGAGCATTCTCTACTATGTGGGCTTGAACAAAAGAATTGATGGCATTTTGCACCACAACTTGTTTTTCGACACCGATTTTCAAAAGCATGCCGAGCAGATTTATGACAATCCAGAATGGCCAGAAGAGCCACTTTTTTATGTATCAGCTACTTCAGTAACAGACAAAACAGTGGCGCCCGAAGGTTGTGAAAATATATTTATCTTGATTCCTACAGCTCCTGGATTAATGGATGATCAAAAAATTAAAGACCGGTATTTCGAGATGGTAATGAAGCGGATGGAGGAGACTTTCGAACAAAACATACGGGATCATGTTATTTTCAGACGCGACTTTGCTTGCAGCGATTTCATTCAAGATTACAATTCGTTCAAAGGCAATGCTTACGGTCTTGCAAATACGTTAAATCAAACAGCAGTGCTCAAACCATCATTGAAAAATAAGCAAGTAAAGAATCTCTATTACACGGGCCAGTTGACTGTGCCTGGTCCTGGGGTTCCTCCCTCACTTATTTCAGGAGCCGTAGTGGCGAAAGAGGTTATGAAAGCTAGTTAGACAGAACCATGAAGCAACTCTTTGATGATGTGTCCATAAAGTGCAGTCGGCTTACCACTAAGGCCTATAGCACTTCATTTTCACTGGGAATAAGATTCTTGGCAGCTGATCTTCGGGATCCTATTTATTCGATTTATGGCTTCGTTAGATTTGCTGATGAGATCGTTGACAGTTTTCACGGGTTTGACAAGAAGGATCTTCTCGACAGATTTAAAACAGAAACATATAGAGCAATAGAAGAGGGCATAAGCCTAAATCCCATACTCAACAGTTTTCAGCACGTGGTGAACGAGTACAAAGTAGACCACGACTGCATTGAAACATTCCTCAAAAGCATGGAAATGGATCTTTATAAAGATTCATACAGCAAGGAAGAATACGACGATTACATTCTTGGTTCCGCTGAGGTCGTGGGATTAATGTGCCTTAGTGTTTTCTTGCGTGGTGATGAGAAACGGTATGCCGAACTCAAACCATTTGCAATGAAGTTGGGATCTGCTTTTCAGAAAATTAATTTCCTCAGAGATCTTCATGCCGACTACAAAGCGTTGGGTAGAACATATTTTCCAGGAGTGGACTTGCAAGAATTTGGAGAAGAAGAGCGCAAAGCTATTGAAGAGGATATTGACGCGGACTTCGCGATGGGTTATGAAGGGATTAAGATGCTTCCAAAGGATGCCCGATTCGGTGTATTTGTAGCTTATGTGTATTACTACAAGCTCTTTAAGAAGATAAGAAATAAATCTACCGAAGACATTCTGTCCACAAGAGTCAGAATTAGTGACAAACGGAAGTTTGCCTTGTTTTTCAGCAGTTATGTTCGACACAGTTTCAACCTACTCTGATGGTTGAGCACGTTATTCTGGTTGATTCGGATAACAAACAATTGGGTACCATGGAAAAAATGGAAGCTCATCGGAAAGGATTACTCCATCGTGCCTTTTCTATTTTCATTTTCAATTTAAGAGATGAAATGCTCTTGCATCAGCGAGCAGACGGGAAATACCATTGTGGCGGAATGTGGACCAATGCAGTTTGCTCGCATCCCAGACCGAATGAAGACCAATCCTTGGCCCTTAATCGAAAGATGCTGCAAGAGATGGGTTTCTTCACAGATGTGAAGAAAGCCTTTGACTTTACCTACAGAGCACAGTTGGACAATGGATTAGTTGAATACGAATACGATGAGGTTTTCTACGGAGTATACGAAGGTGACCTGTCTCCGAATCCCGAAGAGGTAAAAGCCTATCGATACTCATCTGTTCTAGAAATAAGAGAAGAAATTAGGCAAAACCCTGAGTTATTCACACCTTGGTTTAAGTTCCTTTTTGAGCGTATATCCGAGTATTACAGTTCTTTAAAAGATGTTAGCAACAATAGCTAGCTGCGCTTGTTAAATTGATCAAATCAATTAAAACCCGATTCTTGTGAAAATTACCGTGTCTAGAAAGGCCCACTTTAATGCGGCGCATAGATTGCATCAGCCCGAATGGAGCGCAGAAAAAAACAAAGAGGTTTTTGGCAAGTGCAACAACGAGCATTATCATGGACACAATTATGATTTAATCGTAAGTGTAAGAGGAGAGATTGATCCTGAAACGGGTTACGTGATGGATGTGAAAGTCCTGAAAGATCTGATCAAAGAAAAAATTGAAAACCGTTTTGACCACAAAAACCTCAATCTTCAAACGGAAGAATTTAAAAATTTAAATCCTACCGCAGAGAACATTTCTGGGGTAATTTGGAATATCCTACGAGAAGACCTGGATAAAAAACTTGAACTGAAAATAACCTTATATGAAACTGAACGGAATTTCGTTGAATGCGAAGGATGATCTTATCGATTTGAATGAGATGATGGGAGATGAACACGTGATGACATCGCTAGAGACACCGATGAAATCTGATGCCTTTATTTTAACGAATAAAGAGAAGAAAGAAAAAATAGCTCAACACTTCGAGCAAATAATGGAAACTCTTGGATTAGATCTAACTGACGATAGCCTGAAAGGTACGCCTGCTCGAGTGGCAAAGATGTATGTAGAAGAGGTATTTAGTGGTTTAGACCCAAAGAACAAGCCCAAAGTTGCGCTCTTTGAGAACAAGTATCTCTACAAAGAGATGCTGGTTGAGAAAGATATTACTGTTAAGTCTTTTTGCGAGCATCATTTTGTGCCTATTGTTGGTAGAGCCCATGTGGCTTATAAGTCAAACGGCAATGTCATTGGTCTTTCAAAGATAAATCGAGTGGTTCAATACTTTGCCAGAAGGCCGCAAGTACAAGAGCGACTGACGGTACAAATCGCGGAGGAGTTGAAGGGCATCCTTGAAACAGATGATGTCGCGGTAATGATTGATGCGCGCCACATGTGTGTATCTCTTCGAGGTGTTCAAGATGATGCCAGCAGCACGGTAACTACTAGCTTTCACGGATCCTTCCTGAATGACAATGTAAGAAGTGAATTTTTAACCTATCTCGATTAATATGTTTGGAATCTTCAAGAAAAAAACCCCTGTAGAAAAGCTTTATGCGCAGCACAAGCAGTTACTGGAAAAGTCCCACCAATTGTCTCATTCAAACCGCGCACAATCCGATAAGGTCAGGGCAGAAGCAGAAGAGGTATTGAAAGAAATTGATAAACTGAAAAGCGAAGGACAATGAATTATTTAGTGGTAGGCGGAAGCACTGGAATTGGCTTAAAGATTTCTGAAAGATTAGTTGAGGAAGGTCACCATGTGTTCATTGCCTCCAGAAGTGCGTCCTCCAGAATACAATCGAGTGCAAATCAAACGGTCGCAGACATTGATGCGACTAGTCCAGAGGCAGATTGGTCGTTCTTACCCGAAACCCTCGACGGGGTGGTTTATTGCGGAGGTACTATAAATCTAAGACCATTTAAAAGGTTGAAGAATGATGATTTCCTTTACGATTATTCTGTAAATGTAATTGGCGCAGTGAATGCCATACAAGCCTCATTGAAGCCTTTAAAAAATTCTTTATCAGCCTCTATCGTAATGTTTAGCTCAGTGGCAGCGGAGAGAGGACTGAATTTTCACGCTTCGATTTCAGCAGCAAAAGGCGCCGTGGAAGGATTGACAAAATCGCTTAGTGCAGAGCTTGCGCCAGACATTCGCGTAAATGCAGTTGCTCTGTCCCTCACGGACACACCATTGGCGGAAGCGTTATTGAACAACGAGAAAAAGCAAGAGTCAAGCAATGCTCGCCATCCTTTACATCGCTACGGTCGACCTGAAGATGCTGCTGAAGCTGCCTTATTTCTATTGGGGAATAAGGCATCCTGGATCACCGGACAAATCCTAGGTGTTGATGGAGGAATGGGCACTATTCAAAATATATGAGCACCTTTTCTTCTGAGGATATTGCTGAAATGGAAAACCGCTTTCGGGCAAATTTTATTAACAGTATTTCAGGATTTAAGAGTGCCAATCTTATTGGAACTGTAAACGGAGAAGGGCAAACGAACTTGGCAATTTTTTCATCCGTCATTCACATCGGAGCCAATCCACCACTTATTGGTCTGGTCATGCGTCCAATAACTGTCGACCGACATACCTACGATAATATTATTGCAAAGCGGTTCTATACTATAAATGCCCTTCCCATCTCTATGCTGGAAGATGGTCACAAAACTTCCGCCAAGTACCCCAAGGAAGAATCCGAGTTTGATAAAACCGAGTTCACTCCAGATGTGAATGAATTTGGAGTGCCTTGCGTGAAAGAAAGTCCCATTTCTTTGACATGCTTGCTTCGATCGGATGAGCTAATACAACTCAATCAGATTAGGTTGATCATTGGCGAGGTGAAAGAAGTAACACTAAATTCGGAACACCTCCACAAGGACGGTTTTTACGATCTAGTCGAAGCAGGTGTTGCTGCCATATCAGGAATGGATAGTTATCACGCCGCAGCCAAAGGAAGCCGCCTTTCCTATGCCAAAACAGATCAAGACATTACCTTGTTAACTGAATGAGTAGAGAAGAAGTTGTTATATTTTGGTTTCGAAGAGACTTCAGATTAGAGGATAATGCCTCTTTATTTCATGCCCTGAAGAATGAAAAAAAAGTCCTCCCCTTATTCATTTTTGACCGCGAGATTCTGGATAAGCTCGAAGATAAAAAGGACGCTCGCGTTCAGTTTATCCACCAAGAAATAGCGCGGATCAAGGAAGAACTCAAAGGCTTTGGTTCAGACATTGCCGTCAAGCACGGTGTTCCAATGGAGATCTGGAAAGACCTATTTAGTGAATATAAAATTAAGGCGGTATACGCCAATAAAGACTACGAGCCATACGCTGGGGAAAGAGATAAGGAGGTAGCAGATCTCCTCCGTCAGAATGGAGCAGAGTTTAATAGCTTCAAGGATCATGTCATTTTTGAGAAATCTGAAGTGACCAAAGACGATGGAAGTCCTTACGTGGTTTTTACCCCTTACAGCAAAAGATGGTTGGCTGCTTTTGATTCTGATGAATTCCAGCCCTTTGAAAATCAGAAGTACTTTGATTCATTTTACCAATTCAATGCCAAAACGACGCCCACCCTTGAGGAGATGGGTTTTGAATCATTTGATTTCGACTATCCCTCTCGGGAAATTCAAATAGGTGTAGTAGATAAGTACGATGAACGACGCGATATACCTTCAATCAAGGGCACCAGTCGCCTCAGCATTCATTTGAGGTTTGGAACAGTAAGTATCCGTCAATTGGTCGCTGTAGCTCAAAAGCACAATGAAGTTTGGTTGAAGGAACTCATCTGGCGAGATTTTTACCAAATGATCATTTCGCATTTCCCACACTCAGCAAAAGATAGTTTTCGCCCAGCCTACGACAAGATTCCTTGGAGAAATAATGAAGCTGAATTCGAAGCTTGGTGCCAAGGAAATACAGGTTACCCGATCGTTGATGCAGGGATGCGCGAGCTCAATAAAACGGGTTTTATGCACAATCGAGTTCGCATGATTACGGCTTCTTTTCTTACCAAACATCTGCTAGTAGACTGGCGCTGGGGTGAGGCTTATTTTGCCAAGAAGTTGCTTGATTTTGAGTTGGCATCCAATGTGGGTGGCTGGCAATGGGCTTCCGGAAGTGGTTGCGATGCCGCTCCTTATTTTCGCGTTTTTAATCCTGAGTTGCAAACCAAAAAGTTTGATCCTGAAATGAAGTACATCAAAAAGTGGGTTCCAGAATTTCAGGAATTAACATACAAGCCTGTTGTTGAACATAAGATGGCAAGAAATCGCGCCATTGACACTTATAAAAAAGCGCTGAGCCAGACCGCGAGTTGATTTGAGTCATATAAATGGGTTTTGGAGAAGTGAAAATTGCTGCAATGAGCATTAGTCCCGTTTTTCAAAAAAAAAATATTTTGAAAAAAGTTGGCGCTATGACGGATACAAGGAAGCTTTTTGATTCCAAGTTTTTTACGTTCCTAACGGATGCCTAAAAGGTATTAAATAACAGAAAGTCAGTTACATATAATTATTTAGTATCAATTGTAGGGTGGTTTTCATTCAGTAAGCTTTACTCGAAAC
This sequence comes from Cryomorphaceae bacterium, assembly GCA_047633195.1. Classification (GTDB taxonomy): domain Bacteria; phylum Bacteroidota; class Bacteroidia; order Flavobacteriales_D; family Cryomorphaceae; genus JAKVAV01. The sequence goes on along the minus strand of JBLIEU010000015.1, from coordinate 29,036 downwards.
CCCATTTCTTGTTGAATATTACATCCTTAGGAGTCAACAATAATTAAACACTTCTGTTGATTTTTTTGATGAATCTCGACGTGAAAGTTAAATTTGTCACGATCCTTAATTTTATACCTAAACTTAATCCCATGAAAAAGATTTTACTTTCCATTTTAGCGGCTGTTTTGCTGTGCGTTTCAGCTCAGGCTCAGACGATGTACACATTGATCCAGAATAGTCCTGATCACAATACTTTGGAAGCAGCTATTGATGCAGCCGAATTGGCTGGAGCTTTTCAAGGCCCTGGCCCTTTAACAATATTTGCGCCTACGGATGCGGCATTTGCAGCTCTACCAGAAAACCTGATTGATCTTCTACTTACGGATCCTACAGGTCTTTTAAGGGAAGTTTTGCTCTATCATACTTCTCCTGGTAATCTTAATTCTGGTTCACTTTCGGATGGGCAGGCTTTAACAACCTTACTATCAGGACAATCCACAACAGTTACAATTGACGGTACCACGATAATGATCAACATGGCAACTGTAACTGACCCTGATGTTAATGCCTCAAACGGAGTTATACATATTATCGATGCAGTCTTAATTCCTTCGAACGCACCAACTGTTTATGACATTATTGTAGAGAGCGATGTTCACAACACACTTGAAGTGGCGATTAATGCAGCTGAATTGGATGGTGCCCTTCAGGATGGAGAAGCTCTGACTGTTTTCGCGCCTACCGATGATGCCTTCGCAGCATTGCCAGAAAATTTGGTGAATGCTCTTCTAACAGATCCTACCGGAACTCTTGCTGAGGTATTGCTTTATCATGTAGTTGGATCTATTGCTCCATCGAGTACACTTACACAAGATCAATCTATCACCACTCTATTCGGAGAAGATGTAGTAGTTGATCTCGTTGGAGGTGTCTTTATTAACGGAGCTCAAGTTACAGTTGCAGATATTCCTGCTATCAATGGGGTAGTGCACGTTATCGATGCTGTACTTGTTCCTGCTGGAGCGACTACGATTTTAGATATTGTTGTGAACAGCGATGTACACAACACGCTTGAGGCAGCAGTTATTGCTTCTGAATTGGCTGGCACACTTGGTGGTCCTGGAACTTTTACCTTGTTCGCACCAACTGATGATGCTTTTGCAGCTTTGCCAGAAGGTCTTCTTGGCATTCTATTGGATGACCCAACGGGAGCTTTAGCAGACATTCTTCTTTACCATGTTGCTGGTTCTATCGAGCTTGCTGCTGATCTATCCGACGGTCAACTTATTACCACTGTGAATGGTCAAGACGTTATTGTTTCAATCGTAGGCGAGGATGTATTTGTCAACGATGCGCAAGTAACAGTCGCTAATTTGATCGGTATCAATGGGGTTGTTCACGTAATTGATGCTGTATTGGTTCCTGCAGGTGCTGTTTGTACTGACCTTGCAGCAGGACCTTACACCAATTTTAATGACACATTCGGTGGCGCTCCTGTTTCTGCTTTTGGTGTATGTCCTACTAATCAAATCACCGTATTTGAAGCATGGGCAAGTGAATCTTACACGGTAGATAACTTCGTGGCAGGCCAAGAATACACGTTCTCGATCTGTGAAGGTCCTGGAGCAGGTTCTTGGGATGCTGAATTAACTATAGTGGATGCTGAGGGTAATTTGGTTGCAATCGCTCAAGATTGTGAGATTACTTGGACTGCTCCAGCTGATGGAACGTATATCATTGGAATTCAAGAAGTGGGTGAGTGCGACGATAGTTCGACGAACCAGGGAACTGACAATGGCTTTCCAACACTCTCTTGTACTTCTGATAATACCGTGTTTACCATTATTTCGAATAGCGGTGATCACAATACTTTAGAAGCGGCAATCATTGCGGCAGAATTAGCAGGTGTTCTTTCAGGCGAAGGTACATTCACTGTTTTTGCTCCTACAGATGCTGCTTTTGCTGCAGTAGATGCAGATCTATTAGAAGCACTTTTGGCTGATCCTACAAATCTTTTGGCTGATATCCTTCTTTACCACGTTGCTCCGATCACTGCTTTATCAGGCGAACTTACAGACGGACAATTCGTAACGACTGTGAATGGCGAAGACGTAACTATAACTCTTGACGGAGGTAATGTTTTGGTAAACGGAGCCTTGGTTACCGTAGCCGATTTAGTGGCTGACAACGGAGTAGTTCACGTAATTGATGCGGTTCTTCTTCCTACAGACATGACGACTGTTTATGACATCGTAGTGAATAGTGATATCCACAATACTTTGGAAATAGCAATCAACACTGCAGGTCTGGACGCAGCGCTAAGCGGAGACGCTGGCAATGTGACGTTATTTGCGCCTACAGATGAAGCATTTGATAATCTTCCTGAAGGTTTACTAAACGCACTTTTAGCTGATCCTTCTGGAGATCTTACCGAAGTACTTCTTTACCACGTAATCGAAGGATTCAATATTGCAGCTAACATCACAGCAGGTGACGTAGCAACATTGTTTGGGGAAGACGTTACTATCACTATTACAGATGGAACTGTAATGGTAAACGATGCCACAGTAATCGTTACCGACCTTGTTGGGATCAATGGTGTGGTTCATGTAATCGATGTGGTATTGGTACCAACTACATTGAGTGTTGAAGAAATCAGTTCAGTTGAGTCTTTCTCAGTATTCCCTAACCCTGCTAACAGCGTGATGAACGTTGAGTTGGAAATGGTGACTAGCGAGAGAATTTCAATCGACTTCGTAAACATGCTCGGTCAAGTTGTAAAAAGCGTAGACCTAGGCCAGAGAAGCACAGGATTGAACCGTGAGGTAATCGACATCCAAGATATGGCTGACGGTTTTTACCTAATGAATGTGACTATCGGAAACGACCAGCTTACTCACAAACTACAAGTAGTTAGATAAGCGAATCTTAGTCTAAATATTGAAAGCCGCCTGCTCCAAGCAGGCGGCTTTTTTGTTTTTGTCAAAACATCATGCTCGGTGGTGCTGTTCCAATTCGTGAATGAAAAAACCAATAAACATTCTTTGGTTTAAACGTGATTTGAGACTTACAGATCACGAGCCATTGGTCTGTGCATTAAATGCAAAAGAGCCCATACTCTTCCTCTACATCTTCGAGCCCAGCTTGCTGAGACATTCGAATTACAGCGATATGCATTGGAGTTTTGTTTGGGAGGCATTGATGGATTTGTCTGGTCAAATAGAAAAGGTGGGTGGTGGTCTCCGAATAGCTTTTGCCGAAGCAGAAGATATATTTGGTCAATTAAGTCTGGATTATGAAATCAAGACGGTCTTTTCTCATGCCGAAACAGGATTGAAAACCACCTACACCCGAGACTTGGCCCTCGTTGGTTTCATGGCGAAGCAGGGAATCGTTTGGAAGGAGTATCAACAAAACGGAGTAGTCAGAAGACTCAAAACCCGTCAGTCCTGGCAAAAGGAATGGTATGGCTTCATGTCATCTGGGACGGCCAGTCCCGACTTGACTATTTTAAAAGGGAGTTTTCTATTGGACAGAACCCAGATCGATAAAGGCTTACCCTACGCGTCCTGGCTAGCGAAACACCCGCTGAGACAATCAGCCGAAAGAGACAAAGGGATGCGTTACCTGCAGAGCTTTTGTCTGGATCGCTCCAAGAACTATGGGAAAGGAATCTCCAAACCAGAGCTTTCGCGAAAGAGTTGCAGCCGCATGTCGCCATATTTGAGTTGGGGCCTCTTCTCTGTTCGAGAAGTCTATCAAGCCATGAGTTTGGCCAAGAAAAGTGGTTATGGATCAAAGTCAGGAATTAACTCGGCTATGCTTCGGCTGCGCTGGCACTGCCATTTCATTCAAAAGTTTGAAATGGAGGAGCGCATCGAGTACGAAAACTTCAACAAGGCCTATGACCTTTTGGAAAAACCCGTGGACGCAAGACTCTTGGGTTCCTGGATGACGGGCAGAACTGGCTACCCAATGGTAGATGCTTGCATGCGCTGCTTGCGAGAAACGGGCTACATCAACTTTCGGATGAGGGCTATGCTTACCAGCTTTGCTGTGCACCACTTATGGCAACCGTGGAAGCCTGTATCGATGCATCTCTCAAGGATATTTTTGGATTTTGAACCAGGGATTCATTACCCGCAGATTCAAATGCAAGCAGGAATGACTGGGATCAATACCATCAGAATTTACAACCCCGTAAAGCAATCGATGGATCACGACCCTCAGGGGACTTTCATTAAAAAATGGGTTCCTGAGTTGGCCAATCTTCCAGGGGATACCATTCACAAACCTTGGGAGCTTGGACCGATTGATCAGCAGCTTTTTGATTTTGTTCCGGGAAGGAACTACCCACGTCCTATTGTTGATTTGGACAAGGCGCGTAAGGAAGCCACCGATCGACTGTATGGAATGCGGAAAACCAAGGTGAGCAGAAAAGAGTCTGGTCGGATCTTGGCAAAGCACACAAACCCAGGTAGGCGGAATGCATAAGGGAAACAAATCATACTTGCCCGAGAAGCCCTGCATCGTATGCGGCAAGCCGATGACTTGGCGAAAGAAGTGGGAAAAGAATTGGGAAGAAGTGAAATACTGCAGCGACCGCTGCCGAAAAAACAAATAGACGTGAAGAGAGGAATAGTTTGGTTTAGGAATGATCTAAGAGTTACGGATAACGAGGCACTTCTGCGAGCAGCTCAAGAATGCGATGAGGTGATTCCTGTCTATATATTTGATTCAGCATATCTGCAAAGTGAAAGATACGGGTCGAGAAAATTTGGTTCTCGGCGTATACAATTCATTCTGGAGAGCCTGGAGGATTTAAAGAACTCCCTCGAAGGAATGGGCAGCTCTTTAATGGTCGAAATGGGAAAGCCTCATGAGGTGCTCTCGCGAATAGCTGCGCAGCACGAGGCAACAGCGCTCTTTGCGCAGAAGGAAGTAACCCAGGAAGAAGTCTTGGTTGAAGACAGCATAAAGCACAGTTTGGGAAAGACGGTTGACATAAAGTTTTTTCACGGCCACAGCCTTTACCATCCAGATGACATTCCATTCGAAACGGAAGAGATACCCGACATCTTTTCCAATTTCAGAAAGAAATGCGAAAAGGAGGCCGAAGTAAGAGCCATCCTACCCATTCCCGAGAAAATTAAATTTCCAGAAGAATTGACTGCTGGAAACATTCCTAACCTGAATGACCTAGGCTTTGATTCAGAACCGATTTCGGAAAAAGCAGCCATAGCCTATAAAGGCGGTGAGCGTGAAGCTCGGAAGCGTCTAGAGAGCTATTTATGGGAAACTGAAAATCTCAGCACTTACAAGAACACCCGCAATGGACTACTCGGGATAGACTATTCCTCCAAGTTCTCTGGATGGCTGGCGCACGGGTGCATATCTCCGCGCATGATTTACAGTGAAGTGAAGCGTTATGAGAAGTCAATTAAGAAGAATTCATCTACCTACTGGATGGTATTTGAATTGGTTTGGAGAGACTACTTCCGCTATGTCGCTATGAAGTTTGGCAACGACCTTTTTTACCCGGGTGGAATCAGAGATGAGGAGGTAGATTGGAAGATCGACTCCACAAAACTAGAGGCCTGGAAGAAAGGAGAAACAGGGATACCCTTCGTTGATGCAAATATGAAGGAACTGAACGAAACGGGTTTTATGAGCAACCGTGGCCGGCAGATCGTAGCGAGTTATTTGATAAAAGATCTGAAACAGGATTGGCGCTATGGAGCAGCCTATTTCGAGCAAGAGTTAATTGATTACGACGTGACGAGCAACTGGGGGAATTGGGCGTATGTGGCTGGCGTTGGCAACGACCCACGGGAAGATAGATACTTCAACATGCTTACCCAGGCCAATCGATACGACGGAAAAGGAGATTACATTAAGCACTGGCTACCTGAAATTTTTGAACTCCCAACAGAGTTCATTCACAAACCCTGGGAACTTTCAGACGCTGATAAAAGTAGGTATGGGTTGCATGGCACGGCTTTCGCAAAGCCGATTTTCGTCAACAATAAGTGGTAACGAGACTCTATCAACACACACTTTTTAGAGTCTGTCAATACACACGATAGTCCGAGCAAGAAAGTTCATTAGCACTACGCATGAAGTTTTAAAAACCAAGTGAAACCCAGATCGAAGATTAAGCCGAAGGAATGATAATGGGCTTTGTGGACAGACTCTAATCAGAGTTTGCCGAGTAATTTAAAATAATCAGTAAGCGTTCTCTTTATCGAAAGATTCATGCTTTCGGAGAGCCAAATAATTTCGTTATCCTTTGCCAGACCCAATTTCTCGTTGTCATCCAAAGCTTTGTAAATGTCGCGCGCAAAGAGGTATTGAGACTCGTTCGACATTTCAGGAAAGCGGAGGGTATCGGATTTGACTCCCGATGAATCAGTCACTATGGCTGTAAAGTCCTTCATATTTAGGTAGGCAGTGTCTAGTCGAATGAAGGTTTCATTTGCCCGCCAGTTGTTGTACATCGCGAAAGGCAATGATGGCAAGGTGTCTATAAAGATGCTTTCCAAACGGTATACGTCCAGAATTCCTTTTGCTTCAGAATTATTAATGTAATAAAATGACCTCATGTTTTTGAAGTAAAGCTCGGCAGACTCAGTAGTCTCAAATCCAAGGGTATCAATCTTGTCAGGCCTTTCATTTGGTAAAGTCAAGACTACAATAACGATCATCGCCAAAGCCCAAATCATGAACCATCTAATAAGTTTTGCGTTATTCACGGGCATTAAACAATCGTATAATTGTCTTGTTTAATTTAGTGCTTAATATAAAAAGTATATGAATAGCGTAACGAATAGAGGAGAGAGATTAGATGAACTAGCTGCTAACCAGATGGTATTGATGGTCTTTTTGCGACACTTCGGCTGCACCTTTTGCCGTGAGACTATGGTGGATTTGGCTGCTGTGAGAAATGATATTGAATCTTCAGGAGTTAAGATCGTTATTGTTCACATGGTAAAAAGCGAGATGGCCGCTGATATGCTGAAGCTTTACAACCTAGGCGACCTTAGTCACATCTCTGATGTGAATCAACATTTGTACAATCGTTTCGGGCTTTATAAAGTAAGCTTCAAAGCCCTTTTTGGTTTCAAAAATTGGTGGAGAGCTTTCATGGCTGGAGTGGTAAAAGGCAACCTCATTGGAAAGCCTGCAGGTGACCCATTTCAGATGCCTGGAGTGATCTTGTATCACAAGAAGAGGGTTATTAATAACTTTGTCTATAGGTACGTTTCCGATCGCCCAAACTTTGTAAGCGTTGCTAAAATAACCTGAATTTAAATGGTTTTAAAGCTATTCATCTTATTTGCCACATTCTTCTTTATGGAGTTTATGGCTTGGTTTGCACATAAGTTTGTCATGCACGGTATGGGCTGGTATTTTCACCAAGACCACCATCAGCACGAGCCTGGCTTTTTTGAGAAAAACGATGTGTTCTTTCTCATTTTTGCTATTCCTTCATGGCTGTTCATCATGTTCGGTATGATGGATGGAAATGACTGGAAGTTCTTCGTAGGCTTAGGAATAGCGCTTTATGGTCTATGTTATTTTTTGGTGCATGATGTTTTCATTCATCGTAGATTCGATTGGTTCAAACGAACTGATAATGTATATTTCAGGGCGATACGCAAGGCACACAAAGTGCACCACAAGCATTTGAAAAAAGAAGAGGGAGAATGTTTTGGTATGTTGGTAGTGCCTCTTAAATTTTTTCGCGACGCGAAGCGATCGATGCGGACCTCCTGAACTATCAATACCACGGCAATTGGAGCATTATTACTATCTTTTACTCGACCTGCTCACCCTTTCTTATCCATTAGCGAAAAGCTTCGATGGGCGTTTAAAATTTGTTAGATTTTGGCCTGGAGTGTTTTTAGGAATAGCAGTGATGTGTCTTCTATTTGTTCCGTGGGACGTTTGGTTTACCGCCAAAGGAGTTTGGGGTTTTAATGAGCAGTACATCTCTGGTATTCGAATAGCGAACTTGCCCATCGAGGAGTGGCTTTTCTTTATTGTTGTGCCATTCGCTTGTGCCTTCATTTATGAAGTACTTAATTACTTCTTGCCCAATTCACTCTTGAAGCGAGCCCAAGACAAGATTGCTGCCGCCCTTATTTTGATGAGCTTCGTTCTATCGGTGCTCTTCGTCGACAGGATTTATACGTTTACCACCTTTTCGCTGCTCTGTCTTTTGTTGATTTGGCATTTACTGATCAACAGAAGTGACTATCTCGGGCAATTCTTTTTAGCTTTTATTATCATTCAAATACCGTTCCTGATAGTTAATGGAGCCCTAACAGGTCTATTTACAGAAGAGCCAGTAGTTTGGTACAACAATGCCGAAAATCTCAATCTTCGCATACTCACTATTCCAGTCGATGATATTGGTTACAACATGCTTATGCTTTTGATTGTTATAACAATACTTGAACAATACAAGGTGAGAAAATTCTCAGGAGTATTGACAGTAACTTAGCGGGTATGAATTTAAAAAAAGTTGAAGATAAATTGGGAGAAAGAGGGCTGGATCGAGTAATCGAGATGGCTTGGGAAGACCGTACTACCTTCGAGACCATTGAAGACCAGTTTGGGGTACCCGAAAAAGTGGTCATCTCTTTGATGAGAAGGAATATGAAGCCATCGAGCTTCAGAATGTGGAGGAAAAGAGTGCAAGGCCGAACGACAAAGCATGCAGGAACATCTCCTGCAGACAGATTTAAATGCAGCCGCCAGAGAAATATTTCAGGAAATAAAATCTCAAAGAGATAGTGTCTAAACCGAACTCCATTCTTCATTACGAAATTCACCACACTCAAGAGCACGAGGCATGGATGGTTTTTGTGCACGGCGCAGGCGGAAGCGTGAGAACTTGGCAAAAACAAGTCGATTTTTTCAAAGGAAAATTCAATCTCTTGCTTATTGATTTACGCGATCACGGAAAATCAAAGGATCTCGAGTCTGATAAGGCATTTGGATTCGACCTTGTGGCAAATGACGTCGTAGATGTGATGGACAGTCTGTCGCTAGAAGATGCGCACTTCATCGGAGTCTCGATGGGAAGTATTGTCATCAGACACATTGAGATATTAGCACCTGCCCGAGTAAGATCAGTCGTCCTAGCGGGTGGTATTTTTAAGATGAGCCGCAAAATTAATATGCTCGCTTTTGGTGCACGCGCACTTTCATTTGTCCTTCCTTTTCAGCTGCTATACCAATTGTTTGCAGTGGTCCTGCTTCCGCGAAATAATCACTCCGCCTCTAGGCGAGTATTCATTCGTGAAGCACAAAAGCTAAAGGACAAGGAAGCACAAAAGTGGTTTGGCTTATTGAAAAAACTCAACCGCACGTTGAAAGAACTTTTTTCAAAGAGAATCGAAGCACCTTGTTTGATCGTAATGGGAGAACAAGACCACGTTTTTCTCCAGCCAGCTAGAGATTATGTAGAAAAGTATGGCGAAGTATTGCTGGAGACGATAGAGCGATGCGGTCACGTTTGCAATATTGAACGAGCCTCAGAGTTCAACCAAAGGTGCTTCAAGTTTATTTTAAAATTGGAACAAAGAATCGTGTAGAATGGCAACAAAAGCAAGAACTACTAAAGCGAAATTGACCCCAAAACAGATCATAGATGCTTATTTGAAATATGTTTTAACGGAAGGAAAACAACCGTCGTCGATCTTCAAGTTTGCTGATGATTTGGGAATAAGTGAAGCAGAGTTTTATTCACATTTCACCTCATTCGAATCCATTGAAAAAGGGATTTGGGAAGAACTAATGGCCGAAACGTTGAAAGCGATAGCGGAAGATTCGAACTACGAGTCTTTCAATGCGCGCGAGAAGTTACTTTCCTTTTACTTCACCCACTTGGAAGTATTAAAGGGAAAACGAAGCTTCATCACAATGCGATGGACGGGTTTGAAGGAAATGATGAAAACTCCCGAAGCCCTTAAAACATACAAGGAGAACTTCCTGAAGTTTTCAAAGCGAGTGACTGTAGAAGGAATCAATGGCGATGAGATCAAGGAGCGTACGTTTATTTCAGACCGCTACAATCAGGCGTTTTGGTTGCAATTAGTTTTCGTTATTGATTTTTGGGTGAAGGATACAAGTGCAGGCTTCGAGCAAACTGACGCTGCGATAGAAAAAGCAGTTAACCTTTCATTCGAATTACTGAGAGAATCTACGTTAGACCGAACCATTGACTTTGTGAAGTTCCTTTGGCAAACAAAATAAACGGAACATGAAAGAGCAACATAAAATTCCTGTTTCTAAGGTTCAGCGTGCCGCAAAGTTTGTAGGAACGGGAGCTAAGGTGGGTGGTAATTACCTGAAGTATTACGCCAAGAAGATGGTAGATCCCGATATGAATCGTGATTCTCTCGATGAAGCAAATGCCGCTGATGTCTATGAATCACTGAGTCAATTGAAGGGGAGTGCTCTCAAGGTAGCCCAGATGATGTCCATGGATCAAAACATACTACCGAAGGCTTACACGGATAAGTTTCAAATGGCGCAGTACAATGCTCCGCCCTTGTCGTATCCATTGGTGGTTAAGACTTTTAAGAAATATTTTGATGCGAGTCCCGACGAGATCTTTGACACTTTTTCGTCCAAGGCGCTCAATGCTGCTTCAATAGGCCAAGTTCATCAAGCGACGCTTAACGGAAAGAAATTAGCCGTTAAGGTTCAGTATCCTGGTGTAGCGAATAGTGTTACGAGTGACTTGAAATTGGCCAAACCCATTGCCATGCGTTTGATGAATGTGAAGGGCAAGGATTTAGACAAATACCTCCAAGAAGTTGAAGACAAGCTTTTGGAAGAAACGGATTACAGCTTAGAGCTCAGACGCTCGATGGAGCTTACAGAAAAGTGCCGCGACTTAGATATTCGCTTTTCAAAATACTACCCAGAATACTCATCCGAAAGGGTGATTACGATGGATTGGATTGAAGGAGTTCACCTGAGCGAGTGGATCGAAACCAACCCTTCGCAAGAAAAGCGAAATAAAATCGCTCAAGCACTCTGGGACTTTTACAATTTCCAGATTCACGAGCTTCAGATGGTTCATGCCGATCCACACCCAGGTAATTTTTTGGTTACACCAGAAGGTCAATTGGCTGTCTTGGATTTTGGGTGCGTCAAAGAAATCCCACTTGATTTCTACAATGACTATTTCCGATTTATGAATATCGAGCTTACGCGAAAGCCTTTCGAATTCAATGCCCTGCTTCACAAAATGGAGTTTCTACTTCCCGATGATAAACCCGCAGATACAGAGTACTTTACCCGAGTATTTGGGCAAATGGTTTCTCTTCTTTGTCAGCCGTTTGGGGTTGAAGAGTTTGACTTTAGTAGTAAAGAGTACTTTGCTGGCATATACGCTTTGGGAGATCAGGTTGCAGGCGAAAAGCAGTTTAGGAAAAGCAATGTAGCGCGTGGTTCTAAGCACGGTATTTACATCAACCGCACCTACTTCGGACTCTACAATATTCTGCACATGCTCGAAGCCAGAGTCAAGACTAAAGTCCCTGCCGACTTGTTGAAAATACCAAAGGCATCCTAGAAACAAACCTTCCTTTTTGGCGCTTGTTGTTCCCTCATGGCAAATAAGGAGTTAAGATTAGTACTGGGAGATCAACTCAACCGTCAACATAGTTGGTGGGATGATGACCCTAATGGAGTGGTGGTTTTGATCTGTGAAGCGCGATCTGAAACAGATTACGTTAAGCACCACATTCAGAAAGTAGTGGCTTTCTTTTTAGCCATGCGTGATTTTGCCTCCTGGCTCGAAGAGAGGGGGTTTAAAGTCACCTATCTGAGGTTGGACGATAAGGATAATCAGGGCTCTATTGTGGAGAATATCCGCTATTACATCGCGAAAGAAAAGTGCGATGCATGGGCCTATCAACTTCCCGATGAATACAGATTAGACGAAGCTTTAAACCTTCTCAAAGACTCACTTGAGATACCTTGTCGAGTAGCTGATACCGAGCACTTTTTGAGCCAACGAGAGGACTTGGGGACTTTTTTCAAAGGAAAGAAGACCTATTTGATGGAATCGTTTTACCGCAACATGCGAAAGAAATACGATATCCTGATGGATGGCGAAAACCCCGTGGATGGCCAATGGAATTTTGACAAACAAAACCGCAAGAGTCTTCCCGAAGCTCAAAAGGTGATTGAACCCAAAACCTATTCAAAAGAGGTGAAGGAAATCACTGAGATGCTCAAAAAAGAGGGGGTGAAAACCATAGGGCGAATAAATCCTAGGAATTTTATTTGGCCTGTTACGCGCCAAGAAGGGCTAAATATGCTGCGCTTTTTCATCGATGAATGCCTTGCCAATTTCGGGGATTTCCAAGATGCTATGCGCCAAAATGAATGGTCCGTTTACCACTCGCGTATTAGCTTTTTGATGAATAGCAAGGTGTTGAGCCCGAAAGAAGTCATACAGAGCGCAGAAGAGGCCTGGCACACGGACAAAGAGCGCTACCCCATTGCGGCGGTTGAAGGTTTTATCCGCCAAATATTAGGGTGGAGAGAATACATGCGTGGCGTCTACTGGGCTAAAATGCCCGACTATGCCGAGATGAATTACTTCGACCATCAGCGGAAGCTGCCAGAATGGTATTGGACGGGCGAAACGAAGATGAATTGCATGAGCCAAGCTATCAATCAATCTTTGGATTACTCTTACGCTCACCACATCCAACGATTGATGGTGACTGGAAACTTTGCCCTCTTGGCGGGAATCCATCCCGATGAGGTAGATGATTGGTATCTAGGAATCTACATCGATGCCATAGAATGGGTAGAGATAACCAATACCCGCGGCATGAGTCAGTTTGCCGACGGTGGGATCGTGGGCACCAAGCCTTACGTCTCCTCGGCGAATTACATTGATAAGATGAGTAATTATTGCAAAAATTGCCATTACTCAAAATCGAAAAAAACAGGAGAAAACGCTTGCCCGTTTAATTCTCTGTACTGGGATTTTTACGACCGAAACCGAGACAAAATGGAGAAAAATCCTCGACTCGGATTTGTCTATCCGACTTTGAATAAGATGAGTATTGAAAAGAGAGAAGAACTACTGAATCAGGCAGATTATTATTTGAAAAACCTCGACAAGCTTTAGAAAAGCATTTCGAGCTGATCTTGAATTCTCTTGGTAAGAAGCACGACGATGCGCTTGTTAATTTCATTTTTATTCTCACAATAGTAAAAGTATTCGTCCAAGGTCATCACACTAATCACCGAGGCGATGAGTGAATTCTTGATGCGAGAATCGCTCTTCAGCACATCTTGAATGTAATTCTTTTGTACCTGACTATTGTAGGCATTAAATGCAGGCTTGAATTTTAATAGATACTGCTTGAATTGAGCTAGGATAATGCTATTCTGGAATTTCAGAATAGGTCTCAGAATATCGTTTTGAAATGTTCCTATCGGCTTGTCAGCACTGGTATTGGAATCATCAAGCGAAATCTCGGGTCTCAACTGAATTAATCTGTCATCACGTTCACTTGTCATAGTTTGAACTCTTTGTTAGATAACAAACAAATGTAGGCTAAGTTGCGAGAGCTTACATCCATTTTTCGCGGTATCAAGTTAATGAACAAAGAGCAATTCTTGGTTTGATCTTCCATTGATAGTTTCAAATGCCACCAAGTAAGTGCCTTGCGAAAGACTAGGAAGTCCTGATATATTCAAAAGGTGAGATTGAATGGATGATGACTGACTGAAAATCTTTCGCCCTGTAAGATCGAAGATGCTCACGACTCCTTCGCCAGTTTCGATATTATTGAATCGAAGACTTAATGTTGTGAGGTTGGTTTCAGTCGGGTTTGGAAACAATAAGAATTTGGAAATTGATGAGATGCCCTGCAGTTGTATTCTTTTTTTAGGACCAAGTGGCATATCCACACCAAGCTTATCAAGCCGGTAGCTTACGCTTACATCGTATTTAGTATTTCCAAGTAGATGGGTGAACTCTGAAATGGGATAAGTCAGTGATGGATTTAGGCTAAGATTGTACGTAAAAACTTGACCGAATGGTAACTCTTCAAACCTAAATTGCACTTGAGAAATACTATGCTTAAATGAAGGTTGATCAGTAAGTTCAAGAAAACTCGTGTGATTTAATATCTCGACGCTTTCACCTGAAAGTTCAGCTGGTTCTGCATTCAGGAATATGCTTTTTACTGTTGCCGCATCTTGATTAAAAGCATTGACATTGCGATCTGATGTAATCCTCACATAATAAGTGGCGTCTGGGATAAGATCTGTGAGGTAGGAGAATTCTACGTCACCTGACAGTTGATTCAGGCAGATGGAGCTTTGAGCATCACAGTCTGAAAACACTTCAATCACAGGATTAAGGCCAAGAATATGAGCGGCAATAACCCCAGTAGTTAGTTCTGGAGAAAACTGTTGCCAAAACTGAGGTGCACTCCCACTTATTGATTCGCAAGGCACGGGTTTTTGGTTTAGGAGTAGTTGTAAACTTTTATCTTCTAATTGGGCTAAAGCAACATCAGTTTGTATGATCTCAGCAAATTGACAAGGCGACAGAGATTCGTAGCGTTGATCTACATTTTGTATAAACACATCGTCCATGTGGATATCAAATTCTGAACCCGATTGGAAATAAAGGGCTGGCTCACCGAATGCAGGAAGAGGATCAAGAACTTCAAACGGGACGGTAAAAGTGTTCAAGTCAGAATTAATCGTGATTACAGTGTCTAGAAAAACACGGTCAAAGGATTTTATTTGGATCAAAATGTCCGCACTTTCACCACTTGAATAAGCCTTGAACATTAAACTATGCTCGCCTTCATTTCTAAATATAACATTCTCATTCCTAATGTTCTGAGAAGTGTTTCCCGACATAAAAATATGTCGGGAGTTGATTAACGAATCAGTTTCTATAAGGCCAAATATATCATTTGGTTCAGACGGCGCCCAACCATTTAGCTCCTGTTTGAAATCGCCGTAGTAAAGGCAATTATAATCGGGCACAGGGGGTCTAATGTTCCCAATACGTCTTTGGAGTTCCCGATACATCGAGTTTTTTATTCCCTGAAATTCAGTCTGCTCTGATATATCGAGGGTTTCTCTAAAGTCTGAGTGAATATCGTACAATTCGTCTTCACCGCTAGAATAATGAATGTATTTAAAGTGTCCGATTAGCAGGGCATGGTGACTATGTTCCACTTCGGAAAGCTCGCCTGTCTCCAAATGTTCTCTTGAAATGCCAAACAGAATAGCCGAGCCGGATTCATTTCCTGAGATTATTTCTTGAACGGGCATTCCTTCCAAAGTATGGCTTTCTGGTGCTGGAACATTCCCGAAATCCAAGAGTGTTGGATAGAGATCTATCAATGAAATGGGGTCTAAAATAATTTGAGGATCGGCTCCCGGGATTTTAATGATAAACGGAATTGAACTGGCATCATTCCAAAGGGTAGACTTTGCTACAAGTCCTTTTGACCCAAGGTGAAAACCATGATCGCTGGTCAAAATAACAATAGTATTTTCGCTCAGTCCATTGACTTCTAGGGCATCCAGTAATGCTCCTATTTGCTCATCTACAAAAGAAACGCTCGCATAGTATCCATGGATAAATTGGCGCAGGTAGTATTTGGGATCCTCTATCGGCGACTCCTCTTCCATAAGGTCATATGCTTGGTTAGATCTGGAATTGTAGCGATTGGTTGCAGCTGTCAAAATTGGAATGGCCGTGTCGGGCTGGAGGTACTCGAAGTTGAAGGCCGCAGTATCGTAAAGATTCCAGTATTTTTCGGGTACGTGAAAAGGCTCATGCGGATTGTAGATTCCAGCACTCAAAAAGAACGGGTTTCCCGAACTGTCAGCGGAATAAGACTCCAAGAGGTTTGTGCACCATTCTACCGTAAGTTCATCTGCCATTAAGTCCCGATTTTCATCGCTCTCAAAAAAGAAAGGTGAGCCATTTCTGTTTTGCCATCCTGTGTGCTCAGGATAGGAAGGAACATTTTCCAAACGGGCGAAGGACAAATCATATTCTTCGAATGACTCGGGCATATCCGAATGGTTTCGCTTGTTAGAAGCGAATGGGCCTTGCGTAGGAAAAGAATAAAACTCCGTAAAATCTTCTTCGCGGAGTCTGTAGGCATGGTAAACTTTACCACCGCCATATACTTCATAGCCATCGTCTAGAAACTGCTTGAATACGGAGGTCGTTTGCGACAAGAACGGGTTATCGAGCCACGAATTTTGCGACATTTGATATCCTGAATGACCACTTGTTTGTGGCAATACTCCTGAAAACATGCTTGCACGAGATGGCCCACAACCAGATACATTTGCATGAGCATTGGTAAAAACAATGCTCTCACCTACGAGGCTATCAATATTTGGTGTGTGCAAGGTTGAATCTACCATTGTACCAAGCCCCATCTGGTTTAGGTCATCACATATTATGAGTAAGATGTTTGGGCGTTCAGCGCTTTGTCCTAAGCAATAGCTAGCAATGAACAGCAGAAATATTATCGACTTGATTTTTTTAAACATAGTAAAGTTTTAGCTGGCGCAAATTATACTTTTTATAGATTGCGATCAACTAAATATTCTGTTGGGGCTATTTGGGCTTTCCCAATATTCTTTTGGGGCTATGTGGGCTTTCCCATGAATCTCTTTGGAATTAGGCAATGTTGATCCCTCATGAATTAACTATATTTGCCCCCTCAAAAAATTGCCCTGAGATGCCGAAATACCCCGAATACAAAGGGCTGAATCTTCCCGATTTAGCCAAAGACATTCTGAAGGAGTGGGAAGAGAACGACACATTCAGAAAGAGTGTAGAATCTAGACCAGCCGATAAGCCTTACGTATTTTACGAGGGTCCGCCTTCGGCGAATGGAATGCCTGGAATTCACCATGTGATGGGCAGATCCATTAAGGACATTTTTTGCCGCTACAAAACCAACAAAGGATTTCGAGTCGATCGAAAAGCTGGATGGGATACCCATGGTCTGCCTGTTGAGCTCGGAGTAGAAAAGGAGTTGGGCATTACCAAAGAAGATATTGGAAAGAAAATTTCTGTTGAGGAATACAACGATGCCTGCCGCAAGGCGGTGATGAAATACACCGATGTCTGGAACGATCTCACCCTAAAAATGGGCTATTGGGTGGATATGGAAGATCCTTATGTCACCTACGAAAACAAGTACATGGAGTCGGTGTGGTGGCTCCTCAAGAATCTTTACGAGAAAAATTTAATCTACAAAGGTTATACTATTCAACCTTATTCGCCTGCAGCGGGAACGGGTTTGAGTTCGCATGAGTTGAACATGCCCGGTTCTTACCAAGATGTCACGGATACATCGGCTACGGCGCTTTTCAAATTGAAAGAGGCAGGCCAGAATTTAATGAAGGAGACTTCCGGGATTAAAGATTTGACCTACCATATGGTAGCTTGGACGACTACTCCTTGGACGCTTCCTTCTAACACGGCACTTGCGGTAAACCCGAAGTTCGACTATGCAATTGTAGAGTCTTTTAATCGCTACACCCACGAGCCTATGGGGGTAGTAATGGCCAAAGAATTGGTTGGGAAAGTTTTTTCAGCGCCTTACAGCGAAGCGGAGTCTGCTGAAGAGATGCAGGCTTACGCCAAAGACGGTAAGAACATCCCTTTTCGAGTAATCGGAAGTGTTAAAGGTTCTGATTTGACTGATTTGGAATATGAGCAGCTTTTGCCTTATGCTCTTCCAATGGAAAACCCCGAGAAGGCCTTTAGAGTCATTCCTGGGTCTTTCGTTACGATAGAAGACGGTACAGGTGTCGTTCACATCGCTCCGACTTTTGGTGCCGATGATGCCGAAGTTGCCAAGAAAGCGGGCATTCCTCCTATGCTCATCGCCGATGGGCAAGGAAATCCAGTTCCTTTGGTCGACCTTCAAGGAAAGTTCATTGAAGCGATGGGCCCCGAACTTGGGGGTAAGTATGTGAAGAATGAATACTACGATGAAGCTCCTGACAAATCTGTCGATGTGCTCATTGGCATCAAGCTCAAAGAGGAAGGAAAAGCTTTCAAAATAGAAAAGTATGTTCACAGCTATCCCCATTGCTGGCGAACCGATAAGCCTGTTCTCTATTACCCACTCGATTCTTGGTTCATCCGCAGCACAGCGGCAAAGGATCGAATGATAGCTTTGAATAAAACCATCAACTGGAAACCCGAGTCTACTGGTATAGGTCGCTTCGGAAACTGGTTGGAAAACCTAAACGATTGGAACCTTTCGCGTTCTCGTTTTTGGGGGATACCAATTCCCATCTGGCGAACCGAAGAGGGTACTGAGGCCAAGTGTATCGGGAGTGCCGAAGAATTGAGATCTGAATGTGAGAAAGCCGTCGAAGCGGGTGTCATGAAGGAAAATCCGCTCGGAGAATTCGTTCCAGGCAATATGTCCAAAGAGAATTACGACACCTTTGACCTTCACAAAAACCACGTTGATAAAATCGTGCTCGTTTCCTCTAAAGGGGAGCCAATGACGCGCGAAAAAGACCTAATTGACGTTTGGTTCGATTCGGGAAGTATGCCCTATGCTCAGTGGCATTATCCGTTTGAGAACAAAGAAAAAATTGATCAAGGAGAGACATATCCAGCGGATTTCATCTGTGAGGGAGTCGATCAAACCAGAGGATGGTTTTTTACCCTTCACGCTATCGCGACTATGTGTTTCGACTCGGTGGCTTTTAAGAATGTGGTGTCAAACGGATTGGTCCTCGATAAGAACGGGGTGAAAATGAGCAAGCGCTTAGGGAATGCGGTTGATCCTTTTAAAACACTGGATGAGTATGGTCCTGATGCTACTCGTTGGTATATGATTACCAATGCACAGCCTTGGGATAATCTTCGATTTGATCTCAGCGGTCTCCAAGAAGTTCAACGCAAGTTCTTCGGTACACTTTACAATACCTACGCTTTCTTTGCGCTTTACGCGAATGTGGATGGCTTCGACTATTCAGAAGATGAGGTTCCAGTTGCAGATCGCCCTGAAATTGATCGCTGGGTGCTTAGCCGACTCAACACGCTTATCACGGAAGTCGACTTGGCTTATGCCGATTACGAGCCTACAAAAGCAGGTCGATTGGTGCAAAACTTCGTCACCGACGAGCTGAGCAATTGGTACGTGCGTCTTTGTCGCCGCCGTTTCTGGAAAGGAGATTACGGTCAAGATAAGTTGGCCGCTTACCAAACACTCTTTACCTGTCTGGAAAAGGTGGCTGTTTTAGCAGCCCCTATCGCTCCATTTTTTATGGATCGACTTTACACCGATTTAAATAACGCAACGACGCGCCAATCAGTTGAATCGGTTCATTTAGCTGATTTCCCAGCAGCTGATGCGTCGGCAATTGATCGAGATTTGGAACAGCGCATGGACATTGCCAAGCGAATGACCAGCCTCGTTCAGTCTCTTCGAAAGTCTGTAAAACTCAAGGTTCGTCAACCATTGCAAAAGATTATGGTTCCTATTATCGACTCTACCTTTGAGCGTCAGCTTCACGATGTAGAAAGCATTATTTTGAGCGAGGTCAATGTGAAGGAACTCGAATACCTTCACGATGCTGCAGATGTTCTAGTGAAGGAAATTAAGCCGGACTTTAAAAAGCTCGGTCCGAAATTTGGCAAGGAGATGAAAACACTTGCAGCCCAAATCAACAGATTCACCCCCGATCAGATAGCCGAGCTTGAGCGTAACGGGAATATAAAACTTTTGTTAAATGATCAAGAGGTAGAGATCACAACAGACGATGTTTCGATTACGGCAAAGGATATTCCGGGGTGGCTTGTAGCTGCAGATGGAAATATCACAGTTGCATTAGATATCACCCTATCTACGGCGCTAAAGGAGGAGGGAATAGCTCGTGAATTTGTCAATCGAATACAGAATCTGCGCAAGGATTCAGGCCTCGAGGTAACCGATAGAATCAATCTGCGTATTGAGCGTACAAGCGAGATCGAGCAAGCCATTGAGAATAATTTGGATTATATTTGCGTCGAAACGCTGGCGGGGTCATTAGACCTTGTTTCTGAACTAGAGGGCGATGACGCTATACGGGTTGAAGTCGATGGAAACATCTCAACTAAAATTGCTCTCCAAAAGATTTAAAATCAATCCAAAATGGGAGAAGATAAAACAAGATATTCTGACAATGAGCTCGTTGAGTTCAAAGCACTGATCGAAAGAAAACTTGCGGATGCGCGAGAAGACTTGAGTGAACTGAAGCAGTCACTTTCGTACGCTGACAACAGCACAAACGATACCGCTTCATCATTCAAAATGATGGAAGATGGTTCTGAGACCATGTCTCGCGAAGAGACGGCTCAATTGGCTTCACGCCAAGAGAAGTTCATCAGTCACTTGGAGAATGCCCTTCGTAGAATTGAGAACAAGACCTACGGGATTTGTCGTTCGACGGGTAAACTCATCGGCAAAGAAAGACTGAAGCTGGTTCCCCATGCTACACTCAGCATTGAGGCGAAGCTCAATCAAGACAGGCGATAAATTCTCTAGTGGGAAGGAAGGCAGTCATTATCATTTTTGTGGTGCTAGTCATTGATCAAGTTTCTAAAATTTGGATCAAGACCAATATGCATTTAGATGAAAGCATCGCCGTTTTTGGCGATTGGTTTTTCATCCATTTCATTGAGAACCCTGGAATGGCCTTCGGTCTCGAATTCGGTGGAGAGACAGGAAAGATTTTCCTTAGCCTCTTCAGAATTGTAGCCATTATTTTTATTGGGATTTACCTTCGAGGCCTCATAAAGAAAAGTGCTCCTTGGGGTTTAATTGTTTCTGTAGCCTTGGTCTTTGCAGGAGCTGCGGGTAACATAATCGACAGTACAATTTACGGCCTAATTTTCAGCGAAAGCCCTCCTCTCCCTATAGTGGCGTCAATGTTTCCCGAGGGTGGTGGCTATTCCAGTATTCTACAAGGAAAGGTAGTGGACATGCTCTACTTTCCTATTTTAGACACCAACTGGCCCGAATGGGTTCCTTGGTTGGGTGGAGACAGACTCCAGTTTTTTCGACCCATCTTCAATGTTGCTGATTCTTCAATTACAGTGGGAATGGCTTTGATTTTGATCAATCAAAAGCGCTTTTTCAAGGAAGAGGCGAAATCAGGAGATCAAATCGAGGCTGAGCAAAATCCCAAATAGATCAGCAGGGCTGTACCGACCCTCGATGAAGTAAATAGCATCGCCTGCGAAGGTTCCACTTCCCACATAGATTATTCCATTCTGTACCGTGTAAAGTACATCCAATTCAAAATTGGAATCCCCTTTATAGATTTTTCCGTTCTCTCCGAATGTAAAGGCAATCTGACCTGAGTACATGGCATTTCCCGTGTAGATTCTCCCGTCTCGATAGGTGTAGATAAGGTCGAATTCTGACCCCGAACCTCCTACCATAATCTTGTCTCGAATGACGGTATATAGAACGGCATTGAAGTCGAAGGTGTAAGCTGGAAAAATGCGATTGTTGGTGAAATGAAGCACCTGATCGGTGATGTAATTCGCATTGCCTGCGAATACACGTATCTGACCTTGACTCGAATTAGAAAAGCCGAGGGTAAAAACCAATGATAAGATCAGGAGGATGCGTTTCATACTACAAAAGAAACAAATTTAAAGCCAATGTTATAAGTGTCTAGGCGCAAAGTACAATGGCCATTTTAAAACAAGGTGGACTTTTGCTTGTCATTCCGTAGGTATGGAATATGGGTTGAATGATTTGCTGAGAGGGTTAAAAGGGTTTGGCGTGTATTTTTTCCACCTGGAAAATCATGACAAAACTTGTTGAATTATTTCGCCCCACACCCGTTGAGATGTGAAATGTTGTCACTCCATTTCCATGCTGTAGGCATGGCATATGTGTAGGAAAGATTTTCAAGAGATAATCTGAGGTTTTGACGTGTATTTTTTCCGCTCGGAAAAAATCATGACAAAACCTAGAAGGAAGAAGTTGATGATTTTCAATGTTCACGACTATTCTAACACGCGAAATATCAATACCCTATACTCAATACCCCATACCATTACCCAATTTGCAAATGCATAAGAAACTTATGTATATTTGCTCCATCAGAAATTGACTTATCAAAGATGAGCAAAAATCATTTATACAAAGGAACCCTCAGCAGCATATTGCTCAAACTTCTCTCGGAAGAAGGCAGAATGTACGGTTACGAAATTTCGAAAAGAGCAAAATCACTTAGCAACGGCGATTTAGATATAACTGAAGGAGCCCTTTATCCCGCATTGCACAAATTGGAGGCAAACGGCTTGGTAACGACCGAAGTCGAAATGATCGGGAAGCGATCCAGAAAATACTACAAGCTCACAAAATCGGGCGGAAAGGAAGCCAAAGACCGCATTGCCGAATTGAAAGAATACGCAAGCAACCTTCAGCTTTTTCTAAATCCAAAATTGAGTAATGGCTGAAAGAGACCTGACAGATGAACAAGTGAGCTTGGTCATCGACTTCTTGAAGCGATGGGGAATCGATTCTCCTGAATTGGTTTTTGAATTGACCGATCACTACTGCGAAAAAGCCAAGGAAGGCATAGATCAGGGCTGGTCTTTTGAAAGAGTCCTTGATAGTTGGAAGACTAAGAAACACATGAAAGAGCTGAGGCATATCCAATCGGATTTCGAGGACACTGTAAAAAAGAAATGGTGGAAGGCTCATCTGCAAGCGATCAGGAAGTTATTTCTTTCTAAGCAGCTATTTTTTTTTAGCGGAGTGCTGGTTCTAATGTTTTTGAGCTTTCGGTTCGAATTAGGCTCAGTGTTCTCCATCTTAGCAATTGTCACTGCTTTACTAGCTTGGTGTGCAGCGGTCTACCTTTACTGGTTTAAACGATTCGGATGGTACTTTCAAACAAGAGATCTTACGGTTCCTTTTATGGGATCTTGGTTTATAATTATGGAATTCATCAGTAACGGAGGTCACAGGACTGTTTTTACAGGAGAGCCTTTTGAACTCTCAATGATCACACTTACCGTATCCATAACATGCGGCTTTATCGGATACAACCTTCTAACTACAGCTCATCATGAATTGAAAATGATCACCGAAGAATGCATACGCGAACCAGAAAAATTTCAACATCGATGAACAACCAATACTTGAGTGATTTTCAGCTCGACCAGGTCAGAGTTGTTTTAAGAAAATACGGAATTGAAAGCGATGACTTGTGCGACGAGTTGACCGATCATTATGCCGGTATTCTTGGAAGAGCGGATCGAAAAAGGCGCTTCTTTCGATGAAGTCTTTCAGACTTTTGTCTTCGAAAATTCCTGTTTAAAGCTGCGCAAGCTACAGCACGCGCACTTGAAATATGCGGACAAATCTATCAAGCGATACCTGCTCAGCTTGTTGAGAGAAATTTGGCTGACACCGAAAGTGGCAATTGCCGTAGGACTAATCGTTGGACTTATTGCTCTGCTCAGACTTCCCGTTGAAGAGACCCTCTGGATTTTTAATGTAGTTCATTCCGCGTTGATCGTACTAACCCTTTATATCGGAGTTACTTCAATTGTCCTTTTACGGTCGCATAAAAGACATGATTTGACTGTATCCGCAAGCATGAGTATGTCCGTGTTCTACCTCATTTTTATGTCTTTTTGGACTTCAGGAGATGATTTGTTTTACCCAATATTCAGCGGAGAATATTCCTTTTTCCTCCTATTGATATACTACGTCTTTCTGGGACATTTGAGCTATGTGCATTTTCACCTCTTTATGAGAGCAAGAGCACAAACGTCTAACAGAAAAGTATTGGGTTAAACGGCGACTTTCTTGGCAATCAACTCTGCGATCTGAACCGCATTCGTCGCCGCACCTTTTCTCAAGTTATCGGCCACAATCCATAAATTGAGGCTATTTGGATAGGAAAAATCCCTGCGGATTCTACCAACAAATACGTCGTCTTTCCCCTGCGCGTAACGGGGCATTGGATATAAGTTCACATCGGGATTGTCCTGCAACTTGATGCCAGGACTGTCGTGTAGGATTTTGCGAACATCTCCCAAATCGAATTCCTTTTCAAAAGTGATATTGACCGACTCTGAGTGGCCTCCCACTACGGGAACTCTCACTGCCGTAGCGGTTACTTCCACTGAATTATCGTTGAGAATTTTCTTCGTTTCCCGCGTCAGCTTCATCTCTTCCTTGGTGTATCCTTCCAATTCGAAAACATCGCAATGAGGCAAGCAGTTTTTATCAATCGGATAAGGATAAACCATCGGCCCTTCTTTACCCGCAAGCTCATTTTCAAACTGCTCTACGGCATCTTTCCCTGTTCCTGTGATGGATTGGTAAGTTGAGACCACTGCGCGTTTTACACCATATTTCTTATGCAGAGGGGCGAGTGTCATCACCAACTGAATGGTCGAGCAATTGGGATTGGCGATTATTTTGTCATCTGCTGTCAACGAATCGCCGTTGATTTCCGGAACGATCAATTTGTGATCAGGAGACATCCGCCACGCCGATGAATTATCGATAACGGTGCAACCAACCTCCGCGAATTTCGGAGCGTATTCCAAGCTGGTATTCCCGCCAGCCGAAAACATCGCAATATTTGGTTTCATGGCGATGGCTTCTTCCATTGAGTGGATGCGGTATTCCTTTCCGAGGAACTCAATGGTCTTTCCAACACTACGTTCTGATGCCACGGGTATAAGCTCCGAAACAGGGAATTTTCGTTCCGCTAAAACTTCGAGTATTACTCGACCTACCATTCCAGTGGCTCCTATTACCGCTACCTTCATATTCTTCCTGTTTTGTGTCGGTCCATAATGTCCGCTATCTACGTTCCACTTGTTTTAAAATCAGTCCCTTCGACGGAACTCAGGATATCGCATTGACATCAGTCAAATCCCTGAATTTTAATACTTCGCGCCCCTTGATATCGAACATTTTTGATCAGACATATGAGTAAATTGTCAGGCTATTATTACCACAATAACAGACGAAGAGCAAAAATACTCATCTGAGTTTGATTAATTTCTAAATAATAGTCGAGCAGAGGTTAGTATATTTAAGCGTACAAAGATTTCATGAAGTCCACTCTTTCTTACGTTTTTGCCTGTTTCATTTTCCTCGCAAACTTGACCGTTTCGGCTCAAGTCAGTGATGATTTCTCAGATGGGGAGTTTACAAACAACCCCGTGTGGAATGGAAGTACAGCGTCTTTTACCGTAGACAATGAGGTGCTTAGAAGCAATGTTGACCCTGGAGACTTATTGATTAATTATTATCTCTCCACTGAGAATAACCTGATCAACGATGTCCAGTGGGAGTTTTGGATAAACCTTGACTTTGCTACATCGGGAGCCAATTACGTTGATATTTATGCAATGGCCGACAATACGGATTTATCGGTTGCAGCCAATGGTTACTTCATTCGCTTTGGCAATACCGCAGATGAAATTTCATTCTATAGACTGTCTTCGGGTTCTGAAAGTATTTTAATTGACGGCCCCGATGGTGAACTCGGCTCGAGCAACAATATTTACAAAGTTCGACTCATTCGAACGGTTGCGGGTCTTTGGACGCTTGAGCTCGACGAGGGAAATACGGGGATTTTTGCAGCTGCGGGTAATATTACGGATAGCGACATTACCTCTGCTAGCCATTTTGGAATTAGAATTCAGCAATCAAATGCTGCTGGCCCAGTGAACAACCACTTCTTCGACGACATTGAAATCGGGCCAATACCCGTGGATGAGGATGCGCCCGAATTGATCTCAGCCATTGCACCAAGCGCAACGGAACTCGTTCTTCAATTCTCAGAAGCGCTCGACGAACCATCAGCGAACAACTCTACTAATTATTCCATCGACGGAGGAATTGGGAATCCTTCAACTGCAGTGCTTGACGGAGACGGGACCAGCACCGTGAACTTATCACTCGCTTCGCCTTTGATCAACGGGCAGGATTATACCATAACCGTCTCGGGAGTTGCTGACCTTTCGGGAAATGTGGCCACTGACGAAACGGCTGCTTTTACTTTTTTCATCCCCGACGAGCCAACTGCGGGGGATGTTATTTTCAATGAAATTTTCCCAGACCCAAGTCCAGCTGTTGGATTACCAGAGTTCGAGTACATCGAAATATATAACCGAAGCTCTTCATTCTTTAATACGGAAGATTGGATTTTGGTGAATACTACAACGGAAAAATTACTGCCTTCAGTTTCCTTTCCATCCGATAGCTATCTAATTCTTTGTGACGCCTCGAATGTTGATGCCTTTGCATCATTTGGATCTGTAATTGGAATCGCATCGTTCACAACTTTGGCCAATACGGCTGACAGCCTCACACTTATTGACGCAAGTGGAGAAGTCTTGGACATCGTTTTTTACACCGATGATTGGTACCAAGACCCGGATAAAGACGATGGAGGCTACAGCCTCGAACGCATCAACCCGCTAATTTCCTGTAGTGGAGCTTCAAATTGGGCCGCCTCGAATGATGGATCCGGAGGGACGCCTGGAACGGAGAACAGTCTTTTTGACGATACCCCCGATCTGACGCCTCCAGCCATTGTGAGCGTTGGGGTTTCAAATCCTTCAACACTGCTCATCAACCTAACGGAGCCACTGGATGAAAATGGACTCTCAGGGGCGACTCTCGAATTGGACCAAGGCATTACCGTCAGTGATTTTTCGTTGCTTCAAGCCTCTCAAATCGAGGTCTCATTGACAAGTCCACTGGAAACAGGGGTTTCCTATTTGCTTTCTGTGGAAGGGCTGAGCGATTGCGAAGGAAACTCATCTCCACCGGAAACAATAGAGATTTTTATGGGGGAACTTCCTTTGCCCGGAGATTTGATTATTTCAGAAATCATGGCTGATCCTTCACCGTCAGTTGGTCTTCCAGAAGGAGAATACTTTGAGCTTTTTAATAAATCGGACAAGACGCTGGAATTGCAAGGAAGTGAGTTCTCGGGAATTTTGTTTGGAGATCTCTTAATTCTCGGGCCAGGCGGATATTTGGCCTTTGGTTCTATTGACAATGCAGATTTGTTTGAAGGAGTCGATGGCATTCTTTTTCTCGAAATGAGCACCACATTTCTCACTAACGGAGGAAGGGAGTTGACCCTAACCAATTCTGAGGGTGAGCAACTTGACTTCGTAGAATACAGTGATGATTGGTACAATGACTCCGATAAGGATGATGGCGGGTACTCACTGGAAATAATAAACCCGAATGCCGCTTGTAGCGGTGCTTTCAACTGGTCTGCTTCCAATCATCCCGAGGGTGGAACGCCTGGAGCGCAGAACAGCATCTTTGACGATACTCCGGACCTAACGCCTCCTGCCATTGCAAATGTGGTGGTTTCAAATACGACAACATTACTGATAAGCTTATCTGAGCCATTGGACGAAAATGGACTTTCAGGAGCGACAATTGATCTGGCTCAAGGCATTGCCGTCAGCAATTTTGCATTAATTGAATCTGATACTATTCAGGTCTCATTGGCATCACCTCTTGAAACGGGGGTCGTCTATGTGCTTTCAGTGACGGGTATGACAGATTGCGAAGGGAATTCGTCATCGCTGGAAACAACCGAGATATTAATCGGCGAGCTTCCCTTACCAGGTGATATTGTCATTTCAGAAATCATGGCAGATCCCACACCCGCAGTTGGTTTGCCGGAAGGAGAGTACTTTGAGCTTTTCAATAAATCCAGCAAGACCCTTGAACTTCAGGGCAGTGATCTCTCGGGAGTCATTTTCGAGGAATCCATTATTCTCCAGTCAGGACAGTACTTGGCATTCGCATCCAACTCTAGTCAAGAGCTTTTCGAAACAGAAGAAGGTATTCGGTTTCTCGATATGAGTGTGTCTTTTCTCACCAACGGAGGCAGAGAACTGATCTTGACAAATTCTGACGGAGAACAACTCGACTTTGTAGAATACAGCGATGATTGGTACAATGATTCTGACAAAGATGACGGTGGCTATTCGCTGGAATTGATAAATCCCGATGCTGCTTGTTACGGTGCTTTCAATTGGTCGGCTTCAGATGATCTTCTAGGAGGAACACCAGGAGATGAGAACAGCATTTTTAATGATGCTCCCGACCAATTGGCACCCACATTGGTTTCATTTAGCATTCCTCAAGACAACGAGGTTCAACTCTTATTCTCAGAACCGCTCGACGAGGAAAGTATCAGCAATATTGTCGCAACTGTCACCCCTCAATCTGATATCGCAGGAGTGTTCCAAGTTCAGCCAAATGAAATTGTGGTTGAGCTAACTTTTCCTTTCGAATTGGGCATTACCTATACCTTGGAATTGAACGGGATCGAAGATTGTGCAGGAAATCAAGCTCCAAGCATTGAAGTAGAAATCCTTCTGGGTGTTTCCCCAGAGGCTGGTGAGATTCTCATTACCGAGATAATGGCTGATCCTTCTCCTTCAGTAGGTTTACCCGAAGGTGAGTATTTTGAGCTGTACAATGCGTCAGAGTCTGCCATTGACTTATTGAATTGCTCGCTTTCCGGTGTGGAATTCGAAGAATCAATTGTGATGGCTCCCGGGGAGTATAAGTTTTTTGCATCTCTGAGCAATCAGGTTACTTTTCTCACTTCGCCTGATGTGATCTTTTTGGAAAATATGAGCACGACTTTTCTTACCAATGGCGGAAGAGACTTGGATCTCTTGAATCCTGATGGGGTAAGAGTGGATCGTGTGAGCTATGATATCTCTTGGTACAATGATTCAGACAAGGAAGATGGTGGCTACAGTTTGGAGCGTATTAATCTTTTGGAACCTTGCCGTGGTGCGGATAATTGGACGGGTTCAGAGGCTGATTTTGGTGGAACCCCCGGCGAACAAAATAGCGTCTACAGCGAAGAGCCGGATATTGTAGCACCTGAAGTGACTGCCGTTTATGCGCAAGGATCAAATTTGATTGAA
The DNA here is from genome assembly GCA_047633195.1 of Cryomorphaceae bacterium. Classification (GTDB taxonomy): domain Bacteria; phylum Bacteroidota; class Bacteroidia; order Flavobacteriales_D; family Cryomorphaceae; genus JAKVAV01. The sequence goes on along the minus strand of JBLIEU010000015.1, from coordinate 37 downwards.
GTGCGCTTTTCTGAAGTAATTGATAGCTTGTCAGTTC
>JBLIEU010000014.1:0-62503 GCA_047633195.1 Cryomorphaceae bacterium | reverse complement strand
TGGCGTTCGCAGGATTTGCCGCAGCGACACCTTTGGGAAAGGGTGCCATTGGACTAAACTACAGCAACTTTGGCTACGGTGTTTACAACGAAGGAAAGCTTGGTCTTGCTTACGGAATGAAACTCGCCGATAGCTTTTCTATTGGCGTTCAGCTAAACTACCACACGACTCGAATAGCCGCGGAAGACTATGGTAAAGTAGGTGCGCTGACAGCCGAAGTCGGAGTGCGAATGGAAGTATCGGAAAGAGTGACCGTGGCGGCGCATCTTTTCAACCCAACTCGAACGACTCTCATAGACAACGGCGAAAGCGCAATTCCCGACGAAAAGATTCCGACTGTCATTCGACTCGGAGCTGGTTACCAGATCAGCGATGAAGTACTCTTAGCAGGTGAAGTAGAAAAAGACATTGACCAAAATGCCTTGTTCAGAGGCGGAATCGAATACCAACCTGTCGACATTCTCTATCTCCGAGTAGGCGCGTCCAGCGAACCAAGTCTCTTCAGTTTTGGTTTGGGAGTGAGGTTTGAAAGCTTTCAATTTGATTTAGCTTCAAGCTATAGCAGCGTACTCGGGTATTCGCCTCAGGTATCGCTCACATACAACCCTGGTAAAAAATGAGGCACTCCGTCCTCATAATCCTCTTCACCTTTTGCCTTCTAAAATCATGGGCACAAACCAATCAGAACGTCGATCGAGGAAATATCATTGAGCAAAGAATCGAACAAATAGCTGAAGCCGCCGAGGATGAAAATCTCGATTATACGACGCTGTTTGAGCAGTTGGCTGTCTATTTAGACTTTCCTCTGAATCTGAACACTGCATCGGTTGATGATCTATACGGACTTGGACTCCTTACAAATGGCCAAATCTTAAATTTCTTAGATTACCTAAACGAATATGGCCAGCTTTTCTCCCTTTACGAACTTGCCTTTATCGATGGTTGGGATCAAGCCACAGCAGAACTCATTTTGCCCTTTGTGAGGGTAACTTTGGACGAAACCAGAGAAAAAATTACTTTTCAAAGACTTCGTGATTACGGCAAGAGTGAGATTGTGGTGCGCTGGCAGCGAATACTCGAAGACCAGGTTGGCTACTCACCTATTAGCGAAGATGATTTGGCGGAAAGCCCCAATTCTAGATATCTGGGTTCTCCCGATAAACTGTTCGCTAGATACCGCTATCGTTACGGCGATCGAATCAGCTTTGGGATGACCGCGGAGAAAGACAACGGAGAAGAGTTTTTTCGAGGCAGCCAACCAAATGGTTTTGACTTTTACTCAGGCCACGTTTATCTCAAAGATTTTGGAATGGTCAAACAACTGGCTATCGGAGATTTTCAAGCACAGTTTGGACAAGGTCTTACGTTTTGGTCAGGTTTGGGATTCAATAGAAAAAGCTCTTTTTCCGTAAGCACAGCGCAAGATGGAAGGGGTATCACTCCTTATACTTCAATCAATGAGAACCTCTTTTTACGAGGAGGAGCGGTGACTTTAAACCAAGGGAAATTTGATTTTACAGCATTTTATTCAGGCAAACGCATTGATGGAAATCTAACGGATTTTGAACCAAACGACTCCCTTGACTTTTCGGAGCCAGAAGTGCTCATCACCAGTTTCCAAGAAACGGGATTTCACCGAACGGTGAATGAGATTGCAGACAAGGATGCCATTTTTCAAGAGCACTACGGCGGGCATTTACAATACCGCACTTCTAATTTCCAGCTGGGAGTGACCGCTGCACATATGCAGCTCGACGGGGAAATCAATCGCAATACCGATTTCTATAGTCAGTTTCGATTCAATGGAACTGAGAACACGACCGTTGGTGCTGACTATTTTCTCAGATTAGCCAATTTCCGATTCTTTGGCGAAACGGCTAGAAGCGCAAGCGGTGGAATTGCGACGATGAATGGCGTAAACATTGAGATGAATTCTCGCCTACTCGTAAACATTACCCAACGGCATTACGAAAAAGACTTTCAGGGAGTGGCGTCTGTAGGATTTGGTGAAGGAACACTAGTCGAAAACGAGAGTGGAGTTTATATGGGGGTCGAATTTCGACCGTTCAAACGCTGGAAGATCAATGCGTACATCGACCAGTTTAAATTTCCTTGGTTGCGTTTTCAAACAGATGCACCATCAAGCGGATACGATTTCTTCGGACAATTGGAATACCAAGCTTCGGGAAAGACGAACATGTACCTCAGGTACCGAGACCGATTGCGCCAGACAAATACTCGAGACGAGGTCGATGGCGCGGACTTTTTAGTTGACAACCCTCGAAAAAACTTGCGGCTCAACTTCAGTCACAGCGCAACGAGGCAAATCAGACTGCGATCGAGAATAGAGCTCACCGAATTTGGCCGAGGAAACGAACCGATTTCGAGAGGTTTTATGGCTTATCAGGATGTGATTTGGGATGTGAAGAATCTTCCCCTCCGCATCGCTGCAAGATACGCTTTGTTTGATACTGACAATTACGACTCTCGAATTTACGCCTACGAGAACGACGTACTTTATTTCTTTTCCATTCCCGCTTATGGAGGAAGAGGGACGCGAGCATACATTTTAATCAAGTATGATCTAGGTCGAAACACTGATATATGGCTTCGAGTGGCTCAAACCTATTTCACCGACAGGCAAGTGGTAGGATCAGGACTCGAAGAAATCGATGGAAATACGCGGACTGAGATGAAGTTTCAGATTAGGCATATGTTCTAACACCCAGTTTCGAAAACTCTTTAAAAAAGTCTGGAAAAGACTTCCCTACTACGACTGGATTCTCCAAACTCAAATTGGTTTTGAAAACTAATGGAGCGAAAGACATTGCTATTCTATGATCTCCATAAGTTGGAATGATCTGATTGGAAAGCAATTGATTGCCTGATTTAACGAATAGAGAGTCATCAGTAGCTTCTGCCTCCACACCCATTCTTTTCAACTCGTTTACCATTGCAGTCAAGCGATCAGTTTCTTTCACCTTGAGGGTATGCAATCCTGTTAGTTCCACCTCCTTGTTTAGCCCTGCATAAGTCACTGCAATGGTTTGTGCCAGGTCGGGGTTATTCACCAAATCAATTCTAGACTGAGGTGCTACTTTTCTAGAATGTTGAAGCAAGAGTCCTTTGTCATTAAAAACTGATTTTACACCGAGTGGCTCATAGAGTTCCACCAAACTGGCATCGCCTTGAATAGCCTTAGAAGTAAGTCCTTTGAGTAAAACGCTCAAGTCGGGATTCAGCGCTACCGCCGAAAAGAAATAGGAAGCGGCTGACCAGTCGGGCTCTACATGAACGACGGATTCCGCGTACTTCTTTGGCTCAATCGCAATAAAATCTTCTCCGATTCTCACCTCGGCACCACAGGTTTTCATAATCTCTTTGGTGATGGTGAGATATGGCAGTGAAGTAGGTTTACCCAAAAATTTTATAGTTAGGCCTTTCGTCAATTGAGGCCCGATCAGCATCAAAGCAGAAATAAACTGACTACTAACGCTGGCTTCTATTTCAACTTTGCCTCCAACTAAAAGTTGACCAGTTATTTGGAGAGGCAAGTATCCTTCCTTATCAAGGCAAACAATATCTGCTCCTAAGCTCCGCAACGCATCGATGAGCGGTTTCATGGGGCGCTCGCTTAAACGCTCGCTTCCTCTAATTATTCGCTTTCCTGATTTTACTGCGGCATAAGCAATAGAGAATCGAGAGGCCGTTCCTGCATCTCCCATCCATAATTCATCGCCACCTTCCTGCAATGCACCATGAAGGTGAACGGTGTCATCCGCTTTGGAGAGATTCTCAATTTTGATTTCTGAATCAGCTAAATACTGAATGATGAGCGCCCGATTGCTAATGCTTTTTGAAGCAGGTAATTCTATTTCAACAATGGAATCAGGTGTGGAGCTTTTCTCTAATCGGATCATTTCAACCCACCCATCTTTGGTAATAATTTAAAGAGTCTATCACGGTATCTGCTTGGGTATCACGATCAAAAACAGCGTCACCAATTTCGGGTAAGAGCGTAAAGTTCATCCGTTCATCGCGGTTTTTCTTGTCGTGACGCATCAGTTCTATGAGGCGATGGTAAGTAAACGAATCCAAACTCACCTTGGGAAATAGACTGAAAATAAAGGAACTTATTTCTTCCAGTTGCTTTTGAGGCAGACCATCGATCTTTCTCGAGATGAAAGCTTCGCAGACCATTCCGATGGCAATCGCCTCTCCGTGAAGTAATATTTTGACATCACTTTCGTGCGAATAAGCCTCTAATGCGTGACCAATCGTATGGCCGAAATTTAAGATTTTTCGACGCCCGTTTTCGTAAGGGTCACTACTGGCTATCTGGTTTTTTATTTCGATAGACCTGTAGATTCCATTGTCTAATGAAGGCAAATCGAGCAAACTCACTTCTTGCAATTCTTTCCAGTATCCTGGCGAAAAGATGAGCGCGTGCTTCACCATCTCAGCGAACCCACTTAAGATATGCGCTTTGGGCAAGGTTTCCAAAAAGGACGGATCAACATAAACTCCTTGAGGATTGTTAAAAAGTCCAACTTCGTTCTTTAGGCCAGAATGATTGATTCCCGTCTTGCCACCAATTGAGGCATCGACCATGGCCAGAAGGGAAGTGGGAATATTTATAAACCGAATACCTCTTTTGAAAGTCCCTGCGATAAAGCCACCCAAATCTGTGATCACTCCACCACCTAGATTGATCATAATGCTGCTTCGATCAGCACCCAATTCGGTCAAAACTTCCCAGATACGAGAAACAACTTCGAATGACTTGCTCTCTTCACCAGACTCGATTTCAATTACTTCGGCTCCTTCGAGTCGAGGAACTTTCGAAATCATTGCAGGCAAGCAATTACTTAGCGTATTTTCGTCTGCCAAAATGAATATCTTCACTCCACGGTACGATTCGCCTGACAACAGCTCTGCCATCTCGGCGAGACAATGTCGGCCAAAAACCACTTCGTGGCCGTCCGTTTTAATACGTTTGATTTCTACTTTCGACATGAGGATTAAAGCTTCGGGCGAAGATAGGATTGCTTTTTGAAAATGGATACGACTAAGAAAACAACTGTCCCGAAAACTGAGTTCCCACCTCGATCTGAAAAATTATCGTTTAACGACACACAAGTCGCTTTTGCGAGCAAATCAGATAACGATTTAAAAAAAGCCTATGTCTTATTCAAGCTCGTCGCTAGTAAGGGCCTGATGGTAATGGGGAAATTTGCTTCGCTTTGGGCAATGAAGCTTCAACTCCCCGTCAAGGAAATAATTAAGAAGACCATCTTCCATCAGTTTTGCGGAGGCGAGACAATCGAAGAATGCGCTGGGACGACCAAAATACTCGACATCTACAACATAGGCACCATCTTGGACTACTCGGTAGAAGGAAAAGAAACGGAAGAAGAATTCGAGTCAGGTTTTCAGGAAATATTGCGCACGGTAGAAACAGCACATGACAATCCGCATATCCCGTTTTGCGTATTTAAGGTAAGTGGGCTATGCCGAAATAAACTGCTCGAAAAAGTATCAGCCCGAAAGCAATTATCTGAAAAAGAAACAGAGGCCTTTACAAAGTTAAAGAGCCGAGTTGATGCGCTTTGTAAGCGAGCCGCTAAAGCAAATACTCCTGTTTTTATGGACGCTGAAGAGTCTTGGATTCAGCAAGCTATCGACGATTTGGCGATGGAGATGATGGGTAAATACAACAAGGAGAGAGCCATCGTTTACAATACGCTGCAAATGTATCGGCATGATCGGTTGGCCCATTTAGCGGAAGCGCAAAAACATGCTGAGCGTGAAGGATTCTATTATGGAGTAAAGCTCGTGAGAGGTGCCTATATGGAAAAAGAGCGCGACAGAGCTGAAGACAAAGGGTACTCCTCCCCCATTCAGCCAAACAAAGCATCAACGGATAGCGATTTTAATGCGGCGGTAAATTTTTGTCTAATGCACTTAACGAATGTCTATTTCTGTTCGGGTACGCACAACGAGGAAAGTTCACTGATGCTAGCCGATAAAATGAATGAGCTTGGCATTGATCATCAAGACGAGCGCATCTTCTTTGCTCAGCTTTTTGGAATGAGCGATCACATCAGCTTCAATTTGAGTAAGGCAAGTTTTAACGTCGCCAAGTACGTCCCATACGGTCCTGTAAAAGAAGTAATGCCTTACCTCATCCGTCGCGCAGAAGAGAACACGTCCGTTCAAGGACAGACAAGTAGAGAGCTTAATCTGATTAAGAAAGAGATCAGGAGAAGGAGAAAAGGTTAGGGACAATCGCAGCTTACCTGCTCAAAAGGGAGCTCCACTCTAGATAGAATAGCTGAACTATCAGCAGTTTCGAAAGAGAGTCTCACCAATCGATCATTATAACGCGTGTCAATGATGTAAATCTTTGGTTCCTCGTGCGTCTCACTCATTCCGAACTGAACATCTCCTTCTTCAAATGCATAACTAACCAATGCTGTGTCGACCTGAAGGCAAATCATTTGGCACTTAGCGAGGTCAGTTGTTCCACTCATGGTGTTTTCAATTCGAAAGAGAACTCGATTATTGGGCAGCCAGGAAGTGAGCACCGAAAGTCGGTCGTTAAAGAAAAAAACAACGAGTAAGCTCCCGAGCAAAAAACCTGTAAGGAATAGGCGAAGCCGTCTGGTAAATTTCATCGAAGGTTGAAATCGGAATAGATTAAACTAATTTCGGGCTCTTTTTCCTTCATGCTTCGTCAAAATTTTCAACCGTAACTCGGCTATGCTTTCTAATTTTTCCTTGCCTCAAGGAAAAATAACTAAAAGTTTTAGTCCTCTATACACCAATCTCCATACTAGAATGCAGCAAAAAGTAAATCGATGTCTTTGTAAGGAAGATTGAACGCCTCACCTAATGATTCGTTCGTCAGTGTTCCGTTGTAAAGGTAGACACCGTGTCTGAAACCTCTGTCTTTTTTAATCAAACTGGCACAACCTCCTTGTTCGCCCATATTGAGCAAAAGTGGCGTGAAAATATTGCTCAATGCCATTGAAGCTGTCTTGCAAACATCTGAGGCTATGTTGGGCACACAATAGTGAACAACATCATATTTTCGATAAATCGGATTGGAATGGCTAGTGACTTTAGAAGTCTCAAAACAGCCCCCTCTATCGATGGATATGTCTACGATTACAGAGCCCGATTTCATTTGCGAAACCATCTCCTCAGTAACTACAGTCGGTGTTCGACCTTCGTTTCCGCGGATAGCACCAATGGCCACATCGGCGGTACTCAATGCCCGACGTAGTTCTTCGGTTTGAATAACGGAGGTGAATATTCTTGCGTTTACGTCGTTTTGCAATCGCCGTAAGCGGTACGTTGAGAAGTCAAATACTTTAACGAGAGCCCCAAATCCGAGTGCCGCTCGACAGGCGTGTTCGCCCACGGTACCTGCTCCGATAATGACCACTTCGGCAGGAGCCACTCCAGAAACATTTCCCAAAAGGAGCCCTTGTCCTTTGCTACCGCTGCTCAGGTATTCAGCGGCTATAATTACAGCCATGTTTCCCGCGATTTCTCCCATGGCACGGACGATAGGATAAATACCATCCTTATCCTGAATGTAATCCCATGCCACTGCAGAGATTCTTTTGGCCATCAACTTTTTCAAGGTGTCTCGAGGCTGAACGCTGAGTTGAAGAGCCGAAAATAAGGTGCTCTTCTGGTTCATCATGGCAATCTCTTCCGCACTCGGAGGAGCTACTTTCAAAACGAGATCACACTCAAAAACTTCTTTCCGATCGTAGGCGATTTTTGCTCCTGCTTCGCTGTACGCTCTGTCTAGAAAATTGGCGTTCTTACCCGCATTGGTTTCAACGACTACATCGTGCCCGTTGGCTACCAATACCGCCACGGAATCTGGAACAAGTCCCACACGGTTTTCTTGATAGGATGTTTCTCGAGGCAAACCGATATGCAAACGTTTCTGACGCTTGCCAACTTCCAACATTTCTTCCTGCGGCTGCAGAGATACCTCTTGGGCCAATGCTCTTAGAGCTTCTTTGGAACTAATCATTCAGCTAATAATTTCCTTGCAATCCTGAAAGTACGAAAATTGGTTCAATTGGCGACATCTAGTAGTATCTCGCGGTGTTCACCTTCTACTCTTATCTGAACTTTGACGACGTCGCTAGGCAGCAATTCCTCGACTCTTTCGGGCCATTCGATGAAGCAATAGTTTGCACTAAAAAAATAGTCTTCGTATCCGATATCATAGACATCTTCTAAATTAACGATCCTGTAGAAGTCAAAATGGTAAATGGATTCCCCCGATCTTCCTTCATATTCATTTACGATTGAAAAAGTAGGACTACTGCCTCCTCCTTTTACGCCCAGAACTTCCAAAATCGAATTAATTAGAGTTGTTTTTCCAGCTCCCATCTCACCATAGAAAGCAAAGAGCCGATGCTCTCCTGCTTCCATGATTAGTTTGTCTGAAATGGATGCCAAATCCTCTAACGAGCGAGCAATGTATTTTGTCATTTTGGACTGAGTGACACAATAGGTATCAACATTTCCTCCAATGAAACGCCTCCGTGTTGGAGTGTGTCTTTATAAAATCGTTGAAAATGATTGTAGTTATTGGGATACACGAAATACTGTCTTTCGACGGCAAAAATATAACTCGAACTCATATTGCTTTTCGGCAAATGGGCCTCTTCGGGTTTTGCAACCGCAAAGACGCTTTTGTCTTTATAGTTCAAGTTTCGTCCATGCTTGTAGCGTAGGTTGGTACTGGTATTTCTGTCTCCCACCACTTTCACATCTTCATTTACTTGGATTGTACCGTGATCGGTGGTAATAATAATTCTTCCCCCTTTCTCTGCAATGGCGCGCATCATGTCGCGCAGAGGCGAATGCTCAAACCAACTCATAGTGAGCGATCGGTATGCGGAGTCATCTTCTACCAGCTCACGAATCACCTCCATATCGGTTCGGGCGTGAGAGAGCATATCGACAAAATTGTAGACAATCACGTTCAATTGATTGTTCATCAAGTTGGACATATTGTCCGCCAGCTTTCGTCCGTACTCGTGCTTGGTTATCTTGTTGTAGCTGTACTTAACATCCTTGCCTAGTCTTTTGAGCTGGTGGCCCAAAAGCTCCTCCTCGTGGAGGTTTTTCCCTCCGTCTTCTTCGTCATTTTTCCAAAGGTTAGGGTAAATCTTCTGGATGTCGCCTGGCATCAATCCCGCGAAAAATGCATTTCTCGAATACTGGGTAGCTGTGGGTAAAATACTGAAGTATATATCCTCTTTATCCACATGAAAAAACTCAGTAACAGCAGGCTCTATGGTCTTCCATTGATCGTAACGAAGGTTATCTATTAGGAACACAAATAAAGGCGATTCATCAATTTCGGGAACTACATATTCCTTAAAGGCCGTGTGGGACATGATCGGAGCTTCATCTGAATCTCCATTCAGCCAGTCCAAATAATTGTCCTTTATAAATTTCCCGAAAGAGCGGTTGGCTTCAGTCTTCTGCATGGTCAGGATTTCTTCCATCACACCGTCACTTGCACTTTCGAGCTCCAGCTCCCAGAAAACCAATTTCTTGTACACATCCTTCCACTCTTCAATGCTCAGGCGATCTCCCAAAGTCATCCCGATGTTTCGGAAAGCCATCTGGTAATTGCTGGTTGTCTTTTCGTTGATGAGTTTCTTGTTGTCCAGATTCTTTTTTAACGAAAGCAGAATCTGATTTGGGTTAACTGGTTTTATCAGGTAGTCAGAGATTTTTGAGCCGATGGCGTCTTCCATAATAGATTCTTCCTCGCTTTTGGTAATCATCACCACTGGGATAGATGGCTTGTAAGCTTTTATTTCGCTCAAAGCCTCAAGACCAGACATGCCAGGCATATTCTCGTCGAGGAATATGATGTCAAAGTTTTCTTCTCGAACCATATCGACGGCATCAGACCCGCTATTTACTGTGGTAACGTCGTATCCCTTTTCTCGAAGAAACAAAACGTGGGGTTTGAGTAATTCGATTTCATCATCGGCCCAGAGTATTTTTGAAGACATATAGTGTTGCAGATTTTGATTTTATTGGCTTCAGCCAATTTGCTTTACATTTGATCTAATAAACAAAAAACGCACCACTTTTAGTGTGCAAAAGCAGTAATAATCTATGAGCGACAAAGATCGCGATTCGATTCCACGCAAGCGAAAAATTCTGAATGATCCTGTTTATGGGTTCATTACGATTTCAGATCCGCTACTACACGATATCATCGAGCACCCTTTCTTCCAAAGACTTCGAAGAATTAAGCAGGTAGGAATGTCTCACTTGGTTTACCCAGGTGCCAACCACACCCGGTTTCATCACGCGCTAGGAGCTATGCACCTAATGCGCGAGGCCATTCTTTCGTTGCGCGACAAAGGCATTGAGATAACAGATGTAGAAGCTCAAGGTGCGATGGTGGCCATTTTGATGCACGACATCGGCCATGGGCCCTACTCACACAGCCTTGAGTTTAGCTTGGTGAAAAACGTCACGCACGAGCACATCTCAAGTTTGCTCATGGGAAAGCTAAATGACTTTTTTGATGGCTCCCTTGCTACGGGACTGGAAATATTTCGCGACCGATACCCTAAAAAATTCCTACATCAGCTCGTCAGCAGTCAGCTCGATATGGATCGACTGGATTATTTATCGAGAGATAGCTTCTTTACAGGAGTTTCAGAAGGTGTGGTGAGCAATCAACGAATCATCAAAATGCTGGATGTAGTCGATGATCGCTTAGTGGTTGAAGAGAAAGGCATCTACTCCATCGAGAAATTTATCGTGGCACGCAGACTAATGTATTGGCAAGTCTACTTGCACAAGACTGTTGTTGCTGCAGAAAAGCTTCTCATCAACATCTTAACGAGGGCAAAAGAGCTGTCGAAACAAGGCGAAGATATTTTCGCATCACCCGCTCTCAAGTTTTTTCTCATTCAAGATTACGGAGTAGAAGATTTTAAAAATAACCCAGATGTAATCGGCAACTTCGTGAAGCTCGATGACTATGACATTATGGGAGCGATAAAGGTTTGGAGTGAAAATGATGATCCTATATTGTCTGATCTCTGCGCAAGGTTGATCAACCGAAAGTTGTTTCGTGTAAAACTGAGCAATGAACCTTTTGATACAGATTACATGGAGCGCATGAAGTCCGCCACTTTGGATCATCTGAATATCGAGCCCGACCAACTTCATTATTACCTGCAGGTAGATGAGCTGGTAAACAGTGCATACGACAATGAATCCAATAGAATTCTAATTCTCAAAAAAGACGGAAGCACCATAGATTTGGCTGAAGCCTCGGACAATCGCGCACTAATCGCGCAGACGAAAACAGTCAAAAAGAACGTGCTCTTTTGCCTTAAGTCAGTAGAGGAAAAGCTAAGGGGTTAATTTATATATTTGATCCGATGAAATTTTCGGCCTCACAAATTGCTCAACTTCTTGAAGGAGATGTTGTTGGAGATATTAACGCAGAAGTATCGGGATTGAGTAAAATCGACGATGGGAAAAAAGACACGTTATCTTTCCTAGCTAACCCTGCTTACAAGGAGTTTATTTACACTACGGAAGCTAGCCTGGTTATCGTTTCCAAAGATTTTGAACCCGAAAAAAATCTACCCGAAGGACTTACTCTGATTAAGGTCGAAGATGCTTATTCGAGCTTCGCAAAACTTCTCGAGCTCTACAATCAATTCAAGTACGACAGAAAGGGAATATCAAAAAATGCTTTTATCGATGACACGGCTACTATAGGCAATGATGTTTATATAGGCCACGGCGTGGTTATAGAGGCTGGAGTGACAATAGGGGATGGAACAAAGATTTTTCCTCAATCTTATATCGGTCAAAATGCGCGTCTTGGAGAAAACACTTTAATTCACCCAGCCGCAAGAATTTTGGCCGATTGCGAAGTTGGTTCCCATTGTGTTATCCATTCTGGAGTTATCATTGGTGGTGATGGTTTTGGCTTTGCGCCAAACAGTGAAAACAATTACCAAAAGGTAGCTCAGATAGGGAATGTGATTATTGAGGATCACGTCGAGATCGGAGCTGGAACAACCATCGACAGGGCTACTCTAGGCCATACCATTATCCGAAAAGGAGCAAAAATTGACAACCTCATCCAGATTGCCCACAACGTAGAAATTGGCGAGAACACGGTTATTGCCGCTCAAACGGGAATAGCTGGATCAACAAAAATCGGCAAGAACTGCATGATAGGTGGACAAGTTGGAATGGTTGGTCACATAACCATTGCCGACGGCGTCAAAATTGCCGCTCAAAGCGGTATAGGACATAGTATTAAAGAGGAAGGGAAAATTATGCAAGGTTCTCCGGCTATGCCAATTGGGGACTACAAAAGATCCTACGTAGGGTTCAAGAACCTTCCCGACTTGATGAAAGAAATCAAGACACTCAAAGAAGAAATTAAAAATCTCAAAGCAACAACCAACGAATGAGCACTAAGCAAAAGACCCTTGCTGGCAAACTCGAATTTAAAGGAATAGGACTCCACACGGGAGGACAGGTCGAGATGACCATCTACCCAGCACCAGACAATCACGGATACGTTTTTAAAAGGGTCGACCTAGAAGGTCATCCCACCATAAAAGCAGATCTCGACCATGTGGTTTCTACCAATCGCGGTACGACCATCGGCAAAAATGGTGTGCTGGTTAATACAACCGAGCACGTTCTGGCCGCTCTTTACGGAAGTGAAGTAGACAATGCATTGATTGAACTCAACGGAATCGAAGTGCCCATCATGGATGGAAGCGCCAAGGATTTTGTAGAAGGGATTCAGCGAGTGGGAATTGTGGACCAAGAAGCAGAAAAAGACTATTTCACCTTAAAAGAAAATCTGTACTACGAGGATGAGAAAGGTTATGTAGAGATGCTAGCCGTGCCTACGCCTGGCAATGAATTTCGCATTACCGTGATGGTAGACTACAACTCTCCCGTGCTTGGCACACAGCATGCATCCATGTACGAGATCGGTGAGTTTCAAAAAGAAATCGCCTCGTGTCGGACGTTTGTATTCTTGAAAGAACTAGAGTTCTTGGCAAAGAATAACCTCATTAAAGGTGGCGACTTGAGCAATGCGATCGTTCTGGTAGAAAAAGAGCGCAGCCAAGAGGAGTATCAGGAAATTGCCAGAATGCTCGGCAAAGAAGACCTTGACGTAAAAGTGGAGGGTATTGGTGTTTTAAACACCGTGAAACTTCAGTTTGAAAATGAGCCAGCCAGACACAAGCTTCTAGATATTGTTGGTGATTTAGCCTTGGTAGGAAAACCAATACAGGGACACATACTTGCGGCCAGACCAGGCCACGCGGGAAACGTGTCTTTTGGAAAAATCATCAAAAACCTCATCAAAGAGGAGAAGAAGAAAGGTCCTGATTTCGACCTTACAAAGACCCCTGTTTACGATGTGAATCAAATCATGGGGATTTTACCACACCGCTATCCTTTTCTCCTGATCGATAAAATCCTTGAGCTCGATGAAAATGCAATTGTAGGCGTTAAGAACGTTACCATCAACGAGCCTTTCTTTCAGGGCCATTTCCCTGGAAACCCTGTTATGCCTGGCGTACTTCAAATAGAAGCCATGGCTCAAGCAGGTGGTGTTTTAGCATTGCATAATGTAGAAGAGCCCGAAAGATGGAGCACTTACTTCATGAAAATTGATGCGGTCAAATTCAAACGCAAAGTAGGCCCTGGGGATACAGTTGTTTTTCACCTGAAACTAACCTCTCCTATTCGCAGAGGGATCGTTCAAATGAAAGGAACTGCTTATGTGAATGGACTAGTGGTAAGTGAAGGAGAGCTTATGGCACAGATTATCAAAGACAAATGATCCACGACTTGACCAGTATTCATCCGGACGCTCGCATTGGTGAGAATGTGCAGATAAGCCCTTTTACGGCAATCCATGGAGATGTAGAAATAGGAGATGGAACGGTTATTCATTCCAACGTCACCATTATGGATGGCGCTAGAATTGGAAAGAATTGCGAAATATTTCCAGGTGCGGTCATTTCTGCTAGGCCCCAAGATCTGAAATACAAAGGAGAGAGAACGACCGCTGAGATTGGCAACAATACCACAATTCGCGAATGTGTGACCATCAATCGCGGCACGGTTGATCGAGGAAAAACTTCTGTTGGCAATAACTCTCTTCTCATGGCATACACGCATCTTGGCCACGATGTTTCTGTTGGGAACAATTGCATCTTGGCCAATTCAGCCAATATTGCTGGTCACGTTACGATAGAAGACTATGCCATACTAGAAGGTGTCGTTGCTGTGCAACAATTTATTACAATCGGAGCTCATAGCTTTATTGCTGGAGGCTCCCATGTTCGCAAAAATGTACCACCCTTTGTGAAGGCGGCAAGAGAACCCTTGTCATACGCTGGTGTCAATTCTATTGGCCTGCAACGGCGGGGATTTGAGGAGAAAGTAATTAGCGCTATCCAAGACGCTTACCGCCTCATTTACATCCAAAACCGAAACATGACCCGCGCCATCGAAATGGTGGAAGAACAGGTGCCTGAAATCGACGAAGTAAAGCAAATCATTTCCTTCATACGCTCTTCCGATAAGGGAATAATGAAGGGGCTCCAAAATGTTTGAGATTGGTCTCAAAAATGCCGGAAAACGCTACAACAGCGAATGGATTTTCAAGAATCTCCATGCGACTTTTCGATCGGGAAGCGCTACTGTTTTTTTAGGAGGAAACGGATCGGGAAAAAGTACGGCACTCAGATCCGTTTTTGGATATGCCCCTCTCAGCGCGGGTGAAGTGGTCTACCGCCTTGGCGGTAAAACGATCAAACAATCTGAAGCCTATAAATATTTCAGTATTTGCGCTCCCTATCTGGAGCTTTACGAAGAGCTCACCCTCGATGAATTGGCGAAATTTCATTTCTCGCTTAAGCCTTCAATTCAACAAATTAAGGTCTCGGATTTCTCCGAATTGATAGACCTTAAAAGAGCTGCCAATAAGCCCGTCAAGTATTTTTCATCGGGGATGAAGCAGCGCGTCAGAATTGGTCTAGCCGTAATGAGCGACGTCAAGGCAATCTTCTTAGACGAGCCCACCAGCAACCTTGACAGAAAAGCAATTGACTGGTACAGAAGCACTATTGAAGAATTTCGAATGGACAGAATTTTACTTGTAGCTTCGAACCAGCAGGAGGATGAATACTTCTTTTGCGAAGAAAAAATTGAAATTGAAAAATTCAAGCCTAACTAATTTTCTATTTTTAGCTCAAATTCAAGAATAATGGCGAATACCTCAGATATAAGAAACGGACTTTGCATCCGTCACAATGGCAAACTTTACTTCGTAGTAGAATTTCAACATGTGAAGCCTGGTAAAGGCCCTGCTTTCGTAAGAACGAAAATAAAGAACCTCGAAAACGGCAAGACCATAGACCACACTTTTTCAGCAGGTCATTCCATTGACCCTGTAAGAATTGAGAACCGCCCTCACCAGTATCTGTATCAAGAGGAAAATGGGTACCACTTTATGCATACTGGTACGTTTGAGCAGATATTTATCGAAAAGCACATGGTAGAGCAGCCAGAATACCTGCAGGAGGAAATGATGGTAACGATCATCTTCAATGCCGACGAAGAGACACCGTTGTCAGTAGATCTTCCTTCGTTTATCGAAGCAGAAGTAACCTACACCGAGCCAGGTGTAAAAGGTGATACAGCCACAAACACGATGAAGCCTGCTACAATTGATACGGGAGCTGAGATTCGAGTTCCTCTCTTCATTGAAATAGGAGACAAAATCAAAGTAGATACGCGCAAGGGCGAGTACAACGAGCGCGTAAAAGACTAATTAGTGTCTGTTCATACAGTCCGTTGTCGGCGTTGCACTTGTTTTAAAAACAGTCATTGACAAAGGTCAACTCCTTGGGTCAGACACTCGACTAAGATGTCCAGACTTTAATTCTGCTCTATCGAGTAAGCGTAAACATGACCACCTCTCCCCGTCGTAATTAGATTGGAATACCCGTCGAGGTTGATATCTCCCAAAGAGGGGATAGACGAACCGAATACGGGAAAGCCAGGAATGGCCTTACCATTGACATCAAAAAGGTAGACTTGATTTTGACTAGAATTGAGCACGCTCAATAACGTTGAACTTCCTGAGCGGTGCACGGCTATTTGTTCAGAATCACTCTGCGAGAGCTCAGTGTCAAAAAGGATATCTCCCTGAAAGCTGAAGGCCGCAAAAGACTCTTTATAGAGTAAGCCAAAATCCATGGAGTCGTCATTGTCCAGCTTAGCAAAGAAATAGTCAGATGAATTCTGCGGCCGTGGCTGGAGTTTCTCTATGCTATCGTCAAATCGCAATCGAAATGTCGTGCCCGTTAAGTCAGCAAAGTAAAGTGAGGAATTACTGATTTTCGATCCGATATCGATTTTGTACCCACCCAACTTAAACCCTACAGCCTTTTTAGAAACTTTGTGTCTGGGTTCTCCTTTCCTATTCAGGAGTAAAACATCTCCACCCTCCGTTAAGGAAAATAAGTAGTCTTTGCGTTTTATTCTAATATGCTCGACGGGCAGAACGATGTCACCCGACCCGCCAGTATAATTCCATCCTTGCACCAGCTTTCCATAAGAATCGAAACAAAGAATTTCCTCTCCTTCAGTCGGAATAAAAATCCGGTAATCGCGGCTCTTGTCGTAATCGACCGCACTCACTTCAGCAGTGGCTGCAGACTTCAATTCTATTGGAAAGGACTCCACTGCATTCCCGTTTCTATCGAGTAAATACAAACTGTTGGGTGTGTTAAAAAGCATTTGAAGCTTCTTGTTCTTGTAGACATCCACCTGTTTGACACTGCCCATAATTGGCCCGTCCAATGTCGTTTCCCAAACAACTTTACCGTTGTTGGAAATCAAATAAATTCTATTGTTCTTATCCTGAACCAGGGTCTCTAAAACGCCCGTGTAATGGTTTTTTACTAGATGCGTTTTGCCCTTGGCCTCCGCTTTGAGCTTCACTTCCCACAAGGCCCCGGTCTCTTTTTTATAATCCGAACCTTGTTTGAGGTATACGTTGTTATAAAACAAATCTCCCGTCGAATGGGTGATTTGATAAGCGAATGATCTGAAGTTTCGTAATACCTCTGTTTGGCGCTCCAGGTCGCCATCAAATTTCTCGTCCAAAATATTTCGAAAGATCGATGGACTTTTTGCCAATGAGCTGTAAAGAACGAAATGCGCGTCTGTAAAAAGATGATTTTGCAAATCTCCATATTCTTCCGTTTCAAGGAATGATCGCCCTGATTGAATGGTGGAAAGATAATTCCTGATGGCATTCTCAGAATTGGCCATTACAATGGCATCTTCTAAACTAGCTACAAATGGATCTACAAGACCTCCGAAAATGCTTCCTACAGCAGTTCCATAAAAGTCGCCAACCTGAAGTCGAAAATACCTTTTCCCCTCAAAATCCAACTCCTCCAACTCACCCACCGCGGAAGCAAATTCTTTCAGCAAAGCCACAGCACTTTCAGAATCCTCAGACGCGAAAACGGCAAACATATTTTGATCATACTCTTTCGAAGATGGTTCAGTAATAAAAGCAACGGCCTGGCTAGATATCCAAGAAGAGCCTAGGTTTTCGGAATCGCAATTACAAGCGTCATTGATCTTTTGGATTGTATTGTCAACTTTGAATAAGCTCCCGTTTTTTTCTAGCTTTTTGCGTTTTTCGATACGGTAAGCACCATAATCTCCATATCCTAAAAAGGCGAAAAAGGCTGTGTTAGAAGGGAGATACTTCAAAAGCTTAATCTTGGGTGGCTCTTGCTGAGAGAATGCATCAAGCCATGCGCGAGAACTATCGCTAGCAACAACAAATCCATTCAACGAGATCGCATCATTTTCAATCGAAAAATCAAGCGCAGACCAGTCTGCAAAGGGCTGATTAAAGAAATCGGCTTCTTGACTTTTGGATGAAGCATACTGGGCAAGGATTGGCTTCAATTGCTCGTAGTTCACATACAGATGGGCTCTTGCATCATCATCAATGGTTTGTCTTACTACATTAAATTGCTTCTGATCCAAGACAGATGCATTCTGCACCAAGGTTCTTACTGACTCCTCTGCAAGCACTTCCGAAAGGCTAAACACCAAGAGTTCATCCTTGATAAAGTAGAACATCCGCCCATCGAAAAACGGAGATAAAAAGGAATTGACGTTTTCGAAATCGTAAACCCTTGATTCGATTTCAGTGGAACGAAAAGTTGCACGCAAAGCCTCGTGAACCTCAGGCTGATCTGCATCCAGGTCTAGCTGCATCGCAAAGAGAAAGCCGTACTCTTGGCCACCCGTCATGTGAACTGACACAGCAATTGGTTTTGCCGCAAGGAGACCACGCAATTTGGAATCATTTCTAATAAGGCTATCTAAACTCTGACCCAAACTGTTTAATCGAGAGAAATAATCTGTGGCTTGCAACTCGCTCCAGACTACACTCTTAGAGGATAGATCACGCCATACCTCGGTCAAATCATGAGATTCAAAAATAACCGCAGCAGTTTGTGGTATAGCCGACAACGTATCAAAATCATCCGTTTCGGGTTTTTCAAAATCTCGATAAAACCAGTAGAAGGCAATCGCAACCAATCCACCCAGTATGACAACGTTTAAGATTTTTCTCAGCACAGGCAAAATATTTGGCGTAAAGTTAAATAGGCTATGGGCAATGCGGTGAAATTATACCCTACCGTTTAAACAGATTGGTGTGAACAGAAATTAAAGCACTTTTCCCAGCTGCTTTGGCAACAGCCTAAAGGACATCCGATGGTGAGGAGAGGTTCCAATCTCAGCGATAGCTTGCCGATGGCTTTTTGTGGGATACCCTTTATTTCTATCCCACCCATATTCAGGATGCTCTTTATGCAGCTCCTTCATAAGTGCATCTCGGTGGGTCTTGGCCAGAATGGAAGCAGCCGCAATGCTTCTGTAAATCCCATCACCTTGAATAATGCAGAAGTGATTGATGGAATGATAAGGAGTAAACCGATTCCCATCAACCAGAATGCAATCGGGAGCTACAGATAAACCGTCAAGGGCTCGATGCATTGCCAAAAAAGAGGCGTTGAGAATATTGATTTCATCAATCTCTTGATGACTGCAAACGCCAACCGTATGGTGTTCAACATCATTCAATATGGCTTCTCGAACCTTATCCCTCTGATTTTCCGTTAATTTTTTTGAGTCATTCAAAAGCGGATGATTCCATCTTTTGGGAAGAATGACAGCTGAAGCCACAACTGGCCCTGCCAAGCATCCACGACCTGCTTCGTCGCAGCCGACCTCCAGTTGACCTTTTCGAAAAAAAGATTTTAACCTCGCCACGCAGCGAAGGTAAGGCATTGAAACTACCTTTGAGGTAATGAAAACTTTTCAACTTCCATCTATAGAACAGGAGGTACCAACAGAATTTTTGAATAAAAAGGGAATACTTCTCTCCATCAAACGAGACGACTTGATTCACGACGAAGTCTCGGGGAATAAGTGGCGGAAATTAAAATGGAACATCCGCAACGCGATACAAAGTGAAAGAGAGACCATCTTAACTTTTGGTGGAGCACACTCCAATCATATCGCAGCCACGGCGGCCGCAGCAAAACTGCACGGGCTCAAAACCATCGGAATAATCAGAGGGGAAGAAGTCGACTTGGAAAACCCGACGCTCAAATCAGCAGCTCAGAACGGGATGGAAATTCACAGAGTGAGTCGAGCGGAATTTCACGAAATAGAAGACCGTGACTACATTGAATCTCTGCGCCATCGTTTCGGGCCATTCTACCTCATTCCTCAAGGAGGTCAAAACCACTACGGCGTTCAAGGTTGCAGCGAAATCATGTCAGAGTTGGAGTTAAAATACGATCGAATCTTTGTGGCTTGTGGCACTGCCACAACTTTGAGCGGTATGGCTATTGCCAATAGAACTGGCGTAGACATTTATGGTGTCTCAGCTTTAAAGGGAGGTGATTTCTTGTATGATACCGTTAGCGCATACGTGAAGAAGACATTCAATGATGAAGAAACCGAGATAGAAATCCTTTCGAAGATTCACCTGATCACCGATGCACATTTTGGAGGATACGCTAAAATAAAACCTGGGCTGATCGAATTCATGCGCAATTTCACCAATGAAACGGGCGTTAAACTCGATCCTGTTTACACGGGGAAAACAGCCTTTGCGATGTACGAATTGGCAAACAAAATGAAGCTTGTGAGAAAA
Organism: Cryomorphaceae bacterium; assembly: GCA_047633195.1. Taxonomy (GTDB): domain Bacteria; phylum Bacteroidota; class Bacteroidia; order Flavobacteriales_D; family Cryomorphaceae; genus JAKVAV01. Next base: position 42,165 of record JBLIEU010000014.1, on the reverse strand, counting down.
GAAAAATGGCTACTTATTCACAGCGGAGGCATGCAAGGAATCCCTGCTATGGAGGAGAGAGAAGGAATGAAAATTTACTAGAATTGTTAATTAAACAGCCCTTTGTGGATAAGTGCAAGGATCGCTAACCAAGAGCGCTGAAAGTACCGATAACTTTGGGATATTTGTTTATTATTCATCAAATACCTTGTTGATAACATGTTGAGAAAGCAAGTTATACTCCTACTGGTCTTCTTCATATCTCTCATGGCTGACGCTGAGGGAGATCCCAATAAGCGCAATACTCGAGCGGAGTACATTGCCCAGTGGAAAGACGTTGCCATCGACCAAATGGAGAAACATGGAATCCCCGCTAGCATCACTTTGGCACAGGCCATATTGGAAAGCGGAGATGGCAATAGTGAATTGGCCCGAGGGGCTAATAATCACTTCGGCATAAAGTGCCATGATTGGCAAGGAAAGAAAGTCTACCACGACGACGATAAGCGAAATGAGTGTTTTCGAAAGTACCGCACTGCCCAAGAGAGTTTTGACGATCACAGCATATTTTTGCAAAAAAGCCGCTACCGTTTTTTATTCGACTACCGATTAACGGACTACAAGTCTTGGGCAAAAGGTTTAAAAAAGGCGGGGTATGCGACAAACCCCAAGTATCCCGACTTATTGATAAGATTGATTGAGGAAAACAATCTGACCAAATACGATAAATCTGGATCTAACAGCAATGCCAAAACTAAATCTACCAAGTCCACAGGCTCGAGTGGTGAGATTGTGCTGGAGATTCAAAGAGGTTTGCAAATTCAACAAAGCTCCAATCGAATAAAATATGTAATCGCAGATGGTGACTATACACCCGAAGCACTTGCCAAACGCATGGACATGGGCCTATGGCAAATAAAGAAGTACAATGACTTAGAAGATAGTGAGCGTATCAAAAAGGGCGCGATCGTATATCTTCAACCCAAAAGAGGCAAAAACCGAGATTACGACATTCATACTGTAAGAGAAGGCGAGACGCTTCGCGATGTCTCTCAGAAATACGGGGTCAAAATCAGAAAGATCTTGAAGTTTTCTGAGCTGCCTAAGAACTATAAAGCCAAAGCAGGAGATAAATTGAAGTTGAATTAGCCTGTTCTTTAAGTTAGGCTTTCAGTCGCAGTTGACGAGAAGTTGTATCGGTAGATTTTTATCGGAAGACGACCCTGTGAGGGTCGAATGTTTGTAGCTTGACGATAGCCGATATTTCGGTTGACCCCGTAAGCGGTCATACAGCTATTCAGATGGTGCGGCATGGTCTCATTCCGTTTGCGAAAAGTGGTGCGACCGCCTCCAGGGTCGGGTTTCTCACGTTTTTATTGATGCTACAAACATGTGACCCTGACAGGGTCATGATGCAAAAATAATTTAGGCTACAAAATTTTTGACCGACAGACTGTGCGCGATGTCTCGCAAATATACGGGCTCAAAATCAAAAAAATCTTGAAGTTTTCTGAGCTCCCTAAGAACTATAAAACCAAGGCAGGGGATAAATTGAAGCTGAATTAAGCTTCATTTAAAATTGGATTGGAAATAGGCAGTAACGGATTTCTATATTTGTACTGGCTATGTCCTCGCTCTAATGAAACTTCTTTTTGTCATCCCCTCCATTACCAATTACTTCACATTTCTTGAGGACTTAACTCATGAATTGATAGAGCGTAAGCACGAGGTTCATCTGGCCACTTCGCGAAAGCATATTGCTCGTATCGACGCATATCGCAGGGGCATAGAATGCGAAGTGCACCACATCGATTTCCCGAGAGCGCTGGCTCCTATCAAACACATTTCGGCAGCAAGGCAGGTAAATGCACTGGTACAAGAAATTAAGCCTGACTTAATCAATATTCACTTTTCTGCGGCTCTGTTTACTTCCATGCTGGGCAAAAAAGACAATTGGCCTGCATCGACTGGAACAATTCACGGGCTCGGCTCGCCTTTAATTAAGGGGTGGCGGAAATATGCCATTTCGCAAGCTGAACGGTGGAGCTCAGAGAGAGTTGATAAAGTATTTGTTCTCACACAAGACGACAAAGAATACCTGGAAGAAAAAGCCCCAAAAGCTACGGTAAGTGTTTTGAACTCCTTCGGTATGGGATGCGACCTAGATCGTTTTAATCCAAAGAATGTGAGCGAAGAAACCAAGCAGATACTCAGAGATGAAAACGGGGTGAAAAAAGAAGATTTCGTTTTCATATTCATTGGCAGACAAACACACTTCAAAGGTTTTGATAAGGTGGTTTTATCATTTCTTCAACTAAAGGAGAAGCATAGCAATATCAAGCTTTTGCTCATTGGAGAGAAAGACCGAATTCACCCTACTTCAAAGCAACAACGCTTCGAAAAAGCGCTAAAGGATGACAGTGACATTGTAAGAGTTGGATGGAAAGAAAACGTCCAAGACTATTTGGCCATTGCTGATTTAAACGTTTTTCCGAGTGAGCGTGAAGGCCTACCGGTGAATCTAATGGAATCATTATCCATGGGCGTGCCTGTGATTACCATTGACAGCCGCGGATGCAAAGAAGTAGTGAGAAACAATGTCGATGGATTGGTATTATCTGAATACGACGTTGAACATTTAAGCGCAGCGATGGAAAGACTTTTGGTGGATCGGGATGAGTTGAATGTATGGGCAAAAAATGCGTTGGAAGGAAGAGACAGATTTAGCCGGAAACATTTTATTGCCGATCAGCTGAGCACTTACGATCGTCTTTTGGCTAAAAAAAACTAAGGAGTATTTTCAATTCGCATCTGTTTGATGCGGAATTTATCTTCCGTTTTCTTCAAGAAAAAGGTTAGTCGATAATCTCCTTTTTCAGTCGTTAAAGTTCCTATGTAGTAGTAGTCATCAAGTTTTGATTTGCCTTGATGCTTGAGAGCAAAATCCTTGGGGACATGATCCTCAAAGAATCTTCGAATGATCATCTCCGCCTGATCCTTACTGTACACACCCTCTGCCGACTCTACGGTCAGGTCTACTGAAGGCATGAAATAAACAGCGATTTTTTGTGGATCGCTCGATTTTATTGCCTCCGAAATGGCGTCTTTTTCGACATCCTGCCCCATTGCGGCGGACGTAGACATTATGATAGATAGAAATAGAATCAGCTTTTTCATTGTAAAATAAGTCGACTTGCCCCGTGCAAAAAGCGGGCCGCTTGAGTCAAATATAAGAATTCAGCCTATCATTGATTCACCTTACTTTTGTTCTATGAAAATTGCCCTCGCCATCATTGGTCAAACGGATAAAGGCTATTTGGAGACTGGCCTTAATACCTTCGCTTCACGAATAAAGCGATACGTACCGTTTGAAGAAGTGCTTATCCCAGAAGAAAAGAAATGGAAAAAGCTAGACGCCGAGGAAAGAAAACGACACGAAGCGAAGGCTCTACTGTCCAAACTCGATAGCACTGATACGGTAATTCTACTTGACGAAAAGGGACAGCAATTTACCAGCGAGGGGTTTGCTGGATTTCTGCAGAAAAAAATGAATGCTGGGCCAAAAAGATTGGTCTTTGTTGTAGGTGGCGCATTTGGCTTTGACCAATCCATCTATGATCAATTCCCTGTGAGGTTGGCCTTTTCAAAAATGACATTTTCTCATCAAATGATCAGACTATTCACCGCTGAGCAGATTTACCGAGCCTTCACTATTCTGAATAATGAGCCTTATCACAATTCGTAGAAACTTTCTTCCTCTCAGAGCGTAAAAGCAGGCTTCCCCCTTGAACGCGTTTTATAAACCTGCAAGCACATGAAACACGCTCTACTTCTAACAGGGGCTTTTTTTTCGGCCCAATTTTTACTCGGACAAACAGGCACAGTTGCCGATTTCCAAAAGGTTTCTGCGGAAGCAGGAAACCTAGAAACTGTTCTATCCAATAGTGGAGGGTTCGGTTACGTTATGGAATCTCAGAATGAGAGCAGAATATTTGCTGCATCACCATACAGTCAAAACGGTGAATTCTTGATCATTGATTTGAATGATGACGGATCGGTTTCCTCTGAACTTCTCGTCTCTGCTGCTGACTTTTCATATTTCGACGATCTGACCAACTCCGAATTCGGAGCTGCTGTAGTGGATATTGGCGACATCAACTCAGACAATTTGAACGAACTCATTGTCGGTGCGCCTGGGATAGATGGCGGAAAGCTATTCGCCCTTTCGAGTCAGGCTGGAACTTATCAGTTGGAAGAGCTTTTCCTTTCTACAGAAATAGAAACAACATCGGAACGTCTGGGTGAGTATCTGGCTTTTGAACAAGGCGTTCTTTATGCCACTTCTATGCACAACGAGGGAAGCATATACCGATTCGGAGTGGGTATCTCTGAAGGGTTAGCGCTATTGGAGACAATCGATATCAATCATCCGCTTCTCATCGATAGACTCAATGACGGAGACCAGTTCGGTAGTGGATTGAGCATAGCTGATATGAACCAGGATGGAAACATGGATATCGTCTGCGGAGCTCCTGGCGATGATGACCAAGACACAAATTTTGGTGCTGTCTACATTCTTTATGGTAGCAATAGTGAGACCCTCGCAGATGTTCAGAAAATCTCTAGACTAGAAGGTGATTTTGGTGGATTCCTTAATGTCGATGATGAATTCGGTTCGAGCGTGCGAGCAATCGGTGATTTGGACGAAAACGGATCCATTGACTTGGCTGTAGGTGCACCCGGTGACGATGATGGGGGAATGAACGTTGGCTCAGTCTGGATTCTCTTTATGCACCCAGATGGTTGGGTAATCAATGAAAAGAAAATCAATCGATTTGAAGGAAACTTCACTTTTGATCTCGCTACCGAAGATCGATTGGCGGCTCGAATAGCTGCGGTTGGAGATCTAAATGGAGATGGAACCATAGACTTGGTGGTAAGTGCCGAGGGTGATGACGACGGTGGAACGAACCGCGGTGCTTTCTACACCATATTTATCGAACAATGCCCCGCTCCTAGCGGTGATTTTGACTTCGAAGTGAATGGGGCTTCAGTGTCGTTTTTCGCCGAAGGCGGAGAAGGCTACAGTTACATTTGGAATTTCGATAATGGAGGATTCAGTGAAGCACAAAACCCTGTCTATACTTATCAAAACACTGGAACCTACATGGTGTGCCTTGTTATAAACAATGGATGTGGAGGAGATAATTTCTGCAAAAATGTGCATGTCACAAGTCTTTTGAGCTCAACAGAACTGGAGAGAGAAAAAATAAAGCTCTACCCAAATCCAGCCTCGACTCAACTCAATTTAACTGGGATATCTTTTGGGACAGCTTTTCGCGTAACCGACATCACTGGAAAAGTCGTGAAAACAGGAATCTACGAGAATCAAAATTGGCTAGATGTTTCAAATTTCAACGAGGGGCTTTACTTGGTCGAAGTAATCTCAAATGGTCAAAAAGTCGTGAAGAAATTTCAGGTGGCGAGATAGTCCTATCTCAATAAGGTGAATATTCCCATAATCAAGTGGAAGGGATTTTCATTCCCCATTTAGACCTAGCAGAATCAACCTGAAGAGTCAAAATAATAATACGACAGCTTTGAGGCCGATAAATGTCCCCTCTGCTTCTGAGGGGTCAAAGAGAAGATAAACGAGCGATCAACTATATTTACCGCAATTCTTTTCATCTTGTCCGTCAAGAAACACGAAGTCCAGACAGGGACAATGAGAACCGCAGATAAATGAAAACAGTTTCAAATGCCGTGAAGTGAGCCCATGTTTAAAGACGTAAAAAACACTTTTAAACAGACTCTGATTTATGGAATGAGCAACCTGTCTATAAAGGCGGCCGGCTTAATTTTAATTCCATTTTACACGGGCAGCCTGAGCACCAATGATTATGGTCAACTGCTTATTCTTGAGGTTTTGGCGCAATTCGCAATCGGAATTGTGTCATTCCAAGTTCCATCGGCCTTGCTAAGGTTAGGGAGCAACCTTTCAAACATTCCAGACCAAAAGAAACTGTACTCAACATCGTTAGGTCTAGTTATTATTCTTTCTGCTCTTTTTGCCCTAATCGCCTTTCCTTTTGCAGAACAATTGAGCCAGCTCATTTTTTCGAGCCCTGATTTTAAAATACATTTTGAGCTCTTAACTTTTTCAATCATTTTCGAAGTTCTTGGACTGATCCCCTTGCAACTGCTGAGACTCAAAGAAAAGTCTGTGACTTATCTCCTCCTCGTCTCTCTCAAATTAATAACTCTTGTAGGCTTAGTGTGGTATTTTGTTGTTCTGCAAGAAGAAGGGGTTTATGGAGCAGTGAAGGCCATCATGTACTCGAACTTGGTATTTCTTATTTCTACTATACCTATTCAGGTCAAGAATATTAGTCCCAAATTCAGCGTGAACTTTGGAATTCAGATCTATAAGTATAGTGGCCCATTGATTTTCACAACCGTTGCGGCACTGCTGCTTACATTGTCAGATCGATTGATCATTAAAATTTTCGGGCAATTTGAAGATGTCGGAATATATGGTCTGGCTTATAAAATTGGCAGTTTATCGAACCTCCTAATTATTACCAGTTTCTCCCTTGGCTTTTTACCTATCGCTTACAAAAAGTTTACGAGCCCAGATTTCAAACCGTTCTTTTCAAAAACACTTACGCTCTATTTGGGACTGACGATCCTCTTGACACTCGTCATCTCAGTATTTGGAGAAGAACTGACCAAAATTCTGAGTAGTGGTGAATCCGCTTATTGGGCCGCTGGAATCTTAGTCCCTTTTATCGCCTACATTTTCATTTTCAAGGCAATGAATAATTATTTCTTGTACGTTTTCTTGTTGACGAAAAAAACCAAACATCATGCTACCGTGACGGTGATCGGTGTTCTCCTGAATATTGCTCTGAACTTCATCCTAATTCCGAAGTTTGGCATATACGGAGCTGTTGCAGCTACAGGTATAAGCTATTTGGTGATGACCATCATATCATATTCAAAAGCTCAAAAACTAGTCCGTGTCGATTACGAGATGAGGCGCATTATTATTCTCCTTATAAGTTGCGTCGTTATAATTGTATTGGGGATAAGCGCCAATGAAATTTCCCTCTTACCTCGATTGCTGCTCAAGTCAATTCTGATTTTAAGCTATTTAGTATTTATCTATCGTTTCATAATTACTGACACTGAAAGGGAAATGCTCAGAGATGCTTTGAATAAGGTTTCCACAACTATTAAAAGCTCTCTCTTCGGAAGCTAAGTCCATTTCGATTTCACAAAGATTCGAAGATCCTTAAAATTGAGAACGCACCTTTTGGCGGATTCTTTTCCAACGATACTTTCTAATAAAACGCTCTTCATCGATCGTTACCATCTTTGACTGACTGGAAAATTTTGCCTTGAGAAAACCTGACATATGATCAAAGAGCCTAACAATTGATTTTTCTGAGGTAGCAAGCTTAATGGAAGCGATGAGAGTCAGCAGAAAACCGTAGCCCATTCGGTAAAGAGCTTCCCCCTTATAATATCTAGCCTTGGGCGAATAACTTGCTCCTGTTGGTTTCAAATGCTTCACTTCCAGCTCTGGAAGACAAGCCACACCAAAGCCATTAAATACAGCCAAGAGTTCATCTAAGGTATCCCAACCCATTCCCTCTCTAACTCCACCGATCGCCTTAAAGCAATCTTTGCGGTACGCTTTCAACGCTCCTCTTACATGATCCTTATCTGAAACCTGTTCCGGAACCCAACCTTCTTCTCCCTTAATGGTGCAGACTCCGCCTGCAATTCCAACATGATTATCAGTCTCAAAGACTTGAATGATTTTCTCGAGGTAGTTTTCAGTAAAGATGAGATCCGCGTCAAATTTGCAAATCAAATCAAACTCCTTGTCGAGACTTTTAAAGCCCGCATTAAAAGCACGTACTACCTTGGAGCCTGGCAAGTGACTCTCCGATTTTTCATTTTGCAAAATGTCGATCAACGATCCATTTGACTCCATGTATTCCATCGCAATCTGGAAACTAGAGTCTGTGCTCCCATCATCAACCAATATGATTTTGTCAGGACGTCGGCTTTGAGCCAAAAGAGAGTCCAGCGTTAAGCTGAGATGTTTCTCTTCGTTGTAAACGGGTATGATACATACGACTTCCATCTTTCAGTTTCTTATGGAATTATTGAGACCAGCTTCCCCGTAAGTGTCTTCCTATTGTATTTCTGAATGGCCTCGAGGTCGGGGCTAAAGCCAACGTCACCAACAGATTTTCCCAAAAAATCGGACAACTCTCTGGTATCCTTTCTGGAAAAGAATACGCCGCTCTTTGTCTCGCGAAGTATTGCCGCTACATCGCTCTGATCATCTTCGACCACCGCTAAAATCGGTCTTCCTGTGGCAAGGTATTCGAAGAGCTTACCAGGAATAATACCTTTTGAATTCTTTACCATGGGTGAAATGAGCAACAACAAGTCAGCATTACTCATTTCTTTCAGTGCATCGGCATGGCTCACGTACCCCAAGTAATTCACGCTTTCCGAAATACCATAGCCGTCGATTTTCTTTCTAATACCCTCAGACACGCTACCAGCAATTCTGAGTTCGAATGAATCTTTACGGTTCGCCAAGGCTTCAAAAAACACGTCGGGCTCGTAAATATCCGAGATCGTTCCTGTATAGGATATCACCAATTTATTTGACTCACGAGAACTATTGAGCTTAACCTCAACTAAATCCTGCTCGTCAAATCCATTAGTAACGATGTGATATTCTCGTTCCACTTTTCGATTAAACAGCTCCGCAAATCCTTTACTGACAGTTATGCAAAAATCTGCCGCTTCCAATGTCTGCTTCTCAAGCTTGGCATCACGCTTCTCCGCCCATGGCGTGCGAAGCATTTTTTCATTGTAATATATATCCGTCCAAGGATCGCGAAGATCAACGCCCCATTTTATGCCCAACTGCCGCTTCAGACTGAGACCTATCAAATGAGTAGACTGAGGAGGGCCAGTTGTGATAACACAATCAATATCCTGATTTGAAATAATCTCTTTCGCCTTAGCGATCGCATAGCAATTCCAACCTCGACGAGCATCAGGAATGAAAAAATTGCCTCTGATAAAACGAGAAAAAGATGAATTCGATTTCTGATTGCTAAATCCTCCGTAAGGCACTCTTTCCTTACCAGCGGCTTTTGCGTAGAGCTGTAAAGGCTCGAAAGAACTCGTTCTAAAAACTTCCACCTCATCTCTCACTTCTCTCAGTAAAGATTCATCTCTCTGAGGATATGAGGCCTGATCAGGATCGACGGTCAAAATGATGGGCTTCCATCCAAACTCAGGTAGGTACTTGCTAAACTTCAACCAACGCTGCACTCCCGCACCTCCTGCCGGTGGCCAGTAATAGGTTATTATTAAGACACGCTTGGTTTTCTTCAATGTGAACTCGTACTATTTTTGGTAAAAATGAAAACTATTTCGTGGAATAGTGAAATTATCTTCATTTTTGAAGACAAATAATTATCACCACGAAACATTCTCCATGATTCCAAAGGTTAATCTTATTATACCCTTATACAACGAATCAGAAGTATTTGATCAGCTTATTCGAAGGTTGGTCAAATTGATGGACAATACCGAGAAAAGCATCAACACGATTTTGGTTGACGATGGCTCCAGTGACGATACAGCAAAATTGATTGAATCCATATGTCTATCAGACAGTCGATTTATCGGAGTGATTCTATCTCGAAACTTTGGACATCAAATCGCACTAACAGCGGGTTTACAGCATGTAAATGCCGAAGAAGCCATAATGGTACTTGATGGAGATCTTCAAGATCCTCCAGAGATACTTTCCGATTTCATGCTCAAGCTGGAAGAAGGGTACGATGTAGTCTATGCCGTTCGAACGAAACGCAAAGAAGGTCTTCTTAAGAGAATTTCGTATAAACTATTTTACCGCATCCTCAACAAAATCTCATACGCCGACATACCCCTTGACTCGGGAGATTTTTGCTTAATGAGCAGACGAGTAGTGGACTACATGAATTCAATGCCAGAAGAAAGCAGATTTCTAAGAGGCATGAGGCATTGGGTGGGATTCAAACAAATAGGCGTCGAATACGAAAGAAATGAGCGTCAATCGGGAGAGTCAAAATACTCGCTTAATCAACTGATAAAGCTTGCGTTTAATGGGATTTTCAACTTCAGTGAATTCCCCATCAGAATATTGGTAAAATTGGGGCTGTTCGCTATGATATTTTCTATCGGATACCTGATTTATACGCTCATTATGAGATTCATTTTTCACGAAGTTGAGTCTGGTTTTACAGCGTTGCTATTCGTCATCATATTGTTCGGCGGAATTCAGCTTGTAGCAATCGGAATAATCGGAGAGTACATTCTACGGATATTCTTCCAAGTTAAAAGCAGACCACTTTTTGTAGTAGATAAAGTGATACAAGAGACACAATCTTAGAATGGACAAAGGCTATTACAAGGAGTATTATAAGCTCGAAAGGAGCCATTGGTGGTTCACGGCCAGAATGAATATTTTGGAAAATCAAGTTGACAGAATTAAAGGGGATTCGAAGGAAGAATTATCGATTTTAAACATAGGTGTAGCCACTGGTGCCACCAGCAAAATGCTTGAAAAGCACGGGCAGGTGACTTCCGTTGAATACGACGCTGATTGTTGCGAATTCTTGAGAGATAAACTTCAAATGGAAGTTACTGAGGCATCAGCCACAGACTTGCCATTTGGCGATAACGAATTCGATCTGGTTTGCGCTTTTGATGTGCTTGAACACATTGATGACCACACCACAGCTGCCTCAGAAATAAACCGTGTGACAAAGCACGGAGGCAATATTTTTCTCACTGTACCCGCGCATAACTTTTTGTGGAGCGAGCACGATGAAATTAACCACCATTTTAGAAGGTACTCAGTCTCTGAATTCAAAAATTTGATTGAGTCGAGTGGCTCTTCCATTGAGTTTTTTACCTCATTTAATTTCTGGCTATTTTTCCCGATTGCCACTGTGAGGCTGGTAAAAGGAATCTTTGAGAAAAAGAAAAAGAATGATTCTCCCAAGTCAGATTTTGACAATTTCGAGGCAAAGGGATTTGTAAATTCATTGCTCTATCGGATTTTTATGAGTGAGAATCTTTTTCTAAAAAACTCTGTAAAGCTCCCTATTGGAGTATCTCTGCTCTGCATGGCTGAAAAAAAATAAATGAATATTCTCGGATTACGCCAAACAGGTCAAATGGCTTTTAATTTCTTCGATCGCCTTTCGCCAAAGCTTTTGATTTTCGGAATTCTTGCACTCTGCTATTTCAGTCTAGTTCCAAACGCAAATGAAGAACAGTACCTAGCTCTGGCGAAACAGTTTGGCGACTCCAATTGGATTCCGCAATCTATAAATCTCTCTGAGTTTCCAGGAACTAGAATCATCTACCAATCATTTTTTGGGTTTGTATTAAAACACATTGGTTTTGGTGCTACCATCGGCATTTTCAGAATAGTCTTGATTTTGCTCATACTCGTTCCTATTGCGAAAATCTATGAGTCACTAAAATTTACAAATACTGAGATTCTCATTCATCTGGGAGTATTATTCATTGCTCAACAGTCGCTTTTTGCAGGGTCATTTATCTTTCTCTCTGTTGAATCAAAGTGCTTTTCTTACGTAGCTGTATTCTGGGCCATCTACTTTATGATCAAGTCCAAGCAGGCTTATATGGTGGCCTTTCTGATCGTTGCCACTTATTTGCACGCCTTAGTGGGCTTCTGGAGCGCGTTTTACATTTTTGCCAGCCAAATTCTTTTCAGTTCTTTTTCGTGGAAATCTTTCAAAAAGCCCACCCTTTCAGGGCTAGCGTATTCCGCGGCGATATTACCCTTTGTCTTTTATCTGATGAATGCCATTGAGGCAATTCCCAATCAGATACCAACCTCTGATTGGATCTACACTTACTTCAGAAGTCCACATCATACCGCATTGGCGCCTGATTTCTCCTACTTCTATCAAAACCATTTTTACGGAATTCTTTGGACAGCAGTGGGAGTATTGTTCGTGTTTGACATCGTGCGCAGAAAACCAGAAATTCTTGAGTCAAAACTTGCAAAATTTGCTCTGGTAGCTCTAACGGGTTCTGTAGTTCTAGTATGTCTTGCTTTTATCGATCGCGAAGGGAAGTTTCTAAAGTACTATCCCTACAGAATTATGACGTTGGCGACTTTTCTTCTCTTCCTTATTCTGACAAAGCGAATCGGTGGTTTGACCCATACAATAGGTAAGATTCGCCTGCTGTTTTATTCTCTTTTACTTAGCGGTGTAATGCTTTTGGAAGTCATTATTCCAAACTTGAAAAACAACTTCGCACTTACTTCTGATACTTACAAAGACCTTCTTGCCGCGACCGCGTATATAAAAGAGAACTCAGAAAAAGATGCGATCATATTCTCCATGTTTGAAGACAACAAGATGATTAGGCTTACTGAAAGGAATGCCTTTGCCTCATACAAATTTGTTCCTGCAGAGTCCACCAAGCTTCACGACTGGTACGAAAGAGTTCTAGCGACCAGAGAAATACAGTTAAACCCTACTGCTCTATTGGAATTTTCAAAAGAGTACAGGATAGATTATGTTATCTCAGATGAGCCCTTGCCCAAGGAAATAGACAGAGAAGCCGTATTCCAGCAGGGTGATTATTTCATTTATAATTTGAGTCAGCCTGACTAATGCGAAGATTTGTGTTGCTCTATTTTAAAGTGAGGCCTGGCTTATAATACTGTAAGGGTCAGAGAAAATTATCTCTGGATGGGCGGAAATGCAAATGAAATGGCCCAAGTCAAGATTCTCTTCTTCGTGACAATGACTCCAGTTAAAAACTGAACTGAACTATACGTTCTGGAATACTTAGCCCAATAGGTCTTCGTAAATATCTTCTTCAGGCATCTTAAAATGGCGGTAAAGCGCAAACAAGAAAAGGAAGAATACAATCAGTCCTGCACCAGTGCTTATTAAGGAAGCCTGCGCATAGCTTTCAGGCTCAAATTTGAATTCAATTTTATGACTGCCTTCGGGAACGATCATCCCCCGAAGGGCGTAGTTCGCACGAAAGTGATCTACCCGCTCGCCATCCAAATAAGCATTCCAGCCTCCAGGATAATAAATCTCAGAAAAAACCACTGCTTGTGAAACGGGGGAGTCGTAGATATAACTGATGTAGTTTGGCAAATGCTCCTCGACCGCGATAACTGCATCAGCTGATTCTTGAAAGTTAAAACCTTCTACCATTTCACCAAAATCACTGTGAACGACCGTCTCAGATCTCAGATCTAGGTCCTCCAAAGCCAAAATCTCCTCGTTGGCATTTTCAGCAGACTGGATATACTCAACGAACCAAGCAGGCCCATAGGCATATTGATTTTCAAAGGGTGCTGCTTCAGGGTTGTAGACAATGTATTTCGTGTTGAGCATATTTACCACATCCATTAGCTCAATGGCTCTATCCACTGCATTCATGTCTGGTGCGCCTTGCAGGGCAGCGCCCAATGAGGCAATCTCTTTTGCGATGTGGAAATCATAAAGCTCCTGAATACGCTTTAATTTTGCTCCATGATATCCACCCACCGAATTGTGGAAGTAAGAAGTTCTGGATTCCAAGAAGGGGCCGTTGAGATTTAATACGCGGTAATCTGTGCTGAATCGCAAAGCCGCAAACTTCACATTATTGATCTCTTCTTGACTCGCTCTCCTAGAAATATCCTTTTTCGCTTGATTGCGAAAGTCTTGCACAGCTGTAGAAACCGCATCCCCAACACGAGGGTTCATTGCCATCTCGCGTTCCAAGATGTAATTGTCAGCAGTGGCTACAGGATATGCCGCAGCTGTAGCCTCTTCAGGCTGCCACGCTATGTAGCGACCTTTGACTTTTTCATTGTTGACATAACGCTTCGCTACAGGCCACAAATCGCCAATAATGAGAACGGCCATTGACACCAGCAAGACTTTCTCATTCATTTTTCCTTTGGCAAATAGCCAAACAACTGCCCCAGTGAGGAGAACCAAAATCAATGAACGCATAGCATCAGATACCAGAAGATCTGCTCTCGCCTCTTGCAGCGCCGAAACGTATTGCACGACTGCCACTGCACCATCACCTTGAGATAGGTTGCTGAAAATCTCATTTTCTTGAGCGCTCAAGAAATTAAAGAATACCTGAGGTGCAACTGCAAAAGCGAGTAAAACAAGAGCCAGGCCGCCAGCTACTCCAAAAAATAGTTTTGGCTTTTCAGCAATTGTTTCAGGCTTCAGCCGAAGGCGTCGCATGAATATGAAACCCAGTATGGGGAAGACGAGCCCCGTTATCGATAGCAATATGGTAACTGCTCGAAACTTGTTGTAGCCAGGCACGAAATCGAGAAAAAAATCGGTAAGTCCCATGAAGTTCTTTCCCCATGCTAGTGCAATAGTGAGAATCACCGTAGCGAGAAGTGCCCATTTCAACCTATTCCTGACAAATACCAATCCTAACAGAAAGAGAAGAAAGATTGTCGCGCCGAAGTATACTGGGCCACTGGTAAAAGGCTGATCGCCCCAATAAGAATTTGGAAAAACCTGAGTATCCTGATAACCTTGTGCTATTTCTCGATACAGTTCAGGGTTTTCTTTTTGAGTATTTTGATCAATTAAAGCACCTGATTCGCCTCCCATTAGATTCGGCACCAACATGGTAAACGTTTCCTTTATTCCATAGCTCCACTGGGTCACATAATCGCGATCCAAACCTTTAGTGGTATTGGCTTCATTAGAGCCTCCGTCGGGAGTAATCGTAAGTTCCGTGGCTCCCCTGATGGAATACTCCCCATACTCATAGGTAGGCCATAGATTATTTAGATTGGCTGTAACCCCTAAGACGGCTGCAATTAGCAATACCGTAGAGGCTTTCATAAACTCATTGATCTTTTGCTGTCGGAATGCTCTGAAGGCAAAAACAAAAATCATAAAAAGCACTAGAAAGCTGAGGTAATAGGTGATCTGCACATGATTCGCATCGATCTCCAAAGACAAAAAGAGTGCCGCTACAGCGCCGCCAAATAAAAACTTACCCCTATATGCCCAAATAATACCCGCTAGAACGGGAGCCATGTATCCGATGGCATGGGCTTTTGTATTGTGTCCCGCTTCTAAAATGATGAAGTAATAGCTGGAAAAGGCAAACGCGACCGCACCAATTGCTGCCATGGCGGGCTTGACTCGTAGCGAAATCATCAGAATATAAAAACCCAGTAAGTAGAGAAATAAGTGACTGGCGGGTCTCGGAAGGCCCAGGGTTACCACGTCATCAATAATTGAAATGATGTCGTTTCCATGCTGAACCGAAATTTGATAGGCTGGCATTCCTCCAAACATGGAGTTTGTCCAAAGTGGATCCTCTCCATACATTCTTCGGTACTCAATGATTTCTTGAGCCATTCCACGGAAAGTGGTCACATCGCTTTGGTTCAACTTATACCCGTCAAAAGCCGGATAAAAGTAAACGGCGCTGATCGCCAGAAAAGAAAGTATAACTATAAGGTGAGGTATAAATCTCTTTACAAATGGGTGCTTCATAATTAATCCAGTTCTTCAAAATCGACGTAATCTCCCTCTCCGGAATCTCCTCTCTTGTTCTTTTTATTCTTGTCGGTATACTCGATGGTCACATCTCCTTCACTTCGACTATCAGTCCCACTTTGTGAAGAGTCAGGGCGGCCAGAGGATTTGTTCTTATTCATAAAAGGCATGAGAAGTCTCCCCAGAAAGCGGACAATAAAGTAAATGGCCAAAATGATCAGGATCAATCTCATGTCGTTCTCAAAGATATAGAGATTCGCTTAGCGACTCAGGTATAGGTTTCGTTCGCTGTATATTTTTCTAAAAAATGGATCTGTTAGCGTATCGATAAAACGAATCGCCTCTCCCGTAGACTTCATCTCGGGGCCCAACTCCTTATTCACATTCGGGAATTTCTCGAAAGAGAAAACAGGGATCTTAATTGCATATCCACCCTTTTTTGGCTTGAAGTCAAAATCAGTCACCTTCTTCTCACCCAGCATAACCTTAGTGGCGTAATTCACGTAGGGTTCGTCGTATGCTTTCGCAATAAATGGAACCGTTCGAGATGCACGTGGATTGGCTTCAATCACATAAACTACATCGTCCTTGATGGCAAATTGGATATTGATCAACCCAACGGTACGGAGGGCAATGGCGATTTTTTTGGTAATCGTTTCGATTTGCTCAATGATCAAGTCACCCAAGTTGTAGGGCGGCAAAACGGCATAAGAATCACCCGAGTGAATCCCAGCAGGTTCAATGTGTTGCATCACACCAATGATGTATACATTCTCACCATCGCAGATAGCGTCTGCCTCAGCTTCGATGGCATCACTTAAAAAGTGGTCGAGAAGAATCTTATTGCCAGGCATATCCCTTAGAATATTCACGACATGTGTCTCCAGGTCTTCCTTATTGATGACAATTTTCATTTGCTGGCCACCCAAAACATAAGAAGGCCGAACCAAAAGTGGAAAGCCAAGATCATCAGCCAATTCAAGCGATTGCTCGGCATTGTCTACGACTCCGAATTCAGGGTAAGGAACGTTGTTCTCTTTCAAAAGAGTAGAAAAGCTCCCACGGTCTTCGGCCAAATCCAATGCTTCATAGCTGGTGCCGATCACTTTAATACCGTAACGGCTCAGCTTTTCAGCCAATTTTAATGCAGTCTGCCCACCAAGCTGTACGATGACGCCTTCGGGTTTTTCATGTAAAATGATATCGTAGATGTGCTCCCAAAAAACAGGCTCGAAATAGAGCTTGTCGGCCGTGTCAAAATCGGTAGAAACAGTCTCAGGGTTACAGTTGATCATGATGGTTTCGTAACCACATTCTTTTGCAGCCATGACCCCGTGCACGCAGCAGTAGTCGAATTCGATCCCTTGACCGATGCGATTGGGCCCCGATCCAAGAACCACAATCTTCTTGCGATCGCTTACTTCCGATTCATTCTCGCCTTCAAAGGTGCTGTAGTAATAAGGAGTCTTCGCTTCAAATTCAGCGGCGCACGTATCAACGATTTTGTAAACACGGTTGATACCCATTTCATTTCGCTTATTGAAAACTTCACTTTCCAAGCAACGCAAAAGGTGCGCGACTTGACGGTCGGCATATCCTTTTTGCTTTGACTCAAAGAGAAGCTCTCTAGGAAGAGAATCAACGGTATGTTTTTCAATCTTATCCTCGAGCAAAATCAAATCTTCAATTTGCTTCAAGAACCAGTAATCAATCCTCGTCTTTTCGTGGATCGTCTTAAATGGAATACCCAGCTTTATCGCATCGTAGATATGGAAGAGTCTATTCCAGCTCGGGTGCTCCAAACTGTGTAGAATCTCATTCTGATCCTTCAATTCGCGTCCATCGGCTCCCAATCCATTTCGCTTTATTTCCAGCGACTGGCAAGCTTTCTGAAGAGCTTCTTGGAAACTTCTACCGATTCCCATCACTTCTCCAACGGATTTCATTTGAAGACCCAGTTCGCGGTCAGCACCTTTAAACTTATCAAAATTCCAACGTGGAATCTTTACGATAACGTAATCGAGTGTAGGCTCAAAAAAGGCCGAGGTGGTTTTGGTAATCTGGTTTTTCAACTCATCTAAGTGGTACCCAATTGCAAGCTTAGCCGCAACCTTTGCGATGGGATAACCAGTTGCCTTAGAAGCCAAGGCCGAAGATCTCGATACCCTCGGGTTGATTTCAATGGCAATGATATCTTCCTTCTCATCTGGGCTTACGGCAAATTGCACGTTGCAACCTCCCGCAAAATTCCCGATAGAGCGCATCATCTTAAATGCCATATCGCGCATTCGTTGATACGTTCGGTCGCTGAGTGTCATGGCTGGTGCCACGGTAATGCTATCTCCCGTGTGGATTCCCATCGGATCCATGTTTTCTACGCTACAGATGATGACCACATTGTCATTGGCATCGCGCAAAAGCTCCAACTCAAACTCCTTCCATCCGAGAAGGGCTTTGTCAATCATCACCTCGTGGATTGGAGAGACATGCAGTGCTCGGGTTAAAAGAGTATCAAAGTCTTTCTGCTGATGAACGATTCCTGCTCCTGCCCCACCCAAGGTGTAGCTGGAGCGAATGCAAAGTGGAAAACCAAATCTTTGCGCGATTTCTTTTCCTTCTAGAAAAGAATTGGCAGTAGCCTGAGGTGCCATTGGAATATCGATGGATAACATCAATTTCCTAAAGGCCTCGCGGTTTTCAGTAACGTCGATGGCGTTGATATCCACCCCGATCATTTTCACCCCAAAGCGCTCCCAAAGTCCCAACTCATCACATTTGATAGCAAGGTTTAGAGCAGTTTGCCCACCCATAGTGGGAAGAACCGCATCGATATTGTGCTTTTCGAGAATCTCCTCAATTGATTCCGGCTCCAATGGCTTGAGGTATATATTGTCAGCCACCACCGAATCGGTCATAATGGTAGCTGGATTGGAGTTGATCAGGGTAACCTCGATTCCTTCTTCGCGCAATGAGCGCGAAGCCTGCGAACCTGCGTAATCAAACTCACATGCTTGGCCGATTACTATTGGGCCGCTACCGATAATCAGGACGGATCGTATGCTTCTATCTCTAGGCATAATGATGGTTTTAAAGGAGGTGGGAAGAAAAAGTTTGGAAAAAAAGCGTCGATAGGGCGAAGAGAATACGTCGATGTGCCTAAATTTTGCTTCATTTAGGCAGCGAAAGTAATTGAATTTTTCCTTCCTAAGTGGAATACAAAGCAACAGTTCAAGAGAAGTTATTTACACATGGTGAAATCCGCCTGAACTATGCCGTATGGGGTGATGGAAATCAACCACTTCTGGCCTTTCATGGTTTCGGCAGAAACCACAAAGATTTCATTCGCTTCACTCGTCCGTTTCACCAGACGTTTAAAGTCTATGCCTTTGACATTTTCTTTCATGGAGGAAGTGATATCAGTGGGCGCTCACCCGATGGTGAACCCTTATCAAAAGCAGAACTAAAGGAACTTTTTGAAGCTTTTCTAATTCACGAAAACCTCAGCAGTGCCTCACTCATGGGCTATAGTTTGGGCGGGAGAATATGCATGTGCATTGCCGAAGTAATGCCCAATCGAATCGAAGCACTTTACCTCTTTGCTCCAGATGGCTTAATAGTGAATCGCTGGTACGCTCTCTTGAGTCATTACGCTCTAGGCCGGGTGGCATTTCGGATTTTTATCAAACACAATGCCCCGTTTTACTGGATCATCAATGGACTTTATCGGGCGAAAGCCATCAGTGAGAAGCTACGAAGTTTTGTTATTGTGCAAATCAAGACCCGTGAAATGCAGCAGCAAGTTTATTCTGTCTGGACTTTTTTAAGAAAAATCGAGCCCGATTTTGACAGACTAAGCAATGGTATGAGAGAAAATGAAATCACTGCCGATATCTTCTTTGGACTTTACGACAAAATCATTCCCGAAAAGAATGTCCAGAAATTCAAAAAGGCCAATCCCGACATAAAAATTCACACTTTAAAGTCTGGACACATTGTAATGACTGCGGCCAATGCGGCACTTATTAATAAAGAAACCCTAATGCGGTTGCCGAAAGGTGCGGAAACAAAAAAACCGCCACTGCAATAAATGCAGCGGCGGAAAAAAAATATTTTGAAGCGGAAGGTTTTCCTAACGCTTGTGTAGCTTGTCGTCAGAAACGCTAAGACGCTTGCGTCCTTTTCTACGTCGCTCTGCTAAAACTTTACGACCACTTGCAGAGGCCATGCGTGAGCGAAACCCGTGCTTGTTGCGACGCTTTCTATTCGATGGTTGGAATGTTCTTTTCATGGCAATGGATATTCAAAAGTCTTTACCGTTTTAAAAACGGACTGCAAAAATACTCTTTTTGTGCTTATGGCAAAACGAAAGTTGAAAATAGTATAGGGTATTTTGTATTGAGTATTGGGATGAGGGGTCGCGTGCAGGTAAAATAGGGCTTTGACCAATACAGCGAAAGATAGATTTACGCCTCAATTTTCAGCTCAGCACTACCCGTTGCCATGCTACATACTATCAGTCAATAGACGAAAACCAATACCCAAAACCGACTCATTATCGGTAGGTCAAGCCAATAATGGCATTAACAAAATCACAGCATTCTAACCAGCTGAAAAAACTACTCCATTAACTCCTGACAAACAATGAATTACTCTCCCCTCCGAAAGAAAAACTCAGTAGGTCTTCTTTTTTAATTCGATTCTTTTGGCAATCTTTAAGCAAACGAAAGAATAACTAGCTAGCCAAGACGAGATGATACCCGACCCCACATAGAATTAAAAAAGCTCGCTCCGAGTACAATCAGAGCGAGCCGAATCAAATACACCTATTCAGCGATTAAACAAAATGGAGGTATATATGAAGTAGCAAAGATAAAACAATCAGACCGACAAGTTCAAGGAGCTTCTCGCATCGCGTTCTTTCTTAACGCAGTCTGAAAAATAGGACGCAGTCCATGCGCAGTGTGCAAAAAACAATTTTTAAATTTTACCATGAAACGCTTTTTTACGCTTTCTTTTTTTCTTTTTTCTTTTGTATTGTTTGGTCAAAATCTGATACCTGATGGTAGTGCTGAAGATGTTGATGAATGTCCTTCTTCTTTCGGGAATATAGACGGATATACTTCTTCTTGGCAGTCTTTCAGGTTCTTGGCAGTCTTTCAGGGGAAGCCCAGATTATTGGCATAGTTGTTCGACTAATGAAGGGCTGGGTTGGAATAATTCTTTGGGGTTTCAAGAACCGAGAACTGGTGAGGGGTATTTAGGCTTATTCACGTTTAGAAGGAATCCAATGAATAGCCGAGAATATATTGGAGTTGAGTTAATTCAGCCGTTAGTTGTAGGGCAAGAATACTATCTAAGTTTTTACGTTTCAAGAGCCCATCAATTCAACGCATTTAATCTTGCTTCAAACAATATAGGAGCATTGTTTATGATGGAAAATACTTTGAATTCTGAGGAATTAGGACCAACCCCGAATTTTAGTTCGTTCAATGAAATGAACATAGTAGTGGACACAATCAATTGGGTAGAGTTGTCGTATCAGTTTATCGCCGATTCTGCTTATGAGTACTTGGCATTCGGCAATTTCTTTGACGATAGCTTTACTGATACTCTGAGAATTGGCGGGGAACCCGACGGAAATGTCACTTCTTACTATTATTTTGATGATTTCTGTTTGACAACATCTCCTGATGGCTGCGATTTCACCAATTCTACAAGTGACCGCAGTGAATTCGAGATTGTGCTGTATCCCAATCCGTGTCAGAATAAATTGTTTATCGAGCACACGATGCCAATAGATGAAATTCTGATTTACACGGTGGAAGGTGAATTTTTGAGCAAAACTCTCGGCAATGGAAACCAGCAATTAAAGTTAGAACTAGGCCTACAGTCAGGAGTTTACCTGATTGTTATTCATTCAAAAGGACAAAAAGCAATAAGGCGTTTCGTGGTGTCAAATTGAACACCATGAAAATTTATAAAATAATCATTACGCTGCTTTTGGCAGTGACTTACCATATTGGCTTCGGTCAAGTGACTGATGACACAAATGCTCCTGTGGGTGGCAATTATGTAGGCTTTGACAACAATTCAATCATCGACCTCCCCCTAGAAAACAACGGTGTCCGCACCCTATTCTCTTTTGAGGACTGGCCCGGGTACAACAACATCGGTCAGCAGTTGAATTCAAGTCGGATTCATTTGCCTACCGATCCAGCTGAAATTCAAGCTGATATTTTTAGTATCATACAAATCGGTGATATCATCAATCCCCTTTTTCAGCGCGACTGGATGCAGGTAGGTACAACTTACGGCGCAGGAGGTGACTTGATGTACACAGGCATTATCCAAGATCCCGCCACGAAGGAAACCAAACAGGAGGCGATGCCGTGATAGCTTGGGGCGATAACCAAACTGGCCCCCCAGGTCAAGGCCCCGACAATTTTAGGCTGCTGTTTATTGCAAACCTGACTTCCGCCACAACCGGGCCCAACTCTGATCAGGGTCGGGAAACGATGCGGATTACACCACGGGGTAATATTGGAATGGGTAATTCTTTTTCCAATGCTCTACAACCTAGTCGCAGATTGGTTGTTCATGAGCGAACAGACTCACCTCAGTTTAGAATAGCTTGGGGACTGGATTCTGACCCTGTTTTAGGGCAACACGCCGATTTTCAAGTGACAGATAATGGAGTGTTACATATAAAAAATAGAGATGAGAATAATCGAAGGCCAGTAGTTGTGGGGTTTCTAGAGAATGAAGATGCTAATCCGACGGCTTTTACTTATTTGGATGTGGGTGGTATTACACGAATTAGAGATTTGCGTGAGGACTCAACCAAAACATGTCTCGTACTAGGAACGTTTGCCGATACAACAGCACAAGGTGATTCAGCCGATCATTACTTGACTCGATTGGATTTTCCTCAAGATTCTACACTGTTCTTGGCAGGTGACGCCACTTGGCGGCCGGGAGCAGGCTCAGATAATGATTGGGAATCTGATGGCACTGACGTTTGGACTGGACATGGATTGAATGGTTTTCCAGGAGGAAGTGTTTATGTAGGAGAAGACCCTACAACAGCTGTAATACCTTTTGATGCAAAACTTCTATCTTTAACTGATTCCAATGAAATTAGTTTAGTAGCCATAAATACAACACCTGATTTAGCCATTAGAGGAGCGGCTGTGTTTGAAGTAAGCGGCACGGGCTCAATTAATGTTGGGACTCAAACAAGGCTCTTCTCAAGTTTATTTTCCAATAATAACATAGGAAATGATATTCAAATACGGCATCCGGGCCGACGAAATATCGGAGTGCGCGCCATCGCTCAAGGAGCTTTTTCCGAGGACTCTGAAAATATTGGTGTTCAAGGAATAGCCACTCAATCTGCACCACCGGCAGATATCCACTATGGCGTATTCGGCATAGCAGGGAGAGGCATAAAAGACAATTATGGAATATATGGTGAGTATGAACCTAGCCTAGGAATGAGTGGTTGGGCTGGGTACTTCGTAGGTGATGTTTTTACAACTGGTAACTATTTACCAAGTGATGAGAATTACAAAACCAATATCAATGAACTTGAGGAAGCAAGTACATTGCTAGGCCAACTTAACCCTGTTTCTTATGAGTACAACAATGAAATGGGAATTCCATTTGGTGAAGGCTTATTATATGGTCTAGTTTCTCAGGAAGTGGAAGAAGTTCTTCCTTCTTTAGTTAGAGACGTGACGGTCCCAGTAAAGCTGGACAGTTTAGGGGAAGTTATACGTGAAGAAATGGTTATCAAATCACTAAGACATAATGATTTCTTAGCACTGTTGATTAAGGGTCATCAAGAACAAAACGCCCTAATCACCGATCAAGCGGCCATGCTCACAGAGCAGGAAGCAGAAAACGAAGAACTCCTCTCGGAACTCAATGAGCTAAAAACGCAAATGGCCGATATGCAAAACCAGATGACCGAGGTTATGGCCTCTTTCCAATCCACCCAAAGCAAAATGAACAATTGCTGTGGAACGACACCTTCGGAAAAGTCGAGATCGGAAACGGGCGCCATCGAGTTGGAGCAGAACTTCCCCAATCCGTTTGAGGACGTGACGACGATCAACTTCAGCATCAACGAACCCGCTCAGATTCGCTTAGAAATCAGCGATGCTCAGGGCAGAGTGCTGGATGTCGTGGTCAATCAGCGTATGGACAAAGGAGAGTACACCGAGCGTTGGGATGGCTCTGCCGTAGCACCTGGTACGTGCTATTACTCGCTTTATGCCGATACCGAATTGCTTACCAAAAAGATGATTAAGCGATAGTACAAACCAACCCTTAAAGAACTAAAACCGCTGCCACTTGGTAGCGGTTATTTTGTTAGATAAAGCTTGCTTCAAATCTTTATCAACCGTCAATTTCATTCTGACAAAACAATGACCCTCACATTGGATTAAGGATATTACCTTTGCCGTCGCTTATGGCCGAAGAGAAAGAAAAAAAGGGTAAAGTATCCTTCAAAGAAGCAAGTCGCGTATTTCGCTACCTCAAACCGTACTCAGGAATTTTCACCGTCGGTTTTGTATTCCTTATACTGAGCAGCCTTACGGCAATGCTCTTCCCCTATTTTATTGGCCAGTTGATTGGCGATGATGGAACAGAAGGCGCCGCAGGGCAGCTCCTCAACTTTGATGGGCTCGAAGACATTATTCTCGCCTTGGCGATCGTGTTCACCTCTCAAGCTATCTTTTCATTTTTCAGGATTCTCCTTTTTACGAGAGTGAGCGAGTATACCTTGGCAGACATCAGAAGAGATGCCTTTTCGCGGTTGATTATGTCGCCGCTGGAATTCTTTAACCGCAACAAAATCGGAGAATTAACCAGTAGAATTGCAACGGATATCAGCCAGCTGCAAACGACCTTTACGACTACCATTGCCGAGTTTGTAAGGCAGGTCATTACCATTGTTGTTGGTATCGCTGCCTTAGTTTGGCTTTCGCCAAAGCTTTCTCTGATCATGCTCAGCGTGATACCAGCAGTGGCTTTGATCGCCGTTTTCTTTGGTCGGTTCATTCGCAAGCTATCCAAGCAAACCCAAGATGCCAGCGCTCAATCCAATAGTATTTTGGAAGAGGCATTGCAAGGCATCCAAAGCGTGAAGGCTTTTACTAACGAGGCTTTTGAGATGAACCGATATGGCTTGCGAGTTGACGAGATTAGAAAGCTCGCCATGAAAGGTGCCATTTGGCGCGGTCTCTTTGTTTCCTTCATTATTCTTTGCCTGTTCGGCTCGATCGTTTTCGTTATTTGGCAAGGAGTATTGTTGACGCAAGAAGGTGAAATGCTACAATCATCTTTTATCTCCTTTATCATGTACACCATTTTCCTCGGTGCCTCGATCGGCAGTTTGCCAGATCTCTATGCGGGTATTCAGAAAGCGGTAGGTGCTACCGAGAATCTCATGGATATCATTGACGGTGATTCGGAAAATATCCAACCCAAAAAGACAGAGATCAATTCGAAGACGAGAGGTGATATCCAATTCAAAGGGGTGAACTTCAATTACGCTTCCAGAGAAAATCTACCTGTTTTGAAAGACATCAACTTCGAGGTCAACTCAGGAGAACTCCTGGGTATTGTTGGCCCATCGGGTGCAGGAAAGTCTACCATCACATCCCTGTTGCTTCGTTTCTATGAGCCTACTGGTGGCGGGATTTTCCTTGACGGAAAAGCTGCTTCGGATTATGATCTTACAACCTATCGATCTCTCTTCGGAATTGTGCCTCAAGAAGTAATCTTGTTTAACGGAACGATTAAGGAGAACATCGGCTACGGAAATCCTGAGGCTTCGGAAGAAGAAATCGTCGAAGCAGCCGAAAAGGCCAACGCGATGGAATTCATCACCACTTTCCCTGAAGGCCTAGAAACGTTGGTTGGAGAACGAGGTGTGCAGCTCAGCGGCGGTCAAAGGCAACGAATCGCAATAGCTCGCGCCGTTTTAAGAGATCCTTGCGTTCTTATTTTGGATGAGGCCACCTCATCGCTCGATAGCAAGTCAGAACGATTGGTTCAGGACGCGCTGGAAGAATTAATGAAAGGCCGAACAGCCATCGTGATTGCCCACCGACTAAGCACCATCAGAAATGCAAGCAAGATTATCGTTCTAGAAGATGGTGAAATTGTTGAAACGGGCAGCCACAGCGACTTGATGTCAAATAAGGATGGGCTTTACACCAAGTTGCAGGAGATGCAGCAGGTGAATCTAATCGACTAGCAAGTGTCCGTCTAAAAAGTCCATTATCGGCGTTCCACTCATTTTAAAAACAGTCATTGACCACCGTCAACTCTTTGATTACGCCCTGCGGTTGTGAGATCGCTTTGCTAAGTATTTAAAATTACGCGCGCCTTGCTACTGAACTATTTAGCTCAGACACTTGTCAAAATAAATAGAATCTAATTGTAGGTTACCTTAACTACCTTCTTAGTCTCGAAAAAGGGCCGATTAATTTTGCTATCCAACTTGTAGATTACCGAAGGATAACGATCGACCTCTTCTTGCTCTTCCCGAAGATCTCCTCCTTTCAAGCAAATCAATTCCTTTGTTTTCATTTTTGAATTGACACAGTATTCGGTAAGTACCGACAGACGGGCCACTGCCCGGCTCACTACTGAGTCAAAGCGGCCTACTACATATTCTGCGCGATCTTGAACGGCTTTTACGTTTTTCAAATCAAGAGCCTCAGCGACCTCATTGACCACCTTTATTTTTTTGGCTGTGGAATCGATCAAAAGAAATTCGACATCGGGATAGAGAATGGCCAAAGGGATTCCTGGAAAGCCCCCTCCTGTTCCAATGTCCAAAACCTTGTGTCCTGATTTAGGTTGCCAGAAGAAAGTGAGGCAAAGTGAGTGCAAGAGATGCCTCTCTTCAAATTGATCCATGTCTTTTCGACTGATCACATTGATCTGTGCGTTCCACTCTTCGTAGAGTGGTTGGAGTGCGGCGAATTTATCCCTCTTCTCTTCAGAGATTTCAGGAAAGTATTGAGTCAGAAGCTCGATCATTCGATCAGATAGAGTTTAAAAATAGAAGCACGAGTTTAAACTAGAAAGTTTGATGGCAACGCGAACGGAGTTTTAAAAATAAAGGAGACTGCCTTAGTCGGATGACTGTTTTTAAAACAACTGGAAGGAAGATAGCGAACTTTATAGACAGACTCTAAATGGTGTCTTTGGTATTCTTCATCATGGTGGAGAGAAAGTCTCTAGCGCGAAAAAGTTGCGCTTTCACAGTACCTAAAGGAAGGTCGAGCTCTTTTGAGATCTCATCGTAAGAGTACTCTTTGAAATACCTCAAAATGACCAATTGCTTGTAGCGAGGCTTCAGCTTATCAACCACTTGACGCATCGCCTTCATTCGCTGATTGCGCATCATCTCTTCTTCGGGATCCCTCACATTTGCCTCAATGTCGTAAGTCACATTGTCGCCGTCTTCATTTCGCATTCCAGTGTCAATAGACATGGTGCGCTTCTTGCGCTCTTTGCGAATAAAGTCTATGCAATTGTTGGACGCAATCTTAAACATCCAAGTACTAAAGGCATAGTTGGGTTGATATTGCGTCAATCTACTGAATGCTTTTCCGAAGGCCTCAATGGTGAGATCGTCGGCATCATCAGAGTTATTTACCATCTTCAACAACATGTAGTAAATGCTCTCGCGGTAGCGCCCCATCAATTCAGCATAAGCTGCCTGATCTTGGTCATCTACTGCCCTTCTCACGAGTTTATAGTCGTGTTGGGCTTTTGGTGAGAGTCTTGATACTACGTCTTCCATGTAATTCTATTTGAAACGGCGTTTGCCGTGTGCGCACAAGCGGTTAAAACTAGAATGATAATTTCAAATATCGGTGCCAATATAGTAAGGTCTGTTTGACCTAACCACCGAGATGAGCGCCTAAAAATAATGATTTGAGCTAGAATACGGGTCAATACTAGAATCAAAGTAATCTCCAACCAGTTGTGAGAAACTAATAACACAATAGCTGCCAGCCAAAAAAGAAGCAGGCTAACAGGTTGCAAGATGAGCAAAAAACGGTGAAATAGTCGGTAGCTTGAACCAGTAGTTAAGTGCCTGCGCTTTTGCATCCAATAGCTTCTCCATCCCTGCTCGGGGTCACTTTGAACTTCAGCTTCTTTATCCACACAAATGAAGGTATTCTCTTTTCGGGCGATCTGATTGATCAGCAAATCATCGTCCCCAGATAACAACCGATAATGAGACTTAAATCCTCCGACAGAGAAAAAAGAAGACTTTGAATAGGACAGATTTCTACCGACTCCCATGTAAGGAATCCCACAAAGGGCAAAGCTCAAATAACTCAACCCTGTGTTAAAAGCATCATAACGAATCACCTTATTCAAGAAACCTGACTGACGGCTGTAAGGGCTATAGCCCAAAACAATGGCACCATCAATCACAACAGATTCTACTACTTTTTCGATCCACTTTCTAGACACGGGTTTGCAATCGGCATCTGTAAAAACCAGTCTCTCGTACTTTGCCCCTTTTATGCCCAAAGTAATGGCATACTTCTTCCCTCCTTCGTAGCGATCATTCTCATGAATGTTGATCACACTCAGGTTTGGATACTTTTCTTCGAAGGCTTTGAGAACTGTAAGGGAATCATCGACCGAGCTATCATTGATCACGATCACTTCAAACTCGGGATAATCCTGCTCGAGAATGATCGGCATATTGACCAATAGATTCTCCTCTTCGTTTCGCGCTGCTATAATTATGCTGACAGGTGGCTTCACCTTAGATTTCTTTGGATTCTTGAAAAAAGCCAGCCGGCTGTATATCAAAAAAAGAAACGCAAACTGAATGGCAGCGCTTGCAATAAGCAATACCATCCAAAAAATGATGGCCGATTCCGATGAAATATTGATCTCCATAAAGTGGGATAAAATTACTTTTTTGATTCCCTATTTCTATTCCTGTTATCTTTGCCAGCCCGCTATTTATCAACAAAGTTTTACAAGGAGCATTGAAATTCAAACTTATAGCCGAAGACCCTAAATCAAATGCGAGAGCAGGAGAGCTAGAAACTGATCACGGCACGATCGAGACACCCATTTTTATGCCTGTCGGCACAGCAGCTGCAGTAAAAGGTGTTCATCCCCGAGAATTGGATGAGGACATTAAGGCCCAGATCATTCTGGGCAATACTTACCACCTCTACCTTCGCCCAGGAATTGAAACGATTGGGAAGGCAGGAGGGCTTCACGCCTTTAATGGCTGGTCAAAACCTCAGCTGACCGATAGCGGTGGGTATCAGGTTTACTCGCTTTCCAACAACAGGAAGATCAGCGAAAGTGGTGTTAGCTTTAAATCGCATATCAATGGCGACAAGCACTTTTTCACTCCTGAACGAGCGATAGATGTGCAGCGCACGATTGGTGCGGATATCATCATGGCTTTTGATGAGTGCACTCCTTACCCATGCCCTTATGATTATGCGGAAAACAGCATGCACATGACCCATCGCTGGCTGAAGCGCTGCTGTGATCGTTTTGACAATACGCCCGATAAATATGGGTATCGTCAATCCTTCTTCCCTATCGTTCAAGGAAGCGTTTATCCCGATTTGCGTAAGCAATCAGCTGAATTCATTGCTGCTCAAAATCGAGAGGGAAATGCCATCGGAGGTTTATCAGTGGGTGAACCACATGAAGAAATGTATGCCATGACAGATGTGGTCTGTCAAATACTCCCAAAAGATAAACCGAGGTACCTTATGGGTGTGGGCACACCTTCCAATCTTTTGGAAAATATCGCTCTAGGCATTGACATGTTTGACTGTGTAATGCCAACCCGAAATGCCAGAAACGGAATGCTATTCACTTCTGAGGGAATCATAAACATCAGAAATGTGAAATGGAAAGATGATTTTTCGCCAGTTGATCCAAATGGCACTTCCTATGTCGATCAAGCTTATTCAAAGGCATTCTTGAGGCATTTGATCATAAGTAGAGAAATGCTTGGCGCACAAATAGCAAGTATTCACAACTTGGCCTTTTATTTGTGGTTGGTCGGAGAAGCTCGAAAAAAAATTCAAGAGGGTACCTTTGCTGGCTGGAAAAACCAAATGGTAACAAAGCTCGAAAGCCGCCTCTAAGGCATGAAAAAACTCGATCTATACATCATCAAGCGGTTCTTAGGAACTTTCTTTTTCATGCTGGCGCTGATTATGTCTATCGCCATTGTGTTTGATGTATCGGAGCAACTCGAGCGGTTCATCAAGTATGACGCTCCTCTCAGCCAAATTATCTTCAAGTATTACGTCAACTTTGTCTTTTACTTTGGAAATCTTTTCAGCTCGCTTCTGATCTTCCTTAGCGTTCTTCTCTTTACCAGTCAACTCGCTCAGCGCTCTGAAATCATTGCCATTTTTGCTGGGGGCGTTTCCTTTAGAAGGCTGCTCAGGCCATATTTTATCGCGGCCACAGTCCTCGTGGCTATTTCACTTTACTTCACTCACTATCAACTGCCCATTGCCAATCGAGTTCGAATTCAATTCGAAGAGCAGTACATGAATAAAAGGTTCAGGATAAAGGATGACAATCTCCATCGGGAAATTGAGGAGAACACCCTAGCCTACTTCGAAACTTTTAGTACGATTAACAACATTGGGTACAAGTTCTCTTTGGAGAAATGGAACGATGAAGGTAGACTGGAATACAAGATGCTCGCCGATCGGGCAAAGTATGATACCGCTTCTGGCAAATGGGAAATTCAAGGCTACCGCGTGCGCGAATTCACTGACAATGGTGAAAAAATTTCAAAGGGTGCGAAGCTCGATACCTTACTTAATATGAAGCCCAATGATTTTGGAGTGAAACTCAATATAGCTTCCACCATGGGGTATCAAGAGTTGACCAATTTCATTGAAGAAGAGCGTCAGAAAGGTTCCGACCAAACGGTGTTCTTTGAAATAGAAAAGCACCAAAGAACCTCTTATCCTTTTGCGACTTATATCCTAACCATAATTGCCGTGTCTTTGGCTAGCCGCAAAACAAGAGGGGGAATTGGGGTACACATGGCCACGGGTGTTTTAATTGCGGTCGTTTATATTTTTGCAATGAAAGTAACCACTGTTGCGGCTACGAATGCTGGTTTGAATCCAATATTAGCGGTCTGGTTACCCAACATTTTCTTTGCTGGAATTGCCTTAATTGTACTTCGTAAGGCACAGAAATAAGCCTAAAGTTCAAATGAATAGGTAGAGCCAAATTGTACAAATGGGCTCTTATCAGTAGTCTCCTTAAAAACTCCGTAGAACGCCGAGCCGCTGCCAGACATTGAAGCGTACAAAGAGCCATGATTATAGAGCTCTTGCTTAATCTTAGCAAGCTCAGGATACTTTTGAAAAGCGTATTCCTCAAAGCGATTCCGAAGCTGATCTCGCCATTGTTCAATTGGTTCTTTCACAATATCCGCAGGTGAAATCCGTGAATCATCTGGCACTATTGTCGAATAGGCCTCCTTAGTAGATACGTGAATGTCAGGACAGATGAGAACCAAATGCTTCCCTTTTAAATCAAGCTCAATTGAAGTATTGACTTCACCCCTACTCTCAGCACGCACAGGTACGTTTTTGATGAAAAACGGACAATCACTTCCCAATGAGAAAACCATTCTTTCCATTTCGTGATGGCTCAGGTTTAGTTCAAACATCTCATTCAATCCCTTTAGAATAAACGACCCGTCAGCCGACCCACCTCCAAGGCCAGCTCCCATAGGAATAGATTTGTGGAGAAAAGTATTCAGTTTCGGGATTTCTGCTCTTTCTCGAAGAAGACTCAAGACCCTAGAGCAGAGATTGTCTGAACTATTTCCCGGAATGTTCAATCCTGAATAATACCATTGATCTTTACCCGACTCTGGATCGAGCACTACTTCGAGGGCATCGCAAAGCGGAATGGGATAGAAGACCGAATCGATATCGTGATATCCATCGGTACGTTTTCGCAGGATTTCTAGCCCTAAATTGATTTTTGCGTTGGGAAAAAGAACCATGATACAAATATGTCGGTTTCGCGCTGAAAAACCTTCTTAACTTTGCGTTTTGATTTAAATGGTACTTTCGAATTTACAAGAAAGAGATTATGGCAATATTACTCGATTTTGAAGAGCCTATTGGCGAGTTGATGGAGCAATTGGAGAAAGCAAAAGAGATCTCCGATAAGGGTGAAGTGGATATGTCCAAATCCATGCGGGATTTGGAAAAGAAAATTCAGAAGAAGCAAAAGGAGATTTACGAAAACTTGACTCCTTGGCAACGGGTGCAGGTTTCGAGACACCCTGAAAGACCTTACACGCTCCATTACATTGAATACTTAACTGACGGCACATTCATAGAGATGCACGGAGATCGCAATGTGAAAGACGACAAAGCGATGGTAGGCGGCTTGGGCAAAGTAGATGGCAAGACCGTCATGTTTGTAGGCCAACAGAAGGGTATCAACACCAAGATGCGCCAGTTCAGAAACTTCGGTATGCCAAACCCTGAAGGTTATAGAAAGGCTCTTCGATTAATGAAACTGGCTGAGAAGTTTAACATTCCTGTAGTGACATTAATCGACACACCGGGTGCATTTCCAGGTTTAGAAGCTGAGGAACGCGGACAAGGTGAAGCCATTGCAAGAAACCTTTACGAAATGGCCAAGCTCAAAGTGCCAATCATTTGCATCATCATAGGCGAAGGAGCTTCAGGTGGGGCACTAGGAATAGGCGTTGGAGATAAAGTGCTGATGCTAGAGAACTCTTGGTACTCTGTTATTTCTCCTGAAAACTGCTCTACGATTCTTTGGCGCAACTGGGATCATAAAATCGAGGCTGCCGAGGCGCTCAAGCTCACACCAAACAATATGCTGAAGAACAAGCTGATTGACGGGATCATCAAAGAACCACTCGGGGGTGCTCACACAGATAGGATAACAGCATTCAAAAATGTGAAAGAGGCTATCTTGACGAACTTAGAAAAGCTCCAACCCTTATCAGCTGAAAAGTTGGTTCATGACAGAATCAGCAAATTTTCGAAAATGGGTGTGACCTCTTAGCGGTTGTAATCAAACCCCACGTAAATAATTTCGCGCGGGAAAGAAAATTCGGCTACCTGCTGTCCATTGATGGCATATATTCTAGCATCTTGGCCGCTGGTGAGGTAAATCAATTGATTCAAATCATCGAAGTATAGATCTCCTTCGGGAGCCGAACTATTCAAGATCACCGTGCCACCGTTCGAATAATTGTAACGAAGCAATCCATCGGAGGTACTAATGATGAAAGTGTTGTTGCCAGTGCGAATAACGTCGGATAGACTCGCGCCTGGCCTTTCATAAGGTAACGATAGAAATTCGGTTGAGACATTGAGCAATCTTAACTCAAGCCCTTCGGGATCATCGACCCAAACAAATTTCTCATTTACATTTCTATCAAACACTCCTCTCACAGCTCCTGCTACCAGATAATTATCCAATAGCAATCCTTGAAAGGAGTAAAACGTAAAGGAATAAAGAGGACCATCAATTTCTTTTTCAGATAGAAAATACCCGTCCTCATTGCCGAAGACCTTTAAAGGAAGATGGTTCGCTAAGCCATCAAAGCCTAGCAAGACAAATGCCGACTTATCCAAAACTCTAACGCGTCCATCTCTTTCGGTAAGTATGAATTGCTCTAGGTTATCGTCAAAGGTCATCGACAAATAAAAAGGAAGCCCTGTGTTTCCGAATCCAGGCAGCGAATTAACGGTTGAAAATTCCTCGGTTTCAAAAAAATCAGCATCTCCCGCTTCTCCTCCTGCTGTGGCAAAAATATCCTGCCGGTAGTTCAATCCACCTCCCACAGCATCTGAGAAAAAATTATGCTCTAACTCAAATTCATTCTCACCCTCCTCACAGTAGTAAATGTATGATTGATTGCTTTGGCTCGTCAACACAAGAACTCCTTCCAGCTCTCTGGGAATGGCAATTATCCTAACCTTCACGAATGCCGAACCGACATTTCTCCCATCATTGGCTCGAAAAGCTAGGTAGTAATCTCCCGTTTGAAGTTGGGGAGCATCTATGGGAAATCGCTGACCAAAATTAAAGGTAGAACCAGAAGCAGGGTAACTGCGTCTTGCAGCGACTTGATTAAACGCCAAATCAAGAATTTCGAGTTCCACAGAAATTATTTGCTCATTGTCAGTTATGACTGCGCTGGCTTCAATAGTATCAGTAGATAAAAAAATTTGATTTTCGAAAGGGAATTCTATGGTGATACGAGGCGGGTTTTCATCCTCGTCGTCATTACATGATGACAGTGAGAGAACTACGAAAACAGCCAGCCCAGTATGAACAAATGTTGAGAAGTGTTTCTTAAAACTTTTCATATCCTGAAATGCCAAAAAATAGTGCTGGCGAAATAGAGATCGTATCTTTGAGTAATGGATGAAATTTCGCAAAAAAAGTCTGATAATTGGCGTAAGTCAGCTACACGACCTCCTATACAAAACAATGAACTGGGCAAAATCCCTCCCCAGGCAACTGACCTTGAGGAGGCTGTATTAGGTGCCTTGATGTTAGAACGTGAGGCAGTGAACGAAGTTATTGATATTCTCAAGCCCGACTCGTTTTACAAAGAAAGTCATCAGAAGATTTTTACCGCCATCCATGATCTTTTTCAGCGTTCGGAGCCAATTGACATCCTAACGGTTACGTCGGCATTGCGCAAATCAGGAGATCTAGAAATTGTAGGAGGCGCATATTACATCAGCTACCTGACCAATCGAGTAGCAAGTTCTGCGAACATTCAGTTTCATTCGCGTATCATTTCGCAAAAGCACATCTTGCGGGAATTGATCCGCATATCAGCCGACACCATTAAAGAAGCCTACGAGGAGAGCACTGATGTTTTTGACTTATTGGACAAAGCTGAGCGGGATCTCTTTACTGTAGCTCAAGGAAATATCCGAAAGGAGTACGATACGATGAGCGATGTGATCAAGCTAGCCATCGAAAATATTGAAGCGGCAAAGAAAAATGTAGACGGTGTAAGCGGTGTTCCTTCGGGATTTCATGCGCTGGATAGAATCACTGCAGGCTGGCAAAAGTCAGACATGATCATCATAGCTGCCCGTCCAGGTATGGGGAAAACTGCCTTTGTTGTTTCCATGGCTCGAAACATAGCGGTCGATTTCAATTTGCCCGTGGCCATATTTAGCTTGGAGATGAGCTCCATACAGCTCGTTAACCGTTTGATTTCTTCTGAAACGGGAATAAAAGGCGAGAAAATCCGAAAGGGAAATTTGGAAGACCACGAGTTTACCCAGCTGCACACGAGAATCAAAAAATTAAGTACGGCACCTATTTTTGTTGATGATACTCCATCGCTTTCCGTTTTTGAATTGCGCGCAAAAGCGCGTAGACTTAAGTCGAAGCACGACGTTCAGCTCATCATCGTCGATTACCTGCAGCTGATGACGGCAGGGAGCGATAAAGGAAACCGAGAGCAAGAAATCTCTACGATATCCCGTTCTATTAAGACGATTGCAAAAGAATTGAACATACCGATTATTGCACTTTCTCAGCTGAGTCGTGCCGTCGAAACTAGAGGTGGGGACAAAAAGCCTATGCTTTCCGACTTGCGTGAATCTGGAGCAATTGAACAAGATGCAGATATCGTTTCGTTCATTTACCGTCCAGAATACTATGATCTGGACCAAGATGAGGAAGGGAATTCATTGCTGGGAGTCGGTCAGATAATTATTGCCAAACATCGTAACGGAGCATTAGGTACTGTTTCATTGAAGTTTGTTAAGGACTTTGCCAAATTTGAAAACCTGGAGACTGCTTACGACGCTCAGGGTGCACTACCAAATGGCTCGGATTTTGATAATTTCCAAACCATTACCATGCAATCGCGCATGAACGACAATAGCGATGATGATTTTTTCAAAAAAGACAATGACGAAGGTTCACCATTTTAAAAGAGGGATACTCTTAGCAGCATTTTTGGCTTTTGCCTTGAGCAGTTCTGCGGCTAAAATTCTCATCCAGATGGATGACTCGCAGAAGAATCACATGAAGGCATATGGGATTGCCTACTGGATACTACAGAATGATATTGAAGTTCAGTGGCTGCTCAATTACAAAGGCGGCAGTTTCATGATTGATCAATACAGAGCAATCGAAGAAGAATGCGTGATACGAGGAGTTTCCTTTCAGGTGATTGCCGACCTTCAAGCCAATAGTATTCTCAGGGATATCGCCGATCCCGAAGCAAATATGGAAGTCGTGAAATTAGAGAAGGCTCCCAAAGTTGCTGTCTACTCGCCTAAAACCAAACAGCCATGGGATGATGCGGTAACCTTGGTGATGGCATACGCCGAAATACCCTATGAGGTCATTTACGATAAGGAGATTCTCAACCTGTCTTTGCCAAAATACGACTGGCTTCACCTCCACCACGAAGATTTTACTGGTCAATACGGAAAATTCTACCGCAGCTATAAAAATGCTGCATGGTATCAAGAGCAGGTGAGGGATGCTGAAGCGGATGCCGCTGAAATGGGATTCGAAAAAGTTTCGGAGTTGAAGCTCGCTGTAGCTAAAAAAATCAAGGAGTACATTGCGGGCGGCGGATACCTCTTTACCATGTGCTCTGGGACGGATTCTTACGACATTGCCCTTGCTGCCCAAAACACAGACATTGCTGAAAGCATGTATGACGGGGATGGAGCTGACCCTGCGGCACAGTCGAAACTGGATTTCACTCAAACCTTTGCCTTCCACGATTTTCAATTGGAAAGAGATCCATTGGTCTACGAATTTTCAAGTATTGACGCGACAGACATTCATGGAAAGGTTCCTCAAACGCAGGATTTCTTCACGCTTTTTGATTTCTCTGCCAAGTGGGATGTGGTTCCTACTATGTTGACCCAAAATCACCGAAAAGTGGTGAAAGGCTTTATGGGACAAACCACGGCTTTCAAAAAGCAATACGTTAAAAGTGACATTCTGATTATGGGCGAAAGTAAAGCTCAAGGAACAGTGAAATACATTCACGGAACGATGGGGAAAGGTCAATGGACTTTTTATGGAGGTCACGACCCGGAAGACTATCAGCACCGAGTAGGCGATCCACCTACCGATTTGAACTTACACCCAAATAGCCCGGGCTATCGATTGATCTTGAACAATATTTTGTTTCCCGCAGCGAAGAAGAAGCATCAGAAGACCTAGGGTGATTCAAAGAGCTTGGAAGTTCAAATCTACTAGCTCGTAATCAAATCTCCCTGAGAATACTTCCATTGAATCTAGATCAGAAGGTACTTTAAACCCGAAAGTTCCTGAAAAAAAGAATTCTCCGTAGTCGTTTGTCCCCACCCTTCTTATAAATAAGGTTCCTTCACTGTTTCTTGCAGAATCAACAAGTTGAAGGTTTCTCGACGACGTATACTGTCCATAGTTTTGAGTTTGACCTAGCTCGAAACTTTGCCTTTCAAGATTTCTTATATCTTCTTCTGAACGGAGAAATACGTCCTTGAGAAAAAAGGAAACTGTAGACAAACTCGAATAATCTTGTTCGATTTGAATTTCCCCTCCTTCGAAAGCAATATAGCTTCCTCCTTTTTCCTCAGATACGTATATGGTAACATCTCCCCTTCTACCTGTGACTTGATCATCTTCATTGAAGAAGAGCACTTTCTGACTGATCCAAACATCCCCGTTAATATAAGCTCCTGCTGTATTGGCTCCTTCCTCAGAATATTGTGGCATTCTAGGGTCGTAAGGATCATAAATAAAGGCATGATCCTTATAGCCACAAGCGACTAGAATAAATAGCATGGAAAGGTATATACATCTCAAGTATTTTATTTGCTATCTATTAAAATCTACGCGAACTGATATTTCAAACCTTGAAAAGTATAAATCAGATTGATCTTCTAAAAACTCCCCATAATTGCCGATGACACGATATTTTAGTTGTGGGATATACCAATAAGTGTACTTAGAGCCAATCGAAATATTATTGTAGATTTCATATCTAACCTCAATGCTATTACCCACATTATATGGTCTAAAACCCTTCCCTAAACGGTCATCCCGCTCGGAGCCACTATAGACGTCTAATTTTAAAGGGTCGCCTAACTGAGTTGAATTTAGCCCCTGCGATATACCAAGGCCTACTCTAATTTTATCAGATAAGTCATAGTAGGCTTGTAATCATAGGAGCAGCCCGTAGCGATTATACTCGAATTCTGAATCAGCTATTTCTTGCTGAAACTTACTGTAGAAAAAACCCAAACCAATACTAAGATCAATCTTTGATGTCGCATTATTGTTAATCGTAAAGCCAAAGGTGGGATTAACGATAACACCTCGTCGCGAAAAATTAATCTCAGTTGAGTTAGTTCTGTAAAAGTCCATTTGAAGTGGCATATCCAAATAGAATTGAGCTTTAACAGTTAATGGCAGAGTATTTAGAAGAAAAAGAAAGACAACCAGAGAAAAAACTGAGGATAGCGATGCTTTAGAACTTCTTAATGAATCTTTCATCGTAGATCATTCATTATCTACCAAAATTAAGCGAAAATCTATTCTTCGGTAAAAACACTTCTTCCAAAATTGAAATTCCAAACCCCAGATTATCGCAGGATTTTGAGGTCTTGGTAACCGGAGTCACGCTCCGAGAAAAGTGAAAAATCTAGTTTTGTAGACACTCTGGAAACTAACCTTTTACTTTATGCTCATGATGAAATGCATAAATCGTCCGTCTCTTCTTCGCGTCACTATGTTTGTGACGTTGATATCGATCACTCAATCGCTTTTTAGTCAATATGATGTAAACGAAGCGCCGACTGAGTGGAAGAATAAAGAAATGATCGTTCACAACGACAGGCCGTGGAACATGGAAACTCCCGTTCACTTGTTAGACGATTCCCTCACGCCAATAGATAAGATGTTCGTTCGAAACAATGGACTTGTCCCAACTGATTTGAACGCCGAGGAATGGACTCTCACCATAGAAGGAGAATCCGTACCCAATCCGAGAACCTACACTTTGGCAGAATTGAAAAGCAAATTCAAGCACTACACCTATGCCTTGGTACTGGAATGTGGTGGTAATGGCCGAAGTGAAATGAATCCGCCCGCTACAGGAAACCAATGGAGCTACGGTGCGGTAAATTGTGGTAAGTGGACTGGTATCCGATTGAGAGATATATTGGAAGATGTTGGCATCAGCGATGACGCAGTATATGTTGGGTATTACGGAACAGATAAACATTTGAGTGGTGATTCGAAAAAAGTCGTGATTTCTCGCGGGGTTCCTATTGATAAAGCAATGGAAGACGAGACTTTGATTGCATTTGCTCTAAATGGACAAGAAATACCGATCGTACATGGTTACCCTTTGAGACTGGTAGTGGGTGGTTGGCCTGCCTCAGTCAGCGGGAAATGGTTGAATAAACTAGTTGTCAGAGATAAAGTCCATGATGGTCCAAAAATGGAAGCACCTTCTTACAGTGTTCCAAAACACCCTGTCGCGCCCGGAACGGAAGTTCCTAAAGAGGACATGATGATTATCGAATCAATGCCTGTAAAATCAGTGATCACCTACCCAAAAACGGGGGCTTTGGTGAAAAACGGACAGGAGATAAAAGTACGCGGACATGCGTGGGCGGGAGATTTGAAAGTTGCCAAAGTTGAAATCTCTACCGATTATGGTCAAGCTTGGGAAAGCGTAAATTTGAAAGGACCAATAAACCGACTGGCGTGGCAGGACTTCAATACATCTGTGGTTTTTAAGGAGTCAGGATACTATGAAATTTGGGTAAGGGCGACTGATGAAAATGGTAAATCTCAACCCATGGTTGTACCAGGGTGGAATCCTCGTGGATACCTGAATAACGCCACCCACCGAGTTGCAATTAAAGTAGACTGATCGTGGGAACTAATAAACACACTCGAAATTTCATCGTTCTTATGGCGATAATAACATTAATCGCTCTGATTATTGCCGTTACGGCAGATGAAGAACCAGCTTTACCTGACGCAGCTTCAAAAACTACCGAAGTAAAGGCATCGCCATTCATGAATGAAGTTGTAGATGGTATCCATCTGCCTACAGGGCTTATTGCCGATCAGAACTTCGACTTGATAGTCAACAACTGTACAAGTTGTCATTCGCCTAAACTGATCACACAGAATCACCAAACTGCCAAAGGGTGGAAGAGCATCATCGAATGGATGCAGGAAAAGCAGAACTTATGGGACCTAGGCAAAGATGAATCGAAAATCATCGAGTACTTGGCGAAAAACTACGCTCCGGAAAATGAGGGTAGGAGAAGAAACCTAAATCTTAAAAACGATGATTGGTATGTTTTGGAATAGAATCTCCATACTAATCGCACTACTATTTGGTCTGGCCGCATGTTCTTCAGAAAGCTCAGGCCCTTATGTCGATCATTCTGTTTTGATTGACACCAAAACTTGGACAGTTGATCAGAAACAGCTGGAACCCTTCGTTTATATAGATCTTAGATCACCTGAATTATACAATCAAGGGCATCTTCCAGGTGCTATAAACCTAACAAGAAGTGATATTCGGAAAAAGAATTCTAATTTCTCTGGAATGGCATTGGGTGCAGATAGCTTATCCCTATTACTCGGAGATAAAGGCATCTCATCAGATGACTGGCTGATTCTTTACGATGAAAAAGGTGGTGTAGAAGCATCTAGATTGTGGTGGCTGTTCAGGGTATACGGACATGAAAGAGTGAAAATTCTTAATGGCGACTTTCACCTTTTTAATGAGGACATGGAAACTAGATTCACCCCAAGAGAAAGTCACAACTTCGCGTTCACGGGAAAACCTGAGACAGACTGGGTGGTTAATTATGGTGAATTCGAGAGAATGAGAGCCAAGCCTTCAACCAAATTATTGGACTGCCGATCGGCTCCTGAATACAACGGAGAGTACATCAAGCAGGGCGCCTATTTGGAGGGCCATATTGATGGGGCGATAAACATTTGCTACAGCAATACGGTTGAAAAAGTCTCCGAAGGGAATTTGAAAGTAAAATCACCTGAAGAGCTCTTAAAAATATATTCTGATTTTGCTCAACCCGAAGATACGATACTGGTCTATTGCCAATCAGGAGTTAGATCAGCTCATACGCTTATGGTGCTGAGAGAGATTTTAAACTACAAGCACGTTTACAATTTCGACGGATCTTGGATTGAGTGGTCATATAGAAATCAGAATATGCCAAGTGGTAGAGTTGAATCAAATGACAAAATATTATGAATGAGTACGTAGAAATATTCATACAGCCTTTTTTGGGTACGGCCGATTGGACTTGGAATTCAATCATTTTTCAAGTGCCT
This sequence comes from Cryomorphaceae bacterium, assembly GCA_047633195.1. Lineage (GTDB taxonomy): Bacteria > Bacteroidota > Bacteroidia > Flavobacteriales_D > Cryomorphaceae > JAKVAV01. Next base: position 1,135 of record JBLIEU010000014.1, on the reverse strand, counting down.
TGGTATACCAATTACTTTTGGGGCCTTATCGTCATTTCTTTAGCCGTTTGGGGTCTCGAAATTGCTTTCCCTTGGCGTAAGTCACAGGGGCTTATTCGCAAAGACTTTTGGCTGGACTTTTTCTACATGTTCTTTAACTTTTTTGTCTTTTCGATTGTCATCAGCGGAGTGTATTCTTTGCTCGAAAAGGCCTTTGCAGATTTTGGTGTCACAATGGAGGCGCTTACTGTCTTCGATCTGAGCGGGCTAGCAATGGTTTGGCAACTGCTTATCTTTTTTGTCATTCTCGACTTCGTACAATGGTTTACCCACATTCTCCTTCACCGCTTCCCCTTACTATGGGAGTTCCATAAGGTTCACCATTCAGTTGCGGAGATGGGATTTGCTGCTCATTTGAGATATCATTGGATGGAGAATATCTTTTACAAACCACTTAAAACAATGGGAGTAATGTTGTTGGGGGGATTTGAACCCGAACAAGCATATATCGTCCATTTTGCAGCCATCACGATTGGTCACCTCAATCATGCCAACATCAAGCTGACATACGGACCGTTAAAATACGTTTTCAATAATCCTGTAATGCACCTGTGGCATCATGTATACCATCTACCCAAAGGACACACCCACGGAATTAACTATGGGATTTCACTGAGTCTTTGGGATTACATATTCCGAACAGCATCCATTCCCGACTCTGAGGATGGTGAGATCAAATTAGGGTTTCCGGGAGTTGAAGAATTCCCCCAAAGTTTTGGAGGACAATTCTTGTACGGCTTTCGAAGAAAAACACGTAAGTGAACGAAGCACAACTCAACTAATAAAGTCAATGATTATCGAACAACGAGTTTAGAGTGGGTGTGTTTGCCCGATAGGAGTTTTAGTTCAAGCATATATATTCCTGGAATCAAATCGTGTGGGATCATAAAATGATCCATCAATTGTTCTGGTTCGAATCTATATCCATTTGTTGAGATAAGAGAAATTACCTCCGCACCTTCCACTGAAAGAACCTCCCTCGAGTAATGGGGTTAGGAAATACTTTCAAATGATTAGATGAAGTAATATCTGTGGATAACGCCACACCACAAGGCCCATAAGAATTCGGAATTAAAAGTTCGTCATCTCTATAACA
>JBLIEU010000013.1:0-62642 GCA_047633195.1 Cryomorphaceae bacterium | reverse complement strand
CGACCATTCCCATGCTGGTGGTCAACTCCCAAAACAAGGTTCAATTTCATCGGAATATCGATGAGAAATACATCTCTACGCCAGAAAGAACGGACAGCACCTTGGCGGCAATGCGCGCGGTGTACAAGCCCATAAGAATCAGTATAATGGGCATTGAACAAAAGGTCTATTACAAAGATTCGCGCATCATTACCGAGCTGGAAAAAACCCTGGACGACCTGATCAATTCCTTTATCAGTGAAACGGTGATGAACTCGGGATCCGTTCCTGTTTTGGTAACTGATTCCGCACAAACAACAGTGGTAAACTTCAGCAATGTAGATTCTACCACGGTTCAGGACTCAACCTTGGCTATGGCTCAAATTGCCGAAATGGGTGAGAAAAATGACCCGATTGAAGTGAATTTTGGAGACCATGTCGTGAACTACATCTACTTCACCGATTCAGTGATCATTACCCAACTGCGTTATTTTCCGCTTATCCAGCTGGTCATTATCGGGTTGTTTCTATTTATTTCCTACCTCATTTTTAGCACATTCAGAAATGCCGAACAGAATCAAGTTTGGATAGGATTGGCTAAGGAAACCGCTCACCAACTCGGAACGCCACTCTCAAGCCTCATAGCTTGGGTACAGCTGCTCGAAGCTCGAGGAATGGACAAAGAGACCATCACTGAATTGAATAAGGACATCAAGCGACTTGAGATTATCACAGATCGTTTCTCTAAAATCGGATCAGCTCCTGAGCTTACCGATACGGTGTTATCCGAAGTGATGAATAGTACCATCGACTACCTGCGTCCACGAATCAGCAAAAAGGTAGAATTTGAAATTACCCAGAATCAAGAAGGCACAATCAAGGCCATGCTCAACCAACCACTATTCAGTTGGGTAATTGAGAATATCATCAAAAACGCCGTCGATGCCATGAGCGGAAAAGGCAAGATCACCGTGGAGATTTCCAACGAGATTCAAAACGTCTACATCGATATTACCGATACGGGAAAAGGAATACCCGCTTCTGGACACAAGGCTGTTTTTCAACCGGGATATACCACCAAGAAACGCGGCTGGGGGCTGGGACTTTCGCTGGCCAAGCGAATCATAGAAATTTACCACAGCGGAAAAATATTCGTGAAACGAAGTGAGCCCGACGTTGGCACCACTTTCCGAATTGTGCTGAAAACCAATCAATAGATGGCTGGCATCTATATTCACATCCCTTTCTGCAAGCAGGCTTGTACCTATTGCGATTTTCACTTTTCGACTTCAAATAAACTCGTAGATCGAGTGGTTTTGGCTTTGGCTAAAGAAGCTGAGATGCGGAAAGATGAAACGACGGAAATTATCAACACGGTCTATTTCGGTGGTGGAACGCCAGGCATTTTGAGCATCGCTCAATTGGAAACAGTGCTGACCGCCATTCGATCGAATTATAAAATTTCCTCAGATGCAGAAGTCACTCTGGAAACCAATCCCGATGACGTCTCAAAAGAAAAAACAGAGGGCTGGGCAAAGCTCGGAGTAAACAGATTGAGCATCGGCATTCAGAGCTTCTTCGACAACCATCTCACCTGGATGAACCGCGCCCACAATGCTGCCGAAGCAGAAAACTGTGTGAAGATTGCTCTTGAAGTTGGCATTGACAACATGACAATCGACCTCATCTATGGCGTTCCAAACATGACCGTGGATGAATGGAAAGAAAACCTGAATAAAGCAGTCGACCTCGGAGTAAACCACATCTCAGCTTACTGCCTCACGGTGGAGCCGAATACTGCTCTCGGACATCACGTGGCCAAGGGAAAGGAGAAACCAGTAAATGAAGAAGCAGCTGCCTTACACTTCGAGTATATGGTAGATTTCTTGGCTTCGAAAGGCTTTCGCCAATACGAAGTCAGCAATTTTTCAAAGCCTGGATTTGAATCCGAACACAACTCTGCCTATTGGGCGGGAGTGCCCTATATCCCTCTGGGACCATCGGCGCATGGCTTTGATGGAACCTCAAGGTATTGGAACGTAGCCAACAATGCTGGTTATTGCGCAGCAATAGAAGCGGGAGAATTGCCGACCACAAAAGAAACTTTGAGCCGAGAAGAAAGATTCAACGAATGGGTAATGACTGGCCTGAGAACGGCAAAAGGCATTGACCTAAAAAGAGGTGATCAGGAATTTGGTGTTGACTTTCAAAAAATCTATTCTGCCGAAATCGAACGAATAATCGATGATGGCTCGGCCCGATTGGAAAACGATCAATTGACTTTAACCAAGAAGGGAATGTTCCTAGCAGATGGAATTGCTTCCGATTTCTTTATTTTAGAACATGAAGACTAAAATTCAACTCGACGGCAAGGAATACCAAGTCAATTTGAGAGAGCCTCTTGACATTTCGATTCCCTTGAGCCCCAGTGGTCCTAGAGCATGGTATGTAGATCCACTTAAAATAGAGCCCGTTCGGAACGACCAATTTATCGGGAGTATCGCCGAAGGTGGCAACGTGAATTTCAGGAACGTCTTCTTCAATCCGCACGGTCACGGCACCCACACCGAGTCTTCGGGACATATAGACGAAGAGGTAATTTCAGTAAACACCATCCTGCAACATTACTTTTTCACCGCACTTTTGGTGAGTATTGAGCCCGAGACTTACGATTCCATAGATGTTGTTTACCGAGAGAAGGGAGACCGAATCATCACAAGAGCCCAAATTGAAAAGGCCATCAAAGACTCGAGCTGCGAGGCACTAGTTATTCGAACAACTCCCAACTCTGCTGACAAAAAATCCATGGTCTATTCGGGGACAAACCCTGCCTATTTTGAGCCCGAAGCGTTAACATTGATGCGATCAAAAGGGATCAAACACCTCCTTTTGGACCTTCCATCGGTAGATCGAGAAGTGGATGGTGGGCGCCTTCAAGCGCACCACGCTTTCTGGCATAGTGGTTTTGATGAAGATGAAAACTGCACCATTACTGAAATGATCTTCGTGCCAAACGAAATCGAAGATGGACTCTACTTGCTTAACTTGCAAACTGCTCCTTTTGAAAACGATGCGACTCCTTCGCGCCCCGTTCTTTTCAAATTAAACAGCTAAGCAATGCACGTCGACGAATTTCGTGAGTACTGCCTCGCCCGCAAGGGAGTCACCGAAGAATTTCCTTTTGACAACTCGACATTGGTATTCAAAGTGATGGGCAAAATGTTTGCTTTGTGCAATATTGACAACTACCAAAGTTTCAACTTGAAATGCGATCCTGAATACGCCATTGAACTTCGGGAGAGCCATCCAGACCTCATTCTCCCAGGTTGGCACATGAGCAAAAAGCATTGGAACACGGTGTCTGCTGTTGGCCTAGATTCGAAATTGCAAAAGAAACTGATCGATCATTCTTATGTTTTGGTGGTTTACTCACTTCCGAAGAAATTAAAAGAAGAACTGGGTTAACTTTGCCCCCGTGAAAAAGAACTTTCTCATAAAAGGCATTATCGGCTATTTCTTTCGAGGACTACTTTTGGTGGTTCCCATTACGGTGATCACCTATATCATTTACAAGCTTTTCGTATTTCTCGACGAAATCATTCCCACCGACATCCCTGGCTTGGGACTACTGATTCTCTTGGCTGGAATTACCGTACTCGGATTCTTGGGGTCTACCTTCATCGCTGAGCCGATTTACAAGAGAGCCAATAAAATACTTGATGGATTCCCCTTGCTGAAAACGATCTACACCGCCATCAGCGATTTGCTTTCGGCCTTTGTTGGTCAAAAGAAAAGTTTCTCTCGACCTGTTTTGGTCAAGCTGAACAGGGAGAGTGACATCGAAAAACCTGGTTTTGTAACCAATGACGACTTGACAACGCTCAACATCAAAACGGGAAAAATAGCCGTGTACCTTCCTCACAGCTACAACTTTTCTGGAAACATCTTCATCGTCCCTATAGAAAATGTAACTCCCGTAGAAGTAAATACGGCTGAATTCATGAAGTTCATCGTATCAGGTGGCGTGACAGATTTAGGAAAGAAATTAGATGAAAAAAGCTAAAGTCGGGAACCTCCTTCTTCTGCATGTGGTCGTTTTCATCTTCGGCTTTACAGGCATTTTAGGGAAACTCATTGAAACGGATTCTGACCTGCTCGTATGGTGGAGGATGCTGATCGCAGCAATTTCAATCGCCCTCTTCGCTTATCCAACAGGAAAAATTCAAAAGTCAATCTGGCTAAATGCCAAGACGTATCTCGGCGTGGGCTTTTTAATTGCCCTACATTGGGTCACCTTTTTTCAGGCTATCAAAATCTCCAATGTAAGCGTCACACTGGCTTGCCTCAGTTCGGCATCGCTCTTCACCGCCATACTAGAACCCCTCATTTTCAAACGCAAGATTGATCCCACGGAGCTCTTCTTTGGAAGCATGGTTGTAGTTGGGTTGGTGCTCATCTTTAGTTTCGAAACGGAGTATGCAACAGGAATTATCATGGCATTGACCTCCGCTTTTCTCGCTTCGCTTTTTACCGTTATCAATGGGCGTCTCATTCAAAAAGACAATCCTTATCGCATCAGTTTGGTGGAGATGATTGGCGGTGTTTTAGGAATCAGCATCTGGCTCGGTCTTTCGGGGAAAATTGGATTCAACATGATTGACATTCCCGCTTCCGATTGGTTTTGGATCATTATTTTAGGAAGTATCTGTACTGGATTTGCTTTTGTAGCCAGCGTAAAGGTGATGGAAGAACTCACTCCTTTTACGGTTTCGCTGACCATCAATCTCGAACCAGTGTACGGAATCATCTTGGCTTTTTTCATTTTTCGCTCCAGCGAAGAAATGACTTTTGGCTTTTATGTTGGTACCGTTCTCATCCTAGGAGCACTCTATTTAAATGCGCTCAAAAAGAAAGGGAAATTGCCGTTTCGAAAAGCTGTAGTCAAGCGAGAAACAAACGATTGATGAAAGCGTTAACTTCGTCATTAGAGTCTGTCCATAAAGTTCCTGTAACCTGTTGACAGAAACTAATTAAACCAAAATGTCAATGTCTGAAACGATCATAGATAACAAATCCTATTGCCCGAATTCGATTGCTTACGAGCGGTTTCAAACCCGATCTATACAAATCGGATCTGTTGGAATGGGGGGCGATAACCCTATTCGGGTTCAATCCATGACCACCACGGATACGATGGATACTCAAGGCACCATTGACCAATCTATCCGGATGATTGAAGTGGGTTGTGAGCTGGTGCGAATTACCGCTCCGAGTAAAAAAGAGGCTGAAAATCTTCAAGCAATCAAGGATGGAATTCGCGCCAAAGGCCATAGCGCCCCTTTGGTAGCCGACATTCACTTTACCCCAAATGCGGCAGAGATTGCAGCGCGCATCGTAGAAAAGGTAAGGGTAAATCCAGGAAACTACGCTGACAAAAAGAAATTCGAGACCATCGAGTATACCGACGATAGCTATCGAGCCGAGTTGGATCGCATTCGAAAACGATTTACTCCACTGGTGGAGATTTGCAAGGAGGAAGGAACCGCCATGCGAATCGGCACCAACCACGGATCTTTGAGCGACCGTATTTTGAGTCGCTACGGCGATACGCCCGAAGGGATGGTCGAGTCGGCGATGGAGTTTTTAAATATCTGCCGAGATCACGATTACCACGAGCTGGTGCTCAGCATGAAGGCCAGCAATACGCTGGTAATGGTGCAAGCTTACCGCCTCTTGGTGCGCAGAATGATAAACGAGGGGATGAATTACCCCATCCACCTTGGAGTAACCGAAGCAGGCGAAGGCGAAGACGGAAGGATAAAATCGGCTGTTGGAATCGGGACTTTATTGGAAGATGGAATTGGTGATACAGTTCGTGTAAGCTTAACCGAAGATCCAGAAGAAGAAATTCCAGTGGCACGGCTTCTAGTCGATCGTTACGAAAAAAGAAAGGGGCACGCGTCCATCAAGGAAATCAGTCACAATCCCCTCGATCCATTTTCATACACACGTCGCCACACGAATCGAGTGGCGAACATGGGTGATGGTCAATCACCGATTGTGATAGGCGATCTTTCGCAAAAAGCGGAAATCAAACCTGCGTCGTTTTTCCCACTTGGTTACAATTACAGCATTCCATTGGATAAATGGAACATCGGCGATCAGGCCGCGGACTACGCGTATATCGGCGAGAATTCGGTAAGTTTTGAAATCCCAGGCACGCTCAGTGTGATAGTCGATGAACAGGCTTGGAAAGAGCAATCACACAAGCCAAGAGTTTATCCTTTGATCGCCGTCAAGTCATTTATGGAAACGGGCGAACTAAGCGCGACTGTCAACTTTATAGCCGCCGACGAAACAGAGATCTACGATTCATCATTCATAGAAAAATTAAAGGCTTCGAAGAATTCAGTTTTGATCTTGGAGACCGAAAATGAGCATGCGATGCCCGCGCTTCGTCGAGCTTTCATGGAGTTGATGAACAACGATTCCGACATTCCTGTGGTGATCAAAAGAAAATACGCTGGCTTGGGGAAAGAGCATTTTCGCATATATGCCTCAACTGATGCTGGTGGACTTTTTATAGACGGATTGGGAGATGGAATTTGGGTTCAGTCAGATGTGGTTGATGCCAGAGCAACCAACTCATTAAATTTCGGGATTCTGCAAGCTACGCGGACTCGAATCAGCAAAACGGAATACATTTCATGTCCTTCATGTGGAAGAACACTCTTCGACCTTCAGGAAACAACGGCAAAAATTCGCGCCCGAACCGAACACTTGAAAGGAGTGAAAATCGGGATTATGGGTTGCATCGTGAATGGCCCTGGCGAAATGGCTGATGCCGATTACGGATACGTGGGAACAGGCGTTGGAAAAATCACCCTCTACAAAGAGAAGGATGTGGTAAAACGAAATGTGCCTTCTGAAAATGCGGTGGACGAATTGATCGACCTCATTCGCGAACACGGAGATTGGATAGAACCTAAAGAAGTAGAGATTTGAAAGCAATTATAGCAGGAGCGACAGGACTTATCGGCACATTTCTAGTCGACGGAATGAAATCAGATAAAGACGTTTTATCTGCCATAGCCCTCACCAGAAGAGATGGCAAGCAAGAGGGGAAGGTGGCTTGGACAAAAATCGATTTTGACAAATCATTGGATCTAGAGAATGCCTGCAATGGTGCCGACCATGCCTTTTGCTGCTTGGGCACCACCATGAAAATTGCTGGATCAAAAGAAGCATTTCGCAAAGTAGATCACGACTACGTTATCGCTTTCGCGAAAGCGGCAAAGGCTCAGGGCATCGAGTCTTTCAGCCTTATCAGTGCCATAGGGAGTGACGCCAACTCAAGCGTCTTTTACAGTAAAGTAAAGGGCGAGGTGGAGCTAGATTTGGAAAATATCGGCTTTGAGAGCTTGCATATTTTTCATCCTTCTCTTTTGCTCGGCCCCAGAACGGAAAGCCGTTTGGGCGAGAAAATTGGAACAGTAGGGATGAACTTGATTGCTCCGTTGATGCTTGGTTCTTTCAGCAAGTACAAACCCATTCACGCGAAAACAGTGGCAAAGTCAATGCTAAGATTGGCGAAAGCCCCTCTAAGAGGCGTTCACCATTTTGAGTATGATGGGATGAGAGAGAATTACTGAGTCTTATACAACTCCTCTCCCGCTTCGAAGTACTTATCTCCCTCTGTCCAGTAAGGTCTTTCGGCCATATTTCCAACTAGCCTGCACGCATGCACATAGGCCTTGGTGAATTTGAAGAGGTAATCATAATCAACAGAATCTGGATTATCACCCGCTTGGTGGTAGAACTCTAAAACCTGATCGTCGAAAGCTGTCACACCCATTGTATACATCACTGCTGGTATGCCCTTTCTGGCAAAGCTCACTTGGTCTGAGCGATCGAAGAGATTTTGATCGGGCATTTGGTCAGGAATCGTGCCTAGTCCGTACGTTTCCCCAGCAGTAACAAAGGCTTCGGTAGCAGTGGTTCGCTCCAGGCCAATGATGGTGGTGATGGTAGTATCGTTGTATCCAGCATTGTCGCTGTTGAAACACATCACAATACTTTCAAGAGGAACGACTGGATGTTCTACAAACCATTCGCTTCCTAATAAGCCCTTCTCTTCTCCCGTGAAAAAGATGAACATCGAAGTGCGCTCAAGTGGATAGTTAGCGATGTTATGCGCAGCTTCCAATACGGTAATCGATCCTATACCATTGTCGCGGGTTCCATTGTAAATGGTATCCCCCTCAGCATCGGGCTGTCCCACTCCAATGTGGTCGTAATGCGCTGAGTAAACCACGATCTCATCTTTCAAATCTGGATTGGTTCCTTCTACCATTCCAATTACGTTGTAGGCCGAAAATCGATCAGTAGTTGCTCCGCCAATATTCAGTTGAGCCTTTCTGCTTTTTTCAGCAAAAAATTCAGAGCCAGTGTTGTATGAGTCGTCCAACCACAGGTGAGGAATTCCCTCTTCCTCTTCTTCTCCCATGTCCAATGAAATGCTTGGGCCTCCGATGTAATTCTTAATTATTTTCCAGCTGATTTGGGTAGACGTGTAAAGCTCAATCAATGCCAGCGCTCCTTTCTCGGCCGCTCTCTTTTTCTTTTCTCGCCCTGCTCCAAATGCCTTGCGCACATTCGGTTCTCCTTTAGCACCAAGACGAACTACTACAATCTTTCCTTCGACTTTGGCATCGGCAAAATCCTCCTCATTCCCGTAGTCTAGGAAGACTACTTTGGCTTCAAAGTTTCCTGAAGTGCCATCGAGCAATAGAATATCTTCTCCAAGGACATAGCTAGAATCTTTCACTACGAATGTCCCATCTGAGGGCGGAGTGACGTTTTTAAAGTTTACCTGCTGCCGATAGTCATCCATACTTGGAGCCATTTTCACTCCCCACTCTTTCATTCGCGTAGCCAAGTATTTGGCAGCAATATTTTGCTCGGGCGATGGCGTGTCTCGTCCTCGAAGTTCGTCAGATGCCAAGAACTCAATCTTGGCCTGAACTCCTGAATGCGTTACCGTCTCTTCAACAAGAGCTTGGGTATTTTGGGCGAAAGCCCCTACTAACAAAAAAGAAAAAACGGTTGAAAGAATAAGTCTGGCCTTCATGAGATTATAAAATGAGGCGCGAAAATAGCAAAAACAAAGTGGTCAAGCCGCCTTAGAGAAAAACCTAGATCAACTGATCGACCCTTATCTCTTTTAGAATAAGGTTCAGACTATCACTTGTGACACCGAATTCTGGTCTAAACTCGTCTGGTATTGGATCGCCCGAAGGCAAATCTTGCCGGTAAGGGTCTACTTGTTTTCCGTTTACCCAAAAGCGGTAGCACACGTGTGGACCAGTCGCTAAGCCTGTAGAACCAACATAACCAATCACATCGCCTTGGCGCACGTACGCTCCATCTTTAGCGGCTCGTTTGGACATGTGCAGGTATTGAGTCGTGTAGGTGCTGTTGTGTTTGATTTTGACATAATTTCCATTGTACTTACCATAGGCCGAGGCGATGACTTCACCATCTGCCGTAGCAACGATTGGAGTGCCCTGAGGCGCCGCGTAGTCCGTTCCCAAGTGTGCTTTGAACCGTCGCTGAACGGGATGATAGCGCTTCATGGTATAGCGCGATGAAATTCGTGAAAATTCGACGGGCGCTTTCAAAAAAGCCCTTCTCAAGTTCTCTCCTTCCAAATCAAAATAGTCCCTCAATTTATCTTTCTCAAAATAGAAACCGTGGAACACCTCATCGCGGTGTCCAAACTCGGCGGCAATGACCTCTCCAACTCCAATTCGTTGCCCCTCGACAGACTCTTCTTCGAAAATAACTTTGAAGTAATCGCCCTTTTGGATGCGGTAAAAATCAACCGTCCACGCATAGATCAAACTCAACTCCATGGCCAGTTCAGCTGGCAAATCATTATCGGAAATGGTTTGGTAAAGAGAGCTAGTAATCATCCCTCCTGCTTCTCGCAACTTTGTCTCAATTGGCTTTTCCCCGAGGTAGGCCGAAATGGTGTCTCCCAGTTGATAAACCACGTAATTGGCTGGGCTGGTTTCCACTACAAAGAAGCTCGCACTCTCGGTGCTATCGCGGTTGGTGAAAACGGCATAATTGTCTCCTGCCCTAAGTTTTCTAACATCGTGCACATCTTTGCTCACCCCTTCCAAGGTGGCAATGTCGCCGTAAGGCACACCAAAGCCCAGGAGTATGTCAGCCAAGAACTGATTCTTCTTAATGGTACCCTCGTGAATCTTGTAGGCATGCTCCTCGATTCCGTAACGCTTGGGCACTTCAACTACTTGAATGGAGACGTCTTCGGGATCTAAATCCTCCACATTTTCTTGACTATCCGAACAGGAATAAGCTAGAAATAGGAAGGGGATAAAAAGCAGGTATACTGTGGAGCGAATTTGCATGAAGCGCGAATATAAAAATCGAAGTTCGAATCAATCGATTTTTGCGATAGGATTCGACAAGTTGTGGTATTCTACCAATTCCATTTTGATGGAACCCACCACTACTTTGGCTTGAGCCAAAACGGGAATCTTATTCTTATCATCGGTGATCCAAACCGTCATATCTTCCTCTTCCTTAAATACTCTTCCCTCTTGAACTACGGGCACAAACTTCAGGCAACGGTAGGTTCCTGTCCTCGATTTGAGGTTTTCTTTTCCGAGGTATCTGATCTTGAGCGGATACTCTTCTCCATCGACGAAGGTGGGGATGGTAAAGACTTCACCAATACGGGCGTTTGAAAAGTCGATCGTGCGAGCAAAATAAAACGAAGAGAGCATGTCTTGCGACAATGGTGGAATCTTGAACGTATCGCCCTTGTTGGTGCTTACGGCGGCCTTATGCTGATGAAAGCTGTAGGTCTGCTGCTTTTCGTAGCCTCCTTCCCGAATATCTCGAACAAATTCCCAAGGGAAAACACCTTCCTCATCTAGGTAGGTCTCGTAGCGATCTCTCACTTTAAAGAACCAGTTGAAAGCGCCGAGTGTCTTCCCAGTTCCGATCACATGCAAGGCGTCCCTGCCTTCGTATTTCCTTTTGCTTTTATAGATATTCAGTTCGGCCTCGCCTGCATCGATAAGCCCATAATGCAATCTGAATCGAAGGTATTCACCTTCACCAAAAGCATTTTGATCAATTGCTGGTAAATCCATTACCGGAAGAGTATCCAAACTTGCCTTTGGTGGTATTTTCTGAGAAAAAACCGACAAGGTCAAAAGCGTGCTAATCGTAAGAAGTGTGATTTGCTTCATGCAGCGGTCAACTCAAATTCCATTCCAAAGGGTTAGAAGACTTGATAATAGACGATAGCAGAGGCAAAAAATTGCCTTTATATCACCACATTCACAATTCTTTTCGGCACCACGATCACCTTCTTAGGGGTTTTCCCTTCCAAGTATTTCGCAGCTTCGGCTGAATTGAGTACCGCTTTTTCGACTTCTTCCTTAGGCATATCTGCTGCCAAGGCCATTTTGAATCTCATCTTTCCATTGAAGGAAACAGGGTATTCAAACTCATCCTCTTCAAGGTATTTCGCCTCGAAAGTCGGCCAAGATTGCTTAAGCACAGAATCGCTATTTCCAAGTTTCTCCCAAATCTCTTCGGCAAAGTGAGGGCCATATGGAGAAATCAGAATAGTCAAGGTTTCTAATACTTGCCTGTTATTGCTTTTCAAAGCCGTTAGTTCGTTTACGGCTATCATCAAGGTACTCACGACAGTATTCCATGAAAGTCGATCCAAGTCGTCCGTCACCTTTTTGATGCAGCGATGAAGCGTTTGCATCTCTTTTTTAGAAGGCGCTTCATTGCTCAACAAGACGTTTCCATCTCCATCGTGAAGCAGTCGCCAAAATTTCCTTAAGAAGTTGTGCACTCCGCTTATTCCCTGGGTATCCCAAGGCTTCGATTGCTCAACGGGGCCGAGAAACATCTCGTACATCCGCAAGGTGTCTGCTCCGTATTGATCGCAAAGCGCATCGGGAGTTACCACATTAAACCAGCGCTTAGACATCTTTTCCACCTCATGGCCGCAGTGGTACTTTCCGTCTTGACTCAGAATGAAATATGCATCGGCGTATTGCTTTCTCCAATTCCTAAATCTTTCTACATCGAGAACATCGTTTTCAACCAAATCCACGTCGACGTGAAGGGGAGTCGCAGTGAATTCTGCGGTAGCATTGCTGGTATCCATCCCACCAAATTCGCTCAATTGTTCGTGGAGTAGAGTCTGTAATTTCTGAACGACGTAATTGCGATTTTCGGTGAGGTAACCGTGCTTTTTCCAGTCGTCATAAATCTCTTTAGAGACAAAAATTTCGGGGAAAGATCGAGGAGAAGGCAAATCTTCGCCGCTAGTGAATCCTGGGATGTCGTAGTTCAAAATATCCAAGCGATAAATTAAGCTTGACCGACCCAAGATCATTCCTTGGTTGATCATTTTGCCGAAAGGCTCATCAAAATCGATGAAACCCCGATCGCACAAAAACTTCGTCCAAAAGCGAGAATACAATAGGTGACCTGTAGCATGCTCAGCTCCACCAATGTACAAATCAACGGCTCCCCAGTAGTCTGCCTTTTCGGGTGAAACAGGCAGCTCTGTGTTCTTTGGGTCCATGTAGCGAAGGAAGTACCACGACGAACCCGCCCAGCCAGGCATGGTATTGTGCTCCATACGGTCGCCTTCAAAAATAGGCCAGTCTTCTTTTTTGGCTCTAGCCAAAGGTGGCTCACCAGAATCTGTCGGCAAGTATTTATCTACAGGAGGAAGTGTCAGAGGCAATTGATCATCGGCAAGAAGATGAGGAATGTCGTTCTTATAGTAAACTGGAAACGGTTCTCCCCAATAGCGCTGACGCGAAAAAATGGCATCGCGCAATCGGTAGTTAACTTTTCCATAGCCAAGACGTTTTTCTTCCAATTCGTGAATGACGGCCTGCATGGCCTTTTCATAAGTCATTCCTTCAAGGAAACCAGAGTTTTTAAGCGTGATCTTTTTACCTGGATAAGGCTCTTGCGAAATATCAACTCCTTCGAAAATATTCGGAATCTCTAGATCAAACTTCTTCGCGAAAGCGTAATCTCTTTCATCGCCGGAAGGGACGGCCATAACGGCTCCTGTTCCGTATCCCGCCAAAACGTAGTCGGCAATCCAAACAGGAACTTTCTCTCCCGAAAAAGGATGAGTAGCATAGGCTCCCGTGAATTCACCTGTTACGGTTTTCACCTCACTTTGACGCTCGCGCTCCGTTTTGGCCATGCTCTTTTTCACGTAAGCTTCCACAGTTTCGCGGCGGTCGTCGGTAGTAATTTTCTTCACCAAGTCATGCTCTGGCGCAAGCACCATAAAACTCACGCCGAAAATGGTGTCGGGGCGAGTGGTAAAAACATCGATATGCTCAGGATGATTGGCCAACATAAAACGCACCATGGCGCCGATCGATTTACCGATCCAGTTGCGCTGCATGTCTTTTATAGAATCTTGCCAGTCTACTTTTTCCAAGCCTTCGAGCAATCGGTCGGCATAGGCGGTAATACGCAAGCTCCACTGATTCATCAGGCGCTGCTCCACGGGGTGTCCTCCGCGCTCGCTGAGGCCTTCTTTTATTTCGTCGTTTGCCAAAACAGTTCCCAAAGCTTCACACCAGTTCACCCAAGTTTCGCTGAGGTATGCCAATCGGTAATGGCTTAATATTTCTTGTTTCTGGTGGTCTTTCAAGACCTTCCAGTCGGTGGCAGTGAGCTCTCCCGAGAAGTATTCCCCGAAAGGGAAATTTTCCATATTCAGCTCTTTGAACCAATCTCTATCAATAAATGCCTCGACACCGTATGTTCCGTTTTCTTCAAATGCAGCGATTAGGGTTGAGACATCTTCGGCTTGGTTTGTTTTGTTGTTGTACCAACTCTGGTAGATTTTCGAAAAAATCCACTGGGTCCAGCGGTAGTAATCAGGATCGCTGGTGCGCACCTCTCGGCTCCAGTCGTAATTGAAGCCCATTCGCTGGAGCTGCTCCTTGTATCGAGCTACATTATCTCTGGTGGTAATAGCAGGGTGCTGCCCTGTTTGTATAGCGTATTGCTCAGCAGGGAGACCGAAAGAGTCGAAGCCCATGGGGTGAAGCACGTTAAACCCTTTGTGGGTTTTATAGCGCGCAATCACGTCAGAAGCGATGTATCCCAAAGGGTGACCCACGTGGAGACCCGCACCAGAAGGGTAGGGAAACATATCCAACACGTAGAATTTCTCCTTGTCAGGATCTTCTTCAACTTTATAAACTTCTGTATCCTTCCAGATTTTCTGCCACTTGGCTTCAATTTCCCGAAAATTGTATTCCATTGCTATTCAATTTGAAGCGGCAAAGATATTAAATCATTGGGGGTAAAACATGCAAGTGAGTCCGGTTAATCCATTGTTGTTGGTGTTCATTTCGTCACCCTATAGATTGATATTATTACATTTTTGTCAATATAAATGTTGATTTATTATTACTATTGTCAAATTATATATTTACTTTTATGTAAATTTGTTAATCTATAGATTAACAAAATGAACAAGCGGCAACTGCAAATAAGTCAATTAGAATCCAAGGTCAAATTACTCACGCCCTTAATAAACCAATCAAACCCTGCGTCAGGTTGGATCAAATCCTTGAGAACTAGCTTTGGAATGACGCTGCAGCAATTAGCAGATAAACTCGGTGTGAGTAAACAAAACATTAGTAGAATCGAAAAAAGAGAACAAGAGGGAACTCTAACTATTGCAAAACTGAGAGAAGTTGCAGCCGCTATGGATATGCATTTGGTATATGGTTTAGTTCCCGAAGAAAAGTCTTTGGAGGCATACATAGACCGCAAAGCGCGGGAACTAGCAAAGCAAATAGTGGCGAGGACATCGAATAGCATGAAGCTTGAGAATCAAGAAAACTCGACCGAAAGAATTGAAAAAGCGATTGAAGAACGCACCGAAATGATCAAGCGAGAGCTTCCAAAGAATTTATGGGACTAAATCTCAATGAGGCGTATGGACAGACATCTCTTGAAGAAGAGGAGAAGGAAGGCCTGATCATTCGGAGCATAGCTACCAAGGAGGAGCTAGATGAATTTGAACAACAGAATATTGAAGAAGCCATTCAATGGACAATTGGAAAACCAATGAAGGCCGAAACAATTCTGACTGAAAAATTCGTCAAAACACTTCACAAGAAAATGTTCGGAGATGTTTGGAGGTGGGCAGGTGAATTCAGGAAAACAGAAAAAAATCTAGAGATCAATAAATGGGAAATCCCCCCAGCTCTCAAGGTTCTTTGTGACGACACTCTATTTTGGATTTCCAATGATTCCTTTTCTTCTGATGAAATTGCGATGAGGTTTAAACACCGCATCGTGAGTATACATTGTTTTCCAAATGGCAACGGACGCCACAGCCGACTTATGGCTGATTTAATCATCGAAAAAGTTTTTCAACGACCACTATTCAGTTGGGGCACTCGGGAAGCCATTTCCGAGAATGCGCGTTCAGTATACTTAAATGCAGTAAAGCTTGCAGACAAGAATGATTACTGCCGCTTAATCGAATTTGCTCGTTCTTGAATGTGACTGGTTTCCATCTGAGTTTTTTTCACTTTATATCCCTTTATTTTCTAACTGATAATATTCCTACTTTAGCCGACTGTTATGGCCTCCACTCCTGACAAGTACGCAAGAAGAAGAGCGCGAACTAGCGCCGTTTCGACAGTAATAGGCATCAGCTTGGTGCTCTTTATGCTTGGTATTTTGTCCATCCTAATCCTCAATACTCAGAAGCTTTCCACTTATGTGAAAGAGAGCATTCGCGTGGAAATATTTCTCGACTCTGATTTAAGCGAAGGGGAAATAACCCGACTTAAAAAGGAAGTAGACGCTGAAGCCTATTCCCGATCAACGGAATACATCAGCAAAGAAGAGTCAGCTAAGCAGCTGCAAGAAGATCTCGGTGAGGAATTCATGGATTTCTTGGACTACAATCCCCTGCCAGGCCTGATAGATCTAAAGTTAAATGTAGAATACACGCACCCCGATAGCATTGCAAACATTGCTGGAAAAATAGAAGCCAGAGAAGGGGTGAACGAAGTGGTCTACAGCCCAAACTTGATTCGACAGATCGAAAACAACGTCAATAAAATTGGGATTGCGCTTCTGGCTTTCAGCGCTTTACTCCTGCTTATTGCAATAGCATTGATCAACAACACCATCCGCCTCACCATCTACTCAAAACGTTTCGTGATCCGCAGTATGCAGCTGGTAGGTGCCACGGGAGGCTTTATTCAACGACCTTTTATCTGGAATGGAATCCTCCAAGGACTCTATGCCAGCTTCATCGCCATACTATTGATTCTGGGAATTCTTTTTGCCGTAAGGCACGAGGTTCCAGAGTTTTTTGAGTTCAACGACCTGATAATGTTTGTTAAGCTATTTAGCCTCGTTGCCCTTTTGGGAATGGTAATTTCAGGAATATCAACGTTATTTGCAGTAAGGCGTTACTTGAGAATGGACGCTTCTAAAATTTATTGAATCCGATGAGCACAACAGAAAATCAAGAAAAGGAAAGCTTCGCACTAAGCGCAAAGAATTACAAAGTAATGTTGATTGGCATTGCAGTAGTGGTTTTGGGATTCATCCTCATGATCGGAGGTGGAACGGAAGACCCAATGGAGTTCAGTGAAGAGCTTTTTAGCTTTCGCAGAATAACCTTAGCTCCCATTGTAGTCGTGATCGGATATGTTGTGATTTTCTATTCAATTCTCAAAAAAGAAACTTCCTCTCAATCTGAATCATGAGCATTTTAGAGGCCCTCGTCTTGGGCATTATTCAAGGACTTACGGAATTTCTTCCCGTGAGCAGCTCAGGGCATTTGGAATTGGCAAAAGCCATCATTGGCGATGATCTCGAGGCTGGTGAGAGCATGTTATTTACCATCGCTCTGCATGGTGCCACTGCCCTAAGTACCGTTGTCGTTTTCCGAAATGACATTACCGATCTCTTTAAAGGCTTGTTCGCATTCAAATGGAACGAAAGCACCAAGTTTGCAGCATTCATTCTAGTCAGTATGATTCCTGTATTCTTCGTAGGTGTCTTTTTCAAGGATGAAATTGAAATGCTATTCGAAGGAAATCTTCTTCTGGTAGGATGCTCGCTCATCTTCACAGCCGTTTTGCTTTATAGTACCACACGGATACCTATAAAGGAAGGGAAAGTGACTTTTGGAAGAGCTTTGTTAATCGGGATATCCCAGGCTATTGCGGTGCTGCCAGGTGTTTCCCGTTCAGGCTCTACGATATCTATCGCCCTTATCTCAGGTGTAAGTCGCGAACGTGCAGCGCGGTTCTCATTCCTGATGGTATTGCCTGTCATCTTCGGGGCTATGATTTTAGAATACAAGGATTTTCTAGAAGCTCAGCCATCGCGAAATATTGACAATATGGCCCTCATTACAGGATTCACAGCTGCATTCGTCGCGGGAATATTTGCTTGTCGCTGGATGATCGCCATTGTGAAAAAAAGCAAGTTGGACTATTTCGCATACTACTGCCTCGCTGTTGGATCAATCGCAATTGGATATTCGCTTTACGTATGATCGATTACAGTAAGCATACGGTTGAAGAGTTTCAAGCGGGTCAGCTTCTTTTAATTGACAAGCCCCTCACTTGGACGAGCTTTGATGCGGTGGCAAAAGTTCGCTACGCGATTCGCAAAAAATTTGATCTTAAAAAACTGAAGGTGGGTCACGCAGGCACCCTCGACCCATTGGCAACTGGACTGCTTATTATTTGCACGGGAAAGTTCACCAAAAGTATCGCCGACCTCACACTCCAGAATAAAACCTATACAGGCACTTTCACTCTAGGCTCCACCACAGCTTCTTACGATTTGGAATCAAAAACAGAGAATCATCATTCTACCGATCATATCACGGATGAGATGGTGAAAGAGGCCGTGAGTAAAATGAAGGGTGCCATTATGCAAATGCCACCGATTTTCTCTGCGAAGAAAGTGGATGGACAGCGCGCCTACATAGCGGCACGAAAGGGAAAAGAGGTGAAATTAGAAGCTCGGCCAGTCATCATTAGCAAGTTTGAAGTAGACAACTCCTCGCTGCCGCTAGTGAAATTTGAAATTGAGTGCAGCAAGGGCACATATATACGCTCGATTGCACGCGATCTTGGCGAAGCACTGGAATGTGGCGCTCATCTTTCTGAATTGTGCCGAACAAAAATTGGTGACTACTCGGTTAAAAATTCCATCGATCCCATTGAGTTTCAACGGGTGGTGCAAGGCGTTCAGGAAGATGTTTAAAATGACATAGAAAGCTCGACCTTATTCATTAACTTCGCAGCCGCAATTTTTGACCACAAAAACGCCTTTTGAATGAAGCTTTCCAAGTTCAAATTCGACCTTCCAAAAGAACTTATTGCACAATACCCCGCCCCAAACCGCGACGAGAGCCGTCTTATGGTCTTGAATCGCAAAACGGGTGAGATCGAACACAAAATATTCAAAGACGTTCTCGACTACTTTCAAGAGGACGACAGTTTTGTGATGAACAACACCAAGGTTTTTCCTGCCCGTTTATTTGGAAACAAGGAAAAAACAGGTGCTAAGATCGAGGTATTCTTGCTACGTGAATTAAACCGCGAAAGCCTTTTATGGGATGTTTTAGTAGACCCTGCTCGTAAAATCCGAATCGGAAACAAACTCTATTTTGGAGAGAATGATGAGCTTGTAGCAGAGGTAATTGATAATACAACTTCCAGAGGTAGAACACTTCGTTTCTTATTTGATGGTCCTTACGAGGATTTCAAAAGCACAATGATGTCATTGGGAGAAACGCCCGTACCTAAGTACATCGAGCGCCCAGTTGAAGAGTTAGACTACGAACGTTACCAAACTATTTTTGCCAAAGAAGAAGGTGCCGTTGCAGTTCCAACTGCTGGTTTGCACTTTAGCCGCGAATTGCTCAAACGCATGGAGCTTAAAGGAATTCACTTTGCGCCTGTTACACTTCATGTAGGACTTGGAACTTTCCGCCCGGTAGAGGTAGAAGATCTTACCAAGCACAAGATGGACAGTGAGCAAATGGCTATTACAGAAGAGTCTGCGAATACAGTGAATAAGACCAAACTTGCAAAACGAAAAGTTTGCGTAGTGGGCACTACTGCAATGCGCGCAGTTGAAACTTCTGTTTCTACTGAAGGCCTATTAAAACCATTTGAAGGGTGGACAAACAAGTTCATTTTCCCTCCTTATGAGTTCTCTATTGCCGATTCGATGATCAGCAACTTTCACGCTCCTGAGAGCACCTTGCTTATGCAAGTGGCAGCCTTTGGCGGATACGATAATGTGATTGCTGCTTACAAAGTAGCTCTCAAAGAGAAGTACCGCTTCCATGCTTACGGAGACGCTATGCTAATCATCTAGTGTCTGTCCAGTCCGTTAGCTGCGTCGCACTCGTTTTAAAAACAGTCATTGACAAATGTCAACTCCTTGATTTTTAAAAATTCGCGCATCTTACTTTCGAACTATTTGGTTCAGCCACTTCAAAAGAATTGACAGACTTAATCTACTCATGGCAAATAGGGCTGTAATAATTGTGGCGGGAGGCACTGGCACCCGCATGAACCTCAACACAGCTAAGCAGTTTCTTCCCCTTGCGGAAAAACCCGTTTTACTTCACACGTTTGAAGCATTTCGACTTTACGATCCCGAACTTCAATTCATTTTGGTGCTCTACAAGAGCCTTCACGGCGAGTGGAAGAAAATCCAAAAAGACTACGGATTCGACCTTGAACATGCCGTTGTAGAAGGTGGGGAAGAGCGCTTTAACTCTGTGAAAAATGGAATAGCAGCTTTAGAAAAAACGGTTGAATTGGTCGCTATTCATGATGCAGTGAGGCCATTCGTTTCAGCCGACACCATTGAGCGTTGCTTCGAAAACGCAGCCAAATCGGGAGCTGCTATACCCGCGGTGCCAGTAATCGACACCATACGCAGGTTCGATGGAGCTTCTAGCTATACCATTCCGCGAAACGAATTGGTGGCCATCCAAACACCGCAGTGCTTCAAAACAGCTATTCTCAAAAAAGCCTACGAAACAGACTACCAAGATATCTTTACCGATGATGCCTCAGTAGTCGAACACATGGGTCAGTCTGTTGACATCGTGGAAGGTAACCGTAGGAATATCAAAATCACCACAAGAGAAGATTTACTGATTGCCGCATCTTTTCTAAAGGGCTAACTCTTCATTTCAGGGCTTTTCTCAAAGGTAAATCCACTGATAATTCTTATCAGTGAGTTTTTAAAATACAGACCATTGAAAAAATAAGAATTCATCTCGGAGGTTGAAGAGGCCAATTCGTTTATTAAGGATAAGTAAAGATAATGCGGAAGCGCGATAGCGAACTTACTAGACAGACTCTACTTAAGGCCAAACATCAAAATACTGCGGCAAAGCCAAGAACAGCATCGAGAAGATGGTGAAAACCAGAATGAGTTTCCAAACCCACTTCACCCAGACGTTGTAAGGGATTCTAGCTATGGAAAGAATTCCCATCGTGACACCACTAGTAGGAATAACAACGATCAACAACCCATCACCGAATTGAAATGCGAGCACAGCCGATTGACGAGCGATTCCCAAAATATCAGCTAAAGGCGTCATAATGGGCATCGTGATAGCCGCTTGTCCCGACCCAGATGGAATGAAAATATTCAGGGCGCCTTGGACAAAAAACATCATCTGAACGCTGATCGTATCGGGCAAGTCCTCCACGCCATTTGCCATGGCATAAAGCACTGTATCGATGATTTTTCCGTCTTCGGCTACGACTAGAACAGCCCTTGAAATACCAATGATTATTGCAGCCGTCAACATATCCTTAGCCCCTTGGGTAAATGAGCTGATCGTTTTGGTCACGCCCATTCGGGTGGCGATTGCCGAAAGCAAACCCAAAGCGATGAATAAGGCTGAGATCTCGTCGATGTACCAGCCAAATTGATTCGCTCCAACCATCAATAAGACGATGGCGAATACAAACAGAATCAAAACCAACTTTCGAGGTATATCCAGTAAAGGCGGTTCTTTTGTCTCGTAACTGTTTTGATCGTCGTCGGTGATAAGCTTCTTTTCAGGATGCTTCTCCAACTTTCGGATGTAAAGCATCACAAATACGATAGCGATGATTGTAAATATCGCCCATACAAACCAACGATAGCCAGCACCGCTTCCAATGGGCAGCTCGGCTATTCCTTGCGCAATTCCAACCGTGAATGGGTTAATAGCAGCCCCAGCAAAACCCGCTGCCGAACCCAAAAATGGAATAGCGACTCCTACCAGATTGTCATATCCCATACTCCTAGCGAGAGGAATGGTGATGAGGATAAAAACTAAATTCTCTTCTGACATCCCGAAGGTGCAGCCTGCCAGCGAGAAAAAAACCATCAATATGGGAACTACAAAATGTTTGGAAGCAGGATTGCGCTCGGCGTATTTAAGAACTGAACCTAGCCCCGCATCCAATGCTCCCGTGGCCGTGACAATAGAAAAAGCACCCCCTACTAAAATCACAAAAGCAATAATATGGGCCGCTCCAACAAAACCTTTTATAGGCGCTACGAGCAGATCTGCCCAACTTTGCGGGCTGGCCTCAACGGTTTCGTAGGTGCCCGCCATCACTACTGTTCTGCCATCTACCACTTCACGAGAGTACTCGCCTGCGGGAATGATCCAAGTGAGAATGGTGAAGAGAATCAGCACCAGTGAGATGATCACCAGCGCGTCGGGGGATTTCTTAAGCAAAGCCTACAGAATTTTAAGGAAGCGCGAAATTAGAACTCTATCCTCGTTCATGACACGAACTACATAAAAGCCTTCTGGCAAATCTGCGACTCCTATTCTCGAGCCATCATTGAAGTTTCCACACAGCGAAATCCGACCCGATCCATCAAATATTTCATATCGATCTCTGTGGCTAAATATATGTTCTAAAAACCTATTCTGTCATCATTCTTGGAATATTCCAGAGATCTGGCCAAGGCCATAACCAGCCCCTTCCCGATCACGGTCGCGCATTTTGGCAATACAACCAAAGCAGGAGATTCCTCATTGCCGCTCTCATCGGATAGTCCAAATCGGACATAACGGATAGGATTCTATTTTAACGTCTTCGCGCCACAAAGTGCTGGGACCAATACTATATTGAGGCTGTGATTGCGTATGACTTGGCCACACAGATGAAATATGGAAGAAAATTGCTCTTTAAATCCACTTCAATTGTGATTAGCGAACCCATTCCAAAAATGGGGTGCGCCGGAGGGATGATAGGAAAGGATGCTGAAGGAAATATCGCGATGCCCTTCAATAGCGAAAGGATGTACCGTGGTTTTGTAAAGCCTTCAAAAGAAGCGGATTCTTTGATCTACGCCTAGCGTTGAATCATTGCTCGTCCGCCACTTTGATTCGAGCCATAATCTCTATTGAAAGTAAAGTTTATTCCCAAGTGAACCCTCAAATCAGAAGGAGAAGCAGGAAGAAAAACCGTAGACCGATCTGAAGGATCATCTTGATCGACAATAGTTACTTCGGCGAGAGGCGCCACAGCAAAGTTTTCGACCATGGCATAAAGCTGAAAGAATCCAGCATTGAGAGATAACCCGCCACCCAAGGTGAACGGCAAATCGCCCGTTTTAGTCATGTGCACTCCCGCCTGAACTGAATTCCAGAGGGTTTGATTGTATCCAAAAGAAGCCTGGAAGTCGACCATACTTTCGCCAAGAGCATGGGTGACGTTGCACCATCCCGTTCCTCGAAAACCCTGGTTCTCGAAGATCGTGTAAGCCGCTCCGTAGCGCATAAACCCGTTCAAGCTGGTTTTGAAAGAACCATTGGTTTCCTCAAAACCAAATGTCTCTTCGAGTTCGGTGAGCAAACTATCCGCTTCATTTTGAAATTCTTCACCGAAATCAATGTCTTCTTGAAACAAGAAATCGGTCATATCGACACCGTTAAAGGCAAAGTTGGCATCGTTCGTTTGGTAGTTTGAAATATCATCTTTCCACCTGATGAAACCGATGTCATGAGCGGATATTTGCAATTGCAATTTCTCAATGGGTTCATAAGTGGCCCCAAAATCAAAGGCAAACCCACTGTTCTTTTTTCCCAAGAGGTATTCATTCGCATCGAAATCCTCCTCACTTGAAACCAATGAATTGATTCCTGAAGTATTGATATCCAATTGCCCCGAAGATATCAATTCATATGTGTCTTGATTTGTCTGAAGTTTCAAGGATGAATTTTCAGTTTGGATGACTTCCATTCCGTAAAGGTATTTGGCGGTAACCCCAACCGTGATTTTATCGGTGATTTCTCGATTAAAACCCGCTGCATATTCTCGAAAGTGGATGGCATCGATGGCCAGATTCGAAAAATTCGCGGTATTGTTTTCAAATTGGTAGGAACCCACATTTCCATAAACCGCCAATCGAAAAATGTCTGCGGGAATATTTACCCTCGCTTGAACTCTTTCGGTAGCTCGGAGGTGAACGTAGTTTTTGCCAAAACGAATTCCGAAATGTAGAAGTTCTATCCCTTGCATCTGAGTAGTAGTGGCCTCATCTCCTATCGCAGATAAAATAGACTCAGGAGAAAGCACTGAGCTTCCACCTTCGACAAAGCTTCGTGGTTGGATCCAGTTGTTGCCATTTTGGGCGTAAATGTTTCCCAAACCGGGAAAAGCAATATTCAACCTAGCCTTTGGCTGAAAAGCTGGATTGGCATAAATGCGCTGAGGAACCAAATCGAACTGCCCAATTTGTCCACTCATCTGAGCGTAACCGTGGGCTGAAAACAGAAGTGTGAGGATAATTATTAATCGCTTCATTTTACTACAGTTCAAGGTTGAAAATTGCTTTAGCGGCTACATTTACCTCAATGAAATTCTCTGGGTAAAGTCGGATTGGATTGCCTCCATTACCTGTTGTATTACCGGATACTTCCACAATAACTTGTGTCACATCCTTAAGTGGATCAATCCTTTCGCGAGGTATGGAAATATCTATTCTTGTCTCTGTCTCGCCGATTACTCTTCCATAATCAGGAGAGCCCGCGGCAGCAGAAAGATCAACTGGAGCGGCTGGTATGACCGTAGTTGGTTCGACAAAAAGCGAGTCGATGCGATTGAAATTATCATCGAGAAAAATGAGTTGAACACCAGCATCAATCGGAAGGGCATTTTTTACAAAAAGCCGAATGTCCAATTGTTCAATTTCTTGGATATCATCTGCCGACTCAACTAAATCACCAAAATCAATCTCGGTGGTATCAATCAAACTAAAATCAGCCAACGAACCATAAATGGGTAACTCAACTTCAAAATTCACATCAAGAGAAGAGCCACGAGAAATAAAATTGGATTCATCGTTTTCAGGATTGATTTCCAAGGAAATTTTTCCAGTCACTAGGTTGGGTTCAAAAGCCATAAAATCCGTTACCGTAGGTGTCATCGTCTCATTGTCGATTTGGATTTGACTCATTCCAATTTCTCCTGAAGATGGTGCGGATGAAACCACGTCTAAAGCTTCAATCTGGTTACCGGGAACCACCAGTGTCTCACCATCGTTGTTTTCTCCAATTATTTCATTTATTACGGGGCGTACGCCAATTCCGTAGCCATTAAAAAAGAACAAGTTTAACTTGGGATCTTCGAGTCGAATCTGGCCCCCGAAATCCTCATCAAAAATACTGATTCGAGCACTCTGGTCTTCTAAGTCAATAATACGTGGTGCGATATAACCACCTACCGAGGCTATTGAGAAATCAGTAAGCGCAAGGTTTATGGAAATTTCATCGGGATACGTCCCGCCATTATCGGTCAATTCAAAAGTGAAGGAAAGTCGAAGTCCGTTGGTGAATTCATCATCCGATCTCAACCGAAATAATAGGTTGGTAAAGTCTTCATTCACCGTTACTGCAATTGGAGGTGAATCGTCTGAAAAGCTTGTGCTAAATAGAGACTCGCTTGTGAATGGGTCTAAAATTGACATCACACCAGTTAGCGGTATTGATCCGTCAGAATTGACAAGAAGGGTTAACATCCCTGTTTCGAAACGAACAGAGTCTAGTCTGTCCTCGCCAAATTCCAAGTTGTAGATCACATCTTGCTCAAATAAAAGTGTCCCAAAACTTGCAAGATTGGAAAGATCAGATGCATTGAGTTCGTATTTGTCTGCAATCTGTTGATCCTCTAATCCTAGAAACTCATCAGCTGATATGGATTCTAGCGTATCCTGGTAAATAAGTGTCAATACACCTTCTTCATCAGTTGTCACTAGGCCTTGATCATCGTATCTCTCGATGACTTTTTCAGCAAAAATTGTTGCTTTAGCCAGTGGCACACCAAACTCAGGTGAAATGGAAGAACTAATGTCCTTCACCTCAATTTTCTCTTTTACACAAGAAGTAAGAAGAAATAAAAAAACAACGGGAAACAATTTAAACTTCATTCTTATAGATTTATTGAGAACAAACTTTATTCACTAGCTAACGTTTGCTATGACTCAAGACATACGCCAAAACAGCTTTAGGGTTTCTTAATTTTACAAAGTAGCAAAAACATATGAAGAGAATTTTAGCATGGCTAGGACTGATTGCCGTGACAATTTCGACCTCGGCGCAAGTCACTTTTCCCGAAAAAGGCATTTCATCCAAAGACAACTTACACTACCTGATCAAAGGCGCCACCATTCACTTGGAACCTGGTAAAACGGAGGTCGGTGACCTCTTACTTTACAAAGGACGAATCCAGGCAATCGGTGAGATAGCTGAAGCTGATATCCCAGCCAATACTGTCATTTACGAACGTCCCAAAAAGCACATCTACCCTTCCTTCATAGAACTCAATTCTGCCTATGGCTTGACAAAGAGCGATAGTAGGAGTTCGAGAAAAGGGCCTCGGCACGAACGCGAAGAGAACACGAGCACCTACTGGAATGAGGCTTTTCATCCTGAGGTCAACGCCTTCGACGGTTTCAAACCGAATGAGAAGGAGGCTGAAGGCATGTTGAAAATGGGATTCGGCATTGCACTTACCCACAATCACGATGGAATAGGCAGGGGCACATCTTCACTGGTTTTGATAGGAGAAGGAGAAGCCAATGAAATGATGCTCGATCAAAAAGCGGCCCAACATTTTTCATTTGAAAAAGGAAGCAGTACGCAAGATTACCCATCGAGCTTGATGGGCGCAATGGCCTTGACACGTCAAGCCTTCTACGACGCGCAGTGGTACGATTCAGGGCAGCAACAGGAAACAAATATTTCTCTTCAAGCACTACTCGATCAAAGAAATTTACCCCTCATTTTTGAAGCAAAAGAGGCGAATGACATCCTTCGAATTCAACGAATAGCTGAAGAATTTGATCTCAAGGTTATTGTTTTAGACGCAGGTGATTCGTACCAAGTATTGAAAGAAGTTGGTGAGCAGGTTAAAGGAGTTGTAACTGCACTCGATTTTCCCATACCCTTTGACATGAGCGACCCAGAATTGAGCCGCTATGTTTCGCAACGAGATCTTCTGCATTGGGAAAGGGCGCCATTCAATCCGAGATTTGTTTCTGAGGCGGCCATTCCACTCATGCTGTCGGCCCATGGAATTGATAAGGAAAAAGACTTTTTCAAAAACTTACGACTGGCAGTTGAAAAAGGACTACCAGCAGAAGAAGCACTGGCATCTCTTACTACCACTCCTGCTGAAATTTTAGGAAGTGAAAATATCGGGAAACTGGCCCCTGGCTACCTAGCCAATTTCTTCATTACCGATAAGGACATCTTTACGGAAGACTCTCCGAAAGTTTTTGAGCACTGGATAAAAGGAAAAAGAAACACCATCGCTGATATTGATCGACTTTCGTTCGAAGGGAATTATGATTTGAATATTAACGATACTTACTACAAGCTTTCGCTTAAAGGAGAGGAAACACCCAAAGGAAAAGTATCCCTGATCCAAGACGCCGATACCTTAACAGAAAAGGTTGCTTTTTCGAGTCAAGGAAATGAGGTGGTTCTGTCCTTTGACGATCCCAAAGGAAATGGTCGATTCAGACTTTCGGCCACGAGCCTTTCGGGCAATAGAATATGGGATGGACGAGGCATCAATCCTTTTGGCAAAGAGGTTTTGTGGAGTGCCATTCGCACGAAGCAAAAAACTGAAGAGAAGGAATTGGAGACGGATACTACAACAACCGATAGCCTCTTTCTTCTACCAAAAATGTTCTACCCATTGACCGCTTACGGTCAAGACGCTCTTCCGACAGAAATATCGGTTTTGATTAAAAATGCCACAGTTTGGACATTGGATGAAAACGGGGTTTTAGAGAATGCTGACGTTCTCATCTCAGGCGGTAAGATCAGATCGGTGGGTTCCAATATAGATATATCAGAGTTTGAAGGAAGCACCGATCTCAATACCATTGACGGAACAGGAATGCACATCACACCTGGAATAATCGATGAGCATAGCCACATTGCTATCACTCGTGGAGTAAATGAAGGCACTCAGTCAAGCACGGCTGAAGTGAGAATTGGCGATGCTGTTTCTCCTAACGATATTAATATCTATCGCCAACTAGCAGGCGGAGTTACAACGTCTCAGTTGCTCCACGGCTCGGCCAACCCAATCGGAGGACAGTCTGCCATTATTAAACTACGTTGGGGCGAAGACATGAATGATATGCTCTTCGCGGAAGCGCCGGGTTTTATCAAATTCGCTCTAGGCGAAAACGTCAAACAATCCAACTGGGGAGACTCCTATAACAAACGCTATCCACAAACCAGAATGGGTGTGGAACAGTTTTTCTACGACTCCTTTTACCGAGCGAAGGAATACGGACAGTTGAAGCAACTCGATGAAGCAGGAAAGGAATCCAAGAAAAAGCGAAAGCGCAAAAGCGAGGAAAAGGTGGAACAAGAAGCATTTCGAACCGACATTGAGCTGGAAGCTCTCCTCGAAATACTCAATGGCGAACGCTTCATTACTTGCCACTCATACGTGCAAAGCGAAATCAATATGCTGATGCACGTTGCCGACAGCATGGGCTTCACGCTAAATACTTTCACGCACATCTTAGAAGGATACAAGGTAGCAGATAAGATGAAGGAGCACGGTGCATCGGCATCGACCTTTAGCGACTGGTGGGCTTACAAATACGAAGTCAAAGATGCCATCCCTCACAATGCCTCCATTCTCAATCGGATGGGTGTAACGACTGCTATCAATTCTGATGATGCTGAAATGGGTAGGCGCCTGAATCAAGAAGCAGCCAAGGGAATTCGGTATGGCGGAATGAGCGAAGAAGATGCTTTGAAAATGGTCACGCTCAATCCAGCCAAAATTCTTCATATAGACCAATACGTCGGCAGCATTACGGCTGGAAAACATGCTGACCTAGTTATTTGGAGCGACCATCCCTTATCGGTTTATGCTAAGGCAATGAAAACCTTCGTTGACGGGAAAGTCTACTTTGACCGTGACGAGATGGAGTTGCGGAAAGTACGTGACGAGATAGAGCGAAATGAGATTGCCAATAAAATGGCGAAAGCGGCTTCGAATGGCTCCGCTACCCAAAAGCCAAAACGTGAAATGGAAAGATATTACCACTGTGATACGAAAGAATAATATACTCGCATTGATCGGAATCCTGTCCGTTTTATTGGTTCAGGGTCAGGAAGAAAACCGAAGTGTCATCTTCACTGGCGGCCAAATTTTTACTGCTGCTGGAAAAACATTTGAAAACGGAGCTATTGGCGTGAAAGCCGATACCATCAGCTTCGTGGGCAAGGCATCTGATGCAAACTTTTCGGACTACAGCCGCGTGGAAGAACTTCAAGGAAGACATATCTACCCTGGGCTTATTGCTACGAATACGACTCTTGGGTTAACGGAAATATTCGCCGTTCGAGCTACCCGTGATTACCGAGAGGTAGGAGACATTAACCCGAATGTACGGAGCATAATAGCCTACAATGCCGAAAGCGACATTACTTCTACGGTATTGGAAAATGGGGTACTCTTTGCGCAAATTTGCCCAAGAGGCGGAACCATAAGTGGAACCTCATCCGTGGTGAAACTCAAAGGGTGGAATTGGGAAGATGCCGTTTACGAAATGGATGAAGGCATTCACATGGATTGGCCGAGAATGTTCAAGCGCAAAGGCGAGCGAGACGATCCGAGAGAGTATGAGGCCGACGAAAAATACCAAGAGCGCATCAATGAGCTCAAAAGTTTCTTCGCTTCCGCGAAAGCTTATTCTCAAAGCAATTATCCGCTAGAACGAGACTTGCACCTTGAGGCCATGAAGGGAATATTTGATGGAACAAAGCGCCTTTACATCGAAGCTGATTTCATCAAAGAAATTCGCGAAGTGGTTGCCTTTAAGCGAGAATTAAACTTGCCAAAAGTCACCCTCGTAGGCGGATATGAGGCCAATCGAGTTACAGATCTTTTGGTGGAAAACAAGATCAGTGTTTTGGTCAGACGTGTCATCAGCTTACCCCGACTGGCCGAAGATCATATTGATGCTCCGTTTCGTTTGCCATGTCAATTGGCAAAAGCAGGAGTTCTTTTTGCCTTTCAGATGGACGGAGATATGGAGCCCATACAGAACCGAAATCTAGCCTTTGCGGCTGGCGTAGCTATTGCCAATGGACTGGACAAAGAAGATGCTTTAAAAGGATTGACCATTAATCCAGCAGAGATCTTAGGCATTGATGATCGAACGGGAAGTCTCGTAGTAGGAAAGCAAGCCAACTTCATAGTGACCGAAGGAGATCTCTTTGATATTCGGAGTGGAAAAGTGTCTCGCATCTACTTGAATGGTCAGTTGATCGACCCCGAAAATAGGCAGAACGATCTTTACTTAAAGTACCTGCGAAAACATGGTTTGCCAGAAATGGAAGGAAAACCGTAATTTTGAGGAAATCTGACAATTATGGCTAAGAAAAATACTCCCGAAAAATGGGTCTTAATGACCGAGCTAAATGGCGAGCCCTTGCTCCACCATTTCAAATTGTCGAACCTCGGAAATGTCGCCCGCATGAAAAAAGGTGAGGGAGCCGAAGAGCCTTTCCATCCAAGGAAAATTCTAGGTTATGAATACATTTCGTTCACGACCCGAAAAGGGAGCCGAGAAACAATTTATCTCCACAGATTGGTGGCGGAATTTTTTGTCGAGGCTTCTGGTACCGACGAAGAATTTGTTATTCATGTAGATTACTCGCGAGATAACAACAGGTTTGACAATCTCAAATGGGTGGACAAAACTGAGCTTAAAAAGCACAGATCAGCCAAAGCAGGAAGACTTCCAGGAAAGATCACTAGCAGAACAAAGGTTACTGATTCGAATGCACCTCTTGAAGAAAGTGTGGATACGGAAAACTTCGAGTTGAGAAGGCTAGTTAGTGATGTCGCTAATGTTTTAAACTAGCTAGCGTCTGCCCTTAGGTCCACCTATCTGCATTACACCATGCCTTCTGCTTGATCTAAGGACTTGCCCTGAAAATCTTAGATCAAAGTGAACGCATAGCAGTCATCTGCCTAAAAAGGACTCCTTGTTTTCAAAGCTACGCAAGCCTTGATCTTGAACTCTCTGACCAAGACACTCGACTCTATTGACGAGACCAAGTGATAGTGAGTCTATAAAGTCCGCTATTTTCCTTCCATAATGCCATTTGCTTAGTCTAAGGACCACACATCGAAATTTCTAACCCATACTTTCGTATTAGAACGAAGAACACCAATTAAACCTTCCCATTAATTCCTCGTCAAACAATCAAATTCTATCAATTATGAAAAAGACACTATTAATGATCGTTGTAATTTTCGGACTAGCTCTTTGCTCAGCCGCTCAAGACGAAACTCAAAGAGAAAAGCGAAGCGCCGAACAGTTGACGGATCGGATGAAAACCCAGCTAGAACTTACGGACGAGCAGTACAAATCGGTTTATGTAGCCAACGAAGAAATGCTCAGTAAAGTTGAAGAAGCTGGCGGAAAGGAAGCAGATAAAGCGACCAAGAATAAAATTAGGAAACAGCATATGGCAAAGCTGAATGAGATTCTAACTCCTGAACAAATGAGCAAAATGAAAGACGGAAAAAAAGAAAGAGGAGCCCAGAAGAGACAAACCGAAATAGAAAAATAGGAGCAACTGCTCTTTGATAAAAGCCGCCAATCTGAGATCGGCGGCTTTTTTAATACCCCAATTTTTCTCTCACCTTACCAATAACTGATTGAGCAACTATTCTAGCCTTCTCAGCACCTAAGGCAAGTTGATCTTCAATCTCAGATGGATTAGACATCAGTTGATCGTATTTTGCTCGCTCTTCTCCAAAACGATCTACTATCAATTCATACAAGGCTTGCTTGGCGTGTCCGTAGCCAAAACCACCAGCCTTATATTTCTGCCGCATATCAGTAGTCTGCTCGTGGCTGGCTATCGTTCTATAGATATTGAACACGTTGCAAGTATCAGGGTCTTTCGGCTCTTCCATTCCTTTGCTATCGGTAATGATTTTCATCACATTCTTACGAAGCTTTTTATCGGTTTGAAAAATATCAATGAAGTTTCCATAGCTCTTGCTCATCTTTTGACCGTCCGTGCCAGGTATATACATGGTCTCTTGCTGAACCGAGGCCTCAGGAACTACCAAAGTCTCTCCTACCTGGTGGTTAAAAGAACCAGCGATGTCTCTCGCCATCTCCAAGTGTTGAAGCTGATCTTTCCCTACAGGAACGATCTCAGCATTGTAGAGCAAAATATCGGCGGCCATTAAAACAGGATAGGTGAACAGCCCTGCATTGACATTTGCCAACCGCTCGCTCTTGTCTTTGAAACTATGCGCGTTTGCCAACATTGGAAACGGCGTAAAACAGTTCAAATACCAAGTAAGCTCTGCCACTTCTGTCACATCGCTTTGACGATAAAAGGTATTGCGCTCAGTATCCAAACCGAATGCCAACCAAGCCGCAGCTACCGCCCGAACATTAGACTTGCGCAGCTCTGCATCCTTTATTGTGGTCAGCGAATGCCAGTCTGCGATAAATAGAAAAGCCTCATTGCTTCCCTCGTTAGCGAGTTCAATTGCGGGCTTGATTGCCCCCAAAATGTTTCCCAAATGGGGAATTCCCGTGCTCTGTATTCCTGTTAAAATTCTTGCCATATTGTCGGCAAATCTAGGGATTTCAAGTTCTTCAACTTCAGTAAGTCTTAACCTTTATCACAAGATGGTTTTCCTTAAATTTGACGCTATGATTGTGGACAATGCATTGATCGATAAACTTGCCAACCTTTCGAAATTGGAATTCGACGAAGAGTCGAAAGAAGGAATCAAGAAAGACCTCACGCGGATGCTTGCTTTTGTAGAGCAACTGAACGAACTCAACACAGATGGTGTGGAACCGTTGATACACGTAAATGAGGAAACAAATAAATTCCGAGAGGATATCGTGACCGAAGAGCTGTCGCAAAAGGATGCCCTTAAAAATGCTCCTGAGCATGATGGGTTTTACTTCAAGGTTCCCAAAGTGGTGGAAAACCCTGACCTAAAATAAAAAAGTGCACGCTTTCGCTCGCACTTCAATTCTCTTTACAACCTCACCTTCGAATTAGGTCTTGATAAACAGTCCAAAAGCGAAAGGGTATACATCTTGGGTATTGTCGTTATCGAATAGAGGCAGTAAACCCACCTGTCCGAAAAAGGTCAATTTTCGATATCCAATTCTAAGGGTGGCATCAGCTGCCCATCGATTGAGACCTAAGTCTCCTTTTAAAGAAGCCTTATTGTCATTCCCATCCAAGGAATACTTCTGCTTGTACATATTTCCAATTCTTACCTTACCTACAACTCCTGCGGTGATGTGAAATGCTTTTTTCTGGTCGAGAGAAGTATTGAATTCCAAGAGAAGTGGAATACCAATGTAAGTAGCGCGAAGCTTATTCTTACTAACGTTTTTGTCGCCAGTCGGAGTGATCATAGTATCACTATTAAGGTTCAATTCATTCGATCCTGAGAACTTCCAATTGTAACTTTGAATGGTAAGTCCTGTCACAATCCCGACATAGTCTTTTACGATTCGACCTTTAATCTGAGCTGTGTTCAAAGCGATGTATCGTGAACTCCCGAGTTTTGGTTCGAGCATTCCCGATGAAGGGTCTTGAGACAAGTTCGACCCGTAGTCTTCATTAAGAATTCCATTTACACCTATGTCAATTCCATTCCACCACGTGAGTTTGTACTTAGGATTACTCCACTCATCACCGTCATCCTCTTCTTGATCAGATTCAGATTTGCTTACAATAGTGATGTACGAATTCTTGAGCTCTATTCGAGTCGTATCAGAATAGGTACTGTCGGGATTCATGGTTAGAACCTGTGCATTTAGTTTGCCATCCTTCATTGATACTTCCAATGTTTCGATGGACTTAGCCGTTGAGTCGGACTCTTCCACTTCCTGCGCGAACGACACCGTGCAAAAAAGCAGAGCTAGTATGGTTATTATCGTTTTCATGTTCTTTGGTTTTCGGTATTTGAAAGTGTGACGGACAGAGCTACTAAAAAGTTACTTTGCCGTGGAGTGAGAAACTTTAAATCCTCGTATTCGAAGCGAATAGGTGAGTCTATCGCCCTCTTCGTCCACTTCTTTTTTCAATTCAGAGTCCAATGCTTCACCAGCCCTTTGAGTGATTCGTTTGGCAACACTAAACGCCATTTCATTTCTTTCTTCGTCTGAAAGATTGAGTTGATTCGCCACCCGATCTTGAGCCATTTCACTTATTGTCTGATACTGGTCAGAAGAATCGGCAGAGATTTCCTCAGCCAAAATCATTTCATCTTCATCCCTAATTTCAAAATCGGGTTTAGGAAGATCAATTTGTTCCGACTCATCAATTATTTCAACAGGTTTTACCTCAGCGAATTCTACTTCGTCAAATTCTTCTTCCAGCTCCTGGGCTTCGGGTTTAATCTCCTGATTGATTTTTGGCTCAACCTTATCTGCTACAAAGACAGGGTCAGGTTCACGTATTTCCCACTCTTCGAGTTGGTATCGTTCGGCTTTGTTTTCTGTGGGAATGGAGTCCTTGCCTATCTCTACTTCGTATTCCGAGCCCTTCAAACTATCCGGAGCCGACTGAACGGCTTCTCTTTGAGCATATTTTGAATCAATAGACCCATCCTGATTGAGCAGCGTAAATACGGATGCACTCAGTCCCAATAAGAGCAATACAGCTGCTGCTCGATAAAACAGCACGAGCCCTTTCTTTTTCTTTTTGAGATCGTTTTTGTAAGGATAGAAAACACCTTTGGGGCCTTCCAGCCTCAAGGAATCGGCTAAGGCCAAATCCTTTTCTCCTCCTTTGATTCCCGAAGCATAACTCTCGAGTGCTTGATTTTCTTGCTCAGAAAGAATGCCCTCAGTTCGAGCAATTAAGAAATCCTCATAATTGGCCGAAGTGACCGGAAGCAACAAGGGCAATTGATAAAGCCCTTCTCGATTCACCGACTCTGCCGTAGAAATCAGTTTTAATGTTGTCCAAAGCGCATATTCCTCTTTGAATTGATTGAGGGAGAGCAACTCTACCAAGAGTCTCTCATCGTGAACATTTGCCTGCACCTCAGCACACCTGAAGTACAACTGCTCTCTTAAGGATTCGTTCTTGACTAAGTCTTCGAGTGATGGAACTTTCAAATCATTCCATGTCGATGAAGTAGCCTCTGGTTTGAGTGAAACACTTTCGAATTCTTCCAACTCCTCCACCAAATCGGGATTCTGAGCTAAAAAAACTTCCAGCTCCATTTTAAGCTCATCACTCAACTCACCCTCGAGGTAGTCGAGGAAGAAAGATTCGTAGTTATGTCGAGTAATTTTTTCCATTAAATCACGGCTTCAATACTGCCGATGTATTTTTTCAGTGCTTTCCGGGCACGGAAGATGTAAACCTTCACTTGACTCTCAGACATGGAAGTAATCTCTCCAATTTCTTGGTAGCTGTATCCTTCGTAATCTCTGAGCAGCACTACTGACTTTTGCCTGTCGGGCAAAGTCTCCAGCGCCTCGTGTAATATTTCGTTTAGGTCTGAGTACTGGTTGCTGTGCGAAAGCTTCTGCGCTTCCACCTCACTAAAGTTTCCTTTTTTCTTGTCTCTTCTTATTTGATCGATCATCGTGTGATACCCCGTCGAGAATAGATAGCTCTTTGCCTTTTCCGCATTGACCTCTTCCACCTTCAGCCACATCTTGGCGAAGGCTTCCTGCACCAAGTCGCGGGCTTGTTCTGTATCGCGTGTATGCTTTAGCATAAAGCGGTACAGCCCGTCAGCGTGGGCATCAACACATTGGTTATAGTCATCAACCGTCATAGGCTTATCAGAGGGTATCGAGTGTGTGACGGACAGGGTGTCCGAAAAGTTACTCGCTCGTCAAAGAAAAAGAAAAAATATTGGGGGAAGTCTTCTAGTCCAACTGCAACACTGCTAAAAACGCTTGCTGTGGCACCTCAACATTTCCGACTTGGCGCATACGCTTCTTCCCTTTCTTCTGCTTTTCAAGAAGTTTTCGCTTTCGCGTAATGTCACCACCGTAGCACTTGGCGGTTACATCCTTTCTTAAAGCGCGAACGGTTTCACGGGCAATAATTTTAGAACCGATGCCTGCTTGGATCGCAATCTCAAATTGCTGTCTTGGGATGAGCTCTCTCAGCTTTGCGCAAATCTTCTTGCCCAATTCGAAGGCATTGTCACGGTGAATCAAAGCAGACAAAGCATCTACTGGATCTCCATTTAGCATAATATCGAGCTTTACCAAGTTGCTCACTTTATAACCGATGGGATGGTAATCGAAAGAAGCATATCCCTTTGAAAGGGTTTTCAGCTTGTCGTAAAAATCAAATACAATTTCGCCAAGAGGCAATTCAAATGTAATCTCAACTCGATCTGAAGTGAGGTAAATCTGATTCTTTAGGATTCCTCTTTTCTCGATGCAGAGGTTCATCACTTGCCCTACAAAGTCAGACTTCGTAATTACCTGCGCCTGGATATACGGCTCTTCCACCTTATCCATATTGGATGGGTCGGGCAATTCGGAAGGGTTGTTCACATTAAATGTCTTTCCGTCCGTAGTCGTGGCGATATAGCCCACGTTTGGTACGGTGGTGATTACGGTCATATCAAACTCCCGCTCCAATCGCTCTTGAACGATCTCCATGTGCAGCATTCCCAAGAATCCACAACGGAAACCAAAACCAAGCGCCATCGATGATTCTGGCTCGTAAACCAAAGAAGCATCGTTGAGTTGCAATTTTTCCAAAGACGCACGAAGCTCTTCGTACTCATCCGTATCTACCGGATAGATTCCTGCAAAGACCATAGGCTTCACATCTTCGAACCCCTTTACGACCTCGGTGCATGGATTGCTAACCAGCGTGATGGTATCTCCAACTTTAACCTCCTTCGCCTTCTTGATTCCAGAAATGATATATCCTACATCACCTGCACTGAGTTCTTTCTTGGGCAGCATATTGAGCTTGAGCGTACCGATTTCATCGGCAAAGTACTTTTTGCCTGTATTGACAAACATGACCTCGTCGCCTTTCTTGATGCTTCCATTTCTGATTCGGAAGTAAGCGATGATTCCACGGAAAGAGTTGAAAACCGAATCAAATATCATGGCTTGAAGTGGAGCTTCAGTGTCGCCCTTAGGGGCAGGCACACGATCGATAACCGCTTTGAGAATGGCTTCCACACCCATTCCCGTTTTTCCACTGGCGGGTATCACATCTTCGGGCTGGCAGCCAATGAGATCAACGATCTGATCGGTCACTTCCTCGGCCATGGCACTGTCGAGATCCATCTTGTTGAGGATGGGAATAATTTCTAAATCGGCCTCTAAGGCCAAATAAAGATTTGAAATAGTCTGCGCTTGGATACCCTGGGTAGCATCGACAATAAGCAAAGCCCCTTCACAAGCGGCAATAGATCGAGACACTTCGTAGGAGAAATCTACGTGACCAGGCGTGTCTATCAGGTTCAGAACATACTTCTCCCCCTCAAACTCATAGTCCATCTGAATCGCGTGACTCTTGATGGTTATTCCTCTCTCGCGTTCCAAGTCCATATCATCGAGCGTTTGCTCTTGAAGCTCTCGATCAGAGATGGTTCCAGTAAAGTGTAATAGCCTGTCAGCCAGCGTACTTTTACCGTGATCAATGTGAGCGATGATGCAGAAATTTCGGATGTTCTTCATACCTTATAAATCGAATGCAAAAATACGCTTTTTGGCTTGGAATGTCCTAAGGAAAAAGCGGAGCGGAAATTTGATCCATTCAGTCCTATCGAGTAGTTGAGAATTTCGTAATGTAGAAAATAAGGGTTCCAAGAAGACATTGATAGACCTGGGCATGAAGTCGTCGATGTTACTATCTTACTATATTTGCGAATCTGTGGCAACGCAAACTGTGTAACTTACGTCAATACTATTATGAAAACCTTATTAACCCTGGTGGTTTTAACCATTAGTATTGGCTCTATGGGCCAATCGCAATTCGATCAGAGACTTTTAGCCCGATATTCTGAAGATCGAATTGCTGAGCTAAATGAAAATCAGCCTTCTACCATTGAGTACTGGACCTATTACCTCGACCACAGTTACATGATTGTAGATGGTGAGGCAACGGGAAAAACCATTTACACAGATGAAGAACTGAAGATCAAAGATCTAGAGAACTTCAATGTCCTGGATTTGGGCATTCACATGGATGGCTATCGAGCCAAATATTACAAAGTAAAAGGTACGGATCAATACTTTGTTCTCAAATCAAGTGATCAGTTCAGTAAAGAATTTTCTAGAAATCGATTATCAAAATAATTATGAAATCCTACTCTATGAATTTTGATTTCAAAGTCGCGCTTACACTCTTCTTGGCAGTAGCCCTTACTTCGGTTTCCGCCCAGGATTCCATTCCCATTTCTGATGAAGGAACAATCGAAGAAACGAATTGTGACAATACAGTAGTAATTACGGATAGCAATGCCGACGATGGCAATTACCTTCCTGGAGAAACTTACCAAATTACGGTATGCCTAAATACGCTAGCAGATAATCCTATTCAAATATCGATTTTTCCTCAGTTCAATGGAAATGATACCATCAATTTATGGGATGTAGATGAGTTTAGTACTCTGATGATTTATGAGGGGACAGGCACTGGCGGCACGCAGCTTGGGACATTTAACAGCGTTAGTCATCCAGACGGCGTTTTTTTTCTTGCCGATAGTGAATGTGTTACCCTCGTGTGGAGCTCAGGTGAAAGCAGCACGGGAGCTGGCTTCATTGCTCAATTAAGCTGTCACCAAGAATTGCAACCGTTTAATGTTTCCGTTTTTATTGACCCTCCGTTTGGTTTATCTACGGACACCTTTCCCGATATCGGATTGAACGAAAATGTGATTACGTTCTGTTTTGGTGATACTCTCAGCTTCACGGCAAATACTACTTTCCCCTTTTCTAATGCTGAAGGAGATGGATATGAGCAGTTGGCTGACGAGTGCACATTTACTTGGGATATGGGAAATGGAGACGTATTTGAAGATATTGGCCTAAACGAATTGACGTATGTATACCCCGAACCGGGAGGTTATCTTGCTACTCTCATCGTGACCGATGTGATGGGTCAAATAGAATTGTATGATGCCTATTTGTTAATGGCTCCCCGACCAAAATTTTCAAATATTGTTTTTGGTGATACGCTTTGTCTTGGAGATACAACTGTGATTACTGGAGGTATTTTATTTCCCGATACCGTTGGTGTAAGTCCAAGTACGAGTATCGTGAAACCAAATTACGACTTTACTGATAGCAGATTTCTGCCGGATGGCAACGGGGAGGAATACCAAACAACTATAGAAATAGAGGGCTATCTAGAAGATCCTGTTATTTCTCAGCCAGGGGATTTGGTTAATGTTTGTTTGAACATGGAGCATACCTATCTCGGGGATTTAGAAGCATGGCTCACTTGTCCAAATGGTCAGACGGCCTTGTTGTTCGATGGTTTTGGCGGAGCTGGCGGTTACCCAGGGAATGGTTTTGGCGGTGGCGGTACTTTTTTGGGTGATGCCAATGATGATGGCACAGAAACCGAAGGAATCGGATTCGATTATTGTTTTTCGGATGACGGAGCCCTTCAAGCTATGGCCGATGAATTTGCTGGTGGAAACACAGTGCCCGTCAGCTCATTTCCTCCTGGTGGCAATGCCATGATTTCAGGAACCTATTTGCCTGCAGAGGAATTCGAAACTTCTTTCAACGGATGTCCCCTTAATGGCGATTGGACAATAACCATTAGAGACAACATTGGAGCAGACAATGGTTACATTTTCAATTGGGGAATGGAATTCGGACCTGACTTCGAACTAGACACTATTTACTACACCCCAGAAATTGTAAACACATTTTGGGTAGAAGATGAGGACATTGTGTTCAATTCCGACACGAGCATTACGATTGTTCCCTCTAACGAAGGAAACAATGCCTTCACCTTTGTGGTAGAGGACAGTTTTGGCTGTATCCACGATACCACCTTCTTTGTTTACGTTCGACCGCTACCTATTTTCAGCAGCAATATCGCTTGTTTTCTAATCGACTCTCTAAATCCAAATAATGACCCAGATGGAGGAGTCTATGAAGTTCTTGACCTGCCTACTGAAACGGCTGAGTTAATCTTCTCTAATGAGAATGAATTTGGTTTTACCACTATTACTGCCACTGAGTTTGGGGTTTACAACCTAGAATACACGGAAAACAATTGTGGGTATACCAGTCAAGCTGAAATTGATTTTCGTCCTGTCCCACAAATACAGCCTTTCTTCGAAGATACCGTGCTATGCGGAGGGTCTAGCATACTATACGATGCGGGACCTCAGGAGGCAAATTCGGGCAACTTCTTTATCAATTGGACACAAGACGGTGGCACTTATAATACGACTGACTATAGCACAACGGTAAGCAGTTCAGGAGAAATCATATTGACTATTACTGGTTTTTGCGGAACCGCAGCCGACACTTCTAATGTAACCGCCATTGAAGTAAACTTCGAAGGTGATACGATATGTGGTCTAGTTCCACGATTTAGAGCAGTGGAAGTGGTTCCCGAAAGTATTGGTGGTTCATGGACTACCGACGATGATGGAATTATCTTTTCAGCACCTGATGCCATTGTAACTGAAATCATCGCTCCTGAGTTCGGCGATTACCTCATCACCTATACAGACGTAAGGTGCCCAAATGATGCGGTTACCCGAAACTTCAAATGGTTTGAGCAACCTGATTTGACGATTCTCCCAGAAAATCCCATTATTTGTTTTGAAGGTGATTCTCTTAATCTAACTGCGGTGCTGCAAGGTGCTGGAAATGGAGCTTACTTCTGGGAACTCACTCCGATTAACCCTGGTGCATTAACCCCCACTCCAGATTTTGATTTTGATCAATTCCAAAACTTCCCTCCACTTTCGTTTGAACCTGTAGAAAGTTACATGGCCACAGTCTTTACCTTTGATGAGTTTGGCAGATGTCCAGAGCCAGGTCGAGATACTTTAATCTTTACTCCCCTTGCTTGCGTCTACAACATTCCAAATGTGATTACACCAAACGGGGACGGCTTAAATGACCTTTTCTCCGTTCAGTATGTCGAGTTTTTCCCAGGAGCATCACTGGCTGTATATAATCGATGGGGACAAGAGGTTTTCTCTAGTTCGTCTTATGATCGATACCAAGCCGAAAATAAGGGTTGGGCTCCCGATGATCTTCCTGGAGGAGTCTACTTCTATGAATTGAAGCTTCCGTCCGTCGAAAAAATTGAAACAGGGAATCTTACGATAATTACCGAAGAAGGTAGCGAACAATAATCCTTTCAAATTATTATACTAAAAGACAAGCTCGGTATTCGGGCTTGTCTTTTATATTAGCCCCCTAAAACACGGAGCGTGAAAGTAACAGAACACCTGAATCGAGCTAAGAGCACCCTCTTTTCATTCGAAATATTACCTCCTCTTAAGGGAAAGGGAATAGAAGACATTTACCGAGGAATAGACCCTTTGATGGATTTCAATCCTCCTTTTATTAATGTTACCTATCACCGCGAAGAATACATTTATAAAAAGTTTCCGAACGATATGCTTAAGAAGGTCAGCATTAAAAAGCGACCTGGAACAGTTGGGATTTGTGCAGCAAT
This sequence comes from Cryomorphaceae bacterium, assembly GCA_047633195.1. GTDB lineage: Bacteria > Bacteroidota > Bacteroidia > Flavobacteriales_D > Cryomorphaceae > JAKVAV01. The sequence continues at coordinate 21,328 of JBLIEU010000013.1, read as the reverse complement.
TATTAACCATTACGACATTGATGCCGTGCCTCACCTTATATGTGGAGGATTCACAAAGGAAGAGACCGAAAACGCCTTGATTGACCTTCACTTTCTGGGAGTAGACAATGTATTGGCGCTCCGAGGTGACCCCATCAAAAGTGAAAACAATTTTGTACCCGAAGAACTTGGGCACCAGTTCGCGGAAGAACTGATTGATCAGATTGCTCATTTGAATCAAGGCAGCTATCTGCACGAGGAAAATGAAAATAGTGGAAAGACCAACTTTTGCATCGGCTCAGCTGGGTATCCTGAAAAACACTACGAGTCGATGAACGGTAAAACTGACTTAAAATACCTTAAGCAAAAGGTGGATGCTGGCGCAGAATACATTACAACACAGATGTTTTACGACAATCAGAAGTTTTTCGACTTTGAGAAACGCTGCCGCGATATAGGAATTAAAGTTCCCATCATCCCAGGCCTCAAGCCAATTACCTCTTTGCGTCATATTCAGTTTTTGCCAAAGACATTCTTCATAGACTTCCCCGAAGATTTGGCTGATCAGTTAATGGATTGTAAAACCAATGATCAAGTGAAGAAAGTTGGAATTAAATGGTCGATTAAACAAAGTCAAGAACTGCTAGAGCACGGTGTCCCATGCCTGCACTATTACACCATGGGTAGATCGGAAGCCGTAAAGGAAATCGCATCTGAAGTATTCTAGTTGAGTCCGTCTATGTAGTCCGATATCGGCGTTGCACCATGCTGTGGCTTGGTCTAGGAACTTACTGTAGAAATCGCATTAAGGGTGAAAGATTTACAGTTCATCCGCCTGAGGAGGACTCCTTGATTACGCCCGTTAGTTGTGAGCTCGCTTTCGCTAAGTATTTGAAAATGAATGTGCCCTGCTAATGAACTCTCTAGATTAGACTCTCGTTGGTCTTTTTTTCACGCCTCATCATTTCTCTGACGTATTTGCCAATAATGTCGAATTCAAGATTCACAGTATCGCCTGCAGCGAAATTTTTGAAACCAGTATGCTCGAAGGTATAGGGTATAATGGCAACCGAAAAACCTTTTGGTGAGCTGTCAACAACGGTGAGGCTCACGCCGTTTATGGTTATAGAACCCTTTGGGACAGTCATGAAATCCATGTCCTCCTCGTGTTCGAAAAAGAATCTCCAACTTCCACCTTCTTCATAAACCTCGGTGACCGTTCCAGTGGTATCGACGTGCCCCTGCACGATGTGCCCGTCAAACCTTCCCGTCATGGGCATACACCTCTCCAGATTGACGTGTGTCCCAACTTTCCAGCTCCCGAGACTCGTTTTTCTCAATGTTTCGGCAATAGCCGTAACCACATGAGAACCTTCTGACAATTCAATCACAGTGAGGCAAGCGCCATCGTGAGCAATGCTCTGGTCGATCTTAAGATCGTCACTGACTGCTGATTTAATACTGAAGTGTATATTCTTTCCTTCTTGCGCAATGGACCTCACTGAGCCCGTTGTTTCAATAATACCTGTGAACATGTTGGGGTTAATCTAGGATGTTTCCTTTTTCTGCGAAAATGGTAATATAACCTGATAAATCTATCGGTTCTATACCGGTAAGTCTAATAGTAAAAACTCTACAAACGTAGAAATATGTGCCATCAGTAACGATACCACCCGATTGAATGTTCTCTCCATTCCATAGAATTTTCGGGTCGGTGGATTCAAAGACTATTCCTCCCCAACGATTGAATACTGAAAATTTTACCGCGTCTACAGACCTGATTGGGAACGGAATCAGAATGTCATTTCTTCCGTCGCCGTTTGGCGTGAATACATTTGGAAACGCATATTCAGGACAATTGTCAAAGCAAACGATATTGCTAAACTCACTTTCATTTTGAACCAAACTACCATCGGGCCTTGGAGATAGTGAATCGAGTGCGGTGACTGCATAACACCCTGAAATAGAATTTTCATCCAGCAAATCTCTGAACAACTCCGTTGAAAACTCTCCTTGGAAAGATTCCAACAACTCAAATTCAGCGTCTTCCGTTGGTGAATAGTATAGATTGTATCCAGTCACATCGTCGGTATCCTCGCATTCCACATTCGGGTTGGTCCACTCCAGATCTACAAATAGATCTACACAATCTGATTCTCCAAAAAGCTCGGGAGGACAGGGTGGACTGCGATCAAACGGGATGGAACAAGCTTCTTGAGAAGAATTAATTAAGGTGTCATTTTCAAGCTCAGCGAAATACGATCCTTTTGCAACTAAGTAATAACAGTATTCTCGATTATTGCGCAAGTCCAAGTCCAAATATCCCACGGTATCAATAGTGGCAAGGAGTTGAAAATCTGCCTCACCTTCCGCCTTTCTGAAAACGTCGTATTCAAAGTTGAGCCAAGGGTTCTCTTCTCGCCAAGTAAGCTCCATTCGATTGTCATTTGGAATGAGTTGAAGAAAAATACTAGAGGCCAAATTTGAGCGGGCAGCGAACTCACCATTGCTGAAAAGCTCTACGCGGTAAGTATTAGCATTATCAGCGGTATTTGTGGATGAAGGCGAAGTGAAACTTACCTGTAAATCTTCCAAATTGTCTTCAGTGGCTGACTCGAACTCTAATTCTTCAGCTGCTCCATATCCCTCCGATCGAAATAATCTGTATTGATATGGCCCTGGGAACACATCAAGATCAGGATCAATCGGGTTTCTCCAACTTACGGTATCGACACCAGCAAAGGCAGTAATACCAACACTGTTTTTCTTAATGATCGGGATTCCAAAAATAATCTCCGCGCACGATTCATTGCTTGCATAACTTTCCGCTCCATCAGGAAAGCAAGCCACAACCATGTAGCAATTTTGTCGGCCGAAAAGGACTTCATCATTGTCTAGAAAAGAAGTGCTGAAAAAACCCAAAGTAGTGTCGATTAGACTGAAGCCAGTGTATTCAGGTACACCTGTTTCGCACTGGCCTGGTTCAAACCCGAAAGAACCAATGCGCCTATAAATCTTATATCCGATTGCCTCGGTGCAGGGTGAGGGGTCCCAATTGAGCTGTATGGAACTGCCAATGGCTTCTGTTTGCAAGTTCTCAGGCGCGGGCGCCACCACTGTGATATTCATGGTGGTAATGTCCACAAGGGACACTCCAGGACCATTGTCCGTCACTTGAAACGTAACTTGATAAGGCTGTAAGCGCACATTTGGACATTCGGTGGCCCACCGAAACTCTGCTTGCACTGGGGGCATCATTCCCTCTTGGAGTATGATAGCCGAATTATCAACTTCAAAAGGAAGCCCGAAAGCGGCAATCTCTAAATTAGAACCCTCAGGGTCGGTGGCCGTAATTTCAAAAATCAGATTTTGACCAGCCTCTATACACGTATCTGGGATAAAGCCAATTTCGGGGGGCAGATTGGCGCAGTCATCCACTACTATTTGCATATCGCGCATCACTTGTCCAAGGCTCACACCGTTTCTCCATTCTTCAACAATGAATGCGATGTTATACTCCCCGTTTCGCTGCGGCGATTCCCATATGATCGTTCCAGTAAGGGGGTCTATGCTAATATTGTTAATGGGGTTTGGCGAACCTCCTATTGCATCTATTTCGTCAGGGTAAACATAAAATCCCAATTCAAAAGGCACACAACCCGACCCCATACTTGGAACGAGCTTAAATGACAAACTGTCTCCATCAGTATCGACTGCTCCAGGATTATAAACCCACGGCTGGAACTTACATGCATCTTGCAGCGGAAGATTAGTAAAGCGAACTGAATTATTGGCCACAAAGGCCGCAGATATTCTGAGTTTCGTTTGGATGGCAAAAACCACAAATAATGAATTCCCGTTATCAATATTGAGAATACCCCCATTTCTGTTGGGGTCTGTTATACAAATCTCATACTCTCCAGATCCTGGAAATGTGTGCCGTTTGATATAAACGTTCTCTTGCGAATCTCGATCAGGAAATGAATTGATTTGTGATCGCTCTAAACTGTCAGCGGGGCTTCCGTCTCCCCATCTAATCGGCAACCAAGGCCTATCAGCTGGCGCAGATATTTTTGTATATGTAAATACAGTGAACTCATAAGTATTTCCTGAAATATGCCTGTACGTAATCTCCCCCGCCCTATTATGGGTAGCATTCGCTAAAAGCGAAAACAAGATGGAAACGAGTACAATGAGAGTTCTTTTCAATTCCTGAAAAATCAATAATCTAAAAGTAGCAAAAGAAGAACGAACTTCACGTCTATCGTATCTTCTAACATCTAAAATTACGCCTGGTTCAGACTCCCAGTGGTCAGCTGGAAAAAGTTAGTTTTGTGTTTCAAAAATAAAAATCATGCTTCCAGTCTATAAAAAGCTAAAAACATTATCTGGTAATCATCCTATTTGCTTTTTAGGAACCAAAATACCTAAGAGCATATCCGATATAATTACAAGTGATGGTGAAAAGTCCCTCAAAGCTAAATTTGCTAAAGGACAAAAATTAAGGACTATCCATGATGGCAATCTCTTTTTAATTCAGGGCGCGCCTTTAGAAAGTGGAAAGAACAAATCTGAACAGCTTCGACAATTCGGATCATCGGTGTGGGAAGAATTATCAAGGCAGAGATCAAAAGAAGTCGAATTAGCAGACGAAGGCTCTACTTTTATTGCCCTTGGTATGGCCTTGAAGGATTACCGATTTGAAATTTACAAAAAGGAGAGCAACCCCTATTCTTTGGAGCGAATTTCGATTTTATCTTCTTTTGATAGCGAAATCAAGGAATTGGCTGGTTTGACGGAAGCAATATTCTTCGCTCGAGACTTGGTAAATGAGCCCGCTAACGTTCTTACAGCCAAGGAGCTTGCTCAGCGTATAGCCAATGCTGGTCAAAGAGGCGGATATAGCGTAGAAGTTTTAGGTAAATCGCGCATTAAATCCCTTAAAATGGGGGGATTACTTAGCGTAAATCAGGGGAGTACAAAGGAACCTACTTTCTCAATTATAGAATACAAACCCAAAAATGCCACCAACGAGAGTCCAATAGTTCTGGTTGGTAAAGGTATCGTATATGATACGGGTGGATTGAGCCTGAAGCCAACGGCCAATTCCATGGATATTATGAAATGTGACATGGGTGGAGCGGCTGCAGTAGCAGGAGCTATTCACGCATGTGCATTGAACGAAGTACCTCTGCATATCATAGGCTTGATACCCGCTACAGACAACCAATTGGGGCCAGACTCCTACGGGCCTGGAGACGTTATAACCATGTACGACGGAACCCGCGTGGAAGTGATGAATACGGATGCTGAAGGTCGTCTAGTGATGGCCGACGCATTGGCTTATGCCAAACAGTACCACCCTTCCTTGGTAATGGACTTGGCCACGCTCACTGGGTCTTCGATGCGTGCTATAGGAAACTACGCCGCGGCCGCTATGGGAACTGCCGACGAAAAAACGAAAAAGACTTTGATAAATGCTGGCTTCTCTTCGCACGAGCGTTTGGTGGAGTTCCCACTTTGGGATGACTACGAAACTGACTTGCATAGCGATATCGCCGACACCCGAAATTTAGGTCCAACAGCGATGGCGGATGTCATTATTGCTGGTAAATTTCTACAAAAATTTACCGATTACCCTTGGATGCATATCGACATTGCAGGGCCTGCATTTCTTCCTTCAGCAAGAGGTTATTTACCAAAAGGGGCAACGGGCTTTGGTGTTCACTTACTTTATGAATTCTTCAAAAAACTGAGCGCATGATCACTGAAAAAATCCGCGTAGGTATTACGTTCGGAGATATGAACGGGATCGGTCCCGAAATTATCCTAAAAACTCTCTCAGACAATAGGCTATCACAAGATCTAACTATAATTGTTTATGGTTCAAATCGCGTACTTAATGCTTACAAAAAGGAGTTGGATATAGAGCCGTTTTCCTTTCACGGAATAAAAGATGCTGCTGACGCTATCCCAAAAAAAGTGAACCTTGTTTCTTTAACAAAACAAGAACTCCCCATTTCCCCTGGTGAAGTGACAGAAATCGCAGGGAAGTTGGCTTTCATGTCATTGGAAGCTGCGGTAAAAGATCTTGCAGGAAATAAGATAGACGTGCTGATCACATCTCCTATCAATAAGAAAAACATTCAGCAGAAAGGGTTTGACTTTCCAGGACACACCGAATACTTAGCTAAGTATAGCAATGTCGACCAAGCGTTAATGTTGATGTGCTCAGAAGATCTTCGCGTCGGAGTGGTAACTGGTCATGTGCCTTTGAAGGAGGTAAGCGAGAAGATCACGAAAGAACAAATTGTTTCAAAGCTTCTGACGATGGATAAGTCGCTGAAAATGGACTTCACCATTCAGAAACCAAAAATCGCCGTATTGGGCCTTAATCCCCACGCGGGAGACAATGGTTTGCTCGGAACAGAAGAAAAAGAAGTGATTGTACCCGCGATCAACGAAGCAAAAGAACAGGGTGTTTTCGCTTTTGGTCCTTATCCAGCCGACGGATTTTTTGCCGGTGATACATTCAAAAAATTTGATGCAGTACTCGCGATGTACCACGACCAGGGTTTGATTCCTTTTAAATCAATTGCAGGTGATTATGGCGTCAACTACACGGCAGGACTGCCCATTGTGCGTACTTCACCCGCTCACGGAACGGCCTTTGACATCGCTGGAAAAGGCGTGGCCAATGAGCAAAGTTTTAGGCAGGCCATTTACATGGCATGCGATATTTACAGAAATAGAACAGAAAATAGACTGCTCGCCGCAAATGCTATGGAAGTAACTAAAAAAGAATAATCCTTCTCCTTTTTAGTTTATTCAAAATTTATCTACATTTGCCGACCCTCTTTGGGAAAGGTCATGAAACAATACGTAATACCCATTTACGGTTTAAAGCCAGGGATTCATAATTACGAATTTGAATTGAACCACTTGTTCTTTGAATCCTTCAATAGTGAATTGCTTCAAAACCCAAATATTAGGGTTAAGCTTCTGCTAGAGAAAACATCAAATATGGTCATCTTGAACTTTAGTGCCAATGGCACAGGTGAAGTTCCTTGTGATCGATGTGGTGACACGATGGAATTAACTCTTGAGTGCACCGATAGGGTGATTGTTAAGTATGGCGACGAAAAACCATTGGATATCGATGATATCATTGTTTTATTGCCAAGTGAACATGAACTGGATGTTTCTAGTCGAATCAACGAGATGGTTATTTTAAATATGCCTCTCAAAGCAGCTCATGAATCACTCGACGAATGCGATCAAGATACGATTAGCAGATTGAGTGGAAACCAAGGAAACAAAGACATAGACCCAAGATGGGAAGTGTTAAGAAAATTGAAGTAATAAAAACAAGGCGAAATGGCACATCCTAAACGGAAAATCTCCAAAACGAGAAGAGACAAGCGCAGAACTCACTACAAAACATCTGCACCCACTTTAGCGGTTGATAAGACCACAGGTGAAGCTCACGTTTACCACCGAGCTCATTGGTACGAAGGTAAATTGTACTACAAGGGGCAAGTGGTAATAGAGAAGGCTGAAGCTTAAGTCTGAATAACGATACTGAACAAAATCAGCTCTCTAGGGCTGATTTTTTTCGTTAATAACCCTCGTCACAGCCTCCAATGTGCAGATCGATAAGTTTTCTAACTTTGGCAAATTGTAAAATTTACCTGCAACCCTTATGAGCAATACAAAGGCTGCAATTACTGCCGTATCAGGTTACGTTCCAGAAGATAAGCTTACGAATGCCGACCTAGAAAAAATGGTTGACACGAACGATGAGTGGATCAAATCCAGAACAGGAATTGAGGAACGAAGAATTCTAAAAGATCCTACTAAAGCCACTAGCGACCTGGGGGCGGCAGCAGTGAATAGACTGCTCGAAAAGAGAGGAATCGACCCAGAAGAAGTGGACATGCTCATATGTGCCACTGCCACGCCTGATCATCTATTTCCATCTACAGCCAATATTATTTCTGACAAATGCGGACTTAAAAATGCATGGTCGTACGACTTAATGGCCGCCTGTAGCGGTTTTATTTATGCGCTATCAACGGCTTCGCAATTTATTGAAACAGGAAAATACAAGAAAATCATCGTCGTTGGTGCCGACAAGATGAGTTCAATAATCGACTATGACGATCGTGCGACATGCATCATTTTCGGTGATGGTGCTGGGGCTGTTATGTTAGAGCCTGATGAAGAAGGAATGGGAATACAAGACTCCATTTTACACAGCGACGGAAGCGGGCGAGAATTCCTCCATCAAAAAGCGGGAGGTTCACTTAATCCATCTTCTATCAAAACAGTTGAAAACAAGGAGCACTTCGTTTTTCAAGAAGGCAAAACAGTTTTTAAGTTTGCCGTGAGCAAAATGGCCGATGTGGCCGAACAAATCATGGACCGTAACAATCTTAAAAGCGACGATATAAGTTGGTTGGTCCCTCACCAGGCAAACTTGCGCATTATTGATGCTACAGCCCGCAGAATGGGTGTTGACCATTCCAAAGTAATGATCAACATTCAGAAGTTTGGAAACACTACCAATGGTACGATTCCACTCTGCTTGTGGGAATGGGAGAATAAATTAAAAAAAGGTGACAACATAATATTAGCCGCCTTTGGTGGTGGCTTTACTTGGGGGTCGATTTACCTTAAATGGGCCTACGACTCCAACTAATCAAACATTTTTATCTTTATCGAAATAACAGTTTGACCAATGAAACTTACTGAAATACAAGATTTGATCAAATTCGTATCCCGCTCTGGAGTTACGGAAGTAGAAATCGAACAGTCAAATTTTAAGATCACCATAAAATCTGACCCCAACAAAAAGAGAGGAAGAGGAGCAACAGCGCAAGCAGAAGCCTTCATACAGCCCCAAATGCCTATGGCAATGCCACAGATGATGGCGGCACCTCAACAACAAATGATTCAACCTCAAGTTGCTCCTGCACCTAGCGCCCCGAAAGAGGAGAAGGCGGAGGAAAACTCGAATTACATCACTGTAAAATCTCCAATGATTGGGACCTTCTATCGGTCTTCCAGTCCTGATAAAGATGCATTTATTTCTGTAGGAGACGATGTGAAGAATGGGAAAGTGGTATGTGTCATTGAAGCTATGAAGCTTTTCAACGAAATTGAAGCTGAAATAGAAGGGAAAGTAGTGAAAGTCTTGGTAGACGATGCTACCCCTGTTGAATACGATCAACCTCTATTCTTGATCGATCCGTCTTAATCAAACCGAAACTTATGTTTAAGAAGATCCTGATTGCCAATCGAGGCGAAATTGCCTTGAGGGTGATTCGTACTTGTAAAGAAATGGGCATCAAAACGGTGGCTGTTTACAGCAAAGCTGATGCAGATAGCCTTCCAGTTAGATTTGCTGATGAAGCGGTTTGCATAGGCCCCGCTCCGAGTTCCGAATCTTACTTGAAGATCCCGAATATCATCGCTGCCGCAGAAATCACGAATGCCGATGCGATCCACCCGGGTTATGGCTTCCTTTCTGAAAATGCAAAGTTCTCTCGAATCTGTGGCGAAAACGGCATCAAATTCATTGGAGCCAGTCCCGAACAAATTGACGGAATGGGAGATAAAGCCACTGCTAAAATTACTATGGCAGCAGCAGGCGTTCCATGTGTTCCTGGTTCTGAAGGGCTGTTGAAAAATGGTGACCATGCCCGTAAAACGGCCAAAGAAATCGGTCTACCCGTAATGATGAAAGCTACTGCTGGTGGCGGTGGAAAAGGAATGCGCGTAGTTTGGAATGAGGAAGACATTCCAAAATTCTTCGAAGACATTCAGAGAGAAGCCTCTGCCGCATTTGGCAACGACGGTATCTACATGGAGAAATTCATCGAAGAGCCGCGCCACATAGAAATTCAAGTAGCAGGTGACCAGTTTGGAACCTTCTGCCATATGGGTGAACGCGACTGCTCCATTCAGCGAAGACACCAGAAATTGGTTGAAGAAACTCCTTCTCCTTTCATGACGAAAGCCCTTCGCAAGAAGATGGGTGAGGCGGCTATTAAAGCTGCAGCAGCGGTAAACTACGAAGGAGTAGGAACGGTTGAGTTCTTGGTAGACAAGCACCGCAACTTCTACTTTATGGAAATGAACACCAGAATTCAGGTGGAGCATACCATTACGGAAGAAGTGATCAATTTTGACCTGATCAAAGAGCAAATTAAAATTGCGGCAGGAATTCCTATCAGTGGGCACAATTACGAGCCTAGGATGCATGCATTTCAGTGCCGCATCAATGCTGAGGATCCGTTTAATGATTTCCGTCCGAGCCCTGGAATGATCACCGTTTACCACTCTCCAGGAGGACACGGTGTACGCGTAGACACACATGTTTATTCTGGCTACACGATTCCACCGAATTACGATTCGATGATTTCAAAGTTGATCGTAGTGGCACAAACACGCGAAGAAGGCATTAAGAAAATGCACCGCGCACTGAGCGAATATATTATTGAAGGAGTGAAAACAACGATTCCTTTCCACATTCAGCTTTTCGAAGACGAGAATTTCAAGAAAGGAAACTTCACCACGAAGTTCTTGGAAGATTTTAAACTGAAGCCGGTTTAGTCGCTTTCCATTTGACAATAAAAAAGGCATCCGTTTATAACGGATGCCTTTTTTTATTTAGAGTCCTCGAGTCAGTTTACCCAGCTGAAAACTTACTCAATTTCTGAAGTTTCGCAGCAAGCATCTCTTCAGCTGTTGCGGCAATATCATCTACGTTAAAACCTGCTTCGGTAAAGAGTTGATCTTGGCTTCCGTGTTCAAAGAATCGGTCTTCAATACCCAATCTTTTCACTTTGGCATTGTAGCCATGGTCGGCCATAAATTCAAGTATGGCGCTTCCCAGCCCGCCCATCAAGCAACCGTCTTCTACGGTAATGACTTTATCAAATTTGGAGAATACCTCGTGTAATAGAATCTCATCCAAAGGCTTCACAAAACGCATATCGTAAACTGCCACATCTAGTCCTTCTTTCTCTAGCTTCTCTGCCGCGCTTAACGCGAAGTTTCCAGGATGGCCGATACTTAGAATAGCTAAATCACTTCCATTGCGTACTCGACGTCCAGTACCAATTTTAATTTCTTTAAAAGGCGTTTTCCAATCGGTCATTACACCTTGTCCTCGGGGGTAACGAATGCTAAACGGCCCGTGCTCTTTCTTTTGAGCCGTGTACATCAGGTTTCGCAATTCGCTCTCGTTCATCGGGGCGCTCACAATCATATTGGGAATGGCACGGAAATAAGCCAAATCGTAGGAGCCATGATGGGTCGGGCCATCGGCACCCGCAAATCCCGCTCTATCCAAACAGAAAACTACGTTCAAATTCTGCAGAGCCACATCGTGCACTACTTGATCGTAGGCGCGCTGCATAAAACTCGAATAGATATTGCAAAAAGGAAGCATTCCTTGAGTAGCCAATCCCGCCGAGAATGTCACCGCATGTTGCTCTGCTATTCCCACATCGAAAGCTCGATCGGGCATGGCCTCCATCATTATTTTCAAAGAGGAGCCCGAAGGCATTGCAGGAGTAATTCCCACGATCTTATCGTTCTTCTCCGCCAATTCTACGATGGTGTGACCGAATACATCTTGGTACTTCGGAGGCTGCGGACTTTTAGGAACGACTTTAATGATCTCTCCCGTTTCCTTGTTGAAGAGTCCCGGTGCGTGCCATACAGTTGGTGATCCTTTCTCAGAGTGCTCGTACCCTTTTCCTTTTACCGTAAGGGCATGAAGGATTTTAGGGCCTGGAATGTCTTTCAAGTCTTCCATCACTTTTACCAAGTGATTTACGTCGTGTCCATCTACTGGGCCGAAGTAGCGGAAATTTAAGGATTCAAACATATTGCTCTGTTTGAGCAAAGAAGATTTCACTGCCTGCTCTACTTTCTGAGCAATGGCTTGAGCGTTTGGCCCAAATTTGGAAATCTTACCTAAGAGCTGCCATACCTCATCTTTCACTTTATTGTAAGTGTGCGAAGTGGTGATGTCAGTCAAATAATCTTTTAGTGCGCCTACATTTGGGTCAATCGACATACAGTTATCATTGAGAACAACCAAGAGATTGGTGTCCTCTACTCCGCCGTGATTGAGACCTTCAAAGGCCAATCCTGCTGTCATAGATCCATCACCGATTATGGCAATGTGCTGTCTATCAAATTCTCCTTTTAGTCTGCTAGCTACTGCCATCCCCAATGCTCCTGAGATAGAAGTAGAAGAGTGTCCCACACCGAAAGTGTCGTATTCACTCTCCGACCTTTTCGGGAAACCGCTAATGCCTTCGTATACTCTATTCGTATCAAAAACCTTTCTGCGACCAGTTAAGATCTTGTGGCCGTAGGCTTGGTGACCAACGTCCCAAACCAATTGATCGTAAGGCGTATTGAAAACATAGTGAAGCGCAACTGTAAGCTCGATTACTCCTAGGCTGGCGCCAAAGTGTCCTCCTTTGGTAGATACCACATCGATAATATACTCGCGTAGCTGAGCACAAAACTCTTCGAGTTCTTGCTCTTTAATTTTTGACCTTAAGTCAGCGGGGATTTCGATTTGATCGAGAAGGTGTCCTGCCTGAAATGAACTCATATGGTAGGTGTTAGTAACAGCCATAACAAAAGTAAAAAATAAATGTTGCTGTCCGCCTTAGTATTCTAGCTATTAAGAGTCGTTCTGTACTAACATGAAGCCAAAAAAAAGGAAGGTTTCTCAGCCTTCCTTTTTTTTTACCAACTCTTAAACTCTACCTTTTAATGGTATAGCTTGTATCCTTCTTGTAAATAAGCTTGTACTTAATCTTGGCCAAGATTAAGTACATCACCGGCACAATAATCAATGTTAAAAACGTGGCAAACGAAAGTCCGAAGATGATCGTCCATGACATTGGCCCCCAAAAAATAACATTGTCACCACCCACATAAATCTTGGGATCCAGCTCGCTAATCAAGCTGAAGAAATCAATATTGAGGCCTACAGCCAGCGGAACTAAACCGAGAATAGTAGTGATAGCGGTTAGTAAAACCGGACGAAGCCTGGTCCTTCCTCCCTCGACAATCGCGTAAACCGTTTCTTCGAAAGGAAGCTTTTCATCCAAAGCCATATTGAGCTCTTCCTTTCGGCGGGTACGAATTAAGTTGGTGTAATCAATCAATACAATTGCGTTGTTTACTACAATTCCTGCCAGAGATATGATTCCAATCATTGTCATGATGATAATGAAATCCATATTGAACAAAACCAATCCAAGGAACACACCAATCAAGCTGAAAACAACGGAAAAACCAATTATAAAAGGCGTCGAAATAGAGTTAAACTGGGCCGTAATAATGATGATAATCATAAAAAGAGCTAGGGCCAAAGCCGTGGTAAGGAAATCGAGCTCTTTGGCTTGTTCCTCTTGCTGCCCTGTAAACAGCACCTTTGTGCCTGGGTTCAGTTCGTACTCTTTTACCATCTCCTTCATCTTCGAGACGATTTCGGTAGAATTATAGCCGCTAAGAACATTAGAAGAAATAGTCACCACTCTGTCGAGGTCGCGTCTTTTAACCGCACTAAAGGTGCTCGATTTTTCGGCACGTGCCACTGATGAAATGGGCACTTGAGTAATTTTTCCAGTAGCCTGATCGCGAAAGGTCAAGCGCATATTCATTAGGGCGTCCTCATTGTCGCGGTAGTGCTTCTGAAGGCGAATGTTGATGGGGTAATCATCTTCACCGTCTTTGAAAGTGCTCACTTCTTTACCAAACAATGCCGTTCTCAACGCATCACCAATTTGATAGGTTGATACGTTCAGTCTTCTCGCTTTTCCACGATCGATGAGTATCGGCATTTCAGGCTTGCCAGTTTCTATATCGAGTTTGAGTTCTTCTACCCCGAGAACATTCTGGTCTTCAAGGAAAGATTTTAACCCCTGTGCTTCAGCCATGATTGTGACGTAGTCATCTCCCCGAACTTCAATATTTATTGGGGCTCCCTGTGGCGGACCCGCTTCGTTTTTATTAACGGTGATTTGGGTTCCTGGATACCCTCGAAGTTCCTTTCTGATTCGATCAAGCACGTCACTTGTTTGCAATCCCCTTCGGTCTTGAAATTTGACAAATTGAACAGTGATTCGTGCCTTGTGCGGCGTATTGGCTTGAGAAAAACCCTGAGCGGGATCGCTCGCCCCGTCACCTACCTGCCCGATAACGGACTTTATAAGGAAAGGAATTCTCTCGCCATCTTTTTCGATGTAATACTTGTCATCATCAAGAATTTCAATCACGCGCTTTTCGAGATCCAAAGCCGTACGGTTGGTTTCTTCGATGTTTGTGCCGATGGGTTTTTCGATGAAAATATTGAGGTATTGCGGCTCGTTTACCGGAAAGAATTCCACTTTGGGTGGAAAGAACACAAACAACATCAGCGAGCTGATGAGAAGAAACACGGTACCCCCAAAAAAAATGTAAGGGCGCTTGCCATTCAACGCATAGCCTAAAAATTGCTTGTAGTAATCCTCGAGCTTTGGAAGAATGTTGTTTTGAAGACGTTTGGTTCCCGGAGAGAGGACATAAATATTGAGGATTCCCGAAATTCCGATAACGAGGGAAATGTTCCCTAATATCATCACAAATGCCACATCTGCCGAAATGGAAACAGCATCCAGAAAAACACCGACAGCAATGAAAATCAAGCTGTTTCTAAGCATTCTTCGGTTGTTGACATCGGGCTCCCCTACTTTCATGTAAACTGAGGTGAGAACTGGGTTAATAACCAGTGCCACAAAGAGTGAGGATGACAAAACAATGATCAGTGTGATCGGCAAAAAGAACATAAACTCCCCAAAAAGACCAGGCCAAAACGCCAAGGGTAGAAAAGCTGCTAATGTCGTGGCAGTAGAGGCAATGATGGGTATGGCCACCTCACCAACACCGAGCTTTGCAGCTTGCATCGGTGGATAACCTTCGTCCATGAGACGGTAAATATTTTCTACCACGACAATACCATTGTCAACCAGCATGCCCAAGGCCAATACCAGACCAAAGAGAACCATTACATTAAGGGTAACGCCCAATGCACCGAGAATAATAAAGCTCAGCAACATAGAAAGCGGAATGGCTATCCCGACAAAAAGAGCGTTTCTAAACCCAAGAAAAAACAAGAGCACGCCCGTAACGAGCAATACTCCGAAGATGATACTATTCAAAAGCTCATCAACCTGTGTGCGGGTTTGATCGCTCTGATCGTTCGTAATAGAAATCTGTAAATTCTCGGGAAATATATCGGCTTTGGCCTTTTCAATTATTGAGGAGATTTTATCTGAAGCCTCAATCAGGTTTTCGCCAGCGCGCTTTTTCACATCAATCATCACGACGGGCTTGAGATACTCGCGAGCGTAACTCTCGGTTTCCTCCTCACCAAAACTAACGTCGGCCACATTTTTGAGGTAGACTATTTCTTGGTTCTCACGTTTTACGATGACGTTTTCTATTTCGGCAATATCTCGAAACTCACCAATAATACGGACGTTTCTGTTGAACTCATCTACCAGCAAATCGCCTCCTGAAATGGTGACGTTTTCCTGCGAAATGGCATTGGCTATATCGTCGAAGCTGATTTTCATCGCTTCAATCGCGAGAAGATCGACGTCGATTTTCACCTCTTTGTCCATTACACCGCGTATATCCACTGAGGTTATTTCGGGGAGGTCTTCTATTTCGTCTTCGAGATACTCGGCGTAATCCTTGAGCTGTTCGATGGAAAAATCACCCGATAAATTAATATTCATGATTGGCATTAACTCCGAAATATTTTGGGCAAATACGTTCGGGTCTGCAGGCAAATCTTGTGGAAAATCGCGGTCGCTCATCGCAATGTCTACTTTGTCCTTAACCTTGCGTAGTGCCTCATCGGCAGTTACGTCAAAGCTAAATTTCACCTGAATAGTGGAGTAGCCCTGAACGCTCGTAGAGTTTATTTCATCTACTCCCGTGATGGAGTTGATTTCTTTTTCAAATGGACGGGTAATCAGCTTCTCAATATCCAGCGGTGAGTTTCCGGGATAAGGTGTACCAATATAAATTTCTGGAGTTACTACATCGGGAAAGTTCTCTTTTGGCATGCTTATATACGAAGCAATACCTCCAATGAAAATGATAATCGCCAGAACAAAAACCGTCGTTTTGTTATTTACGGAAAGTGAAGAAAGACCAAACTCTTTGAACCCCTTCCCGCTTTTTTCAGGTGTATTTTCAGCCATCGCTATACGGTAATTTTTTTCACTTTATCCCCATCGCGGACTTTTCGAGAACCCTTGTCGATCAGATCATCGCCATCTGAAATACCATTCTTCACAACGGTTTTTCCAAGATATGATAGCCCCGTTTTTATTGGAGTCTTTCGCGCTATTAAGTCGTTGTGCACATCCGTTTTAATAGTAAACACATAATCTTCACCCGCACCATCTTGCATTATCAATGAGGACGGGATCACGATCGCATTTTCTTCGGTATGGTCGTTTATTCTTAAAACAACTAGAGAATTCGGTCTCAGGACGTCAACTATTTCATCTATTTCTACTCTCATTTCAAAAGAGCGATTGGATGGATTTATATAATCTCCCAACCTCGATATCATAGACTTGATGGTATCCTTTCGATTTACGATCACCCAAACCGAATTGCCTTTTGAGAGATCGCCGATGTAACGCTCAGATATGTCGGCATTGATATATAGCTCGTCAATATTGACCAATCTCACCAACGGAACGGACATTCCGACCAGTTCTCCTACTTTGGGGAAAATCTTGTCTACAACCCCGTCGAAAGGAGCAGTGACAGACGACTTTTGCCTCTGCTCTTTCAAGGTAGCCATCGAATTCTCTAATGATTCCTTTCTATTCTTCGCCTCTAAAAATTGAACTTCACTGCCGATATTTTGATCCCAAAGCCGCTTTTGTTTTTCGTAGAGAATTTCTGCCAAATCAAGCTGGGTTCGTATTTCAGTCATATTTCTTGCAATCATCTCCACGTCTTGTGTCACCAAAACTTGACCCTTTTTCACCGATTGTCCCTCATTCACATTAATAGATTGAACAACCCCTGAATTCTCCGCGTAAATGATCGCCGATTTATCGGATTGTACGTTTCCATATACTTCGAAATAGTGCCTAAAAACATCTTTGCCTACTTTGATTCCAGTGACGATCTTATCTTCAATGGTAGAATCTTTCTCGGCAATTTGGCGGTCCAAATCAAAAAGCCGGTCGTCCAATTCAGTCCGAACAATTTTTAAAGAATCTCTTTCGGATTTTAAGTTTTGCAAATCACCTTCGGGTGCACCTCCGCAAGCCGCCACTAAAATGGCGATAAGTCCCAAGCTAAAAAGCTTCATTGCGTTACTATCAACTGATCTCATTTCTCTATAATGTGTTTAATGCTTTGTCAAGTGCTTTTTTAGCGTTGAGTAATTCAAGCGCTGTCTGAATGTATCTGGTCTGCTCTTGCAGCAATTGGTTCTCAGAAATATTCAACTCAAAACTATCTGCAACCCCTTCGGAATACTTGATCGTCGTTTTTTTATTGATTCGCTGCGCCAATTCAAAACTGCGCTTCTGATTCTCCCAATTCTTTAGAGCCCCTTCGTAGTTGCTGCGGGCTCTGATGATCTCCAGTTTGAGTCCATCCTCAGCTTGTCTCAACTGCATTTGACTTTGGTCGAAAGCAATTTCAGACTGCTGCAATTGCCGCTTTCGCTGAAAACCGCTGAAAATCGGAACGTTCAAGGTAGCTCCCCAAACGGTTGTAGGGAAGTAAGAAGCACCCGATTCAAAAAACTCAAAGTCATTGCTCTGGCCAACCTGTTGGTGAGTGAAAAACCCTGAAAGCGAAGGATAAAACATGGCCTTGTCTCCACGGATTTGCAAATCGGCAAGCTCTACGCTCGTTCTGGCCAATAAGTAATCGGGATGCGTGTACAAATCTGGCTCTGTCTGCAAGTACTCTGGAGAGTTGCTCAAAGCCACGAGAGACTCAATGTCATCAGTTAGCGTGATCTGAGTGTCGATTGACAAACCCATGATGTACAACAAGGCTTGCTTCGAAATATTCAAAATCCGCTGGGTGTTGTCTCGGCTAATGATGAGCTTGTTTCTGTTCAACTCCAGTTGATCGACGTCTTGTTCTTCGGTCAAACCATTCTCGTATAGCGCTCGTGTTTCTTCCAGCGTCTTGTCGAGGTTGGCAACATTCTCGGTGAGAATATCAAAATTGGCCTGAGCCAGCAAGGTGGTATAATAGGCATCTGCAGTAGCTACCTTTATTTCTTGTTCGGCCTTGCTCTGTAGTACTCTTGAAAACTCCACTACCGTTTTTGCGGCTTGCAAGCCAATGAAGTAGGTCCCGTCGAAAATGAGCTGTGACGCTGTTATACTTCCAGTCAAATTGTAGTTCACTCCAAATTGAACCTCGGATAAATCTCCTGCGTCACCACCAAAAAACTCAGCGGGAACGAGCGAAACAGGTATGTCTAAAAAGTTTTGAAACTGAGCAGAGGCATTCACTTGTGGCAATCCGATAGCGATTACCTCCTGAACTTCTCTTTCCTTTTTTTCAAGGTTAAATTCGGCATCTCTTGTGACATAGCTGCTATCCACCGCAATCTGTATAGCCTCCTCCAGCGAAACCGCTAAAGGCTGGGCTATAACTTGCGCAGACAGCACCAAACCAAGAAAAGCCAGAATGTGTCGAGTCATGGCGTTAGTTTAATTTATGTTGGTTTTTTTCAATGTATTTCACTCCTTCATCACTCGCGATTCCACGAACGTGGTGAATGAACATTTGCCGATATACATCAGCCAAATTGTGCTCATTTAACGAAAAAATAGCCGGATCGAAAATGATATTCAAACGCGCTACCCACAGCTGAGTCATCAATTCCACATTCAAGTCTTTTCGGTACAATCCTTCTTTAATGCCGCGCTCCATATTGTGTTTCATCACTACCCCCACAAATTCATGACGAAGGTTGTGCATCATGCGCCATGCGTCTGGATAATACTTCTCCAAATCGTAAAAAATCGAAGGGTGAATTTTTTTCAAATCTTCAACAATGTGCTTGGAGATTTCAAAATTCTCTTCTATGGCATTTAAGCCTTTGCTCAAGATCTCTTTAACAGTGTCTTCCGTTATTTCGCAATCGTACTTAAGACACCTCGTTACCAAATCGTTCTTGTCCGAAACATATTGGTAAAGCGTCTTTTTTGACATGCGCATATGCTTGGCAATGTCATCCATCGTAACGCTCTTAATGCCGTAAGTCATAAAGACTTTGATGGCATCGGCGATTATCTTCTGCTCTTTATCTACCTGTGTGCCCATAAATTTGGACGACAAATGTATAACACATTTACACGCAGGAAACGTTTTAACTATTTTTTGTTTCCTGAGGTGTTGCAATTGGTTTCGCATTATGAAGCATTATCAACAAAAAGTTCGTTGTTTTGTACCCTCAAAACTGAGCAATGGCAAGCATTAAAGAGATTTTGAATCAACCCGCAATCGGTGAATCTGTTAGTATTTCTGGTTGGGTACGTACTTTTCGGAGCAATCGCTTTATCGCTTTGAGCGATGGATCAGTTATCCAAACCATTCAAGGAGTCGTAGACTTTGAGCAGATGGACGAAGCAATCTTGAATCGAATCAATACTGGAACGGCCCTTACCATGACTGGAAAATTGGTCGAAAGCCAAGGGAAAGGCCAAACGGTAGAACTGCAAGTTGAAGCAATCGAAATTCACGGTGACGCCGATCCTGAGGAATATCCACTGCAGCCCAAAAAGCACAGCCTGGATTTTCTTCGTGAAAAAGCACACTTGCGTTTTCGCACCAATACTTTCGGTGCGATATTCCGTTTGCGTCACGCTTTGAGTTTTGCCGTTCACAATTACTTCAACGACCGAAACTTCTTCTACATCCACACTCCGATCATCACTGGATCTGATGCCGAAGGTGCAGGCGAAATGTTTCGAGTGAGTACCCTCGATTCAAAAAACCCTCCTCTTCAAGAGGACGGGAAGGTGGACTATAGTCAAGACTTTTTCGGAAAGGAAACAAACCTCACTGTTTCGGGACAGCTCGAAGCAGAGATGGCTGCGCTTGCATTGAGTAAGGTCTACACCTTCGGGCCTACTTTCCGAGCGGAGAATTCAAACACTTCTCGCCACCTCTCTGAGTTTTGGATGATAGAGCCCGAAGTGGCTTTCGCCGATCTCACCGACAACATGAATTTGGTGGAAGACTTCCTCAAGTACTTGGTGAGCTATGCCTTGAAGAATTGCAAAGACGATTTGGAATTTCTCGCTCAGCGCGAAGCGCAAGAAGAGAAATCAAAGCCCGAGAGCGAGCGCAATGCTTTGGGATTGATGGAGCGATTGACCTTTA
Source organism: Cryomorphaceae bacterium (assembly GCA_047633195.1). Lineage (GTDB taxonomy): Bacteria > Bacteroidota > Bacteroidia > Flavobacteriales_D > Cryomorphaceae > JAKVAV01. The sequence goes on along the minus strand of JBLIEU010000013.1, from coordinate 880 downwards.
TTTCTGAAAATGACTTTGAGCGATTGACCTACACCGAGGCCATCGACATCCTTCGAAATTCGAAGCCATTCAAAAAGAAGAAATTCAAATACCCAGTGGAATGGGGAAAAGATCTCCAAAGCGAACACGAACGTTACTTGGTGGAAAAGCATTTCGAGAAACCAGTAATCCTCACCGACTATCCCGCTTCATTCAAGGCATTCTACATGCGCTTGAACGACGACGAGAAAACGGTTGCAGCAATGGACGTGCTATTCCCAGGTGTTGGTGAAATAACAGGTGGTTCACAGCGCGAAGAGAGACTCGACGTGCTCACTCGACGTTCGGAAGAAATGGGTATCGCAGCTGAGGAATTGTGGTGGTATCTCGATACGCGCAAGTACGGAACCTGCAAGCATGCAGGATTTGGATTGGGCTTTGAAAGATTGGTGATGTTTGTAACTGGAATGACCAACATTCGCGATGTCATTCCTTTTCCGAGGAGTCCGAAGAATTGTGAGTTTTAGGGAGGTGGGATTATCAGAATTACAAATCCACCTAAAGCAGTACATCCTCTCACATCAATAAATGATTTTATCGCTGACGGGATTTTGTCCCCCACCCAGCTGGGGTGGCTCTAAAGGTGCAGAGAGAGACGGGGTGGGAAATCCCGATTCCATCGGAATTTGGAAAATTTCGCAGCTATCTTGAAAAGCGAATTAGCTACTTTTCAACTCAACCAATGCCATACTTTCCTTTTTTTGCTGGCGCACCAAAAGCCTTTTTGCCGCAAATACGAGTACAAAAATAATCCCCGCCGCCACTGCCATGGCTCCTGAAATGGACGCATTCCACCAAGTGGCTAAATAGAACCCCATCACGGCAGATAGAATTCCGAAGA
>JBLIEU010000012.1:0-65202 GCA_047633195.1 Cryomorphaceae bacterium | reverse complement strand
TTTGAAACGGCGAACTTTCATAAATATCGAAAAACACTACATCTTCAATTTGGACTTCTTCATTCGACAGATTCGTCAATATAATAGATATCGTCTCGGGCTCACCATAATTTACGAGCTCAAAATCGACACTAGCAAGAGATGATTCTATCACCTGAGCGGTAGCTGAAAAACCAATTAAAACGGCGAGGAGGGTAAATACTTTATTCATGAGTTGAAATTTATAAATGTGAAAATACTCTTTACCGTTAATGCTGAACGAAGTATTAAGTTATGAATTTTTAAAACCTTGGGGATAACAGGATTCTTATCATCGTTTACAATTTCGAAGTGGGCATAGGGCCTTTTCTCCCTGTCGGTAAGCTGAGCAAAAATTCTTTTTTCGATCGATTCTCGATCAGTATTGTCTCGATTCAAGATCCTCTCTATCCTTAATTCTTCAGGAGCAGCGACCAAGATCAGAACATCCATATGCTGATGTGCTCTGGTTTCGATCATTATAGCAGCTTCTTTGCATACGTAAGACGCTGAAGAGTGCTCTTGGCAAAATTCCTCAAAAGCCTTCCCCACCGCTGGGTGAATGATCGAGTTAAGAATTTCCCTTTGGACCGAGTCGGTAAAAACGACTTGAGCAAGGTATTCGCGATTGGGGACGCCGTCTTTGTAGGCTTCTTCGCCAAAATGCACTTTGACGGAAGCGGCTGCATCAGGATCTGAAGCAAGGATTTGCTTCGCTACCAAATCAGCATTGAAAACGGGTACTCCGAGAACAGAAAAAACTTTGGCCACGACGGATTTACCAGAGCCTATTCCCCCAGTTATACCTACCCGAAGTGGTTTATTTTTTGGCAATAGCCTCTTCACTGGCGCCATCAGGAGAGATAGCAGATTTTTCCACCTTCAACTTCATACCTGTCATCGTATCGATCAAAACAGTCTTTTCTTGAACCTCAAGAACCTTCCCGTGGATTCCACCGATGGTTACCACTTTTGTGCCTTTCCCAAGCGCTTCACGAAATTTCTTAGCATCCTTGGCTCTTTTGGCCTGTGGACGAATCATAAAAAAATAGAAGACGGCAATAATACCGACCCAGAAAAGAATATTGATTAATTCGCTTTGTTCCATGTTGTTTTTTGATTTTACTTCATATTGTCGGGGACGACAATCTCTGTTATAATAAGCAGTTGCGTAGCAGCTGGTATTGTATTCGCCGAAACGATGATGCTTACGGTTTGTAATCCTGACAATCCGTCGCTGTTAAATTCCACTTCGATCTCTCCACCTTCGCCTGGCATCACCTTTCCTTTGGGAAAACTGCGAGGAATGGTACAGCCACAAGATCCATCTACGGTGGCTATAAGCAATGGGGCTTTTCCAGTATTCGTAAACCCGAAAGTGTGGGTAATGATTTTTCCTTGTGTGATTTTCCCTGTCTCAAGCTTTAATTCCTCGAATGTCATTATGGGAATTTTGTCTTCATCGATAACGCCTTCGGCATTAGTAGGAATGTCTATTACATCAGTTCCTACAGTTCGGTTTTGGCTGTCTTCGCATTTTACGAAGAGCACCAATACAATTAAAGCTACTAGATATTTTGCTCTCATTGGATCAATCCTCTTCCTACCTTAGCGATGGTTCCATCTTCCTTTAGCTGAGTGAAGAGCTTATCCAGAACACCGTTTATAAAATTGCTGCTCTTTGGAGTGCTGTAGTATTTTGAAATCTCAATATACTCGTTGAGCGTTACCTTTAATGGTATTTGCTTACACTCTCGGGCTTCGCTCAATGCCATGCGCATGAGGATCATATCCATCATAGCAATTCGATCAATATCCCAGTTTTCCGTGTGGTCTTTAATTAGTGTATTGTGCTCAGTGGCCTGAGAAAGGGTCTTCCTGAAAAGTGTTTTAGCGAACTCAATTTCATCTTCTGGATCTTTCCAGAGCGTAAGTATAGGCAAGAACTCATCTGAATCTTCCTCGAAACTCTTGAAGGTCTTTAGTGCCATCGAGGCAACAATGTCTAAGTCATCTGACCAGAAAATACTCTTTTCATCGAAAAAAGACTGGAACGACTCTAGGTTAATCAGGTGACGCTTGAAGAACCGAATGACCACTTCTTTATCCGCAGCGTAATTATCCTCTTCAGCCGACATGTAATTCTGGTATTCCTCACTTTCTAAAAGTACGCGGTAAAACTTTCGGATCAATTCACCCTCTCCCGTCCAAGACACTTTCTTCTTTTCAGAAGCTGACGCAATGCTCTTATTGACATCCAACTGCTTGAGAAATCGATTCTCGACAAAGCGCATGTTTGGGATCAAGTCTTCCTCAGTGGGTAATCGCTTTTTCTTATTGTATTCAATTTTCTGATCGGCTACATCACGGATGTAAGTCATTGCCGACATTAAATAAAGGTACATCTCGTACATCTTCTCAATGCTAAGAAAAAGCTCCTTCTCTACTGCTGCTACTGTCTTACCTTTGGACTGACCCATAGCGTAAAGGATGTGCAAAATTTTAATTCGGATGTGACGTCGGTTGAGCATTTCCGTTTTACCTTAGACTAGTTTGAAAATCGGGTGGACGAATTGAGGCGGCAAAACTATACAAAGTTCTCTCTTAAGACCAAGATTAGTCATAGAATCAAAAAGAATATCAAAAACCAATTTTGTTTCTTTCAAAATTGAAGGAATGAACTTTGCCTGCACTTCAGTGTTCTTTTAGGCTCAATAAGCCTTAACTTTGTAAACCAATATAGTTTCAAAAGTAAGCTTTTTCGTTCAACCTCAGCCAAGGAAAATCCAAGGATAATCAATGAGAGCACTCGCTCATCTTAATCAGTACTTATGGCAATATAAATGGCACCTAGTTTTGGGAACGCTGTTTATAATATTTTCCAATTTATTTGGAATCTACGCCCCTGTTCTGATTAGAGAAGCATTCGACTTAGTTACCCAAACTATGAAAGCCTATCAAGGCGATGCCATTTCTAATTACTCGATTCAACTTCCCGAGTCTGTCGTAATAATTAATGACCTATTCGGACTGGATGCAAGCGTCTTTGGCAACATCAACGAGAAGAGCTCTTTGGCAGAGCTAATTACCAGGTTATCTCTTATTTTGGCTGCCGTTTACTTGGGTATATCCCTGCTGAAAGGCGTATTCCTGTTCTTCACAAGACAAACTATTATCGTGATGTCAAGGCTGATCGAGTTTGATCTCAAAAACGAAGTCTTCGATCACTACCAGAAACTGAGCTTGGCCTTCTATCGCCGCAACAACACTGGCGATTTGATGAACAGGATCAGTGAAGATGTTAGTCAGGTCAGAATGTATTTGGGTCCAGCGATCATGTACAGCATCAATCTTGTCATACTCGCCGTATTGGCTATTGGAGCAATGCTTCGGGTAAATGTTGAACTCACCTTATACGTGCTCCTTCCTTTGCCCTTATTGTCCATCTCCATTTATTACGTGAGTAAACTTATCAATCAAAGAAGCGAAAAAGTCCAAAGACAACAATCGCGGTTGTCAACTTTGACCCAGGAAGCATTTTCGGGAATTAGAGTCTTAAAAGCATACAACCGTCAAAACTATATTCAGAAAGACTTCACCAGAGAGTGCAATACGTATAAAGTGCTTTCTCTTTCGCAAGTAAAAGTGGACGCCCTCTTTATGCCGGCGATCATTCTGCTAATCGGACTCAGTACAATCATCACGATTTATGTGGGAGGGATAAAAGCCATTCAAGGAGAGATCAGTATCGGAAATATCGCCGAATTTGTGATTTATGTCAATATGCTCACTTGGCCATTTGCCAGCGTTGGTTGGGTTACCTCTCTTGTTCAAAGAGCAGCAGCTTCACAGGAACGCATCAATGAATTCCTTCATACCAAACCCGAAATCGCCAATCCGAAAAAAGAAAAAGACACCATTTCAGGAAAGCTTGAATTCAATCACGTCTCTTTCGTCTATCCAGATAGCGGAATTGAAGCTTTACAAGATGTAAGCTTTACCGTCCCAAAAGGGTCTACATTGGCTATAATCGGTAGAACTGGATCTGGAAAAAGTACCATTGCCAACTTGATTTGCAGAAACTTTGATGTGACTCAAGGTCAATTGCTCGTTGACAGCAAACCAATTGAATCCCTGAATCTGGAGAGTTTAAGAAATTCGATAGGATACGTACCCCAAGATGTTTTCCTGTTCAGCGACACCATTGCAAACAATATTGGTTTTGGGTTAAACCCAGAAGATGTAAGTCCCGAAATTGTGGAGCAAGCTGCGGAAAATGCACACGTAAAGCACAACATCGATGACTTCCAAAAGAAGTTTGAGACGATTCTCGGCGAGCGCGGAATCAATTTATCTGGCGGACAAAAGCAGCGCGTGAGCATTGCCAGAGCCATCGCCAGAGAACCTGATATTCTGATCTTTGACGATTGCCTTTCTGCTGTTGATACAGAAACAGAAGAAATCATCTTGGGCAACCTCCGAAAAATCATGGAGGGCAAAACAACTCTCCTAATAAGTCATCGGGTTTCTACAGTTAAAATGGCAGATCAAATCATCGTACTCGATCATGGGAAAGTAATCGAGAAAGGAAGTCATGAGGTCTTATTGGCTCTTGACGGAGAATACCGCGACCTTTATCAAAAGCAACTTCTCGAGGAGAAAAAGACCGTAGACTCTTAGGTTGAGGCTTTAAGTGTATATTTGTCGAACTACACTACTATTAATCTAATTTCTATTCACTATGCCAACGGATCACGAAGATTCTATTCGAGACGACATTTTCTCAAAAGCTGTTAGAGCTGGAAAAAGGACTTACTTCTTTGATGTCAAGTCCACACGAGGAAATGATTTATACCTCACTATTACCGAGAGCAAAAAACAATTTAAAAACGGAGAGCCTTCTTACGAAAAGCACAAGCTTTTTCTTTACAAAGAGGACTTTGAAAAATTTGGAGAAGGCTTCACTGAAGCCATTGACAAAATCAAAGATATCCGCTCAGGAAACAATGAATTCATCGACCCTGCTGACGAGAATCATTCAGAATTTGAGCCTAGCGTTACAGAAAAAGAAGAAGTCACCACTGAGGCGTTTACCGACATTACCTTTGATGATCTCGATGGCCTCTAGTAGACATCTGTCCACAAAAAGTTTGCAAGTCTGAATTAACAGGTTGCGATAGTAACATGCACCTATTTTGAAGGTGAGGAAGTTGACTGCCCTCAATTCAATGTATTGTGTCCTAGCTCGCGAATTGTTTTTAAAAGGTGTGAAGGCAACTTAAAAATCAAGCCATACGCATGATAGGACTTCAAAAACAGACTCTCACTAAAATTTCAAGAATCCCTTGATCTGCTCGGTAAGTATTTCATTGTATTCGTCGAAAGATATTGTACCGCTTTCGTTCAGGTGCTGATGCACCGATGAGAGCGGTATTTTTTGGCTATAGACTTCCATTTTCAGATAGTTAAGTACTGCCGTCAAATGATCCATTCCTCTCAAGTTTCCTGCCCTACCCGTGGCTACTCCTACTAGGGCAGCTTTTTTCCCTTTCCAAGTGCTAGGCTTGATGGTATCCAGAAAAACCTTCGTGATTCCTGGGTAGCTTCCATTGTATTCTGGAATAACAAAGACAAATCGATCTACTGGTTCGATCAACTCCTTCAAAACTTGTGAAAAACTTTCGGGAGATGCGCCGTAATTCTCTGCTAGAACAAAGTCTTTAGGTAGGTCTTGAAAAGAATACACGATGGCCTTAGATCCTTGATCTTCAACGAGTTTTTGATAGTTCTTCGCAATAAGTTCCGTATTGCTATCTCCTCGATTAGTGGCGCAAAAAATAGTGATCATGAGTGGGGTTGAATTAACAAAAAACTGTGCAAAATAAGGTTTAGAATTCTCAAATTGAAGAGGTGAAATGAAGTACTTTTAAACTTCTTAAACTTCGATAGAAAGATTTCATGACGTTAACGCATTACGGCCATTCTTGTTTCGGGATCAATCACAATGACTATCGAATTTTATTCGATCCGTTTATCAGCCCCAATCCTTTGGCTGCGCACATCGACATTGAAAAGATTGAAGTCGATTTTATTTTGATTACCCACGGGCATTTCGATCACATTGCAGATGCAGTGGCTATTGCCAAAAGAACGGGCGCCAAAGTAATCTCAAATTTTGAGATTTATCAATGGCTAGGAAAACAAGGGGTTGAAAACGTTCACCCGATGAATCACGGTGGAGCAGTTCAACAGCCTTTCGGCAAAGTAAAATATGTCAACGCGGTTCATAGCTCCGCTCTGGATGACGGCACCTACATGGGAAACCCTGGAGGATTTGTCATTGATTTCGGAGACCTTTGCATTTATTACGCTGGCGATACGGCTCTGACCTACGATATGAAACTCATCGCTCGAGAGTTTGATGTCAATTGGGCTTTTATGCCAATAGGAGATACCTTTACGATGGGCGTCGATGATGCCATCATTGCAAGCGAGTTTGTAGATGTGAAAAATATCATTGGAATGCATTACAATACTTTTCCTCCAATCACGATTGATTTGAAGGAAGCCAAAAATAAATTTGCTCAAGCTGGTTTAGACTTGAGATTAATGGAAATAGGAGAAACGATCGAACTTTAGATATGGGAAAGATAATTTCAATTGCCAATCAGAAAGGTGGAGTAGGCAAGACCACTTCAGCCATCAATCTAGCCGCCTGTTTAGGTGTGTTAGAGCACAAGACACTTTTGGTTGACGCCGATCCTCAAGCTAATGCAACTAGCGGCGTTGGCATAGATCCGAAGACGATCAAAACGAGCATCTATGAATGCTTGATCAATGAGGTAGACCCCAAGGATATCATCATCCACACGGATAATCCAAATTTGGATTTGATTCCTGCCCACATCGATCTGGTAGGAGCTGAAATTGAATTGATCAGCCTTCCCAATAGAGAAAAAATGATGAAGCATGCCTTGAAAGATCTCAAGGAAGAATATGACTTTATCATCATTGATTGCTCGCCATCACTAGGTTTGATTACGGTTAATGCACTTTCTGCATCAGACTCAGTCATCATCCCAGTTCAGTGCGAGTACTTTGCTCTCGAAGGTTTGGGTAAGCTATTGAATACGGTTAAAATCGTACAGTCTCGCTTAAATACCGATCTGGCCATCGAAGGTATATTACTCACTATGTTTGATAGCCGATTGAGATTGGCCAATCAGGTAGTGGAAGAAGTGAAAATGCACTTTCAAGAACTGGTTTTTAATACCGTTATCCACAGAAATACACGATTGGGAGAAGCGCCAAGTCACGGGGAGACCATCATCATGCACGATGCTTCTTGCAAAGGATCGATCAACTACCTCAACCTTGCGAGAGAAATTCTACAAAAGAATGATCTCACGCGAATCAAGACCGAGGACAAAATTATTGAACTCGAAAATGAGTAAGAAAAGAGGTTTAGGGAGAGGGCTGAGTGCTCTATTGGAAAATGTCGAAACCGACATCACTTCAGGTGTGAGCACGCAAAGCACAGAGCGAGTTCTTGGTTCGGTGGCTATGCTTCCAATAGAATCTATTGAAGCCAATCCTTTCCAGCCGCGTACCTTATTTGAAGAGGGGCCACTTTTAGAATTGGTTCAATCTATCAAAGAACTCGGTATCATACAGCCTGTAACGGTGAGAAAACTCGGCCGCGATCGCTTTCAATTGATAAGTGGTGAACGAAGATTTCGTGCCTCGCAAATAGCTGGACTCACTGAAATTCCTGCCTACATCAGAGTAGCCAACGATCAAGCGATGCTCGAGATGGCTTTGGTTGAAAACATTCAGCGCAAGAATCTGGATCCCATCGAGATCGCTATCTCTTACCAGCGGCTCATCGAAGAGTGCAGCCTCACTCAAGAAGCCATGAGCCAGCGAGTGGGCAAAAACAGGGCCACGATAAGCAATTACCTGCGTTTACTGAAACTTCCACCTCAGGTGCAAATGGCACTGCGTGAAACCAAAATCACCATGGGTCACGCACGAGCTCTGTTGGCTTTTGAGAATGAAGATGAAATGCTCCTCGCTTTTGACAGAATACTGGCCGATGGAATGTCGGTTCGTCAAATTGAAGATTTTGGAAAAGAATCAAAATCAAAAAAAACAAGACCAAAAGCAGCTGCGCTTTCATTTGAACACCAAAAAATCAAGTCTGATTTAACGGATCGATTTGGCACAAAAGTTGACATTAAACGCGACCAAAAGGGCAAAGGAAAAATAGAGATTACCTTTGCCTCTGATGGTCAACTCCAACGCATTATCGATTCACTTGAAGACTAAATTCACAAAACAAGTTTTTCTTTCTTTACTCATCCTGTTTTGTGCGAATACCTCATTCGCTCAATCGGATACTACTGATGTGGTGCTTGATGTAGAAAGGGGCACAGTCGAGGGAGAAGTTCAAAACCCAGCCACAGAGTCGATCGACCAACTCCATAGCCCGAAGAGGGCAACCATCATGTCGGCAGTACTTCCTGGCTTAGGCCAGATTTACAATAAAAAATACTGGAAAGTTCCTATTATTTATGGCGGTTTCGCGGTGGCAGGTTGGTACCTCAACGATAATAACAAGCAAATCAGTCTTTACAAAGACGCTTTTAAGGCTGAGACAGATAACGATCCTGAAACTGATAACGTTACTGATTTTACCTCTACCCAACTCGAAGAATTAATCAGTCAATACAAAACATGGCGCGATTTATCCTACATAGCAATTGCAGCTATTTATGTCCTGAACATTATCGATGCCAATGTCGATGCTCATCTTTTTTACTTCGATGTCGGTGAAGATTTAACCTTAAATATTCAACCTTTCGTCATGCCGTCACATCGACCCGTGACGGGATTGACGTTAGCACTTAAATTGTAACTTCGCCCGCTTGGAATCGTCTCTATGAAAATCGCACTAATCGGCTACGGACGAATGGGTAAACGAATTGCTGAATTAGCCACTGATAGAGGCCATGAAATTGTAGCGAAAATAAACGCCGACAACAAGTCCGAAATCGGGAATCTCCCAGCCTGCGATGTGGCTATTGAATTCACTCAGCCAGATTCTGCAACAGCAAATTTCCAAGAAGTCTTAAATCAATCTATTCCTTTGGTGACAGGTACTACAGGATGGTATGAAGAAATGGAAACCGTTAAAAAGATGTGTTCCGAAGCCAATGGTCACTTCTTCTATGCTTCCAATTTTTCGCCAGGAGTATTCATTACTCACCACCTCACATCTGAGCTTTCGCGAATAATGAATCACTTCAATTACGCTGCAGAAATTGAAGAATGGCACCACACAGGAAAAAAAGACGCTCCGAGTGGAACTGCCGAAACCCTTGCTAAAGAAGTCATCTCCAATAATAAAAAGTACACTACTTTCCACCTTAAAGGCGACAATGCCAAAAAAGATTCACTTCCGATTACATCTTTCCGCGAAGGCGATGTAAAAGGAACCCATATTGTTCGATTCAAATCAGATATCGACTCCCTTGAAATAAAACACGAAGCCTTTTCTCGAGACGGTTTTGCCCTCGGAGCAATAATGGCCGCAGAGTTTCTCGTTAAACAGGAGCCCGGGTTTTACACCATGAACAACCTTATTCAACTATGATCATAGCATACGGCATTTTTTATCTGACCATCCTCTCCTATTTTGTTTGTATTTGGAAAGTTTTCAAAAAGGCTGAACACGAGCCGAGCTGGGCTGGATTCGTCCCTGTTTACAATCTTTTCGTTTGGCTCAAAGTCATTGACAAACCTTGGTGGTGGCTATTGATTCTCATCGTTCCTGGTGTGAATTTCGTTTTGCTTGGAGCAATGCACGTAGAACTCGTTAGAGCCTTTGGTATGCGATCCATGAAGGATTATTTGCTCGCTATCTTCTTGCCTTTCGTTGCGCTCGGAATGATCGCTTTCAAGGACGACATCAAATATGTGGGCCTACCTGATTTCAAAAAAGAAAAGAAAGGTAAAAGCCGCGAATGGGCTGAGGCCATCGTTTTCGCAGTAATTGCAGCTACTATCATCCGAACTTTCACGATTGAAGCATTCACCATCCCTACCCCATCGATGGAAAAATCATTGTTGGTTGGAGACTACCTCTTTGTGAGTAAGCTTAGTTACGGGCCACGACTCCCTATGACTCCGCTCACTTTTCCATTTACGCATCATACCATTCCTTTCGTCAACGCAAAGTCATACGTGGAATGGCAAAAGCTTCCTTACTTGAGACTTCCAGGTTTTGGTGATGTCGAGCGTTACGACGCAACAGTTTTCAATTTCCCAGAAGGAGATACCGTGGTAGTCAATGCACAAGAGAGCAGCTATTACCAACTCGCCCGCCAATTCGGTCGAGAAAACATGATGAAGGAAAAATTCATCACGCAAGAGGGCAGAATGGCCGAGACAGGAGGAATTACGGTTCGTCCGCTGGACAAAAAGGAAAACTATATCAAACGAACCATTGGTCTTCCTGGAGATGAAATATCAGTAGTCAATCGACGTGTCCACATTGATGGCGAACAGATTCGAAGACCGAAAGGCGTTCAATTTGTGTATGAAGTTTATGCCAAGTCTCCACTTTCCGTGGAAGTGCTTCAAGAGAAATACGACATTTATATCACTGACGCTGAGCGGCAGTTTTATGCTTCCAACAGGTTTTACAGAATGCCATTGACCGATTGGGAGAAAGAAATCGTAGAAGGAATGTCTTCTATTGATTCGGTGACCATCGAAATGAAGCGGCCGCAAGCCGACCTTCACATTTTCCCAAACCACCCTGACTACAGTTGGACAGAAGATAATTTCGGCCCACTTTGGATTCCAAAGGCGGGTGAAACCATTGATCTATCCATGGACAACTTACCGCTCTACCGCAGAGCAATCGACGTATACGAACACAACGATCTAGCAGTAAAAGATGACTCCATTTACATCAATGGTGAAGTGACTACGAGCTATACATTCAAGCAGGATTACTACTTCCTGATGGGAGACAATAGACACAATTCTGCCGATTCGCGATTCTGGGGCTTCGTTCCTTTTGATCACATAGTAGGTAAAGCGGTGTTTATCTGGTTTAGCAAAGACCCTGAGACTGGAATCCGCTGGAGTAGATTGTTTTCGCTGGTAGGCCATGAATGATCAGCTGGTCATCGTCTCTCCTTTTAGCTTAGTTCCACCCCTTGGCCTTTTTGCCGCATTAGCGCAAGGCCACAAGCTCTATTTTGATGGGGCTGAACACTACGTAAAGCAGACCATTCGAAATAGGTATCACATCCTTTCGGCGAATGGAATGCAAACCATGACCATCAATGTTGTGGGTCAAAAAGGTGAAAAAATTCCCACCAAGGACATTCTTATAGATCATGACGAGCCGTGGATTCGTTTGCACAAACGCGCCTTGGAATCCTCTTATCGCTCCTCCCCTTTCTTTGATCATTACTACCCAAAAGTCATCGTCCTTTTTGAAACAAAACATGCCAATTTTGGAGATCTATTTCGCGAAAGCTTCAAACTCTGGGTTGGCCTGCTCAAATTCGAACCTGACTATTTAATCAGTGATGACTACATCGAGCTTGACTCTGATTATGACTTGAGATCCAGAATCAAGAGTCCAGAACAGTTTCCAGCAGATTTTCATTCGAAAAAATACCTCCAGGTGTTTAGTGATCGGTTTGACTTTCAACCCAATCTATCGATTCTAGATTTGCTCTTCAACGAAGGGCCTGCGGCACTGTCGGTCTTAAAAGGTTGAAAGCGTATATTTGGACACCACTGAAAAAACCACGCAACGCTCATGGCGAATACGAAAGAACTGGAACTGAATAAAAACGAGGACACCATACGATTGATGGTGTCGAAAGTGAGACGGGAACTCGAGAAAATCTACCTCGGAGGAGGGAAATCAAAAATTGAAAAGCAACACCAAAAAGGCAAGCTCACCGCTAGGGAAAGAGTTGATCTTCTGCTCGATGAAGATGCCGATCGTATCGAAATAGGCGCCTACGCAGGACATGACATGTATGAAGAATACGGCGGCTGTCCCTCGGGAGGTGTAGTCGTTGTGATGGGCTATGTAAAAGGCCGTCAATGCATCGTTGTGGCCAATGACGCTACCGTGAAGGCAGGAGCTTGGTTTCCCATAACGGGAAAGAAAAACCTGCGCGCTCAAGAAATTGCCATGGAGAACCACATTCCAATTATCTACTTAGTAGATAGTGCTGGTGTGTTCCTTCCAATGCAGGATGAGATATTTCCCGATAAGGAACACTTTGGAAGAATATTCCGCAACAACGCCGTAATGTCGAGTCGCGGCATTCCGCAAATAGCAGCAGTGATGGGCAGCTGCGTTGCCGGTGGGGCATATCTCCCCATTATGAGCGATGAATCTTTGATCGTAAACAAAACAGGGACGATCTTTTTAGCCGGCTCCTATTTGGTGAAAGCCGCTATCGGTGAAAACATTGACAACGAAACATTGGGAGGTGCAACCACCCAAAGCGAAATATCGGGTGTGATAGACTACAAAGTGGAAGACGACCAGGAATGTCTTTCTACTATTCGCGATTTGGTAGACAAGATTGGTGAGGTAAATCAAAAGGCGGGATTCAACCGCGCCGAGCCTCAAATGCCAGCGGTAAAGCTGAACGAAGTCTACCGTGTATTCCCAGCTGAGGCAGGAAAACAGTACGACGTTCGAGAAGTGATCAAATGCATCGTGGACGAAAGCAAGATGACCGAGTACAAAAAGGGATTCGGTCAAACCATTGTTTGCGCTTACGCGAGAATCGACGGATGGGCAGTAGGCATTGTCGCCAATCAGCGAAGCATCGTGAAAAGTGCCAAAGGCGAAATGCAGTTCGGCGGCGTAATCTACAGCGACTCTGCCGACAAAGCCGCGCGATTTATCATGAATTGCAACCAGAAGAATATCCCTTTGGTTTTTTTACAAGACGTTACCGGGTTTATGGTAGGCAGTCGCAGCGAGCACGGAGGAATAATTAAAGACGGAGCTAAATTGGTAAGTGCCATGAGTAATTCTGTCGTTCCCAAGTTTACCATTATCATGGGAAACAGCTACGGTGCAGGAAATTATGCCATGTGCGGCAAAGCCTACGATCCAAGATTGATTGTTGGATGGCCAACAGCTCGCATGGCAGTAATGGGCGGCGAACAAGCTGCCAAAGTTTTGCTCAGCATAGAAGTGGCGTCTCAAAAGGCAAAAGGGACAGAAATGACTGAGGAGAAGGAAAAAGAGCTTTTTGACAAAATCAAAAACCGATACGACGAACAGACCAAACCACAATATGCCGCTTCTCGGCTTTGGCTCGATGCCATCATTGATCCAGCAGAAACGAGAAAGCACCTGGCGATGGGAATCGAAGCGGCCAACAATTCACCAGCCGAAAGACCATACAATGTTGGAGTTTTGCAAACCTAAAAGAACAGAAATGGGCCTCCTTTTCTTGCTCTTACTGACTTTAGTTTCGTGCGGGAAGGAGAATGAAACAACAAGTGAGTCTAAACCGATTCGCTTCAGCTATCTGGCGCTGGGCGATAGCTACACCATTGGAACGGCATTGCCCGATAGTAGCAAAAGCTATCCCATTCGATTGGTCGAAAGACTAAACCAAGACGCCTCCCTGGAAGGAACAGATCCCGATATCGTGGCTTTTGGTGGATGGCGAACGGATCAACTAATTTCTGCCATTGAAATCGCTGATCTCTCAGTTCAATACGACTTGGTTTCATTGCTGATCGGAGTCAACAATCAATTTCAAAATCGTTCAGACAGCGTTTACGCCGTTGAATTCGAGGAACTGTTGAGCACAGCTATTGGCTTTGCAGGAAATGACACCGATCGAGTTTTTGTTCTAAGCATCCCCGACTATGGAGTGACTCCTTTCGGGCAAAGTTATTCCAATGCGCCTGCGGGAGTGGATGCCTTCAACGCTTTAAACCTACAGATCACTACTGCCTACGGCATCAGCTATTTTGACATTACAGCAATCTCGAGACAAGCCGAAAATGATCTGTCATTGGTGGCGCCAGACAACCTTCATCCTTCCAGTGATATGTACGATCTTTGGGTGAATGAAATTTTAGACGATGTTAAAGAAAAGCTCTATGAATAAGAATCTCGTATTATTTATTGGTGTATTGTTGATTACCCTTTCGGGAAAGGGCCAAGTGTTTAACTACGCAGACGGAGAGGGTCCAGTGTCACCTGATAGCATCAAAGGGCTTTATGTAGCCTTAAACTTAGGATACTATTTCGCCAACAACAATTCCGCAGTGATCTATGGTGGATATGGATATCAGCGAGATGGTACTATAAATGATTTTGCCAATTCGTGGCTCAATCAATCTATTCAGGGAAACCCAGAGTTTAGCAGACAAACGAGTGACGCGTTAGGATTAGCAGATGGGGAATGGGCATTCACAGAAGATGATATGCCAGGAGTCATGCAATTTAGCGGATCATTCATGTACGGTGGACATCTACGCTACATGTTCAATGCTGACTTTGGGGTATATGCCGAATTAAGTGGAACCAATCCTATAACGGTTGGTGAATTTACCATCCAAACTTTTTCTCCAAGTCCCGACCCCTCCCAAAACCAACTCTTGAGAAGATTTGGAATTCGAGGCGAGGAGCAGCGATTGATGGTGAATATTGGTTTGCATCGCGTGTTGTTGAGAGAGCAATTTGAAAGACAAGGAAAGTCCACTACAATTCTACCTTATATTGATGTTGGCTTAAATGCCACATTCACGAAATTTGAAGAGAATTTCTATTCACTCGATGATGGCATTATTAGAGATCTCACGATCTTCTTCAACCAACAGAATCAATTCATTGATCAAGCCAATCTTTTAACTGGTGCTGGTTTTGGAGGATTTATTGGCGTTGGTGGTCAGATTACCCTAGGAAGTAAATTTATTTTGAATGTTGGTTACAACGCCAGCTTCGAGCAAATCCAGCTAGGAGACGTGAACGAACGTGGGCTCCAGAGCCAGATTGTACTTAAAGCAATTTACATGTTCTAAAGTCTTTCTCAAAATAGAAAAATAACTATATTTGCATTCCGATTTTTGGCTGCGTAGCTTAACTGGATAGAGCACCGCATTACGGATGCGGAGGTTCGGGGTTCGAATCCCTGCGCGGTCACTAAGAGAAGTAAAAAACCCATCACGAATGTGATGGGTTTTTGCGTTTATCAGCAGCCTCAAGCTTGCTTGAAAGGTCGCTGAAAAACGCAAAAACACCTCGATGACAATCGAGGGTGTTAGCCTTCTCGGAATTCGGAACGAAAGGAATCACTCGACCGCAAGGAGAGTAATCCCGCTTGACTCACCAAAGAAAATCTAGTTTGAAAGTGACATCCCCGAGCTCGCTCGAGCGTAAGTATATGAACGAAAAAAAACCTCGCTGACAATCGAGGTCTTGTCCTTCTAGAAATTAAGTAATCAAAAATGAAATAGCTTCTTATTTCAATGGACTCACCCCCAACCGATCGACCTCAATCACCGATAGCGTATCGAGTTTTCTCGACTTAAACATCTCAGAGATAAACTCTAGCGAATCGGGAGTAGGTCCACGCAGATTGAGGTAATCTTGAAAAACCATTCCGTTCACCGAGCGACGATTGTAAGCTATTCGGAACCGGCTACCGCCTTCATCTTCCAGGTAGCTGTAAGCCAAATAATCCATTGCGTAATTTTCGGTGGAGAACCAGTAGAGGAAAACATCGTCGAAGTCCTCTCCTCCGCCCTCTTTAGAAAAGGTGACGCACACTTTGAAGTACTCACTTCCTTCGATTTCCTCTTTGCCTAAAAACTCTTTGTTGGCCGCCGCCGTTTTCAGCATTCCCGGAAGGAGCGCAAAGTAGATCACGGAATTAACCGAAGAGGCTCGGCCTATACTGTCTTTTGCCGAAAGGGCAATAAGCACATTATTCAACTCTTGGGTGAAACTATCGTTGGTCAACCTACGTCGGTGCGTTCCCAAAGAATCTCGGTAGGTATTGATATACTCGAAACTTCCCGCTTGACGAATGGCTTGGTAATCTCTTCCGCGAAAGCCAAAGGAAAGATCGACATTTTCGTAGAGATTGCCTCCGTGGTAAGCGACCGAGCTGTCCACAATAGCCTCGCCTCTGGACAGTGGCTCTATATTGGTCGGACTTTGAGAACATGAAAAGAAAAAGGCAGCTAAAAGAGCTGCCCTAATGGTTGATTTAGAAAAGATCACGATCGAGATACAATTGCTTCACTCTGGTAAGCTCTGCTTTGTTCATTTGGTTATCGGGATGCGCAAAGAGATCCAATAAATAAAGGAAGTTATCCTTCATTTCAGTAAAACTGTCTTCACCTTCCATATCGATTTCCTCTTCGACTGTGGCTTCAACTTCTTCGTCTTCGTCTTCGCCTTCGTCAGCGTCAGGATCAGTATCAGGTTCTTCGGCGAGTAGATTCAGATTGAAAAAGCCAAAATGCTCGATGTATTCAGCCGTCATTCGAATAACACGTGTTACCAAAGGCTGGTTGTTTTCGATAAAATGAGGTCTGATAGCCAGAAGTTTATCTACAACATCGCTTTTCACGATACCGTTCTTTTGCACGAATGCTCTTAATTCCTCGATGCTTTTGAGCGTTTCTTTATTTATGATGGCTTCTTCCATGGGTTCAAGTTTGGGAAACAAAATTAAAACATTCCCGCACTTAACCCGCCGATCTGAGCTTGTTTATCGGAACAATTGTTCGAATCATCCCAAAGACAACGGTAGCCTTGTTTTTTTTGATGTCCTCTACCACTCCTGGTTCATTCGTTCCTTGCATGTGAACGGTGTCTCCAATATGGATTGGCTTTGCAGCCAACTCAACATTCTCCTCCCTATTTTTCTTTCGATTGTCTTTCTGCTTTCTGATGCGTTCTTGCTTGTCACGTATCTGCTCTGTCAGGTTTTTTTCCTTCTTTCGTGCCGCATCTTTCTCGCTCGTGAGGGTAAGTTTCCTGATGATTTCCTTCCGCTTATTGTGATCGTTCCAGTCGTTCAAAAGCAACTCGTACTTTTTACCCTGCTGGATCAATCGCTTATTCTCGCTGAAGTTGAGGTCTTCCTGCTTCTCGCGAAAAATTTCTCCTTCTCGCTTCGATGCCTCTACCTCTTTTCTTATTCTCGACTTTTCCGTTTGGAGATTATGCGTTTCCTTATTGAGTTGGTTCTTTTTAGTTTGAAGTGTGATGAGCAGTTTGTCTAAATTGACTTTACGGTCATCCAACTTAGCCTTGGCCGACTCAATGACCTTGGGATCAAGCCCAATTTTTTGAGCGACCTCGAATGTGTATGAACTACCCGCTTGACCGATATCTAATCTATACTTGGGCAAAAGTGTCTCCTCGTCAAAGAGCATGCAGCCATTCAGCATCATAGGACTGTTCTCTGCCAAAATCTTGAGGTTGGCATAATGGGTCGTGATTACTCCATAAGACTTGGATTTCCCAAGCTCTTCCAGAATTGTTTCAGCTATCGCTCCGCCAAGTTCAGGATCCGACCCCGTTCCAAATTCATCGATAAAGAATAGTGTATTCTTACTCGCGTGAAATAGGAAATGCTTCATCTTCACCAAACGAGAGCTGTAGGTACTTAACTCATAAGCAATACTTTGGTCGTCGCCGATGTCGACAAAAACATGTCGGAACACGCCCATGCGGCTATGCCCCTCCGCGGGAATAAGCATCCCACATTGAAACATGATTTGGAGCAATCCAAAGGTTTTTAGCGAAACTGATTTACCGCCAGCGTTCGGACCGCTTATGACCAGAATCCGACTCTCATGATCAAGGGAGAGGTTCATCGGTATAGTTGACTTCCCTTCACCCCTATTTTGCTCGAGCAAAACGGGATGATACGCGTTCAATAACTGGATGTCCTTCTCGCGCGAAAGAATGGGCTTTATGGCGTCAATATGCATGGCATACCGAGCCTTAGCGAAGGTAAACTCCAGAAATCCCAAGGCGCTTTCATAAGACTCCAAAATGGGCTTATACGTTTTCAGCTTATGGGTAAGCTCGCGAAGTATTCGGTACTCCTCCCTTTGCTCTCGCTGTCGGTATTCCGCTACATCATTGTTGAGATTCACCAAGTTTCCAGGTTCTACAAAGCTAGTATTGCCACTTTCTGAATGGCCGTGAAGTGTCCCTTCAATCTTTCTTTTGTTTTCGGCTGTCACCGCCAATACTCGGCGATCATTGTAGATACTCTCTTCGTAGTCGCGCAGCCAACCGAGTTTCTTGTACTTCCTCACTGCCGCCTCGAAAGCTTTGTTGACCTTCTGTTTGGCTTCCGCCAATGCCTTTCTGGCGCTACCCAATTCCTTGCTCGCCGATGATTTCACAAATCCATTTGGCTCCAACACCTCATCAATCAACGCAATCAAATCTTTGCTGGCATAGAGACCTTCTACGATTCCGCGAAGGCGCGGGTAGAGTTCTTTCTTCTCGCCGAGAAACCGAATGACGGCGGCTGCAACTTCGGCCACTTTACGGAGCTTAATGATCTGCTGTCCATCCAAGACGGCATTGTCAATACCCAGTATACTTAGCTCTCGACTGATATTGGGGAAAACGATTTCGGGGAAGTACAGCCCGTTTTCGGCAATGGACTTCGCCTCAGTTGTTTCTTCGAGCAGACGCACGATGGAATCTACTTCATCAACAGGACGCAGCTCTTCCACATAGCGCTTGGCTCGCTCGCTGTTGCAACGCTTTTCGAGTTGAGCCAAAACTTTTGGAAACTCAAATCGCTCGAGGGTATTTTCGGGATAGTATTTCAATATGATATATCTAGAGTCTTTCAATACACTCACGAGTCTGAGCCAAAGAGTTCATTAGCAAGGCGCGCGTAGTTTTAAAAATCAGGGAGTTGACATTGGTCAATGACCGTTTTTAAAACAAACGAAATGCAAATAATGGACTTTTTGGACAGACTCCATCTACAACCCTGCTGACTCCTCCTTGTTTAAGGATTCGCCTTCGGGCAAGCGCAAAAATACGCCGATAAAAGAACTCAGGGCAGTTATAAGGAAAAAGACTAGTCCCAAAGCTACGGCAGCCGTTTCGTCAATGGGCAACTCTTGCGAAGCATAAAGGAAAACCAACTCCCGCAATCCAACTCCTCCAAAGCTAATGGGCAACATGGCCGCTATACTGGATACGAGAAAAAGGACAAAATAGATAGCGAAATTGTCATCAACACCATAAGCCGAAAGGATAAACCAAGCGCAGGCCAACTGTGCCACCTGTACCCAAAAGGAGAGGTGAACGGCCTGAACCGTAGCGCTCCAAAATTTGACGAAAGCCAAACGAATAAGCGCGACTAAAGCAGGAACAACTAAAACAGCACCGCCATAAATAAGATACCTCCAGAAAGTCGGGAAAAGTTCCAATATGCTCGTTTGAAAAGAAGCGATGACCAATGCCAAAAATGCTAGCAGTGCAGCTCCGCTTATCCTGTCCAGAAGAACTGCACTAAGCAATTCTCTCTTTGGGGTTGAACTCTTCTTGTTGAGATGAAAGATCTTGTAGCCATCTCCTCCTATTCCACCTGGCAGAAATAGATTGTAAAACATGCCAACATAATAGAGACGCAGATTGTAGTTGCCTGAAATGCTCACTCCGATGGCTCGGAAAAGGGCCAGAATCCGCTTAGCACTAATAAATTTAGAAAGGTTGAAAAAGACAAATGCTGCAATCAGATAGAAAGGATTGCTTTGGCGCACCAAGCTCCAGACTTCTCCCAGTTCGATCTTTGAGAAAACCAGGTATATGGCAAGAGCCGAAAGGGCAATCTTGACGAGAAACTTAAGCGCTGACTTCGCTGTGGGCTTTGCCAATGAAAACTTCTTTTACGGTGTAGGTCTTTTTGTTTTGCGATTGATAGTAGATGCGCAACATCAATTCGGCAATCAACCCGAATACCAAGAACTGGATTCCAGCGAGAACTAACGTCACTCCCAGTAATAAGAGAGGTCTTCCCCAGATATCCTCGCCGAAAAGCTTGAGCACCAAAAGGTAGAAGTTGATGAGTAAACCCAATCCCAATGTGATGAGTCCAACGGGGCCAAAAAGGTGAATAGGGCGGCGAAAATACTTCTGCATGAATATCATCAGAATTAAATCGCTCAATACCTTGAAGGTACGGCTAAGCCCGTACTTCGATTCGCCGTGAATTCTAGGGTGGTGCTTCACATCGACTTGAGTGATACTCGCTCCTTGAAGCTTGGCCAAAACGGGGATGAATCGGTGAAGCTCTCCATAGAGCTCCATGCCCTTGGCGATGTGAGCGCGGTACACTCGTAAGGTGCAGCCGTAATCTTGAATATGAACATCCGTTAAGTTTCGGATCATCGAATTGGCAATCTTGCTCGGAACTTTACGAAGGAACATACCGTCCTTGCGGTTTTTGCGGTTACCCGCAACAACATCCCAGTTTTCTCTCTCCAGCTTCTCCAACATCATAGGAATGTCAGAAGGGTCGTTTTGCAGATCGCCATCCAAGGTTACGATGTATTCGCCTTGAGCATGATCAATACCCGCCTGCATCGCGGTGGTCTGGCCAAAATTCTTCTGAAAAACGACCAACTTCACGCGCTCATCGGCCAGTTCTTTTATCTTGGCAACGGTCGTATCGGTAGATCCATCGTCTACCAAAATAACCTCATAAGTATAAGAATGCAGGGCAGCGCTGATGCTATCTAAAAGAGGAGCAATATTGTCCTCCTCGTTCATCAAGGTGATTACTAGTGAGAGTTTCATTGGGTCGAAGGTACGGAAACCGCAATTTCTATTAGGTGATTCACGCGCACCAAGTTTTCTTTTTATCTTGTTGGCAATCAAAATCCAATATACCATGAAACATCTTTACCAGTCGGGGATTTTATTCCTTTCTATTCTAGCCACAACAGGCCTTTCCGCCCAAATCAATGCCGACAATACCATTCCCATTGATAGTTTGGTCAATGAAATTTTCAATACCGGAACTTTTGTTGAAGTTTCCAATGTAATGTTCAATGGTCTGCCTGCCGATGATACTTTGACAAATGTTCAAATCGGATTATTTGGAAATGGATTCAGTGATGGCTTGCCTATCGATTCAGGATTTGCAATGACAACAGGGAACATGGTGAATTTATTCACAAATAGCTTCGAAGGAGACCCGATTACCAATGAATTAGAAAATGACCCTGATATAGTTGCCATTTCAGGTTTCAATGCCAATGATTGTGCTGTTCTTGAATTTGACGTGCTTAATCTTGCTGAGGCCTTAGCTTTCGCATTTACATTTGCTTCGGCTGAATATCAAAGCTTTACCTGTTCTAATTTCAATGATGCTTTTGGCTTGTTTATCAGTGGCCCGGGTATTGATGGGCCATATGAGAACAATGCCATAAACATCGCATTGATTCCGGATAGCGAAATACCTATTGGTGTGAATACTCTAAACGGCGGATTTCCAACTGGTGGTGGCCAAGCAGGAAACTGTGAAGCGGCAAACCCAAATTGGATAGAAGATAGCCAATATTTCATTGAAAATTATAACAACTCTATAAGTAACATCACCTTCAATGGATTTACGGTCAACATCGAGGCATTGGTTGAAGTACAACAAAATGAGACGTACCATCTGAAGTTTGCCATCTGCGATGCCTCAGACGGAGCCTTAGACTCAGGAATCATTCTAGAAGCCAATTCTTTTGAAGGAAAGTTCTTGAACGTCTTTGATCAAAACCGTCCCGAGCAATTGAAAATCTATCCGAATCCTACAACAGATCAAGTACTCGTCGAAATACCAGAGACTTACATTGGTCAAAACCTGAGCGTTCGAATTCTGGATATGCAAGGAAGAGTGGTGAGTGCAACCAGCCTAACTGCCACCGGAACCGTCGCACTTAAAACCAGTCAGCTGGAAAAAGGACTTTACTTGGTTGAGACATCTACAAACGGGAAAGTCTTCGGGTTATCCAAACTCTTGCGTGATTAGGCTCTCTTTCACTCAAGGTGAATTGGGTACCTTTGCGGTATGATGAAAAATCTTAGAAATGTCTTATTGATAATGGCTGGAGTAGCAATACTGTTGGCCATTATTTTTAATGACTTCTTGGCCTATTCGGCAATTTTTGTCGGGGCGATGATTGTATTCTATGGACTTTACCACGCCTTTCTCAAAACAAAAGATGCTGAGATAGTCGAGCTGAAGTCAAAACTGGATCAAGAAGAAAATCAACTCGAAAAAGTAAAAGAGGAAAACGAAGAACTTCGGACGAGAAAGTTGAATGTTTCTGCCATTCGACAAATACTGGACGTTGGTCTATTTGAAATCGATACCAACTTCACCAGAACCTGGAATGAAGAAATCGAAACCGACATGGGCAAGACGGTTCAGTTCATCGGAGCGCTCAAGGTCGACATCATTGCGAAATACGGAGTAGACCTCAAGGATCTTCGCATCAAAACCGAAGGCGACGAAGTGTTGATTGCCAATATGCACTTAAAGTCACTCTCCTTCACCGATCTCAATTACGATTGGGTTATTTCGGAAGTTCTAGAACACAAGAAGCCATACCTCGGTGGAAACCATCGCCGCACAAACCCGATGCTCGAACTAGAAGCCAATAAGATTAAAGAGAGACTTCAGAAGCGCACCCACGAAGAAGTGAAGCAAGGACCCGAAGAGTTAGAAGCCATTACTTCCATATTGAAGAAACAACTCACTCACTCCATCGCCCTGCTATTGGGCTTGCAAGACGATAAAGTTCGCTTTGTTGATGGGTTCAATGGGGAGTTTAAAACTTTGGAAGGCTTTCATTCAAAAGCAGTCGACGAAAAAAAATAGTCCTTGGCTATGAGATTTTCTAATACCAGTTTAAATTTATTGGGAATTCATTTAACCTGACTCAAAACAGTTTCTTTAAAGAGCTACGGCTATATCGATTCGTTAAAATTTCTCAACAAATCATTTTAAAAAAAACGCTTTCTTCCATAAAAACAAGATTGTTAAAAAATTTTTGACGAATCTGCGATGATTATTCGACCAAATAAAAGAACCTATATGTTTGACATTCAGTATAATAAATGTATTTCGACTATGTGCAATTATTATTTACCTCGGTTATAAAGGATAATTTGAACTTCCCCTCTGTTTCTAGGACTCCAACAAGCTTAAAAAACCTGTAGCCAAGCCTTCAACAATTCAAAAATAGCCATGTTAATGATTTGATAAAACTTAATCAAATTTAAAAAATACCTTATGAAATTAAAATTTACAATGATGGCAATGCTGTCGTGTTTTATGTTCACGACGAGCTTTGCTCAACAAACAGAAGTGGCAGGAACACTTTCAGCAGGGAGTGGTTATGTAGCTGGAGAAACAATCGAAATTCCATTCAACCTTGACTTCACTAATATAGATGAAGAATATGCTGATTTCTTGGAACTCACTTTCCCTGCAGGTGTAACAATCGAAGGAGTGTCTAATGATGTCGTATTTATTGACAACGAAATTCAGTTTGGTGCAGGAGCGCCAAATGCGGATTTCAACGGTATAGTTGGTCAGACAGTTAGTTGGGGAGATGACAACAACTCGTTTGGTGGAATTTTCACGTCAGCAACTATTGAGGGAGTTCTTACTGCACTGTCTTATGACTTTACCGTTACTGTTACAGTTGACGCGGGAATTACAGGCGACCTGTCAGTTGACTTTTTTGCAAGTGGAGACGAATTCGGTCCGAACCCTGCAGATTTGACTGGAACAGTTACAATCGGTGAAGGCGTTACTGTTTACGGAATCGTCGTTAACAGCGATGTGCACAATACATTGGAAGTAGCTATTAACGCAGCTGGTTTAGCTGGCGCTTTAGCAACTCTTGATCCTGCAACTCTTTTCGCTCCAACAGATGCCGCATTTGACGAATTAGAAGCTGCAAATCCAGGTATCATTGCAGGTTTATTAGCTGATCCAGCTGCACTAGGAGATATCCTATTGTACCATGTGGCCAACTTAGAAGCTTTTGCGGGTGACCTAACTGATGGTCAAGAAATTCCAACGTTGCAAGGAAATCCTGTCACAGTAACTATCGTAGGTACTGACGTATTCGTGAACGGTGAGCAAGTAGTTGTTGCCGATTTGGATGCATCCAATGGAGTAGTGCATGCCATTGATGGTGTTCTTCTTCCACCTCCTTCAATCGCATTACCTCTAGACTTTGAATTAGGAGCCGAGAATTATACTATCGAAGGTTTTGGTGGAGCTCAAAATACAGCAGTAATTCCGAATCCAGATGCTTCTGGAATTAACACTAGTGCCAATGTATGGCAGCAAACACAAGACGCAGCCAATACAGGTGAGACATTCGCTGGAGCCGTGCTTACTCTAGATGTTCCTGTAGATTTTTCAGGATCTTCTCTAGTAGCAATGGACATATGGACTCCACTTGAAGTCACTGCCGTTACTCTTAGATTTGAAGTAGCTAATAATGATCCTGCTAGTGCTGGATTAGAATTGACTTTACCAGCTACCACCACAAATGCTTGGGAAACTTTAGTATTTGATTTCACAGGTGAGCCAAACCTCGCAAATGAAATGGTTCGTTGCGTTGTTTTCTTCAACCTAGGTAATAATAACACTGACGATACATTCTACATCGACAACATCAGAGGAACAGCACTTCCTACAGTATTTGACATCGTTGCAAACAGTGACGTGCACAATACCTTGGAAACGGCTCTTATTGAATCAGGTTTGGATGCAGTAACTAACGATGCTGCCGCTGATTTGACACTCTTTGCTCCAACGGATGCTGCTTTTGATGCACTTCCTGAGGGAGTTTTAGCTTCATTATTGGAAGACCCAACAGGTGCTTTGGCAAATGTTCTTTTGTACCACGTTGTTGGTGGTACTGCTCTAAGTACTGACCTTTCAGATGAACAAGAGGTTCTTACACTTCAAGGGGAGACTGTGATTGTATCCATAGTTGGAGAAGTTATAACCATCAATGGTGCAGAAGTGATAATAGCAGATCTTACAGCGGTCAACGGTGTTGTTCATGTGATTGATGCTGTTTTGATTCCAGCGACTTGTACTTCTTTCGCAGGTGGTCCTTACAATAACTTCGGCGAGGCTCCATTAGCAGTTGATGGAATTTGTCCTTTCAATGTTATTACTGGTTTCCAAAGTTGGGCTAGTGAAGGATATGCAGTCACTAACTGCATTGCTGGAACTGTCTACACATTTGGCTTGTCAGGTGGAGCAATTGGCGCATGGGATCCTTCATTTGTAATTCAGGATGCTACAACAGGTGAAGTAGTTGCAAGCGGAACAGAGGGAAACAGTATTACATGGGAATGCCCTGGAGATGGAGACTATACTTGGATTATTCAAGAAGAAGGTCTTTGTGGTGATCAGTCTGAAAATACTTCAACTGATGGCGGTTTCCCTTACATGACTTGCGAAAGTTCAGTAAGCATTACAGGAATTGTAGTTGCAAGTGATATTCACAACACACTAGAGGCTGCGGTTATCGAAGCAGGTTTGGATGGCACACTAGATACGGAAGGCCCATTCACACTATTTGCACCAACTGATGCTGCTTTTGATCTTTTACCTGAGGGTTTATTGGAGGACTTGCTTGCAGATCCTTCTGGAGACTTGACAACAATTCTTACTCACCATGTTGCCAATGGTATTGCATACTCAACTGACCTTTCAGACGGTCAGTCTATCCCTACTTTAGAAGGTGAGGATGTTACTGTTGGAATAGATGCAGCTGGAGTGATTACTATCACCTCAGCTTCAGGAGTTGTTGCTGAAGTTATAGTAGCAAACCTTATCGCTTCAAACGGTGTGGTTCACGTAATCGATGCAGTATTGATTCCAACACTAAGCAGTGTTGAAAACCTTACATCGGTAGAAAACCTGAATGTATACCCGAACCCAACGAATAACCAATTCACAGTTGACATCGAGCTTAACGCTTCTGAAAGAGTAACTGTTGATTTGATTAACATCGTTGGTCAAGTGGTTAAATCTATCGACCTAGGAACGCGTTCTGCTGGTCTTAACAGAGAGTACATTGACGTAAATGACCTTAGTGAGGGAATCTACTTCATGAACTTAACTGTTGGTGGAACACAAGGAACAGTGAAAGTACAAGTGGTAAGATAATTTCGAACCCATTTATTGAATTGAAAGCCGTCGGTCTAACCGACGGCTTTTTTTGTGCTCCTAAAAATATTAGGCAATCAAAGAAGTCCGTAAACAAGAGAAGCCCTGTCTTAGAAGAAACGACCGAACATATTCGATGGTCAAATTGGAAGCCAATAAAATTAAAGAGCGCCTTCAAAAAACAACACTCGAGAAAAAAAGCAAGGCTCTACAGAATTAGAAACCATCACGTCCATATTGAAAAAGAAGCTCACTCACTGCATCGCCCTTTAGCATTAAATTCCTGACGAAAATGTAATTTTCATTGAAGAATTTGATAATCAATACAAAACCATCACACACTTAAAAAGAGGACTAAGAGTTCAAATCGGCTACTTTCCATTCACGTTAATGAATGTCGTTTGAAGACGTAGATATAGAATATCTACCACGAACTGTTCTGGGATACAGAATAGTGTAGTCTTATCGAAATAAAAATCCATAAACACTGATTACCAATACCTGAATAAGGTACTTGACACATTCAACACAAGAATTTCTCGTAATTCAATTATTCACATATCCGTGTTTACACATTTTAGTAGCCCTTCAAGATCAAAAAGAGATTTTTCGATACCTTTAACAATTGATAACATCTCTTAAACTCTCGAACCTAGTTAAAAATCAACCTTAAGATCATGAAAACAAAATTTACTTTACTTCTAGGAGCAATGCTAGTCTTTTTAGGCTCAGCAATAGCTCAGAATTCGAAAACCCTTGACGGAACTTATGCTCGTTTCGACGTTCTTAAGAAAAATGTCAAAGGTACTGATGACACGAAAGCAGTTGACGCAGTGTTGACAGCTACAGGTGGTTATATTTCAGGTGCTACGGTTGATATTCCGATGAATTTAATATTGAACAACGCGGATTTTGAATACGGTGATGAAGTAACAATTACATTCCCAGCTGGCTTTACCATCGATGGAGTTTCAAATGACGACGTTTTTGGACCTTCTTTTGATAATCCTGCGCCTGGCTCGGGTGATCCCGAACCTTACAATGGTATCGTTGACCAAACCGTTTCATGGGGAGATGATGACAATAATTACGGTGGTATCACTCCAGGTAATGATTATCCTTTCTCCATTACAGTAACAGTTGATGCCAGTACTACCGGTGATCAAACCATTGATTTTGTTGTGAGCGGTGACGGTTTCGGACCTGACCCTGCTGATTTCACTGGTTCAATTACCATTTCTGAAGCCGTAGTAGGTTTACCACTTGACTTTGAGCTTCCTGCCGAAACGTATTCGATTATAGGATTTGGTGGCGCAGATAATACGGGTATCATTCCTAATCCTGATCAATCAGGTATTAATGTGAGCGGAAACGTTTGGCAGCAAACACAAAGTTCTGCTGCAGGTGAAACATTTGCAGGCGCAGTTATTGACTTAGGAGATCCCGTAGATTTTTCAGAATCCAGTTTAATAGCAATGGATATATGGACTCCTCAGTCTGCTACTGATGTAACTCTTCGATTTGAAATAGCAAATAATGACCCTGCTTCGGCTGGAATGGAATTAACCCTTCCAACAACGTCTACCAGCACTTGGGAAACTTTAGTGTTTGACTTTACTGACAACGCAAACATCGGAAACGCATTCGTGCGTTGCGTTGTATTTTTCAATTTAGGTGCTAACAATACGGATGACACTTTCTACATTGACAACATTAGAAATACTAATCTTCCTACTGTATTTGACATCGTTGCAAACAGCGACGTTCACAATACCTTAGAAACGGCTCTTATTGAATCAGGTTTGGATGCAGTAACTAGCGACCCTGAAGTAGACTTAACACTCTTTGCTCCAACGGATGCTGCTTTTGATGCGCTTCCTGAGGGAGTTTTAGCTTCATTATTGGAAGACCCAACAGGTGCTTTGGCAAATGTTCTTTTGTACCACGTAGTTGCTGGTGCAGCTCTAAGTACGGACCTTTCAGATGGTCAAGAAGTGCTTACGCTGCAAGGTGAAACAGTAACGGTTTCCATCAATGGTGACGTAATTACAATCAACGGTGCGGAAGTAGTGATTGCTGATATCGAAGCAGTAAATGGCGTAGTTCACGTAATTGATGCAGTATTGGTGCCATCTACTTGTACAGTAGTTGCAGGTGGCCCTTACACTAATTTTACTACCGCTTTCGGTGGTGCTCCTGTAGCAGTTGACGGAGTTTGCCCAGTGAACGTCATTGAAGCGTTCGAAAGTTGGGCAAGCGAAGCCTATGAAGCAGCGGGTTGTGTAGAAGGAACTACTTACACTTTCGGATTACAAGATGGTGCTTCTGGCGCATGGGATCCAGCTTTCGTAATTGTGGATGCTACTACAGGTGAAGTTATCGCTTCTGAAACAGAAGGTTTGAGCATTACTTGGGAATGTCCTGCTGATGGTGATTACATCTGGATTATCCAAGAAGAAGGTCTTTGTGGTAACCAATCAACAAATACGACAGCTGATAATGGATTCCCTTATATGACTTGCGGAGATCCACTTTCAAGTACTGATTTCGTTCTTTCAAATGATCTACGCGTATTCCCTAACCCAACAAACAGTCAATTCACAGTTGATATAGAGCTAAACGCTGCTGAAAATGTGACAATTGATGTGATTAACGTAATGGGCCAAGTAGTGAAATCTGTAGGCCTAGGAACTCGTTCTGCTGGTCTTAACAGAGAGTACATTGATGTAAACGACCTCAGCGAGGGAATCTACTTCATGAACTTAACAGTTGGTGCTACTCAAGGAACAATAAAAGTACAAGTGGTACGATAATTTCGAACCCACTCATTGAATTGAAAGCCGTCCCAAGCAATTGGGACGGCTTTTTTTTGACTTGTTAAGTTTTGCCTGAATTCGATTTGTCTCTGCTGTTTGTTCCTGCTAGCTTTAGTGTTGTTAAACTGAAAAATCAAAACCTATGAGACCAATTCAACTCTTTATCGTTTCATTCATCATCTGCGGCTCGAACGCACTGGCACAAGAACAGGCAAACACGTTTGTTTTTGAAGGGAATAATTTTAGGTGGACGCAAACTACGAATGGAAGTTTATTTTACGATGAAAGTACTGGCGACCCAGGTCTGGAAGTTCCCATAAATGAAGGGAATCATGCCGTTTACACCTCCACTCTCTGGCTTGGAGGTCTCAATCAGAGTGATGAGTTGAAGATCGCCTTCAGAAGATTTTGCCAAAACTCGAATGAGAGCTGCTATGAAAACTGGGGGCCTTTGAAGCTTAATGGAGAACTAAGCACTGCGAGTGAAGCGGCTGACTACAATTATATTTGGTTTGTGACTGTAGAGCAAATCGAGAATCACGTTGACTACTTCGACTGTCTAGCGGATCCAAACTGTGACGAGTTCTCTGAATTTCCATCTTATGAAACCCCTTCAGATTTCATGTCTTGGCCTGCTGAGGGAGAAAGTGGTTACGATTCGAATCTCGCTCCATACGTCGACAGAAATGGAAATGGAAACTATAACCCAGAAGAGGGAGACTATCCCGCTATTTGCGGTGACTTTTCATCATTCGCAATATGGAATGATTTAGGGGTATCAGGATCAGAACAAGATGGACTCGAAATAGGTCTTGAAGTCCATACCACGGTCTATGGATACAACGCAGCCACGGGCTCAGATTTTAATACGCTTTTTGTCCAATACAAGCTGATCAATCGCGGAATCCAGAGCTTGAGCGACACCTACGCAGGTTTGTGGAATGATTTCGATCTGGGGAATTCAACAGACGATTATCTAGGTACAGACGTAGAAAGAAGCATGTTCTATGTTTACAACGGTCAAGCCAATGATCAGCCTAATTCTGCAGGGCCTGGTTATGGAACTGATCTTCCTGCTATGGGAGTTAAAGTTCTTTCCGGACCTACAGCACCTTTTAATGGTTCAGATGACAACTCCGAGTATTCTTCGTTTTACGGTAATGCGACTTCAGGATGGCAAGATGGATTGCTGGACAACGAAAGGCTTGGATTAGCTCGTTCTGTCTCTTACGGCGGTGGTGGTTCTCCCTCTGCGGTTCAAGGACCTTCAATTGCTCCTCAATACTACCATTACATGAAATCCATTTGGAGGGATGGAACCCCCTTAAGTTATGGTGGTATAGGATATGTTCCCGTAGATCCCGAAGTGCTACAAGCGAAGTACTCATTCCCTGGCGTATCAGATCCATTGAATGCTGGCACCGCTGGTATTGATCCTGAATATCCTTTAGAAGGCGGATGGACAGAAGGAAATGAAGGGTTTCCTTCTGGAGACCGCCGCATGATAAGCTCCTCAGGCCCATTCAACATTTCCCCTGACGACATCCAATACATCGACCTCGCATACATCTTCGCTCGCGAATCATTCGATGATGAAGAAACGGTCATCGAAACCCTTCAGCGCTTTGCCGATGAAGTCGAAGGAATGCAATGTGAGCCTCTTCCTGCCATCGTTCTATCAGCCGATAAAAGCCCGGAGCGCAAACCTCTGCGCGTATATCCCAATCCTAGTAGCGAGAGCTTCTCCTTCGAGCTCCATGAAAACTCTGGTCAAATGACCCTAATTGATATCACGGGAAAGGTCGTCCTGCAACAAAACCTGAATTCCGGTGTTCAAGATGTTGATGTTACTAAAATATCAAATGGCATCTATATAATTCAGTTGAGATCAGAACAGTCGATTTACCACGGAAAAGTGATTATTGAAAACTGAATTTCCGCAACTCAAAAATTATCTATTAAATTTGCCCGAAATGAATTTGAACAAAACACATCACCATCATCTTACTTCCTTAGACAATTCTGAAGAAGGTTGATGCTGTAGTGTAAATCATAAATTTACTTAGAGCCCCTCCGACTTCGGAGGGGCTTTTTTATTGAAAAAAAATCGAAAAGATGAAATTGAAAATAGCCGTACAAAAAGGCGGAAGACTGAGTGAAAAGAGCGTGGAGCTTTTGAAGAACTGTGGAATCAAAGTTTCCAATGGTGGAAAGCTGCGAAGCGAAGCCACCAACTTCCCCTTGGAAGTGCTCTACCTGAGAGATGACGATATTCCGCAATACGTAGCTGATGGCGTCGCCGATTTGGGCATCGTCGGTGAAAATGTGGTGAAAGAAAAAAAGAAAGCCGTAGAGATTGCCGAAGCTTTGGGTTTTGCCAAATGCCGACTTTCAATGGCAGTGCAAAGAGACATCGACTATCCGGGTCTGGATTGGTTCAATGGTAAAAAGATAGCCACGAGTTACCCAAATATCGTCCAAAAATTTCTCGACGAGAAAGGACTGACCGCCGAAATAGAAGAAATCAGTGGAAGTGTAGAAATCGCTCCCAGTATTGGTTTGGCTGATTCTGTTTGCGATATCGTGAGCACTGGAAGTACGCTTTTGGCTAATGGCCTCAAAGAGGTCGAGACGGTAGATCGAAGCGAAGCCGTTTTGATTCAAAACATGAATCTCAGTGCAGAGAAAGCCGAACTGGTCGAGAAACTGCTCTTTAGAATTCGGGCGGTCAACAAAGCCGACAAGTTTAAATACATCCTGCTCAACGCACCCAACGATTCATTGGATGAAATTACCTCTCTCCTTCCGGGAATGAAAAGTCCGACGGTGCTTCCCTTGGCAAAAGAAGGCTGGAGTAGCTTGCACTCGGTAGTGAAGGAAGACGAGTTTTGGGAAGTGATCGATAAGCTAAGATCGGCGGGAGCCGAAGGTGTACTGGTATGTCCAATCGAAAAAATGGTGCTATGAAAACTCTGAAGTACCCTGAAGAATCAAGGTGGGCGGATCTCGCTAAGAGACCCGATTTCGACAACGAGTCAATCGAAGCGACCGTAACGGAAATCCTGAAAGAGGTGAAAAATCGCGGCGATGAGGCAGTGGCTGAATTTTCTGTGCGGTTTGATGCTTTCGAGAAAGGCTCATCTCTTCGTTTTGATGCTACGGACGACGATGCGCGCATCGTCCCGAAGCTCCAAGATGCAATCGATTTAGCCCTATCAAACATCGAAACCTTCCACGGCGCTCAAGCAGAAGTGCCAAAACGCATCGAAACCCAGCCTGGGGTTACTTGTTGGCGCAAAAGCTTGCCCATCGAAAAGGTGGGGCTTTACATTCCAGGGGGAACAGCTCCTCTCCTCTCCTCCTTGATGATGCTCGGCGTTCCCGCTAAGCTTGCAGGCTGTCAAGAAGTAGTCATCTGCACGCCTCCAAGCAAGGACGGATCTATTCACCCAGCGATCATCTACATCGCCCAAAAACTGGGATTCGACACCATCTTCAAAATTGGTGGCGCCCAAGCCATCGCAGCAATGGCCTATGGGACGGAGAGCGTTCCCAAAGTGGATAAGATCTTCGGCCCAGGAAATCGATTTGTGACCTTGGCGAAGCAGATGGTTCAACAAGAAGGAACTGCTATAGACATGCCAGCGGGGCCAAGCGAAGTTCTCGTCATTGCCGATGTCGAGAGCAATGCGGCCTTTGTCGCTGCCGATCTATTGAGTCAAGCCGAGCACGGTGCAGACAGTCAAGTGGTATTGGTGATGAGCGAGGAACGAGGTGATACAACAAGCAAATTGGAAAAGATTCTTAATGAGATCGAAGCTCAAGTTTCAGCCTTGCCTCGCCAAGAAGTCGCAAGAAAAGCTCTTCAAAACAGTCTTGCGATTGTCCTCAAAACAGATCGTGAAGCAATGGATTTCTCCAACAGATATGCACCCGAGCACCTCATCCTTTCTACCGAAAACGCTCGAGAATTGGCCGAACTTGTTCAAACGGCGGGAAGCGTCTTTATCGGAAAGTGGAGTTGCGAAAGTTTGGGCGATTACGCCAGTGGAACAAACCATACCTTACCGACAAATGGCTTTGCGAGAAGCTACTCGGGAGTATCGCTGGATAGCTTCGTGAAGAAAGTGACCTTCCAAGAAGTAACGAGAGAAGGCCTAGAAAACATCGGTCGAGCGGTAGAGCTATTGGCGGAAGCCGAGGGACTCCAAGCCCACAAAAACGCGGTAAGCTTAAGATTGAAATGAAATCAACATTTGACATAATGAGTCTGGTTCGGGAGAATGTGAAAGCGCTCTCGCC
Source organism: Cryomorphaceae bacterium (assembly GCA_047633195.1). GTDB lineage: Bacteria > Bacteroidota > Bacteroidia > Flavobacteriales_D > Cryomorphaceae > JAKVAV01. Next base: position 31,796 of record JBLIEU010000012.1, on the reverse strand, counting down.
ATACCGCAGTGCACGAGATGAATTCGAAGGGGAAGCCTCGATTAGTCTTGACGCGAATGAAAACCCATTCGATCACAAGAATTTGAATCGCTATCCCGATCCCTATCAGCGAAAGCTGAAACAGAAAATCAGCAAGTTGAAGGGCGTGAAAGAACCCTCCATCTTCCTTGGGAACGGCAGCGACGAGGCGATTGACCTGCTCATCCGCGCCTTCTGTGAGCCACGAACAGATTCGATTCTCATCTTCACCCCTACTTACGGGATGTACCAAATCGCCGCTGATATCAATGCGGTGGAGACAATTGAAGTTTCGCTCAAGGACGATTTTCAAATTGACGTGGAAAAGGCATTGGAAGTGAATGCCAAACTGACTTTCATCTGCTCTCCCAACAATCCGACGGGAAACGATATGAATACTGAGGCAGTGGAAACTATCCTGCGGATTAGCGAAGGATTGGTCATTGTGGACGAAGCGTACATCGATTTTTCAAAAAGAGAATCTTGGACAAAAAGGCTCGAAGAATTTCCTAATCTGGTTGTGCTGCAAACATTCTCCAAAGCATACGGATTGGCGGCCATTCGTTTGGGTATGGCTTTCGCCAATGAGGTGATCATAGAGATCTTGAATAAGATTAAACCGCCTTACAACGTGAACGGTCTTACCCAGAATTTCGCCATGAAAACCCTTGAAAACAGGGAGGCCGTACTTAAAGAAATTGAGATGATTCTTCGCGAGCGAGAAGAGATGAAGGCAGCGTTACAAAAGCTCAGCGCCGTAAAGAAAATACATCCATCGGAAGCGAATTTCTTGCTGATTGAAATCGATCGAGCCACAGAGCTTTACCGCCACCTTGCCGCAAAAGGCATTGTGGTGCGCGATCGATCGAAGCAAGTCAGGGATGCCCTGCGCATAACCATCGGAACTCCTTCAGAAAACAGAACATTGATTCAAAACATTAAGTCTTTCTACGAATGAAAAAAGTACTTTTTATCGACCGCGATGGAACCATCATCGAAGAACCTGCAGACGAGCAAATCGATAGCTTCGAAAAACTGCGATTTCTCCCTGGTGCGATTACCAACTTGGCGAGAATAGCTCGCGAAACGGATTTTCTTTTGGTGATGGTGACCAACCAAGACGGCCTCGGAACAGAGACTCATCCCGAAGAGAACTTTTGGCCGCCTCACAACAAGATGCTCCAAATCTTGGAAGATGAAGGTATTCGCTTTGACGAGGTACTCATTGACCCCACTCGAGCAGAGGACAATGCTCCTACCCGAAAACCAGGCACAGCTCTATTGACTCACTACCTAAAAGGTGATTACGACTTGGCCAATTCCTACGTATTGGGCGACCGCAAAAGCGACATTCAACTTGCCGAAAACTTGGGAGCTCAAGCCATTTTCATCGCTGCTGAAAGCGATGATAGTGCTGCTTTTTCTACCAGTAACTGGGAGGAAATCTACAAGTTTCTGAAAGGAAGATTCCGTAGAGCAGAAGTAAAACGAGCAACAACGGAAACGGAGATCAAAATCGGATTGAACCTAGATGGTTCGGGTCAATCCAAGATTTCCACGGGGATCGCCTTCTTCGATCACATGCTGGAGCAACTTGCCAAACACGGAGGAATCGACTTGGAAATTGACGTGACGGGAGACTTGATTGTCGATGAGCACCACACCATCGAAGACACGGGGCTGGCCTTGGGTGAAGCTTTTCGAAAGGCATTGGGAACCAAAAAGGGAATCTCTCGATATGGCTTCACTTTGCCAATGGACGACTGTTTGGCTCAGGTCGCTCTCGATTTCGGTGGTAGACCCTGGCTCATTTGGGATGCCGACTTCAAGAGAGAAAGGATCGGTAAGATGCCGACCGAAATGTTCTCTCACTTTTTCAAGAGCTTTGCCGATGCGTCGATGTGCAACCTCAACATCAAGGCTGAAGGAGAAAACGAGCACCATAAAATCGAGTCGATTTTCAAGGCTTGGTCTCGCGCCATCCGCATGGCCATTGCCGACACAGGCGATTACAGAATCCCCAGCACCAAAGGAAGCTTATGATCGCTATCGTAGATTACAATGCTGGCAATGTGCGATCCGTGTTAAATGCTCTTCATCGACTTGGAGCCGAAGCTGAAGTAACCTCAGATCCCAATTTGTTGAAGCAAGCTGACCGTGTGATATTTCCGGGTGTAGGCAATGCCAAACCTGCGATGCAGAAGTTGAGAGAAAAAGGTCTCGACAAAATCTTGCTCGAATTAACCCAGCCGTTTCTGGGTATTTGCCTCGGCATGCAGCTCATGTGCAGCCACAGCGAAGAAGGAGATACCGATTGCCTCGGTATTTTTCCCGAAAAGGTAAAACGCTTTGAAGCCGACAAGCGTGTGCCCCATATGGGCTGGAATGAGTTGACTGAAATGAAAGCCTCACTTTTTGAAGGATTACCAGACCGGGCGGACGTTTATTTCGTCCACTCTTATTTTGTGGAATTGGGTTCTGACACTTCCGCAAAAAGTGAATACGGTCACCCATTTACGGCAGCACTTCAGCGAGATAATTTTTACGGAGTTCAGTTTCATCCCGAAAAATCGGGCGAGACTGGAGCCAAAATCCTATCCAACTTTTTAAAAATCAACCCATGAAAATCATACCCGCCATTGACTTGATGGAAGGCAAATGTGTCCGTTTAACAAAAGGTGATTTCAGCACCAAGAAGGAATACTCAAGCGATCCATTGGATATGGCAATGCGATTTGCAGATGCAGGTCTGAGCTACCTCCATTTGGTAGACCTCGACGGAGCCCGAACGGGAGAAGTGGTCAACTACAAAATTCTCGAAAAGATTGCTTCAAAAACTCCTTTGGAAATAGATTTCGGCGGCGGGATTAAATCAGATGAATCCATTCGGATTGCCTTTGAGTCGGGTGCGAAGAAAGTAACGGTGGGAAGCGTAGCCGTCAAAAACCCCGAGCTCGTGACTGAGTGGCTCAGCATTTTCGGCAGTGAAAAGCTGATACTCGGCGCAGATGTGAAAGGAGAAAAGATTGCCATTTCGGGATGGACTGAGACAGGCGATGAATATGTCTTTGACTTTGTCAGAGAATACCTGGAGAAAGGACTCAAAACAGTAATTAGTACTGATGTGGAAAAGGACGGGATGCTAGAAGGCCCTTCCTTCGAATTGTACAAAAAGCTATTGGGAGAAATTGAGAATCTGAATCTCATTGCCAGTGGTGGCATCAGAGATATGGATGACTTGGAGAAATTACGAGAAATGGGGCTCTATGGAGCCATCATTGGCAAAGCCATTTACGAAGGTCGCATTGACCTGAAAGACCTCTCTACCTTATGCTAAAGAAGCGAATCATACCCTGCCTCGATATCAAAGACGGCCGCACGGTAAAGGGCGTCAACTTTATCAATCTGCGCGATGCGGGCAATCCCGTAGAATTGGCGGAAGCCTATTCAAATGAAGGGGCCGACGAACTGGTTTTTCTCGATATCACTGCCACCGTGGATAAGCGTAAAACGCTAGTTGAGCTGGTAGAGAAAATCGGCGAGCGTATCAACATCCCGTTTACCGTCGGCGGTGGAATCTCGAGTGTGGAAGACGTCGCGGCATTATTGAAAGCCGGCGCCGATAAAGTAAGCGTAAATTCCTCGGCGGTGAAGCGCCCCGAACTGCTCAACGAGATTTCCGAGCGATTTGGGAATCAATGCCTCGTATTGGGGCTAGATGCCAATTGGCTGCATGGGCGATGGGTAGTTTTCACTCATGGAGGTCGCACACCAACGGAACGAGACGCAGTAGAATGGGCCAAAGAAGCCGAAGAGCGTGGTGCGGGAGAAATCCTTCTTACCTCAATGAGAAAGGACGGAACCAAGAGCGGCTTCGACGTGGAATTGACTCAAGCCATCAGCGATGCTACGAACATTCCCATCATCGCTTCGGGTGGTGCGGGAAGGATCGAAGACTTTACCCAAATATTTCAGATTGCCGATGCCGCATTGGCTGCGAGTATTTTCCACTTTGGAGAAATCCCTATTCCCGACCTAAAACAGACATTAAGAACCCAAAACATTGCTATACGATGAATCCCGATTTTAATAAAGGAGAAGGTTTGATTCCCGCAGTAATCCAAGATGACCGAACCAAAGAAGTGCTGATGCTTGGCTATATGAATGAAGAGGCATTCGCAGAAACAAAGTCAAACGGACTTGTCACTTTCTTCAGTCGAAGCAAAAAGCGATTATGGACGAAAGGCGAAACCTCAGGAAATCACTTGAAATTCATTTCTGCCAAGCTAGATTGTGATCGGGATACACTGCTTATTCAAGCCATTCCTGCTGGCCCGGTGTGTCATCAGGGGACAGATACGTGCTTTGGCGAAAGCAGTGCCAAGGGGTTCATTTATGAATTGGAAGCGACGATTAAAGACCGAAAAGAAAATCCTCAAGAAGGATCATATACCACTTCCTTATTCAATAAAGGAATGAATAAGATCGCTCAAAAGGTGGGTGAAGAAGCAGTAGAGCTCGTGATCGAAGCCAAAGATGACAATGCCGATCTATTCAAAAACGAGGCGGCCGATTTGATGTATCACTTCTTGATCTTGCTTCGCGCCAAAAACTTCGAACTTAAAGAGATTGAAGAGATTTTAGTCACCCGACAAAAATTATAAAGTGCTGCTTTTGAATTTAGTCGACACCATATTTTTCTACATTTGGTATTGAACTAAACCCTATCACCATGAAAAGCAAAGCACTAATTGCCCTTGCGGGTATCGCCGTGTTGGCGTCATGCAACCCCACGGAGTATCGAGTAGAACGCCATGTTACCATCGATGCTCCCGCCGAATTGGTCTTCGACCATGTAAATAATCCCAAAATGCGAGAAGGTTGGAGTCCCTGGGAAAGAATGGATGAGGCAATGGAAAAAAGCTACGAAGGCCCAGAAGCTGGAGTCGGTGCCATGTACAAATGGAGTGGAAACGATAGTGTAGGAACTGGAGTTCTCGAGATTATTGAAAGCGTTCCCCACGAATACATCAAAAGTACCTTAACCTTCACAGCTCCTTGGGAATCTGAATCTACAGTAGAATGGGATTTTGTGGAGACCGATGGAGGTATTATGGCGAGTTGGGCAGTTAACGGCGAGCTTCCTGGATATCTATTTTGGATGGGAGAAGAGGATATGGACGAGATGATGGGAAAGGATTTCCAAAGAGGTCTTGACATGCTGAAAATAGTTGCGGAAGAAAAGGCAGCGAATATGCCTGGAACGCCAATGTCAGTTATAGAAATTAAGGCTATGCCCGTTTATTTCATCGAAGCCGAAACAAGTATTAAAAACATGGAAAGCAGTTTCTTCAGAGACAAGTATGAAAAGATCAGAGCTTATCTTGGCGCTGACACCCAAAATATGCTGGAATCACCTCTAGCCATTTACAAAGTATGGGATGAAGAAAACGATAAAGCTCAGGTGGCCGTAGGTATGGCTTGTGAATCGGAAAAACCTGGAGAAGGAGATATCCAAAAAGCAATGTCGCACGAAGGAAAAGCCGTAGAATGTGAATACATGGGATCATATGAAGGCGGGAAAGGAGCCCACAATGCAGTCGCTGCGTATATGGAAACAAATAGCCTTGAAATGGTTGGGCCGCCGTGGGAAGTGTACGTCACAGGCCCTGCTAATGAGCCTGATTCTACGATGTGGGTTACAAGGATTTACTACCCTATATTATAGATAGTACTGGATACGTGAAATTAGAAGGTATCCACATGTGAAGGATGCCTTTTTTTATGACTTCGAATGCCGAATTAACTTTTTGTAGAGACGGAGCAGTCTTGCAGGACTAAATCCCAGATAATACAAAGAAAAAATGATAAAATTCGAACTGTTCACCTTCCAATATGGATTTTCTTCATACTTCCGCGCAGACACAAGTACGTCATCTTGCAAAAGCCGAAACTTTGCTATCCTCTTTCCACGTATAATGATGTCGTAGTCCTCCATCACAACGTGATCTTCTTGATAGCCATTTAGATGGTCAAAAAGCTTACGCGAAATAAAGAGGCTTTGGTCTCCTCCCCTGGCTATCATGATAGGTAGGTGGGTCCACCAAGAGTTAAACCTCAACGCTCTTCGATCCGAATCAAACCGAAATCGAAAAGAACCGAAGGTTTTTCCATCGGCGGAAGCCGACAAGATTTGATTGGCATAATCCTTCGGCGGAAGCGTGTCTGCATGGACAAAATACAGAAGGTCGGCAGTTGCCAATCGAGCACCTTTATTGAGTTGCTTTGGCCGCGAAGGCTGGTTCAGTTTAGCAATTTGAACACCCATATTTTCAGCGATTTCAACCGTTTTATCCGAACTGTTTGCATCGGCAATGATAATCTCAACTTTATGATCATTGTCGGTCAAGTGACGGATCAACCTTCCAATGTGCTCTTCCTCATTTAGGGTGGGAATTATTATCGATATTTCAGGAACGGTATTTGCCAATGTGTAATCCAAATTAGAGTTGCGAACGTAGGCATAATACGCGCAATTCATAACATCAGATTTATGACCAGAGTTATCTCGCTTCTTTTTTCAATTTTGTTAGTCACTGCATGTTCTGGTGTGGGTGATGTTGATTCAGATTCCAAACCAGTAAGCCACGCCACGTGGGATATGCTCCTTAAGAAACATGTGGACGAAACAGGAATGGTCAACTACAAGGGCATGGTCAAAGACAGCCTTGAATTGAACAAGTACCTTGAGCTGTTGAGTGAAAATCACCCCAACGAGAAAAATTGGAGTGAAGATGAAAGATTGGCTTATTGGATCAATGCCTACAATGCCTTTACCGTAAAACTCATTGTAAAGTATTATCCCGTGGAATCTATCAAAGACATCGCTGGAAAGATTCCTTTTGTAAATACACCATGGGATATCAAGTTCATCGAGATCGAGGGTGAAACTTACGACTTGAATAACTTGGAGCACGGCATCATTCGGAAGCAATTTGCCGAACCGCGAATCCACTTCGCTCTTGTGTGTGCAGCCGTGAGTTGCCCGAGATTGAGGAACGAGGCATTTACCGCAGAAAAGCTAGACGCTCAACTCGAAGATGAGGCGACGTACTTCTTCAACAATCCCAAAAAGAATAAAATTACGGCTACCAAAATCGAGCTTTCAAAACTCTTGGACTGGTACTGGGGAGATTTTAAGGATGTAGCAAAAAGTAGAGTCGAATACGTGAACCGCTACAGCAAAGTGAAAGCCAATGCCGATGCGGAAGTAGACTTTATGGATTACAGCTGGACGCTGAACGAGCAATAGGCTAAAATGATTCCCCAATAGTGAGGTAAAAGTTGGGCTCCTCGCCCACTCCCATGTCTAGCCTGATGTTGATCCGATCTTCGGGATCAATGGCAAAACGCAAACCCGCGCCGCAGGTGTATCTCAAATTATTTAATGCGAGTTGTCCGCTTTCGGGAGCCACAGTAACCTTTGCCGCAAAGGCTACTCCTCCGATTCACTAAAAAATCAACCGAATTACCCTCTTCACATGTTGAAACTATTAAAACATGAATGATGACGACAGGCATTGACTGAGCAAAAACTTAAAACTTCTTGTAAACCCCTACCCCATAATTCGGCGCCGCCAAGATATTCTTGCCCGCAAAAGCTCCTGCCGCGGAAAGGGAAAAACCAATCTCGTTTTTCATCTCGTAAGCCAATTCCAGTGATGGGCTGATAAACTCGGTATTGTTAGAGAAAATCGTTCCTCCTTGTGATGGATCGGCATCGCCATTGAAAAATGACTGTACGACATCGACTTTGGCAATAGCCAGGAAATTGGACCAAACCTTTGTGCCAATTTCAGCTCCCAATCGGTACTCATCAGAGAAATCGTTGGTACGGTTGTTCAATCCCGCATGCACGGAAATCCACGCATTTTGAGAAATAGGACGACTGACGTCAAAACGAATCATCTGGTTGAATTCACCGTCTCCACTTTGAAGAATTCCTGTTTCCCCACCAGAGACTTCTCCAGTTGGCAACCCGAATAAAACCCGCACTGAGGCTACCCATGTATCGGATTTGTAAAAACCATATTGCAGCGATAGATCGACATCTCCGAAAGCATTCAATTCATCTCCCGGGATTTCCATTCCAGAAAAACGAAACTGCGTCTTGTTCAATGTATTTCTGGTGAAGAAAGGCACATAGGCAATGGCCGTGAGCTTATCAGTTAGTCCGTATTCAGCGTATACCGAAGTTGCGTAGTAACCAATGGTCGTAATATCAATAATGTCTCCATCGGGATTGAAAAGCTGATCGCTAAGAATGGCGTTTTGGCTCAGCTTTACAAAGCCCTTTCCTTTGACGTAAGTCCAACCGCCACCAGCGGTGGCAGAAGAAAGCACGCAACCCAAAACCAGAAGTAAGAATAGCTTTTTCATATTAGTCGAGTTGGGCATAACCGAAGGTTATTGTTGCAGGTTTACACAAAACAATTACATAATTGAAATCGTCAATACTGACCGTTGGATCGATAGCGGACACGTTAAAAAGGTAAGCTCCACCTGAACTTACTTCTTGTATTTCAATGCCCTCGTTTCTGGTTACACTTCCTTGGGTAGAGTTGCTCAAGTAGATAAAAGTCCCGAGTGCAAAATCGGTATCGAAGTCATCCTCCAACTTGAGCATCAAGTCTCCATTATCGGCTAGGAAAAGTTCAGTGGCACCAGATGCGTCGTAGCCATTGGCACCTGTGAAAGTTCCAGTTCTGCTGGTTTGCCCGACTTGAATTCCAAGGGTGTTGCTTTGAATACCATTCACTGTTGCTACTATTCGGCCAAAACCGTTTGCAATTCCCGTGGCCACTCCGTCTTCATTTACCAAAAGGTAATCGGGATCGAGAGATGTGTATTCAACTTCCAAACCTTCAATAAGGCCGCCAAGCACATTGAAAACTCCCACAGTGAGATTTACTTCTTGACCTATGCTAATTTGATTCCCAGAAGGAGAAGAGATGGACACTTGAGCAACGGATTGTTCATCTTCCACAATGGTAACAAGCAAAGGAAGACTGGTCGTATTTCCTACGGAAGAAGTCATATTGGCTTGACCAAGCCCCTGTCCTATTACAAGTCCGGAAATATCTACGGTTGCAATGGCTTCATTTGACGATTCCCAGATTAATTGGGCATCTTCTTCTATTCCATAGCGATTAAAAAATGTGGCGGTCACTTGACCTGAATCGCCAATAAGCATAGAAATCTGCTCTTGACCCAACACAATCGACTCACCTACGATCGGGTCATCAACCTCATCGGTACCGATGCAGCCCGCTAGAAACAAGAGTAGAAAAAAAGAGTACTTCCTCATGATAGTATATTCGTTTGTAGGGTCTATTTAAACTGGCAAAAAACGACCGGCAATCGCTCAGGATTCCCGATCAGCAAGTATACAATTAAGTATATCTGTACCACCCTGAGATAATTCTTACGTGTCGGCTGGTATACACATTGCTGAATCAGCAGCGAGATTCGAGCTACTAGATATCAATTACGAAATCAAACCTCTGCCAAATACTTATGGGTAAACGAGACAGCCATTGCGCCCTCTCCTACTGCCGAGGCCACCCGATTCATGGCTCCCGAGCGGACATCGCCCGCTGCAAATACTCCAGGCACAGAAGTTTCCAAAGAAAATGGATCGCGCTTGAGCGGCCAACCCTTCTTAAAATCAGGATGATTCAATAGATCTCGACCTGTTAAAACAAAGCCTCTAGGATCTTTCAAAATAATCGGCGGCAGCCACTCGGTATAGGGCTTTGCGCCAATGAAAATAAACAATGCCCTAGCGTCTGCCTCGTAAGTAGTGTCCTTCTGATTATCCTTAATTTCCAATTTCTGTAATCGGTCATCTCCCATAGCCTTGACTATTTCCCGAAAAGGCTCAATGGTAATATTTTCAATAGAATCAATTTGATCGATCAGATAACTTGACATCGTATCGCGAATATTGTCGCGCCGAAGAAGGATGTGCACATGCTTGGCATAATTGCTCAGATAGACTGCTCCTTGACCGGCAGAATTACCTCCCCCTACTACGAAAACGTCTTGGTTTTTGCACGCCGCAGCTTCGGTGGTAGCAGCTCCGTAATAAACACCTGCTCCCGTGAAATCTTGTAGTCCAGCTGAATCAAGCATTCTGTAGGAAACTCCAGTAGTAATGATAACAGCATGAGTATGCAAATGAGTACCATCAACCATCGTCAAGCACTTGTACCCCGATTTGAAATCAATATCATCCACAGACTGAGGCACCAAAAAATCAATTCCAAATCTGGTGGCTTGGGAGATAGCCCTTCGGCTCAAATCCGCTCCACTCAACCCATTTGGAAATCCGAGGTAATTCTCAATACGCGAACTTGTACCTGCCTGACCTCCAGGAGCGCGCTTTTCAATCAAGGCAGTGTTCAATCCCTCACTTCCTCCGTACACTCCTGCAGCAAGGCCAGCAGGTCCTGCGCCGATGATGGCTACATCGTACATCGCTGATTTTGCAGTTAGTTGAAGACCCAATTTTTTGGCAATTGGACTGAGGTCATCACCCAGAAGAACTTCACCATCTTCAAAAATTACCGCTGGCAATTTCTTGTGATCAATGCCATGTAGCATCATAGTTTCGGCAGCAACCGGATCATTTTCTACATCTAGCCATTTGTAGGGAAAGAGATTTCCCGAAAGGAAATCCTTTACGCTGTGCGACTTTGGAGAATATTGGTATCCCAATAATCGCAAACCTCCAACCGACGAGTTGTTGCTCGCTTTCCACTCTTCCAGTTGGTCGTTCAGAACCGGGTAGAGTTTTTCTTCTGGCGGATCCCAAGGTTTCATCAGGTAGTAATCGAGCTGGACGTCATTGATCGCTTTGATAGCCGCATCGGTATCGCTGTATGCAGTGAGGAGAATACGTTTAGCATTTGGGTAAAAAACAGCGGCCTTCTCCAGATAGTCGACTCCTTGCATTTCAGGCATGCGCTGATCGCTCAAAAAAAGCGCTACTTCATCACCCTTTTTCTTTAAATCTTCTAGAGTTTCTAAAGCTTCTTTAGCGCTATCGGTACTAATGATGCGGTACTCTTTTCTGTACTGTTTTTTTAGATCTCTCGAAACGGCCCTCAGCACTTGAGGGTCATCATCTACTACAATTATTAAAGGTTGTTTTGCCATTTATATCGGTTCTACTGCAGGTAAGGTTATGGTAAATTCTGTATTGCCCGGTTTCGATTTTAATTCGATTCGGCCATTGTGACGAGATATTATTTTATTGACAATGTCCAATCCCAGTCCTGTGCCTTTACCGATAGATTTTGTCGTAAAGAAGGGATCAAATATTTGGCTTTGAATGTCATCGGGTATCCCTGATCCAGTATCGGCTATTTTGATACAAACATTGGGCTCAATCCAATCTGTTCTGATGGTTAATCTTCCGCCGCCATCCATTGCATCAAGCGCATTGTCGATGATGTTGGTCCATACTTGGTTCAACTCACCTGCAAAACCAGATAAATGTGGGATACTACTGCAATAGGCTTCCTCCACTTCTATCTGGGCATTCTTCGCCTTGTGACGCAACATGGTAATGGTACTCTTCAATCCCGCATTAATATCCACGTCCTGCCGATCTTGGCTACGGTCCATGTGACTGTATTCTTTAATACTCCCGATCAGAGTCGAGATACGCTCGGCCGATGTATGAATCTCTTCCACCATCCGCTCAGTGCTCAGGTTATTGACCACCCAATGAATGACTGTATGGAAATCACCTTCGCCAGTGAGTTGATGAAGGCTTTCAACATCATCCCTGCAGAGGCCATAATCCACACATTCTTCCGATAACTCGTAAGGGTCTTCTAACCCATATTCTTCCAAAAGATCTGAAAGCTCATCTTCTCGGTCATTTCTTTGCATCAATGTCAGCGAGGGACGCTCATTCTCCAAAATGGCAAAGAGCCAATCATTCACTTTATCGACTGTGTCTGGATCAAGATTGGACTTCATCACCTGCTTGAATCCATCGGGCAGAAGTTTGAGGTGTTTGACTAACTCCTCGGAGCTACGTACCATGGCGCTAGCGGGATTGTTCAATTCATGGGCAAGCCCTGCTGAGAGCTTTCCCAATGAAATCAGCTTTTCATCTTGCATGCGCAATTGGGTAAAACTCCGAATGCGTGAAGCCATGTGGTGAACCAAGGCTTCGGCGAGCGGTTCATGGCTCACAATCATTTCGCGAAAGTGTTTTCTATCAATGGCAAAAAGCGCAGCTTCTTCACGGCATTCAGCTGCACCTTGAGCATGGGTCATTCGACTGTATGGCAAGACTCCCGAAATATCGTATTGGGTCATCATCGCAATTTCTCGCTGTTCGCCATTCTGAGTAAAAATCAGTCGGAAACGGCCATTCAAAATATAGAGTAGCTCGTCGGCGGCATCCCCAACATTAAAGATGTACTCCCCTTTCTTGTATTTCCTTACCTCTCCATGATCGACCAAAAATTGCAGATGTTTATCATCGACATTTTGGAACGTCTCGTTCTTTCGGAATGCTTCGATTAGGTTCATGGGCCAAAGTTAGGTTTTTGTAAGTATCGACTCCTAGCGAAAAGAACTTCTTACCGTTCATCCTACTCACCATCCGGTCCTCATTTGTGTAAAACAATTTATCATAAAAACGGAAGTCTCTAAATATCCATGTCTATTTTGCACCACCTAAACACCAACGCAGATGGCTACAATACGCATAGAAAATCTCAGCAAGACATACCCGAATGGGGTTAAAGCGCTCGACAATGTTTCATTGGAAATAAAGAATGGCATGTTCGGTCTCCTAGGGCCAAACGGCGCTGGAAAATCAAGTTTGATGCGGACCTTAGCCACCCTGCAGGAGGCCGATTCAGGAACCGTAATGCTTGACGATATTGATATGCTAAATCAGCCGATTGAGGTGCGAAAGCTCTTGGGATATCTGCCACAGGAATTTGGTGTTTACCCAAGAGTAACGGCCGAGCAATTGCTCGATCACGTGGCTATTTTAAAGGGAATCGCCAGTGGCAAAGAGCGCAAGGAGTTAGTGAAGTATCTCTTGCAAAAGGTAAATCTTTACGACAAGCGCAATAAAAGCGTCAAGGGCTTTTCGGGTGGAATGAAACAACGAGTAGGTATTGCTCAAGCATTGATCGGCAACCCAAAATTGATCATCGTCGATGAGCCCACTGCGGGCCTTGACCCCGGTGAGCGAAATCGCTTTCACAACCTCTTGGCCGATGTGGGCGAAGAAGTAATCGTGATTCTCTCTACCCACATTGTGGAAGACGTTAGAGAGCTTTGTTCAGAAATGGCAATTATGAATTTGGGACGAATCGTGTACAAAGGGTCACCATTTACAGTGATTGACGAGCTACGCGGAAAAGTATGGGCCAAGCTGGTAGAGCGCGAAGAACTCGACTCACTCAAAGCATCGATGGATGTGATTAGTGATAAGATGGTAGCAGGGCGACCACAAATCCATGTACTCAGCGACTCAAGTCCTGGAGCAGGATTCAACTCGGTTGAGCCGAATTTAGAGGACGTATTCTTCGTTAAGATCAATCAACCAGAAACCGTATAAGCTATGTTTGGAGAATTTTTTAAGCTAGAGCTGCGGTCGGCCTTCAAGAGTCCGATGGTGTATGTATTCTTTCTGTTGGTGGCAGTATTGGCATTCGGAGCCGTTTCCAGCGACAATGTTCAGATTGGTGGAGCAGTGGGCAATGTTTACAAGAACAGCCCTCATACCCTGACCAATTTCGTTTTGATCTTGGGAATCTTCGGATTGTTATTTGCAGCGGCCTTTTTTAACAGTGCAGCCCTGCGCGATCACAACAATCAATTTAACGAAATCATGTTTTCGCTCCCGATCAAAAAGAGCGGATATTTCTGGGGTAGATTTCTAGGAGCGCTTGTCTTATCAAGTATTCCCCTCATGGGAGTTTTCTTTGGTGCCGGGCTCGGAGCAATAATTGGCCCTGCCGCTGGATGGCTGGATGCGGATCGAATTGGCCCCTTCTTTTTCGAAACCATTGCTTCAAATTACTTCATGTTCATCCTACCGAACATGTTCATCGCAGGTTCCATTATCTTCTTCTTGGCACATCGCTTCAAGAGCACCATCATTTCTTTCGTTGGAGCTATGGCTCTTATCGTCGTGTATTTAGCCTCAGGGACATTTCTGTCCGATATCGACAATGAGACCTTGGCAGGACTGGTCGACATGTTTGCTCTTAGGACTTACAGCGTTTACAGCCGTTACTTTACACCTGCTGAACGAAACACTTTAAGCCCTGGTTTTGAGGGTATCATTATGCAAAACCGACTGCTTTGGCTGACGATAGGAGTCGTTGTATCGATCATTTCATTCAAGGTTTTCTCTTTCCGAGAAAAGATGAAATTCCGAAAAAAGAAAGGTCTTATCCCCGAGGTTAAAACAGTGGTAGCGAATATATCGCGGCCATCCGTTAACCAGAATTTTAAAGGAGGGCTGGGATGGCTCCAATTCAAAAGCTTCTTCACCACAAGCTTTCTCAGTATTGTCAAAAGTTCAGCTTTTAAAATCCTTTCCATTTTTGGAATAATTCTACTTTTCGTGAGTTTGCTGGAAGGCTACGATTACTTTGGTTTGCAGAGTTATCCCGTCACCTACAAGGTGATCGACGACATTGCTGGAGCTACTGGTCTTTTCCTAATTATTATTCTGGTATTCTTTAGCGGAGAACTCGTGTGGAGAGACCGCACATCCAATATTCAGGAAGTCATTAACGCAACACCGCACAGCACTTTTGCTTCGGTTTTGGCAAAAATGAGTTCTCTGGTGGTATCAGTGACTCTGCTGCAAGTCATCTTCATTTTCATGGGAATACTATCCCAAATTTTTCGAGGCTATACGGCTATTGAGCTAGACATATACTTCATCGATTTCTTTGTGGATACCCTGCCTGGATACATTGTATTTGCCGCCATTTTCGTATTCATTCAAACTTTGACAAACAACCGCTACATCGGTTACTTTACTGGAATACTGTTCTTTATTACTTGGGATATCATTGGTGGCCTTATCTTCGAGTGGCGGTCAAATATGCTGTTCCCTGGAGGTGCTCCAGGCATATTCTATTCGGATATGAGTGGCTTCGGTCCAGGAATGACAGGAACACTTTGGTTCAATCTGTACTGGTTTCTTTTTGCCATTATTCTATTGGCAACAGCCGCCTTATTATGGCCTCGCAGTGCTGTCTCCGGATTTAAAGAGAAGTACAAAATGGCTATTGCCAACTTTAGCGGAAGCTACCGAAATGGTATGATAGTGCTAGCCGCCGTTTGGATTGCAGTTGGAGGTTGGGTTTTTTACAATACTCAGATCCTCAATTCGTACAACAGCATCGCAGATAGTGAGCAGTTAGTCGTTGATTACGAATTGGCTTACAAAAAGTACGAGAATCATCCCCTGCCTGTAATGAAGTCCATCAAGTATGAGATTGACATTCATCCTGACGATCGAGATGTATTTGTAAGAGCGAATGCCATTTTTGAGAACGACGAAGACGTGGCCATCGATTCCATCTTCTTCAATTTAAGTCAAGCTTGGGACACAGAAATCAGCATTCCAGGTGCTGAACTGGCAATGAATGACACCATTCTCGGTTTCCAGATTTACACCATGAGTGAATCTTGGCAGCCTGGAGAGAAAAAGGAGATTAGCATTAAGAATGACTATGTGACCAAAGGTTTCTCAAATTCTCAAGGAAATACATCGATCGTTTCAAACGGTACTTTTCTAAACAACTTTTCGGTTATGCCAGGTTTGGGCTATTCGGCCAATGCCGAGCTGAGTGATAAAAACGACCGAAAGAAGTTTGGCCTTCCGCGCAAAAAGCGCACGCCTGATTTGGAAGAAAACTGTGGTGTAACGTGCAACAGTAATTACATTACAGGCGATATTTCTCATTGGGTAGAAGTAGAATCGATTATATCCACTTCAATAGATCAAATAGCAGTAGCACCTGGATCGTTGATTAAAGAATGGGAAGAAGACGGCAGAAAGTATTTCCACTATAAGTTGGATCAACCCTCTCTGAATTTCTACAACTTCATGTCAGCTAGATATGAGGTAGCACGTGAGAAATACAACGACATCGATATTGAGATTTATTACCATCCCGGACACGAGGTCAACGTCCCAAAAATGATCAGTGCGGTGAGAAAATCACTGGCTTATTACGAAGAGAATTTTGGCCCATACTACCACAAGCAAGCACGGATCTTGGAGTTCCCTCGCTTCTCCACTTTTGCGCAAGCTTTCCCAGGTACCATGCCCTATTCGGAGAGTTTTGGATTTATCACCAACCTGGAAGACGAAACCGAAAACAACGTGGTCGACGCGGTAATTGCTCACGAGATGGCACACCAGTGGTGGGCGCATCAAGAGGTTCCTGCTGATATGCAGGGGGGAACGATGCTTACGGAAAGCTTCGCTGAATATTCCAGTTTGATGACGCTTAGACAGGAATCGGACGACATGAAGATGAAGAACTTCATGAAGTACGATTACAACCGTTACTTGCGCGGAAGAACGAGTGAAAGTGAAAAAGAACTACCGCTCTACAAAGTCGAAAACCAGGGGTACATCCATTACGGGAAAGGTTCAGTTATACTTTATGCGCTGCAGGATTACATAGGTGCCGATTCGGTGAATGCGGCATTGAGATCATTTTTGGAAGAGTATCGATACGCAGAACCGCCCTACCCCAATTCGCATGACTTCTTAAGGCATTTAGAGCCTCGCGTTCCAGACAGTTTGAATTACCTCATCAATGATTGGTTCAAGGAGATTACACTTTACGATTTACGTTTGGAAGAAGCCCGAATGACCAAACTCGACAACGGACAGTACGAAGTCAAAATGGATGTGATGGCTCGCAAAATGTATGCGGACACGCTAGGGAACGAGACTCAAGTCGCGCTGAAAGAATGGATCGACATCGGAGTTTATGCCGATAGCGATGAGGAAGAATTGATGGCTTGGAAACGCGTGAAATTCGACGAAGAGAATTCAACTGTCACCATGATTGTCGATAGCCTTCCGGCAAAAGCCGCCATCGACCCACGACGGATTTTAATTGAAAGGATTACGGATGATAATGTGAAGAGTGTAAGTCTTGAATAGTTGTTAGTATCTAGTCTTTAGTAGCTGATGAAATGAATGTTTAATGAGGGCTTCTATCAGTTATCAGTGTGCAGTCTCCAGTGAAAATTTTGCGGTTTTACGAGCTTCCATCAAACGGCTATCGACTAGTTACTCAATACTAGGTACTAAATTACTTCTCTACTGCCCCCGTCACCCTTTTCATAAAGGTGTTTAGAGCGTCTTTGTCAGACATGCTTTGCTCCTCAATCAACTTTCTTACCTCGAGAGCACCATACATATTTGAGAGTAACTCGCCCATTACTTCTAGTTCTTCGTCTTTGATTCCTTTGGCTTCTGCCAAAGCTTCCAAGACTTGAATAGCTTCTTGGATGAAGTCTTCGTCGTTTTCTTTTACAAATTCGTTGAGGTGCTTGATTATCGGGAGTCTCATGATCTTATATTTTATACAAATGACGGGATTGGCAGCGTATAAAATCAATCTATCATATAATAAAGGTCTATCACTGAATTGAAACTATTTACTACCGAAACAGACAGAGCAAAAAGGGGGGTTAAGCCAATTCAATATTTTTTGCTAGCTTAGTATCAATCAGGGTCGCTATGAAAACAGTTCTAACCAACATTATTCTTGTCCTTTTCCCTTTTACCCTATTGGCCCAAGTAGCTGCTGACACCTCCTTTTTATTCGAAGAAGCAACAGATGACTTTCATGAATTTCGGTGGCAGAGCGACTTGGAAATCTCGACTGACTCGACCTTTTACTACCTTAAATCAGCTGATAACTTTGATAGGTTAGAGCTCATCGACTCTTGCAATAAGATCATTTGGAATTCAGAAACCATTGATCCAATTCAGACCATTCCCATCGCACTGGTACGAAAAGGTTCATTTACCTTTAGAATATATGGAGAGTTGGGAGTTACGGAAGTGATTTGGCACCCCTGAAATTTTCATAAAAAAAGGGGAGCCGAAGCTCCCCTAAAAATTCTATTCACGGACCCTTTATTGTGTCATCATCAGACGCTTAGCCTCTGCTTCCAAGTCGATGTAAGGTGTACCCTCAACGGTCACTCCTACTCCTTGAATAATTCCTCCTTCAAACTCGCCTGGGCTTTTGTATAATTCGCTAACAGCATCACCGCTATCGAATCCTACGCAGAGACCATCTCCCGAAAGGGTAAACTTAGCAGGCTGGGTCTTCATAGGACCTTCAGCTACCACATCTTCATCGATGTAGAGTTTCATAGTTCCAATAGACTCCCCATACTCACCAGCACTCTCACGAAAGAATTCCATTCCGAGAGTATACGTTCCAGGTACCAACTTTCTATTTGAAACGAATACTTGCTCTGGCTTAATGCCCAAGAAATTGTAAACGTAGTGAAGCTTGCTATCCTTGATGAACAAGGAGTGCCCGCCAAAACGGGAACCATGTGCAAAAATAACACCGCTAGCATCAGCATCTTTGATCTCTACATTTCCTAAAATCTTGAAATTTCTTCCGCGAACATTTACCGCAACACCTTCAGGAACTGGAGCTGTATTTGGGTAGTATACATATCGATCGCGAGGTGCCTCTTGAGCAGGCCTCTCGATGGTTAATAATTCAGACGCACCGCGATCATCCAATGGCAATACCTTATTGATCTCTGCCTGCTTGAACCATTCGTCGATGAGTTCTTGAAGTTTCTCAGGATTCTCTTCAGCCAAATTGTGACTTTCAGATCGGTCTTCGGCTACATGGTACAATTCCCAAACATCTTGATCAAAGTTTCCTTTTCCGCTGATCGGAGCGTGAACTGCAGCGGCTTTCCAGCCATCTTTCCAGATTCCTCTTGTTCCGAGCATGCAGTAGTATTGAACCTCTTTTTGAGTAGCTGCATCAGGCTCTGCATCGAACGAATAAACCATAGACACACCTGAAAGTGGGGTCTGCTCCACACCATTGTACACGTCAGGCATCTCCAAACCACAGGCTTCGAGAAGCGTAGGAACAATATCAGTTGAATGGTGGTATTGATGGCGAATCTCCCCTTTTGCCTTAATTCCTTTTGGCCAAGAAATCACCAATGGATCATTCGTTCCTCCCGCATATTGAGAGTAGCGCTTGAACATCTTGAAGGGTGCTGAAAATGCAGCCGCCCATCCCGTCGGGAAGTGATTGTAGGTATCAGGTCCGCCCAATACCTCGAGGTACTTCATGTTCTCCTCTAATTCGTCAGGATAGCCATTGAAAAACTTGTTTTCGTTAACCGATCCGTTCGGGCTTCCTTCCCCTGAGGCACCGTTATCGGCAGCGTAAAGCACGATTGTATTCTCTAGCTGACCGGTTTCTTCTAAATAATCAATGATTCTTCCCACTTGAGCATCCGTGTATTCTGAAAAACCAGCATAAACCTCAGCCATGCGAGAGAACAATTTTCTTTCATCCGCATTCAATTCATCCCATGGACGCACAAAATCAATCGCGTTGGCCATATCTTCCTGCATTGGATTGAAATCAACCATGTCGGTATTCTCAGGAAGAATTCCTTTCTCTTTCATTCTTGCAACAACCCAGTCGCGGTATGCATCGTAACCTTCATCAAATTTCCCAGCATACTTTGCTGTGTACTCTGCAGGTGAGTGGTGCGGGGCATGGTTCGCTCCTGGGTTGAACCACATGTAGAAAGGCTTCGATGGATTTGTCGCATTCTTGTTCCGCAGCATTGAAATCGCTTTGTCCGCGAGATCTTTAGATAAATGGTACCCTTCTTCAGGAGTAGCAGGTGCTTCGATAAAGTGATTGTCTTCTACTAGGTCAGGGTACCAGTTGTTGGTTTCGCCACCTAGGAATCCATAGAAACGGTCAAAACCAATTTGAGTAGGCCACTCGCTGCGACTACCACCTGGAGCAACATCTTGTTCAGGTACATTATGGTTCTTTCCAATCCAAAAAGTACTCCAACCATTGTCGCGAAGGATTTGTGCAAAAGGAGCACAATCATCGGGCACTCTACCGTTTGACCCTGGGTATCCGTCGGCTGTTTCGGTAATCGAAGCCATACCATTGAGGTGATGGTTTCTACCCGTAAGAATAGTAGAGCGCGTAGGTGAGCAGAGCGCCGTGGTATGCCATTGCGTGTAAGTCAATCCGTTCTCAGCCAGACGATCCATCGTGGGCATGTTAATGGCCCCACCGTATGGAGACCATGCGCCAAGTCCCGTATCATCATACAATACGAAAAGGATATTCGGTGCGCCTTCAGGTGCCGACTTCGGGGTAAATGCCGACCAATCTGCTTCTGAATCTCTAATATCCAGCGCTATCTTACCCTTGAAGTCATTTTCTTCTTGAGTTGATTCTTTCTTTTCACTTGTAGGTTGACAACCGACGAAAAACATTGCAATAGCGGCAAAAGCCATTGCGTTGATGCGCGCGGCACCAATTTTCTTTAAGGGGTTAAACATAAATTTTTATATTACTGGTTTGGCTAAAAATTAAGCCTGCAATATAGAGAAAAAGTCACCGAAGAAAAGTGAGCGTCCCCTAGCATTATAAACAATAAAGGCGCTCAAATTGAGCGGCTTAGTATTTTCTCGCTTATCAGTTTTACTGGTTTGTCGGTTTGACCATTTTATTGATCTGTTCTTCTACTTTGCTGAGGCTCCAATCTCCCGCCGTTTGGCTAGGTGGATATTCCTCGAAAGTGGATAAAAAGTTAAATGCATATCCCTGCATTGCGATAAGGATATAGGCTCGATCGATGTACCAATCGTAATAGGTATTCGAACCAACCATAGCCTTTTCGAAAGGGTCCCTTCTCAAGTTGAACAGATAAGGTGCACGAAGTTCTATGAACGGCTCTAACCATATTTGAAGCTTATCTGCTCTATTTTCCAAAAACATGGCTTTCCAGTCGGTGTATCGAAGTGCGGCCACTTGACCTGCGTCATCTACATATATAAA
Source organism: Cryomorphaceae bacterium (assembly GCA_047633195.1). Taxonomy (GTDB): domain Bacteria; phylum Bacteroidota; class Bacteroidia; order Flavobacteriales_D; family Cryomorphaceae; genus JAKVAV01. Next base: position 10,602 of record JBLIEU010000012.1, on the reverse strand, counting down.
ACCTTTTCGTTGAGATTCGTCTGTTTCTCCTTTAAGGTAATCTAGTTGATTTACTCCGTCGATGTAGTTCTTGTAGTTTCTACCGTTCAAAGTGACTCCCTTTTTGATCTTGTCTGCCATTTTATCGTCTCCAGCAGCTGCCGCGAATGTTGGAAGCCAATCTTCGTGGGCAAAAATTCCATTCACAGTCACATCAGCAGGGAAATTACCAGGCCATTTTACGAAGGCAGGCACTCGATATGCTCCTTCCCAAGAACTGTTTTTCTCACCGTGAAAAGGGGTCGTTCCTGCATCAGGCCAGGTGTTGTAGTGTGGACCATTGTCGGTAGAATAAAGAACAATGGTATTGTCGGCTATTCCAAGTTCATCTAGAAGAGCCAATAGTTCACCTACATGGTTGTCATGCTCTATCATTCCATCGGTATACTCGTCGTTACCCGGGTTTCTGTGGTCCTCACGTACATGCGTTCTAAAGTGCATTCTAGTGGCATTCCACCATGTAAAGAAGGGTTGACCAGATTCTACCTGGCTCTTGATGAATTCTTTCGCGGCAGCGATGGTCTCATCGTCGATGGTCTCCATTCGCTTTTTTGTCAAGGCTCCCGTGTCTTCAATTTTCTGACCGCCATCGCCGTCAGCCCAACTATGGATAACTCCTCGCGGGCCATAGACCTCAACGAAAGTCTTTCCGTTGGCCAAGACCAAATCAGTAGGATAGTCTTCATTTTCGGGTTCTTCTTCCGCATTTAAGTGATAAAGGTTTCCAAAGAACTCGTCGAAGCCATGCATAGTCGGTAGATGAACATCTCGATCTCCTTGGTGATTTTTTCCAAATTGCCCCGTGTTGTATCCCAAACTTTTGAGAACCGTAGCGATAGTTACGTCTGACATTTGCCAGCCTTCTTCTGCACCTGGCATTCCCACTTTGGTCATACCTGTTCTTACAGGTACATTTCCTCCTAAGAAGGCAGCACGACCTGCGGTACAACTTTGCTGACCATAGTAATCGGTAAAACCGACACCCTCTTTTGCAATACGGTCTATATTCGGAGTTTGATATCCCATCATGCCTCGGTTGTTGTGGCTGATATTCCAAGTTCCAATGTCATCTCCCCATATCACCAGGATATTGGGTTTCTCCTGCGCCTCCGCAATCATCGTCCAGCAAAACGCGAATAATAATAAACCAATACGTTGCATAAAAATATAGATTTAAATGATTAAGGAGGACAAAATAGGAATTTCCTATCAATGTTTTGTGCCTAAATTAAATGTGAAACTCATAATGCCCCACTAATGCATGGCGTTCGAATGACAGCAGCCACAAATGGAGATGTGTTCTTTCCTCATCTGAGAAGTGAAAAATAGGCCCGTCGATGCCGACCTGATGGCTATCCAGCCACTTACCCTCTTCGTCAAGAAGTATGGCGTAATATGGACTCTGGGCAGAAGGTGATGACATGTGCTGATCGTACGATTCGTAAAAGGGATGATTCCCTATACCCATGGAACTCTTCCATCCGCTATTGGCATCCTCTTCGGTAATTGCAGGGAAATCATTAAAATCTAATCCTCCGAGTACCAAGGTGGTCAGTGTAGAATCATCCTGGTGCCTAAAATGAAGGATTAGCTCAATTAGCGTGTCGCCATTCATATTGCTTTTAACCTCAGACAAAATGGAAGATTCGAGATGATAAAAACGTCCCAGTTCTGTTTTCCGAGGATCGGCTTTATTGTAATATCCTGGCGGCGTAAAAGTGGCGAACAAGGCAGAGTCGGTTTGAAGATCACGCATGGATGAAAAGCTCGTTGGATAAATAATCTCTCCTAACTTCTTCTCTCTAGCTCCAGCTATGGGATACATTTCGTCGCTACGATCAGTCGGCTTTATTTCCAATGAATCCAGAACGGAGCGCAACAGCTTCAAGTCGATTTTTTTATTTTCGGGGTCCACCCAATCTTCCATCGGTTTCTGGAATTCATCAAAGGGTATGTCATTCTTTTCTTCAAAAAGATTGGCATAAAGTCCGGGTGGAAAGTCAAACCAACCGTGAGCGTAGGGCAAGGTACTTCCCTCCTCATTTATGTAAACGATGATTTCCCACAAGTAAGCGTTCAGGCAATTGCGAGCGATATCGACCCGAACGATCTCGGAATTATTGGACTCAAACTGCTCAGACAAAAACCTAACTTGATTTCTGTTCCACTCTTGATTGATGCACGAGAGGTAACTCAAGTAATCATCTTTCTTCACTCCTTCGGGAATGGTAGGTATGAATTCTGAAATATCGAGATCGTGAAAATGAATGATGTCCCCATCGCTCCCATTGAATTCCAAATCAACTAGAAACTTGTCTTCATCATTTGCCTTAACCAAGAGACCGCTAAAGAAATAGTCGTTTTGGTAGTTTATCGACCTGAAACCAATATCCGGATTGTCGGGGTATTCTTCATCGCTAAGATTAGTGATTGCGATAGAGTAGTCTTGTTTCTCCTTTTCTAATTTACCATTAATATTGGCTTGCGGCGAATCGCAGCGCACTAATGAGAGTAGAAGCAAAAATGAGAAAAAAGGAGGATAAACTAGACGATCGAAATGGGTAGCGCCTCTGAAATCTGTCATGGTATTTTTATTCCAAAACCAACAAAGGTAAGATCAATTCTGAATCTCTAACCGGTAGCCAACTCCATGAACAGTCTTAATAGAAACCGACGAATCGGCTTTCAAAATTTTGCGAAGTCTTGAAATAAACACATCCAAGCTTCGTCCTACCACAATACCCTCGTCTTCCCAAACAGCAGCCATGATATCGTCGCGATTCAATACTTCATTGGCATGAACAGCAAAATGGTTAAGCAATTTGCTTTCCCGAAAGGTGAGGTCAAACTCTTGATCGCCAATAGCAAGCTTTTGATTCTTCGAGTTAAAACGATAGTTCCCCAATTTCATTCCTTCTTCAAGGACTTCATCCTGAAGATGGGTTTCCTTTTTCCTGAAAAGGAAGATACCACCTAAGCCCGCCACTGGGATGAGAAGCCACGCAAGACCTGCAAAGCTCTTCTCCTCTTTCGATTCTTGAGGGCTAAACTGGATATGAATCATCGCACAATGAATGTCCTGACTGCGATCTCTGCAGGCCACAGAATCTCTTTCTATCGCAGCTCGGTTGAATCCCAAAACCAAAGCGCCAGTTTCGCAAGAGCGCACCATCAGCTGATAAGGCTGATCGATGCCGTAATCTTTAAGTGCCCTTTTCAAAAAATAGGGCAGCTCTTTGTAATTAAAACCATCATTCATTTCGAGCACGTACTCATTGGCACCGTTTTGTGCGATGGGAGGAACCACAGAAGTTGAGTCTCCCTCATGAAGTAGCAATGCATCTCCCGTTTGCCGGAGAGCCAAATTGACCTTATTGCTAAACTCATCATCAGAGCCAGAAACAGTCGACGCCAATACCGAAAAGGATACCAATAGAATCAAGAATGTTCGAATAGAACGCATCTTCTTCATGACTGCAATTTACATTCAATGATTGGTGAAAGCTGCACTTTTACAATTCGTTTACACTTTTTTACGCAGAGCGATAGCGGCATAACGATCACAATAGAAACCAATTCGAGGAAAGTTGTGCTCGTAAGGTATAAGTTCCTGATCCCGAACTTGATTCTTTGAAATCTAATTCTTTACCCAAGTAATAGTCTGAAGAGGATTTCCCGAAAGGGAACGCAACTCAATAATGTAAACACCACAGTTTAGATCAGGCAAGTAGCCTGCATATCGATTGCCACTGAACTTATCGGAATGAAGCAATCGTCCAGTAATGTCATTTACGCGAATTATGTAGGCGTCATCATTGTGCAACTCCAGTATGAATCGGTTACCGTTTGAAGGATTGGGATAGAGCGATGAAACGTACAAATTAATCTCAGTAGATGAGAGTGGGCTATCGCCTTCAAAAAGCGTGTGAATCTGATTGATTTCCAAATTTTGGTATTCATCGATCAGCCCACTTGGCCACTGGATTTGAACACTCTCAATAGTCTCGTTCGACCCAAGTCCAAAATGGAGACGCGGATCATCCTGACAAATGCCGTGGATTCCTCCAGCCATTTCTCTAAGCTGAGTTGTGCCGTTTACGGTCACATAAACCTTCGCTCCAAAACCATCGATATTACTGGAATCGCCTTCCAAATCGAACATCACCTCATTGTTGTCGTTCGACGTTTGGTTCACATACAATACATGCTTGGCGTTATCGAGAAAGTGGCGAGAAGCACCATTGGCCACAAAAAGGTCCAGATAGCCATCGTTATTTATATCTCCCGTTGTGGCGGACTCTCCTATGCCAGGAACGCGTCCTAAAGTATTCCAACCATCCGTTTCAATAGAAAACAATCCATCCCCTTCATTCTCATAAACCACATTGGACGAATTCACTGATGCATTTGATACGACGGTATACAAGTCGATATCTCCGTCATTGTCATAGTCGCCTACCGTTACACTATTGGTATTGTCCAATGCCTCAAAAATTGATTGGTCGTATTCAACGAAATTGAAGTCTCCTTGATTGATCAGCAAGATATTTGTAATGTTATCGCTCACCTCAGGAACACCTTCAGAAATGAGGTTTAGAATGGGATCATTGCCTACCACATCGAGACTAATTCTACCATTGAAGGCGCTGCTCACTACTTCGAACTTCCAATTGTTCTCGCTGATTTCACCGATGTATACATGTACGCCAGGCAAATCGGGATTGGGATCTTGATAACCTTGAGCTATGGGAGCATCGGGGTTCAAGACAATCGGATCCAAGTCATTCATAGAGAACTCGGGAGAGACAAAATCGCTACCCAAGTGAACGATATAGGGAAAATTGGTCAAAGGATAAATCCTAATAGAAAGTCCTCCGCCCGTTTCAAATGTAAATCCCGTTTGAGAGCTAGCCAGCAGCATCCGATGTGTGCTGTGAATCGCGTTCTCGTTAAACATCTCTATTGAAGTAGACCCAACGGATTCTCTTGCAATGAATATATCTGGGAGTAAGTCATTGTTGAAATCAGCACATTCTACGTCTCTCACGTTTGCCATAGGCGTGTACATGACTTCAATAAAGTCCTCCTGATCAGCCCGCGACAATACTTTAATGGATGTTCTGTTTGACACCAAAAGATCGATGGAGCCATCGCCATCTAAATCGGTGATCTGAGTCGCCTCGCTATGATCTTCTTCCCAGCCAAATTGATTGCCTAAGTTGTATCCAGCTCCGAAATTCTTTACCCGTATTTGCGACTCCAACTGTACTTCGTTCGACTGTTCATTATTGAACAGCAAATCGGTAAGGCCATCATTGTTGATATCGAAACAGGTCATTTGTCTTCCTCTCCCACCTAATAGATCAATTCCTTGCTCGACGGATGAGTCCGTAAAATTAGACTGACCATCATTCTCGAAAAACAGGTTGTGGTAAGAGCCTCCTGACGTAACCAAAAGATCATCACCATCATAATCAAAGAATACAGCCCCATGAAGGTCGGCCATCTCATTGGTGTCGAAACTATAAAAGTCTTGGGATAAGCTCTCGCAGGTCGAATTTAGAAAAAGCCTGGGAAAGTCATTGGTGAAATATGGCTCCGATACATTGTAATGACAAGACATAAAAATCTCATACGAGCCGTCGTCATTGATATCTCCCCAGGAAGATCCGTATGATCTGCCTCGGAACTCAAATCCATAGTCATCCGCTTTATCGGCAAACTCTATTTGCGCTTACAGTTCTCCGAAACAGAGGAGCATCATGAGAATTGAAACAAATGCTTTCATATTACAAAAGTGGCCTATTAAAAATAAGAAATCAGGCTTGACCATTTTGGCCCTTTTAAACTCAACACCAGTGCACTGAAACAAACAACAATGCTTTTATTCTGAAATATATAGTACAAATGAGGAGGGCTAAATCCCTAACAGACTCAGATGAATATTCACTCGTAATCCAAATTTATTTTCACAATTGCATTAGATTTAGGCCTCAGAAAGAGAAAAAATGAAAATTCTAGTCCCATACGATTTTACTCCGATCACCCGCACCGCTTTAGATCACGCGCTATATTTCTCAAAATTGGCCGATGCCAAAATAGAGCTTCTTCATATTGTCGAAAAGGAAAGCAAAAGAGCTGACGCCGAGCATAACTTCAAAGAGTTATTGAAGCTCATAGCGGAAGAAGATAGACCGCTAATCAACACCAAGGTGATAGTCGGCGACATATTTAAAGACATCGCTCGAGAGGGTGCTGAGGGCGATTTCCAAATGCTGGTCATGGGCACGCACGGAGAGAAAGGACTTCAAAAGATACTGGGCTCTAATGCCATTAAGGTAATCACCAGCGGCGACTTGCCCTTTCTGGTTACACAGTCCAAAGGACCTGCAGATACCATCAAGCGAATTGTCATGCCAGTAAACCTAACCAAGGAGAGCTTACAAATAGTGCAATTTGCAGCCAATGCCGCCAAACGATTTGACGCAGAGATTCATATCGTTCACCAGCCCGAAACGGATGAATGGTTGCTGAAAAAGATGAAGATCAATGTGGCACATGCGAACAACTACTTGAATAAGGAAAAAGTAAAACATACCGTAGTCAACCTTCCAGGAAAGAAATCGTTTGCAGATGAAGTCAACGATTATGGCGAGCAGCACGGTGCAGACTTGTTTGCTGTAGCGCACTTTTCGGAAAGTATATTGCCCCAGTTTGACCGATTCTCGCAAGAGTTAATCACCAATGCGCTTCAAGTACCTGTGCTCATCCTTAGTGCCAAAGATGTAGGTAGAGTAAAAGGCCAATATACCTTTATCACAATGTAGGTAGCGACTGTCTATAAAGTCCGCTGTCACACGTCCACCTGTTTCAAAAAAGTCATCTGCCTAAGACGGAATTCTTGGTTTTTAAACCTGCGCGGGCCTGGCTGTCAATCCTTCTCATTCAAAATCGCCGCATTTTGCGTAGGCGACAATTAAACCAAACCTTTCTGAAAAACAGTACATTGAGCAGAGTATCCATACAACCCCCGACTTTGAAAAAGCTATTCGTTTGCTTGGTCACCATGGTGGCCTTTGGCTTGACCCTACTGGGACAGGATTCCCTTTCTACCCTGAGTGGCCTCAGCTCCTACCCCATCGTGCACGAAGGCGAAGTGCTCTTTGAGCTGACTGCTGTAGGCAAGTTTAAATCAGCAGAGGCTAGAGCGCAGGCTGTAACCGAGGGCTTAGAAAAAATCATCTCGACGGAAAATGCCTCGTTTGATTCCTTCGATTCCTTCAGAATGAAAGAGGAAATAGTAATCACCTACAATGGCGAAGCTGCATTTTCCATTTTCCCTGCCGACACCATTGGCAAGGGCTTAAACCAAGAAGACCTTGCTGCAGAAATAATCGGTCAGATTAAAAGCCACGCCATCAGTAGACTGGGCGTAGACTCCATTGCAGATATTGCCAAGCGCATAGGCCTGCTGGTCGCTCTTGTCCTTTCATTTTTCTTGATCGTCAAATTACTGAACAAAGGAATCTCGAAAGGAAACCTGTGGATTTACAAAATGATCCAACAAAAGATTAAGGGCTACACCAATGCCCGCAATCGCTTCTTTACGATGTCGCGGCTGGCTGATATCATACGGTTAGTGCTGCGGTTTGTCAAGTGGGTCTTTCTCATCATCTTGGTTTATGCTCTGCTGCCTCTTGGCTTTAGCATTTTCCCTAGTACCGAGGGCATAGCCCGAACGCTGATTGGATATGTACTCGAGCCGCTAAAATCTTTTGTGAGCGCAATGATCAGTTACATACCTGAGTTTATTGCCATCATCGTGATTGTGCTCATTGCGCGAAGCATTATCAGGTTTTTGCGCTACCTCTCGGGCGAAGTTGAAAAAGGCAGCCTCGTGCTCAGTGGCTTTTACCCCGAATGGGCCAAACCAACGTACAACCTCTTTAAGTTTCTGGTGATCATCTTTGCCTTCGTGGCGGTTTTCCCGCTGATACCCGGTAGCGGTTCCGACGTGTTCAAAGGGGTAAGCGTCTTTATAGGTCTGTTGATATCGCTGGGCTCTAGCTCGGCCATTGGAAACATCATAGCGGGATTGGTCATTACCTACATGCGCCCTTTCAAAATAGGCGACCGCGTAAAAATAGGCGATGCCCAAGGCGACGTGATTGAAAAAACGCTGCTGGTCACCCGACTGCGCACCATCAAAAACGAGGATGTCACCATTCCCAATGCCTCTATCCTTAGCGGCAATACCTACAACTACTCCACCAATACCAATGAAGAGGGATTGATCCTCAACACTTCGGTGACCATAGGCTACGATGTGCCTTGGCGCAAGGTGCACACCATGCTGACCGATGCAGCCGATAGAACGGATAAGCTGCGCAAGGAACCCAAACCCTTTGTGCTGCAAACTAGCTTGGACGATTTCTACGTGAGTTACCAAATCAACTGCTACACCGAGGAGGCTGATAAAGCCGCTAAGATTTACAGCGAACTCTACGGGCACATCCAAGACGTTTTTGCCGAAGAGAAAATAGAGATCCTCTCACCGCATTATAGAGCCGAGAGAGATGGCAATGGATTGGCGTTTCCGCCAAAGGAGCGCGAGGGAGTGAAAAAGAAGGGGGAGTAAAGAAGCGCCGCCAAGCCATAAGTGGCTTCATCTTGTTATTCCTTTGTACCTGCTGGCACTTTGTTTTTTATTTCAATAGCACAGGTTGTGATCCAAGCTATAAATACCGCCTCTACCATTCGCTGGCGTAAGCCCAGGTATACTGAGTTTGTGTCAAAAAAAAACAACACCAAAAAGACAAACAGAATGCATACGATTCCATAGGCGATTGCTTGCATGGATAGTCTAGTCCAATTAGGCAATTGCTTTAAGCCAATGCCTATCAAGACAATGCTAATCGGAACGATTACATAGGTCAAAAAACCTGCTAGATTATGAATGACCTGAGAAATGCTCGGGTCAATAAATTCTTTGTTGCATCCACTGTCGAAAGGAAATACCCCAACTGCCACCGTACCTAAAACGTAAAATAGGGAGAGGCCATAAAATCCGACTTTGGTGAGCACTGACAGCTGAAAATGTTTGGCTCCAAGAAAACCAAAAATGGTGAGTAGTATGCCACTTGGGATATACCCAAAGGTGCGCAATGCTACTCCATGTTCTGTGTCTACGGCATAGGACTCACTGATGTATTGACCTGTTATGCTATAGCCTTCAATGAGCAGGCCGCCCACAATGGAAGAAAGAACAAATAGACTGACTCCAAGTATGCCGATTAGAAAGGTGCGTTTATTGCTCGTGCGGTATTTGGCTAATGCTCGGTAGCAAGGTAAAAGATTTTCGAAGAAATGAGGCCTGGATTTGTACCCTTGACTGGTCAGAGCAATTGGGTGGTAGATGCCGCAGGGCTGAAAATCTAGTGGAGCAAGTATTCCTGATGCGCGTTATGGTTAGTGTAAAGTACGTTTTAATGCATTTTGAAACAGTGTTCTGTTTGGCTTTTCATTTTCGCATCCAAAGTCAAAAAATACCCAACATTGAATATTCTTTGTCTCTAATTGGTTTTAAATCTCAACAGTTTCATAATTACAATTTGGAGTGTCATTATACCTTTTAGTAATCGACACGTTGCATTCTGTTTGTCTAAAACTACTTTCATATTCGCAAGGGTCATAGTGCATAATTGAAGGAACAAGTGCAAAAAACATAGGTGGCAAAGCGATTATTCCTAGGGTTAATCCTGTTGCCATTGAATAGTATTTTCTTTTTATATTTAGTTCGTCAGCCTCTTTAGCGAGTCAATATATATTTGGAATCTCTCGAAAGTGACTCCAAAATCAAATAACAGGATATCCGTTAACTTTTATGGTGAATTTTATCCAATACCAAAGTCCATTTAGACCAAAGCCAAGAATCATCATTATTGGGAATATTTTTCCCGCCTTTCAATTGCCCATAACGGTCTTGTGTATGAAACGTAGCGCATAAAAAGACGCTAACTTTTCGGATTAACACAGAGCCGAAATCTTTATCTTTTATTTTATGTTATACAGTCTGTATACACAACGTAAATAGTTTTCGATCAAAACTTATTGATTCGTAGTCAAATCTAAATTGATATGCAAATATATCAATTCAACGAGCGAGTTCCTGATGAGCTCAGCTGTAAAATGGACATAAAAGAACGAAGAGAAAAAGAAGGCATGCGCTGCAAAAAGTATGGCGGTTCGAACTTGAACTTTCTGGAAAAGCGGTTCGAATGGCATTGCAATGGCTGCAAGTTTAGAACAATGATTTGTAGTGGCACGGTATGCATGACAGCAAATTGCCTGTAAGGATATGGTACCAATGGCGCTGATGATGATGACTCGAAAAGCCATCTCAGCTCATGAGATGCGCAGACCGTTGGGGATGAAAATTACATACCCGTGTGGGGTATGAAGCACAAGATCAGAGCGGCCATGGCGCAACGTGATGATCGTTATGGACTGGAAGGAATGGTTGAGTTTGATGAAGGCCATTTCAGCATTCCTGTCAAGAAAGGA
>JBLIEU010000011.1:0-66758 GCA_047633195.1 Cryomorphaceae bacterium | reverse complement strand
AGCAGTTTACAGGTCTCGAAGGAGTATTGGTTCCTATCGAAGAATGCATCAAAGGATTCAACATGATTCTCGAAGGAGAGCTTGACCAGTATCCCGAAGCAGCTTTCAACTTGAAAGGAAACATTGAAGAAGTAATCGAAGCGGGAGAGAAAATGCTCGCTGATAACAAATAAGACATGACCGTTGACATCATTACACCCGATGAAAGTCTTTACTCAGGCGACGCCACTGCGGTGATGGTTCCTGGTATTGATGGAAGTTTGGGTATACTCGAACGTCACGCTCCACTTATCTCTGCCCTCAAAAAAGGACAGGTGAAAGTAACTGATGGCTCAGGGAAGGAAACGACCTTTGAAATCGATGGCGGTGTGGCCGAAGTGAAAAGCAACAAAGTGATCATCTTGGCGGAATAGCCAAGAGGTCTCAGCATATTTTAGAGCCGCTTCGGAAGGAGCGGCTTTTTTGTTTTCGAGAAATTCGAAAAAGTAGAATGCAACAATTACTTATTCGTCGCATATTTTGCGGTGTTCATTTTTAATGATGCATCGATTAGATGGACTTGTTGCTGAAATCGGAGGTGGCTCATTTGTGGTTTGTCACCATCCGTCCATTTGACGATGGAAACCGAAGAATAGCCCGTGCCTTGACCGATCTACTTTTGGCACGAGCGGACAAAAGTACCCAACGGTTCTGCAGCATGTCAGCTCAAATAAGGCTTGAGCGAAAGCAGTATTATGCCATTTGGGAAAAGACCCAACAAAGCAATCTCGACATCACCGAGTGGATGATGCGGTTTCTGAATTGCCTCAAAAAATAGCTTGAGGTCTACAGATGCTTTTTTAAAAAGAGTATTGGCGAAAGCCGAATTCTGGAACAGGCATTCGAAAACCATTTTGAACAAAAGGCAGAAAGAAATACTGAATCAGCTTTGGGATGGATTTGAAGGAAAGTTAACTTCTTCGAAGTGGGCCAAGATGGCCAAGTGCTCGAAAGACTCAGCTATCAGAGATATAAATGATTTGATTGTTAAAGGTGCGCTTCAGAAAGAAGCTGCGGATGGGAGAAGCACCAATTATGAACTGGTGAAGTTCGCTGGGAATTAAGCGAGAGTCCATATGGACTTGTCGCCAGCATAAATCGAAAGAGGCAAAAATTATTCACCCTCTTTCAACTTCGGATTTTCAAGGTGTCTCGAATGATCTCTTTTGGTCTTTTTTTCGAAGTTTTTCTGAACGGCTTTTTCCAAATCTATGCCTGTTTGATTGGCCAGACACGTCAATACCCAGAGCACATCGGCCATCTCGTCGCCGAGGTCTTTATTCTTATCGCTTTCTTTCTCTGATTGCTCGCCGTAACGTCGGGACATGATCCGTGCCAGCTCCCCCACTTCTTCAGTCAGAATAGCCATATTGGTAAGCTCATTGAAATAGCGAACTCCATACTCCTTTATCCAAGCATCGACTTGTTCTTGCAGCTCTTTAATCTCCATTAGTCTTTGTTTTTGGTGTCGATAAGAATGGTCACAGGGCCATCGTTATCAATCAATACTTTCATGTCAGCACCGAAGACTCCCGACTCTACTTTTCCATCTACTTCTTTTTGTAGCACTTTTAGAAAATGCTCATAAAGTGGAATGGCCAAGTCAGGTTTCGCAGCTCGAATGTAGGAGGGTCTAGTGCCTTTCTTGGTTTTCGCATGAAGCGTGAACTGGCTTATCGCTAAGACATCTCCGCCAACTTCATTTACCGATAGGTTCATCACTCCGTCCTGATCATTGAAAATTCTCAGCGCTGCTATTTTGGCTGCTAGCCAATTGGCATCTTCTTCGGTATCTTCCTGCCCAACTCCAACCAGCACATTCAGACCCCGATCAATTTGCCCCACTGTCTTGCCCTCGATTTCTACCGTGGATTTTCGCACACGCTGAATGACTGCCTTCATGTTCGAAACGTTTGTTCATCGGTTTCTTGAAGCATATTCAGGTAACTGTTGTAGCGTGTTTGCGCGACTTCGCCTGTCTCCAAAGCGGCCTTCACTGCGCAGCTAGGCTCACTGTTGTGAATGCAGTTGTAAAATTTACAATCGGGCAAGAGTTCCCGCATCTCAGGGAAATATCCTGCCAGCTCTTCCTTTTCGAAATGCACCAAACCGAAACCACGTATACCTGGCGTATCGACGATGTACCCCCCAAAACTGAGGTGATGCATCTGTGCAAAGGTGGTGGTATGCTTTCCCATTTGATGAAAATCAGAAATCTCACCCACTTTTACATTGAGGTTAGGATCAATTGAATTTACCAATCGAGATTTCCCAACTCCCGAATGCCCAGTAAGCATAACCGTTTTGTTTTCGAGTAAACTCTTGAACTCCTCAAGCCCTTGGCCAGCTTCAGCGGAAGTGATCAAGGTTTGATATCCCAAATTAGAATAGACCCTTAAAAATTGATTTGCCATTTCAAGCTCCTCTTGATCAAGTAGATCTGCCTTATTGATAACGACAGCAACGGGAATGTGGTAGGCCTCGGCCGCAACACAAAATCGATCGATAAACGTAGGGAAAGTAGTCGGGTTCTTGAGAGTCACAACAATTACAGCCAAATCCAAGTTGGCCGCGATGATATGACTCTGCTTAGACAGGTTGACCGACTTGCGAACGATATAATTCTTCCGCTTGTGGATATTGACAATGGCATAGCTATCAACCTCACCATCGTAATCGACAATATCACCAACGGCAACGGGGTTTGTAGAGCGGATTCCTTTCATCCGCAGCTTCCCTCTTACACGACAATCTATAATCTCTCCACCCGTTGTTTCAACGGTGTACCAACTCCCAGTACTTTTTATTACGCGCCCTTCCTGCATTGAGGAAGCTAAAGTAGCATAGATCACAGAAAGTTGTATAATTTCGTCCACCTATGTCGATCAAAGTCGAAAACGTTTCAAAATATTACGGTAGTCAAGCCGCCCTGAAAGGTGTTTCTTTCGAAGTCAAAAAGGGAGAAGTAGTTGGATTCTTGGGGCCAAACGGTGCAGGAAAATCCACGATGATGAAAATCATTACCACCTATGTGCCTGCCGATGAAGGTAGAGTGAGTGTCTCGGGATTTGACGTGAATGAAAAACCCATTGACGTCAGAAAAAGAGTGGGCTATTTGCCAGAAAGCAATCCGCTGTATTACGAAATGTACATCCGCGAATACTTATCTTTTGTAGGAGGCATGTATGGACTGAAGAATAAGAAGCAGCGAGTAGAAGAAATGATCGAAGCGGTGGGCTTGACACCTGAGAGTCACAAAAAGATTGGTGAGCTTTCGAAAGGGTATAAGCAAAGAGTCGGTTTGGCTCAAGCGATGTTGCATGACCCCGAGGTACTTATTCTCGATGAGCCCACATCTGGACTTGACCCCAATCAATTAGAAGACATACGCTCTTTGATCAGAAAAATAGGAAAGGAAAAATCGGTTCTTCTCAGCACTCATATCATGCAGGAAGTCGAGGCCATCTGCGATCGCGTGATCATCATCAAAAAAGGTGAGATTGTAGCAGACGATAGCATGAGCCATTTGAAAGAAGAGGCTGTCTCGGACGTGGTGTTTTTTCATGTAAATGGCAAATTGAACACCGAGCTAATTCGAACCATCTCTGGGGTAACAAAAGTGAAAAGTGTAGGCTCAGGCCAATACTTAGTTTCTGCAGAAAAGGGCAGCGGGCTGACTGGAGAACTCTCAAAATTGGCTGGTCGCGAAGGTCTCGATATCGAAGAATTGCGAAAGGAAGAGCGTCGATTGGAGGACGTTTTCAAGTCCTTGACTAAATAATGTCTGTCTATAGAGTCCAATATCTACGTTCCGCTTGATTTAAAAACAGTATTGACAAGAGTCAACCCCTTAATTTCTAACCTACGCGCGCCTTGCTAATGACCCCTCTAGTTCAGCTATTTGAGTGTGTTTACAGACTCTAAAAAGTGACTATCCAAGGAGCCCAATATCTTCGTTAACCCATGCCTTCGGCTTGAACTTAAGACTTGATATAGGCACTTGTTTTGGTAAGTCGGCTGCCGAACTTTCTAGCACAGACTATCGACTCTATGGACAAAGTCCAAGTAAAGTTTCTCAACGTCTCTTTTTTCCTATTTTTGTCCTCTCGTGGAAAGTTTTGGCCTATTGCAACCACTTTAAAAAATGCTAAAAATGCGTTTTTTATAGGCCTGCTTTATCGAGGCGATTAAAAACAAATAAAAAAATTTCATGCCTTACTCCTTCACTTCCGAGTCGGTGTCAGAAGGACACCCGGATAAAATTGCCGATCAGATTTCTGATTCTATTTTGGATAACTTCCTAGCTTTTGACCCAACGTCAAAAGTTGCTTGCGAAACGTTGGTTACTACCGGCCAAGTCGTTATTGCTGGGGAGGTACGATCAGATACGTATCTGGACATTCAGAACATAGCCAGAGATGTAATCTCGCGCATTGGTTACACCAAAAGCGAATACATGTTCGAGGCAAATAGCTGTGGAGTATTGAGTGCCCTTCATGAGCAATCTTCCGACATATACCAGGGAGTAGATCGGGGAAATCCCGAGGAGCAAGGTGCAGGTGACCAAGGAATGATGTTCGGCTATGCAACAAACGAGACCGATAACTACATGCCATTGGCACTAGACTTGTCTCACCGTATTTTGCTGGTTCTTGCCGAGTTGAGAAGAGAAGAAAAGGAAATTCCTTACTTGCGTCCTGACGCAAAGTCGCAGGTGACAATCGAGTACAATGATGATCACCAACCTCAGAAGATAATGTCCATCGTGGTTTCTACCCAACACGATGAATTCGTAATGCCTGAGTCTAATGATCACGCTACGAAGAAGAAAGCTGAAGCCGAGATGTGCGACCGAATTCGCAAGGATTTGATCACCATTCTTATCCCACGCGTCAAAGCGCAGCTCCCTCAGCATATTCAAGATCTATTCACCGAAGATATCGTTTACCACATCAACCCTACGGGCAAATTCGTGATCGGAGGGCCGCACGGTGACGCTGGTTTAACGGGAAGAAAAATCATCGTTGATACTTACGGTGGTAAAGGTGCACACGGTGGTGGAGCTTTTAGTGGAAAAGATCCTAGTAAAGTAGACCGTTCTGGAGCTTATGCAGCTAGACACATTGCCAAAAACTTGGTAGCTGCAGGAGTGTCTGATCAAGCTTTGGTTCAGGTTTCTTATGCGATTGGTGTCGTTGAACCTACAGGAGTTTTCATCGATACTTATGGAAAGTCAAAAGTGAAAATGACTGACGGTGAAATTGCCAAGAAAGTAAGTGAGCTATTCGACTTGCGTCCTGGAATGATAGAGCGTGACCTTAAGTTACGTTTCCCGATCTACGGCGAATCGGCAGCATATGGCCACATGGGGCGCACGCCTGAAATAGTTAAAAAGACTTTCACTCGTTCAAATGGAAATGGAATCATCTCCAAAGAGCTAGAAGTTGAACTTTTCACTTGGGAAAAACTCGACCGCGTGGATGATATCAAAAAGGCCTTCGGACTCTAATTAAAGTCCGTCTATAGAGTCCAATATCTGTGATATACTTGCCCTGAAAAAAGTCATCTGCCTAAGGCGGCCTCCTTACTTTCAGAGCTGCGCGAGCCTAAATCTTGAAGTCTCTAGCCAAGACACGCGACTCTATTGATAACCTCTAATTAATATCTGCTCAGTCTCCGCTATCTTCCTTTCGCCATGCCTTCGGCTTGATCTTAAGATTTGATATTCGGACTTGTTTTATGACTTTCCAGTAATCCGCCAAACTGCGGGACCTCATTATTTTTAAAACTTCGTACGTGCTGCTATAGAACTTTCTAGTTCAAACTCTCGATTAGAAGAGCAGACACAGATTATTTCTTTCTAAAGAAGATCATTATGGGGATACCTTCCAGATTGAAGTTATCTCTAAATTGATTCTCTAAAAATCTGCGATAGGGCTCCTTAATATACTGGGGGAGATTGCAGTAGAAAGCAAAACATACCTTACTGGTAGGCAATTGCATCACATATTTTATATGAATGAATTTCCCTTTGTAGGTTGGTGGTTGCCTATGCTCAAATATTGGTTGAAAAACCTCATTGAGTCTAGAGGTGGGGATGCGTGTTTTCAATCGATTGAAGACGCTTAAAGCCTCTTCAATAGCCTTGTGAATTCGTTGCTTTGTAAGAGCGGATGTAAACACGATAGGCACATCGCTAAATGGAGCAATTCGCTCGCGAATTTTGTCCTCGTATACCTTGGTCGAATTCGTATCCTTTTCAACCAAATCCCACTTATTCACTAGAATGACCAAGCCCTTTCCGTTCTTCTCGATCATACTGAAGATGTTGAGGTCTTGTTTCTGAATTCCTTCAGTGGCGTCGATGATCAGGATACAAACGTCGCTGCTTTCAATGCTTCGCACCGAACGCAATACGGAATAGAACTCAATGTCCTCATGGACTTTACTTCGCTTTCTAATTCCCGCCGTATCGACCAAATTAAAATCGAAACCATATGCATTGTAGCGCGTGAAAACAGAATCTCGCGTGGTGCCTGCCTGGTCAGTCACAATGTTCCTTTCCTTTCCGAGAAGTGCGTTGATGAACGATGACTTCCCCACATTCGGTTTTCCGACAACAGAAATCTTTGGGATTTCATCATCTGGTTCTTGAACTTTTTCAGGGAAAGTAGCCACTAAAGCATCAAGAAGATCACCCGTTCCACCGCCATTTGAAGAGGAAATACAATAAACTTCGCCCAATCCGTAAGAGTAAAACTCCGAGGCTAGGACGATGCGATCATTGGTATCAACCTTGTTAGCAACGGTGAGAATGGGCTTATCTGATTTTCTCAGTAAAGCGGCAATCGCCTCGTCATGATCAGTTATTCCAGTGGTAACATCGTTCAAGAAGATGATGGAATTGCATTCATCTATGGCTAGTTCTACCTGCTTTTTAATCTCTTCTTCAAAGACATCTTCGCTATTGATGGTATAACCTCCGGTATCAATCACGGAAAATTCCCAGCCAGTCCACTCGGCTTTCCCGTAGTGACGATCTCGGGTCACCCCGCTGGTAGGATCAACTACCGCGTCTCTGCTCTCGGTTAAGCGATTAAAGAGAGTGGATTTACCCACATTGGGTCTTCCTACTATTGCAACTATGTTGGGCATATTTATGCTTTGTATCCGTAATTTTTCAATTTACTTTCTTTATTTCTCCAGTCTTCGTCCACTTTTACATAAAGTTGAAGAAAGACTTTCTTATCGAGAAACTTTTCTAAATCCTTCCGAGCCTCTGTTCCAACGCGCTTTAGTCCAGCACCTTTGTGGCCTATTAGGATCCCTTTTTGACTTTTCCTCATCACATAGATAATGGCTGAAATCTTGACGATGGTCTCTTCGTCTTTGTATTCCTCGACTTGTATTTCTACGGAATAGGGAATTTCTTTTTTGTAATGAGTTAGAATTTTTTCACGAATCCTTTCTTCCACAAAAAAGCGCATGGGACGGTCAGTCAGAGCATCCTTGTCATAATAGGGAGGAGATTCAGGAATCAGTTCTTTAATTCTTCTTTCTAAGACATCCACACCAAAATTGCGCAACGCAGAAATAGGAATGACTTCCTTCAACCCAAACTTTTCCTTTAAGGCGTCAGACATCTCTTCAACCTTGCTTTGATCAGAGAGGTCAATTTTATTGAGCACCCCAATTATAGGGATTTTAAGCTCTTTCAACGGTTTTTCGAGCCCGAAGAAATCAGCATTCTTGTCGTAAATATCTACTAGAAGTAACAGAACATCCGCATCTGAGATTGCTTCCTTTACGAAAGACATCATGCTACTCTGCAATGGATACTTCGGTTCTAGAATACCTGGCGTATCACTATACACGATTTGATACTCCTCAGTATTGACGATCCCTGTGATCCGATGTCTGGTCGTTTGGACCTTACGATTGATTATAGAGATGTGCTCTCCTACCAACTGATTCATCAGCGTCGACTTGCCTGCATTGGGTCTACCGATAATGTTGACAAAACCCGCTTTATGCTTCATGGAAAATAAATTTTGCCAACAAAGAAACAAAATATATATTTGCACCCTCGTTAAAGCAAAGAATCAATTATCGAATTGAAACGCAACGGAAAGAAAAGACCAAAATTAACCCAAGATATTGCGGGGTGGAGCAGTTGGTAGCTCGTCGGGCTCATAACCCGAAGGTCGTCAGTTCGAGTCTGGCCCCCGCTACTAAGAAAAAGCCGATCAAATTGATCGGCTTTTTCTATTTTTAGAAATATGTATTGTGTTTACGTTTTATACTCACCAAAACACGACCGAATTTATATCGGTGAGACTTCAAATCTGATTGAACGTTTCAAATCGCATAATCCCCTTGGAAAAAAAGGATCTACCTTAAGGTACAGGCCTTGGATTGTTGCTTACGTAGACTTCTTCGAAACTCGTTCAGAGGCCCTAAAGAGAGAAAAATCACTTAAGCAAGGACAAGGACGAAAGTGAATCAAAGAAAAAATGCTACCCGAATATTTGTGAGGGCTCATATCCGCCTGAGGCGGACGTCAGTTCGAGTTTGGCCACCGCTAGCGAAAACCATTCAGAAATGAGTGGCTTTTTCTATTTTCAACAATAATGTGGTTTTGGTAGGATTGAAATCTTTCCGTTTCATTACGCCTCAAGCTTCGTCGTCACTTCTTCCCATTCCACCATTTTCTTATCAAGTTTTTTCCCTGCCGTTTCTTTTGCTGAATTATGAGACTGAATACTTTCTGGATCACTGTGATCTATATTCGCTCTTTCCATTTCTAAATTAGCAATTTGACCCTCCACTTTTTCAATTTCTTTCTCCAGTGAAGCCAGTCGCTTGTTCAGTTTCCACTTTTCTTTCTCGGACACTCCAGCGCTTTTCTTGGCTTTAGCCTTGGGCGTATTTTTGATGTATTCATATTGCTTGATACTTTCGGATCGCTTTATTTCAAGAAACTCAGAAATAGATCCTGGAAATGTAGTGATAGAAGAATCGTGCATTTCGATCACAGGATTGGCTAAGCCTTGAAGAAAATCTCTATCGTGAGAAACAACCAATAATGTTCCATCATAAGCCATAATGGCTTGCTTAAGAACCTCTTTTGACTGCATGTCCAAGTGGTTCGTTGGCTCATCGAGAATCAAAAAATTGTATTGATGAAGCATGAGCTTGCAAAGAGCTAGACGCGCCTTTTCACCTCCAGAGAGCACTTTTACTTTCTTGTATACATCATCGCCGCTAAACATGAACGATCCCAAAAGAGAACGCACTTTTTTACGGTATTCTCCCGTTGCCTCATTCTCAATGACTTCAAGAGCAGTAAGATTGGGAGGGAGTTCGTCACTTTGATTTTGGGTGTAGTATCCTACATCAACATTATACCCCAATTCACACTCACCCTCGTAACTCGTTTCGCCCGCGATGACTTTTGTCATAGTGGTTTTACCAACTCCGTTTTTCCCGATGAGAGCTACTTTTTGCCCTCTCAAGATTTCGAAATCAATGCCTTTAAAAATCTGCTTTGTGCCGTATGATTTTGACAGTCCTGTTCCTTTTACCACGACTTTTCCCGCTCGCGGTGCAGGCTGAAAGCGAAAACCCATCGAAGAATCATCCTCTTCATCGACCTCGATTCGCTCCATTTTGTCCAATTTCTTAATCAGACTCTGCGCGAAAGCTGCCTTATTTGCCTTTGCCCTGAATTTATTAATCAGTTCTTCCGTTTGCTTGATCTCCCTTTCCTGATTTTTCTTAGCCTCTATTTGCTTTTCAATCACGTCGCGTCTCAGCTCAACAAATCGCGAATAAGCCGCATTGTAATCGAAAAGTGACCCATTGATCAATTCGACTGTGCGGTTAGTCACGTTGTCTAAGAATAGCCGATCGTGAGAAATAAGAACCACCGCTCCTGAGTAATTCTTCAAATAGTCCTCTAACCATTGAATGGATTCAATATCCAGGTGATTGGTCGGCTCATCGAGAAGCAACAAGTCAGGTTTTTGAAGAAGGATTTTAGCCAAAGCCACCCTCATCTGCCATCCACCGCTAAAAGAGGCTAGAGGCTTTTGAAATTCTTCTGCCAGAAATCCGAGGCCTAAAAGAACGAGATCAATCTGCTGATCTTGGGAGTCGACATCATAGATTCCAAGCTGAGTGGAGATTCGGTTCAACTCTTCAGCGAGATCTAGATATTCATCACTTTCATAGTCTTCCCTTTCGGTAAGTTCTTGGGAAATTGATTCTATCTTTTGTTCCAAAAGCTGAGTGACTTCGAACGCTTTTGAAACTTCCGCTTTCACTGAAAGTGTAGAATTGAATACTAACTCCTGCGGGAGGTAACCGACAACATACTCTTTGGGCTTGGAAACTCGTCCTTCGTCTGTTCCTTGGTCGCCGATAATAACCTTGAACAAGGTTGTTTTTCCAGCGCCATTTTTCCCAACCAGCCCAATTTTGTCATTCTCGCCTATAAACAAGTTAATCCCATCGAAGATGGGACGTTGGGCAAAATTCAAACGGATATTTTCTAGTCTAAACATAAAGCAAAAAAGCACCATGCGTTAGCATGATGCTTTTGAAATCAATTTATAAATGTAATTAGAAACTCCAGAGATCATGCTCCATAATGAACAGCTTCTCTTTCACTTGTTCTGCTTCAAGCAGTCTGTCAATTCCAGAGTAAACGTCATCTAGCTTACGATCGTAAACATTGGATTCTTTAACGATAGTTGAGTTGAACATTCTCTTCTGAAACAAATCATCAAATGAACGTCTCTCAGAATCATTAAATCGGTTAAACGAATCCCAGTTGGCAAATACATATCTACACTCGGGAAAGTACAACCAAAATAGTGTCTCATAAGCTCCTGTGGCTTCACCGTTCTCATCTCTGCGCTCCTTTAAGGGTGCAATACCAATGATACGGACATAACGCTCAGATCGCTGCTTATCAAAAAACCAATCTTCCTTAACTCTATACCTTTTGATGTCTTGAGAGGTCGTTTTGATCAATTGATAGACCTGTATCAATTCACCAGTATCAGGATCCTCAGTACTGGTAGTGTCTGGTGTTTCAAGCATATTCTGTACATCACTTCTTAAAAGCGGCGTACGAAAATCATCCTCTCTACCAGTAACCCCTGTGCTGTATGCAGTGATCGAACCTTCCACCAACAAGGCATCTTTGATCACGTCAAAGAGACTCTTCATTCCATTGGATTCTTCCAACGGGAAGTAAAGAGGCATATTCATCTTCTCGCGAAGATCAATATCCTGCCAGATACGCTTGGCAAACATTACGTCGGCCTCACGAATGAAAGGATACTGAATAACCTTCTTGGTTTTGTTGTGCTCCTTAATCCAAGCGCCGTCCAAAACGGTTTGGGCTTGAACTTGAGATCCGCTTAAAAAAGCAAACGAACCAATTAAAAGAGCCAGTACAAGATGAGATTTCCTCTTCATAATGATCAAGTTTATAATATTCGCAAAGTAATACCTGCCAGTTTTCTAATTGTGCCATCGGGCGCAGTCGCCTTTATGTTCTCAACGCTGACTGTCTGATTCCTTCTAGTTTCTCTCAGTAGCTCTTTTTGTTCAGCCGTCAACCTATTGCTAGTCGAAGAGAGAATCTTCACATCTGCACCATTCGTAACTGCAATGTCGAAGGAGCGTATCGGGTAATTCAAATCAAAAACGAAATCCTTCAAGTCGGCGATTACTCCAAGGGAAGCAGTCAAATCAGACTTTCTCACCGTATTATCAACCGCAGTCTTTCCAGCAAACTTAGCGACAGGATCAGGAACAGATTTCAAACGGAACTTAAATTGTCCCATGTTCTTCTTCTGTCCTTGAATTTCGGCAGAGACACTAACAATAGCCTCTGAACCTGTTTTTACATTCGCAACATAGGAACCATCTGGTTTCTTAGATAGACTACCAGTGCTGATTGTAGCTGTTAGAGCATCCTGAGGTATTCCAGGAACCGAAACTTCTATTGGATTTTCAATTCCCCGATACAACACATTCATTTTTGTTGCTGACACAACCAAACTAGGTTTGGCCACTTCATACTCAACAATGAACTTGTATGGCTCTTCTGCCTTAGTAGCAGGATTTCGGAACTTAATAATCCCTTCCCAATGCTTATCTCCTACACCTCGGGCAGGTATAGCCAATCGACCAAAACCGTCGGCACCAACATTCACAACAGAAGTCTGACCTTCAGGAAGAGTTACCACACCACTATCTAGCTCAAGACCTTCTGGCCCTAAATCGATGCCAGGTAGATTTGTATTGTCATAAGCTGCCAAGAAAACCTTTGCTCTGAAAGAATCACCTTCTAGAATGTATGTTTTCTCAGGAATAACAATAGGAGCTAGTTGAGTAAACTTGTAAGAAGCCGCCTCAACTCCAGAAAAAAGATATCCGAGGACATCCGACTCAGCATTTCGCACATCGGCTTGAAGCTTACTCAAAAGAGTAGTCGTTGCTGCAAGTGGAACATCAGAGAAATTCAAGGCTTCCCAATTCGTGGTAGTCCCTGAAGCATCTTTGTACTTTTCAGGAAATGTAAATAAGCTGTCTATGGCGGATTGAACGGTCGCATTTCCCTGAGCCATGGCTTTTAGATTGCTTCCATAATCCACTAGCTTCTGCTTCAATACAGTTGCTCGGTAGTTGTTTCCATCCTCGTGGTCATTGTCTCGGGGCGCATCTGGCTCAGCACCAACCATCAGGTTGGTATTGCTGAGATAGTTGTCTTTACCATTTACGTATTGAAGTCCCAAAATCGTATCCTTTCCGATCTCATTCTTACCAATCACTTCCTCCATTGTCAAACCTTCTGTTTCAGCTATCGTTTTAGCCTTAATCAGGTTCATGTGGTGAATAAGCTCTTTGGCTTGAACACGCAACTCTTGAGCTTGTTCCCAAGCTACTCCGTACTTTTCTTGGTTCTCGGTGTAGGAAGCACTGAAGGCACCGTATTGGCCATCCAGCTTTCCATCAAAAGTAACCATGGTAGTTTCCAGACCTTTATTGATCGTGATAAACGCGTCCAAGATTTCTTTCGAAACGTTAAGGGCCAAAAGAGCAGTCAGTACGAGATACATCATACCAATCATCTTCTGCCTCGGGGATTCTTTTCCTCCTGCCATGTCTTAAGACTTTGTTTTAAGAGTTAATTAGACGTTAACAGAGGCAGGTGCGCTCATCGCAGAGAGCATATTGCCATAAACCGTGTTCAGTCGAGAAAGATTCGAAGCCAACTCAGAGATATTCTCTTTGTACTTCTTGGTATCCTCAACAGAATCGTTAAGATTCGTCATCAATTCAGTAATTCCACTGTACAATTGAGAAGAATTCTGAAGTTCTTCAAGCTGAGTTTTATACATACCATTCAATTCAGCCAGATTAGAATTCATCTTCTTTAAGTGTTCACCTGTTGCAGCTCCTTCAACTTGCCCTTCAGTAAGAACCGTTAAGGCTGCTGAAGCTTTTACATAAGAATCTGACAGTTCACCCACTTTAGCAGAAGCGCCTTTCAAGGATTCTGCATATTCGTTGGTAGCTGCAGAGGCATCGGACATGTCATTAAGCTTCTCAGCCTGACTACTCAAACTGCGCAAACCGTTGCCCAAACTAGCTATTAACTCTGGCTCGATCTTCGCCTCTTCCAGCATATGATCAAGTTGCTCTGTAATTGACTGGTCATCTTTGTGTCCAAGTGATTCTTTTGCTGGCTCACCTGATCTTAGCTCCGGATAAACGAGCGACCAATCCAATTCTTCATGCACCGGCTCAAAAGCCGAAAAGAAGAAAATGACTGCCTCAGTAGTCAAACCGACTACCAAAAGCGCACCTGCAAATGGCCAGTGTTGAATTTTAAAAAGTGCTCCAATAATTACTACAGCCGCTCCGATTCCGTAGAGCTTAGCCATAAACTTTTTCCATGATTTACTTCCTGGTTTCATTTTCCTTGCTTTTAGAAATTGTTAATAATTCTTGCTGGTTTCAATAAGAAGAATTTGAATAAATGAAGATGAGGTTTTTAGTTCCAATCCTCGGAGTTCCCGGTCTTACCTCTTCCAAGGTAACTCATCACTGAGCGGAAACCAATGTAGCATTTGGCAGTATCTTGATACTCGTATGAGCGTGTTCCATTTTGAAGATAGTACATCACATCCTTCCAAGAACCTCCGCGAATAACTTTACGTTTCAGCGCTGGCGGATCGTCTGCCAAAGCATCATACTGGTATTCGGGGTTTAGATCGTGAGCAAACTCATACACAGATTCGTCATAAGCCGTACTTGTCCATTCAGCAACGTTTCCTGACATGCAGTAAAGACCATAGCCGTTTGGTTCATATGAACGAACATCTACCGTAGTGCATCCGTCATCATCGACATAATCACCACGTTGAGGCTTAAAGTTGGCCAAAGGACAACCAAGGATATTTCTGATGTAAGGACCACCCCACGGATATGGATTCTTGTCTAAACCGCCGCGAGCAGCATACTCCCATTCCGCTTCGGTAGGCAACCTAAATCTCTGAACGTATGTTTCACCGTTCTTCTGTTGCCACGAACTTAGTATTTGTGACCTCCAAACATTGAACGCTTTGGCTTGCTGCCAAGTTACTCCCACTACAGGATAATTATCGTACGCAGGATGCCAGAAATAAGTTTCCGTCATTGGTTCATTGTACCCATAAGTGAAGTCATGCACCCAGGTTAAGGTATCGGGATAAACATTAATTATCTCTCTGATGATAAACTTGCTTCTATCGGTGTGACCACGGATAGCATTGTTCTGCCCCTTGATATTGGTGTAAGACAAATCCAAATCTCGACCAGATTTGCTCGCTGCAGCCTTAAGATCTATCCAGAAGTATTCAAACTTGAGCTTTCGGGTATCTATTTCTTTCCTTCTGTAGAATCTCTCGTATTCGGGCAAAAATAAATCTGCCAGTTCCTCGCGCTCATCTTCGCCGTTCCAGTCTATTCCTTCATCCCAATTGATAGTTGGGGGATCAATGATTTCGCCGTACTCATCTTCCTCTATGACGTGCTCGCCTATACCTGCTTCACCTAAATATCTGTGGGCAATTGAATCCCTTACCCAGTAGACAAACTGTCGATATTCATTATTGGATATTTCGGTATCGTCCATGTAAAATGCCGAGACGGTCACACGCTTCGTGTTATTCACCTGAGCGTAAGGCACATCTTGATCATCGGATCCCATGACATAACTCCCAAAATGAATGTAATTCATTCCATAAGGATTGTACTGAATCCAATCCTCTCTCGGCGCTACGCCGAGAAGTTCGCCTCGGTTTCCACCTACACAACTCGCCAAAGTTGAGGCAACTAACAGAAATAATATGATTCTTTTCATGCCTTACAGGTTATTAATCCTCAATAAAACGGTTTCCAGCGACTTCTTTACGAGAGTATCGCATTAATGGTTTCAAACAAATTCGCTAAAGGAAGCGTGGGTTTTTGTAAACTCGTTTTGGTAATGGTTTTTGCAACTTATAGCAGTAGCCCAGCATTATTTCGTGGCTTCCGCTACTGTAATTATTTAATTCTGAAGTAGTCAAGTCATAAGAATACCCTATTCTCAAGTTGCTTTTTCCGTCAGGGAATTGATAGTTGTAACCAGCCATTGGCGCTATCGCATCTTCGAGTCGGTAACTAACGCCCAACCAAAAAGTATTATTGTAAGTAGCCGTTGCATTAATATCTACTTGAGTAGAAGCAAGGTCTGTTTTCACTAATGTGTGCGGCGTTAAAGTCAACATTGGAGTGAGCTCAAAGTCATATCCACCCATAAAGTATAAGTGCCTCGCTACCTCTATATTCATTTCAGATAGATCTCCTTGATTTAAGTGCACAACGGAAACTCCTGCATAGTATTTAGGATTGTACAAGTACGCACCAAACGACGCATCAAAAGTAGTTGCTTGCTGATTCTGCTGCGATATAGAAGGGTCTCCGATACCAGTACCGAAGCCAGTGAATTCACCATTATCTCCATAATTGTTAGCAACCCAGTTAGCATTTAATGAGCTACTGATAAGTCCAATACCCACGCCCAGCGATAGTTTAGTAGCTCCCGATATTTTGATGTGGTACGCATAAGAAAGTCTCGCAGCCGTTGTTGATAGCGGGCCAATCTCATCCAAGCTAACGGTCGCACCAATTCCACTTTTAATAGAATTAATAGGTCCTGATACATTGAGAAGTCCTGTAGAGGGCTGCCCTGAAAGACCCGACCACTGTTGTCTGCCAATAAGGGTAGCGCAAATTGCATCCTTACTACCCGCAAATGCAGGATTGATCGAAAGCCGCTCGTACATGAATTGAGAAAATTGAGGATCTTGCTGACCCCAAACCAAGGTACTTCCTATTAGTAAAGAAGCAATGATAAGGCTAAGTTTTTTCATTCTTGTTCAATTGGTTTTGTAACGAAAACAACCCCTTCTGGAGGGGTCATCTACCGCTAAGAACGTGGCTAAAATAAGTAAATATGCTTACTGACAAAAATTTTTAACGTCACCCTTGCTTGTTATCTTAAGGTAAAGAGGAATCCTAGAATTAATTATTCACCCAAGTTTTCGATAAGTTTTCCACCAAAGGTCAGGCATGTCTCCTTGGCTTGCCCTTTGGTAGTCATCATAGCCACAAGGCATAAGGTGGTGTCTATCAGAAAACTTAGAGCCTGTCACGGCGTATGGGATTTTCATCCACCACCTATCTGTCCTCTTACTTTTGAAAAAAACAAGGTCCTCTTTGTACTCGGGCAATTGCACTTTGTATTCCACAAAATTCTGCTTCTTAACTAAAGGAAATTCCTTGACTCGTCCGAGTAATCCTTCTAAAAAATACCATATCATCTGTGAAATAAGGGTGGCCTGCTGTCCGTCTGAATCTCGATCTACATTGTAATTGAAAACACCGAATGTAGAAACCTTATCACTCATGCCAGAGTACCTAGCTATTCTACAAATTGATTCTCCATCAAAACCGTTTGGCTCAAAAGTTCCTGGCGCAGATTCATTCTTGACACTCATCATATCAATGGAAATCATATCAGAATTGCGAATAAGAGGCTCAGTGATTGTTGGATCGGAATTAATTTCTCCAATTCTAATGGATTCGAAATACATCTTCTCCATTAACTGCATCACCTCAGGGTCTGCATAATAAGTATGATATCCCAGAATGGTGAGATTAAAAAGGTAAGATGGGTCATGAAGGACAATCTTACTGAGGTAATTCTGAATCGACAGTTGGTCGCGGAACTCTCCTAGGTCAATCCTGTTATCCACAATGGTGTGGTTCACGGGAACCTCTAACGCCTCGTATCCTTGATGGATAGCGAAAGTGAGCTCCTGAGTACCGCCTAAAACAATAACAGGAATGTGGCGCGTGGTCAAATTTGCAATGACTTGCTTTAGCGCAGCATCAGTATCTTCAGGAGTTTCGCCCTGTTCGATATTTCCCAAATCTGCTCCCGCCATACTTTCAGCAGGAGAAAAAAGTTCATAAAGCTTTAGGCGTATTGCATCTGGCGCCCCCGATTGATTTTCAAAATGAGACCTTCGAGACTCTTTTACTCCAACAATCGCAAACTTCACTCCTTCTAAATCGGGAAATGATGAAAGACCATGAATTCTGAGGGTATTGCCAACCTTGGCTCCCTCTTTGGCAGAATAGCCTGAAATAGACTCTTCTAAAGGAGTGAAGAAATAAGAGATATCATCGACCCAGGACATATATAAAGATGTTTACTTCGCTTTCTTCTTAGCCTTTGGAGCTGCCTTCTTTGCTTTCGGGGCTGCCTTTTTTGCTTTTGCTTTTGCCTTTGGAGCTGCCTTTTTTGCTTTGGTTGCTCCACCACGCCCTTTCTTCTCGGGGGCTTCTTCAATAAGCTTTTGACAAGCGGCAAAAGTTAGACTTTCAGGCTCTACATCTTTTGGAATCTTAATGTTTTGTTTCCCTGCTTTCAAATATGGGCCCCAGCGACCTTTTAGAATTTGAACAGTCTCATCTTCCTCGTAGGTTTTGATGATTCTCTCGAGATCTGCCTTTCTTTTCGCCTCTATTAACTCAACAGCACGGACAATTTCAATGCTTAAAGGATCATCTCCATCATCCTCCTTGATTGAAACGAAGATCCCTTTATGCCTCAAGTATGGACCAAAACGTCCAATGGCAGCGGTTACCTTCTCTTCCTCAAATTCCCCGACTTCTCTGGGAAGTTTGAAGAGTTCTAGCGCATCTTCCAGATTGATGGTAGTCATGCTCTGCTCATGACGCAATGACGCAAAGCGAGGCTTTTCTTCGTCCTCAGCATCTCCGATCTGAACCATCGGTCCATAACGCCCGATTTTAGCATAAACTGGTTTACCTGATTTCGGATCTTTCCCTAGATCTCTTCCCGTAGGACGATCGCCATGCTCGAGAGTTTCTTCAACATTTGCATGAAATGGCTTGTAGAAAGACTTGATCATGTCTGTCCATTCCAGCATTCCCTCCGCTATATCATCAAATTGTTTCTCAACGGTTGCTGTAAAATCGTAGCTCAAGATTTTCTCAAAGTGCTCTACCAAGAAATCGTTTACAACGATCCCTATATCGGTCGGAAATAGCTTTTGCTTTTCAGCTCCAGTTATCTCAGTCTTCGTTTTCTCATCAACTGCAGTCCCTTCAAGCTCAATCACCGTGTAGTCTCTTTTGCGGCCTTCACGATCTTCTTTCACTGCGTAGCCGCGCTTCTGCACGGTAGAAATAGTAGGAGCATATGTACTCGGTCTTCCAATTCCCAATTCTTCTAATTTCTTAACCAAACTCGCCTCGGTGTAGCGCGGAGGATGATTTCCAAATCTTTGGGTAGCAGTGATTATTTTTCTCTCCAGCGTGTCGCCGACTTTCATAGTCGGAAGCAAGCCTTCCTCTTCTTTATCGCTGTCCTCATCATCGTTACCTTCCAAGTAAACTTTCAAGAAACCTTCGAACTTGATCACCTCTCCTTTTGCAACAAAGTGCAAACTATCTGATGGTGCATTGGGTCCTTCAATCTTAATTCTAACTCGTGTTTTTTCTAGCTCGGCATCGGCCATCTGAGAAGCAATGGTTCTCTTATAAATAAGATCATACAACCTTTGGCCTGCGGGGTCACCGTCAACAGATGCTACCGACATGTCCGCTGGACGAATGGCCTCGTGAGCCTCTTGTGCTCCTTTGGCCTTCGTTGAGAAATGACGTGGCTTCGAAAACTCCGCCCCATAAGCAGAAGTGATCTGTTTCTTTGCTCCATCCTTCGCAGTATCAGAAAGATTGAGACTATCTGTTCTCATGTAGGTGATCTTCCCTTCTTCGTATAGTTTTTGAGCAACAGACATCGTTCTAGCAACGCTAAAACTCAATTTCCTGCTCGCTTCCTGCTGAAGAGTAGAGGTAGTAAATGGCGCTGCTGGGGTCTTCTTTGCCGGTTTGACTTGAAGGTCATCTATTTTGTAGGAAGATCCATTGCATGCTTTTACAAATTCTCTCGCCTCTTCTACTGCGTCAAATCGCTTGTTTAATTCAGCTCTAAACGATTTTCCATCTGTAGAGAAAACTGCGGTTACGCGGTAGCCAAACTTCTCTTCGAAATTATTGATATCGCGTTCTCTCTCGACGATCAGTCGCACAGTGACGGATTGAACACGTCCAGCACTTAATGAAGGCTTTACCTTTCGCCAAAGAACTGGTGACAACTCAAACCCCACTAAACGATCCAGCACTCTTCTAGCTTGCTGTGCGTCCACCAAACGATAATCCAATTTTCGCGGATTTTCAATGGCTTTCGTAATCGCCACTTTCGTAATCTCATGAAATACTATTCGACTAACGTCCTTTTTTTCCAAGTCAAGTACCTGTTCTAAGTGCCAACTGATGGCTTCTCCCTCGCGGTCCTCGTCCGTCGCCAGCCAAACTTTATCCACTTTCGCCACCAATTTTTTGAGCTCATCAATGATCTTTTTCTTATCCGGCGAGATCTCATATTCGGGTAGAAAGCTATTCTCCACATCAACAGATAACCCTTTCTTCTTAAGGTCTCTAACGTGTCCGTAGCTCGACTTTACAATAAAGTCTTTTCCCAAAAATCCTTCAATGGTTTTGGCTTTTGCGGGGGACTCAACTATGACTAGATTCTTTGACATTCCTTCTGGTTTTGGGCACGAGGCCAACGGATGCAAAGTAAAGCAATGAATTCCTAATTGATTTGAGTGACCCACAAATTCCGTCATTCAACCCTTTTTCTGCGACTGTCATTTTGGCAGAAACACTTATTTTTTCAATAACTTTGCACAGATTTGAAAAGAGAGTTAATGAAAACGAGTTCAGAAAGTATGCTAGAGGAGGAACGTCAGGGTGAAGCAACTTTGCTGAAAAGGGAGTCTACTAAAAAGAGTAGGAAACTCTATTTGGAAAGCTACGGCTGCGCAATGAATTTTGCGGATAGCGAAATCGTTGCTTCCATAATGAAGGAAAATGGTTTCGAAACCACTGGCAACAGTGAAGAGGCAGATTTGATTTTGATCAACACTTGTTCCATCAGAGATAAAGCGGAACAACGCATCAGAAAGCGTTTAATGCAATTTAACACCCTCAAGAAAAAGAAGCGATCTAATATGATGATCGGAATTCTTGGCTGCATGGCCGAAAGGCTTAAAGAGCAGCTTCTGGAAGAAGAAAAGCTGGTAGATCTAGTCGTTGGGCCAGACGCTTACCGCGAATTACCCTCTTTGGTAGAAGAAGTAACCGATGGTAGAAAAGCCGTCAACGTGCTTTTATCCAGAGAGGAGACCTACGCCGAAATCAATCCCGTTAGACTCGATACCAGCGGGGTTACTGCCTTCATCTCTATCATGCGAGGTTGCGACAATATGTGCTCCTTTTGTGTGGTTCCATTTACGCGTGGCCGCGAAAGAAGTCGAGACCCTGAAACAATCGTGCACGAGGCAAAATACCTCTTTGAACAAGGATACCGAGAAGTCACTCTCCTAGGTCAGAATGTAGACTCGTATAGATGGAATATTTCCAAAAAAGGAGAGATTCTTGACCCTGAGAAAGAAACGGTGAATTTTGCGCAACTGATGGAAAAAGTAGCACTGATAAATCCAGAGTTGAGAATCAGATTCTCTACCTCGCATCCAAAGGATATGACCGATGACGTGCTGCATATCATGGCCAAGTATGAAAACATCTGCAAATACATCCACCTACCAGTTCAAAGCGGAAATACCGACGTATTAAAACGTATGAACCGCGGCTATACGCGAGAATGGTACATGAATAGAATAGACGCCATTCGTCGCATTATGCCTACTGCTGCTATTAGCACAGACATCATCGCAGGCTTTTGCAACGAAACGGATGAAGAACACGCAGAGACCCTTTCGATCATGAAGAAAGTGGTGTACGAATTTGCTTATATGTACAAGTATTCAGAGCGACCGAAAACGTTGGCCGAAAGAAAATTTGAAGATGACGTACCAGAAGCCGTAAAACAAAAAAGGCTAGAGGAAATCATCGCGATTCAACACGAGAATAGTTTTGCACGAAACAAAGTGTCGGTCGGCAAAACATTCAAAGTTCTCGTGGAGGGCTTTTCAAAAAAATCTGACCAAATGCTTTTTGGCCGAAATAGCCAAAACGCAGTGATCGTATTTGATCGAGGAGACATTCAGCCAAAAACATATGTGGATGTGAGAATAAATGAATGCACCTCTGCAACTCTAATTGGTGAAGTAGTAAATCAGTAAATGGATATTCAACAAGTCAAGCAACGTTTTGGAATTATCGGTAATTCTCGCTTGCTCAATCGAGCACTCGATATAGCCGTGCAAGTGGCTCCTACCGATATTTCCGTTTTAATCTCAGGAGAAAGCGGAACGGGAAAAGAAACGATGCCACAAATTATTCATGCCCTCAGCGCGAGAAAGCATGGACAATACATCGCTGTAAACTGCGGGGCCATACCAGAAGGCACGATAGACTCCGAACTATTCGGGCACGAAAAAGGAGCCTTCACAGGAGCTCACGATTCCCGAAAAGGATATTTCGAAGTAGCCAATGGCGGAACCATCTTCCTCGATGAAGTGGCGGAATTACCTTTGCAAACTCAGGTCAGACTTCTTCGAGTTTTAGAGACCGGTGAATTTCTTCGGGTAGGATCTTCCAAGAATGTCAAAACAGACGTTCGAATCATTGCCGCTACCAATGTCAATATGGAAAAGGCCATTTCTAAAGGAACTTTTAGAGAAGACCTTTTTTACCGACTGAACTCCGTGCCTATCTATCTACCGCCATTGCGCGATCGGAAGGAAGACATACACCTACTTTTCAGAAAATTCGCAGTTGATTTTGCTGAAAAGTACAAGATGCCAGCCATCAGGTTAAATGAAGATGCGGTTATCCTTTTGGAAAATTACAACTGGCCTGGTAACATTAGACAATTAAAAAATATTACCGAGCAGCTCTCGGTAATAGAGGAAGAGCGAAACATAACCGCGGAGATTATGCGTCAGTATCTTCCTGACGTTAGCAACTCCAACTTACCCGCCATCATTGATAAGAAGAACGAATCAGGTGGGTCGAATGACTTCAGTGAACGAGAAATACTTTACAAAGTATTGTTCGAAATGAGGCAGGATGTGAGTGACCTCAAGTCGATCGTACTCGAAATGATCCAAAACCGTAAGAATGAAGACAGTCTAAGAACAAAGAATCCCTCGGCAGTCAAACGTCTTTTCGACGAAAACCAAGAGTTTGAACGAAAAGAAGAGACGGCACTGGATTCTAATTTCTCACCTGCAGATTACAATATCTCGAAGCCATCAGAAGCTCAATATATTGATGAGCACGAAGAAATCGAAGAGACGCTTTCTCTGGAACAAACAGAGAGAGACTTGATTGAAAGAGCCCTCAAAAAGCACAACAACCGCCGAAAGTGGGCGGCTAAAGAACTGGGGATTTCGGAACGAACCTTGTACCGTAAAATCAAAGAATATAATCTCAAATAGGCTTTGACACAAAAACTCCGACCATCTCTTTTCCTACTATTGATCGTTCTTTCAGGCTGTACGATGAATTACTCTTTTACAGGTGCAGATATTCCTGCGGACGCAAACACTTTTTCAGTTCAGCAATTCCAGATTGCCACTCCTCAGGCTGGGCCTGATTATGGTTTGGTATTATCAGAGGCCCTTAAAGACCTTATGCTGGCACAAACCAGATTGGACTTGGTCGCAAAAAGAGGTGACTTGCAATTCGAAGGAGTGGTTACGGGTTATCGAATTGGTAATGCAGCCATTTCCAGCGAGGAATTCACCACCTTGAACAGGCTCACCATCACCGTAAAGATGAAGTACACCAACACCATAGAAAAGGACAAGAGTTTCGAGAAAAATTTTTCTCGATTTGTAGATTACGACTCGCAGCAAAACTTTTCTACTGTAGAAGCTGAACTTGTCGAAGACGTGAATAGTCAGATTACGCAAGATATTTTTGATACTTCGCTCGGCGCTTGGTAAGGATGGAAAGAGCTAAAATCATAAAGATGATTGATTCGGGCCGAATTCCCGAAGGATCCGATTTCAATGAAATCCAAAATCTCTCATTGAAATATCCTTACTGCTCCACCTTCAAAGTGCTCCTCGCTATGGGAGCAAAAGAAAAGGATGATCTCGAGCTCAAGGAATTCATTAACATGGCTTCCATCTATGTTCAGGATCGCTCGAAGCTTTACGAACACGTGGTTCGAGACGGCCTTCTTAGAAAAATCGAGGAAGGCGAAAGCAATTCAGACCAGAACGAAACGGAAGCCATAAGCCAACCACCAATCACTTCGAAAGATGCTGAGGATGTGGCGGTGGATGCGGAAGATCAGATGACTAAGGATTTGCCCAGAGCAATCCTTGACAAAGACCCACTTGAGGAGCAAATCATGGCAGCAGCTGTAATGCAATTGGGCGAACTTGAAATTGAAAGTGAGTTTGAAGAAACCAAAGAGGCAAGCACCATTAAGCCAACCCACACGGATGATGATGATAAGGCCCTTCAAGAACCTCTAACAGCAGGTTCAGCTTTCAGTCGCTTCCTGATTAATATTGATCGAGGCTCCAGCAGTTCTGAACCAGAAAGAGCCATAATCGAAAAATTCATATCAGAAGACCGAAAAATCACTCCAGCAAAAAAAGCCTTCTTCTCTCCTAGCCAAATGGGAAAGATGAGTTTGATGGAGGACGAATCCTTTGTAACTGAGACTTTAGCGAAGATTTATGATCGTCAAGGCGACTATAAAAAGGCGGCGAGGGCGTATAAAAGTCTGAGTTTGAAATATCCAGAAAAAAGACGTTATTTTGCCGATCTTCAAAAGCGGGCTGAAAAACAATTTTAATCAAAATCAAGAAGACATGCAGGTGTTCATTTTCATAGTCATTATTTTAGTTTGCGTTCTTTTAGCGCTAATCGTATTGATTCAAAACCCAAAAGGTGGAGGACTTGATTCAACTTTCTCATCGGCAAATCAAATCGGAGGCGTTCAGCGCACCGCAGATTTCTTGGAAAAAGGAACTTGGAGCCTAGCAATCGTTTTATTCGTATTGTGCCTTGCCTCAGCTGGCATGCAAGACAATGCAGCTGCTGCTCAACCAGGCCAATTTGAAGAAACTGCTCCTCAGCAACAACAGGCACCAGCCGAGGCTGCTGCCGTTGAAACAGGATCTGAAGAAACTCCTGCCACAGCAGAATAGTAAGCCAACTCAAAAAATATAATAATGTCAGTGTGTCATAAGCACTGACATTTTTTTTGCCCAAATCGGACTTCTTTTCAGGTAATCCCTTCTGGCACATTTTGTGATTATGTAAAATTAACACACAAACAATAACAACTATGTCAATAAATTTCAAACCAATTGCAGGTTCTCAAAACCGCGTTGTAGTTGAGGCAGCTCCAGCAGAAGAGAAAACTGCCAGCGGAATTTTTATTCCCGATACGGCCAAAGAAAAACCACTTCGTGGTGAAGTAATTTCCGTAAGTGAGGAAGATGAAAAGGGGAAAAAGCCAAAAATAAAAGTTGGGGATCACGTTATGTATGGCCAATATGCCGGTACAGAATTTCCATTAGAGGGAAAAAAATACCTCATGATGAGAGAGTCAGATATATTTGGAGTAGTAGGTAGCAACTAATCAACAACCTAAAAAAAACAGGAATAATGGCAAAAAATATCACATTTGATGTAGAAGCACGCGATAAGTTAAAACGCGGAGTTGATGCATTAGCCGATGCAGTAAAAGTAACGTTGGGACCTAAAGGTCGAAACGTGATCATTGGTAAAAAATTCGGTGCTCCATCCGTAACTAAAGACGGTGTGAGTGTAGCTAAAGAAATAGAACTAAAAGACCCCATCGAAAACATGGGTGCTCAGATGGTCAAAGAAGTAGCTTCTAAAACTGCTGACATGGCAGGAGACGGAACAACTACTGCCACAGTGCTGGCGCAAGCAATGGTTACGGCTGGTTTGAAAAACGTAGCAGCAGGAGCAAATCCAATGGATTTGAAAAGAGGAATCGACAAAGCAGTTGAAACCGTGATCAAAGAGCTTAAGAAAATCTCAAAAGAAGTTGGAGACGACAACTCGAAGATAGAGCAAGTAGCTACCATTTCCGCAAACAATGACAGCACCATCGGTAAGCTTATCGCTCAGGCTATGGCCAAAGTGAAGAAAGAAGGGGTAATCACTGTTGAGGAAGCAAAAGGAACAGATACTTACGTAGATGTAGTGGAAGGAATGCAGTTCGATCGCGGATACCTTTCACCTTACTTCGTGACCAACTCTGAAAAGATGGTTGCCGAATTGGAGAACGCGTACATCCTCATTTACGACAAGAAGATTTCTAATATGAAGGACCTTCTTCCTGTCTTGGAAAAAGCAGCTCAAACGGGAAAACCACTTTTAATCATTGCAGAAGATATAGAGGGTGAAGCTCTTGCTACTCTGGTAGTGAACAAAATCCGTGGATCACTAAAAATCGCTGCTGTTAAGGCTCCTGGTTTTGGCGATCGCCGCAAAGCCATGTTGGAAGACATCGCTATTTTGACTGGTGGATCTGTTATTTCTGAAGAGCAAGGACGAAAATTGGAAGATGCTACATTGGAAGATCTTGGTACTTGCGAGAAAATCAGTATCGATAAGGACAATACAACTCTCGTAAACGGTGCTGGTGAGAAAAGCGTTATTGAAGGACGCGTGAACCAAATCAAAGCTCAAATCGAAACTACTACGAGCGACTACGATAAAGAAAAGCTGCAAGAGCGTTTGGCCAAATTGGCTGGTGGTGTTGCCGTTCTTTATGTAGGTGCCGCTACTGAAGTAGAGATGAAAGAGAAAAAAGACAGGGTAGACGATGCACTTAATGCAACACGCGCTGCAGTTGAAGAAGGAATCGTAGCTGGTGGTGGAGTAGCATATCTTCGTGCATTGCCTACAATAGAAGCAATGGAGGGATTGAATGCAGACGAGACTACAGGTATCGCGATCGTAAAAAGAGCGTTGGAAGAGCCACTTCGTCAGATCGTACAAAACGCAGGTGGAGAAGGATCCATTATCGTTCAAAAAGTACGCGAAGGCAAAGATGACTTCGGATACAACGCTCGCACTGAGAAGTATGAAAACCTTTTCGAAGCAGGTGTAATCGATCCAACTAAAGTGACTCGTATCGCTTTGGAAAATGCAGGATCAATCGCAGGAATGCTACTAACTACCGAATGTGTAATTAGCGACATCGAAGAAGAAGATGCTATGCCCCCAATGGGCGGCGGCGGAATGCCAGGCATGATGTAATCAAACATGCGTCACAATAAATTTAAAAGGCCCTTCACCTCGCGGTGAAGGGCCTTTTTTTTGTACGTTTTTTTTATTTTTCAGGCCAACCCATTCACTTAAAATGATTTAGACCATAAATAATCAGACCTCTTCTATTTAATTTTCTGGACGACAGCTAAAAGGTCGATCCCATTGCTCCCCAGCTCTTTTTCGTCGAGAAATCAAATTATTTATTGCTCATTTTATGTTAAGTATTCTTAAAGTTTCCTAAATTCAGGTATGAAAGCCTTCACAAAGAAGGCCATTCTACTAATCACCTAAACTTTAAGCCTATGATTTTCAATAGATTACTGTCACTTTCCTTCTTCGTGCTCCTGTTGGCACAAGTTGGATTTGGACAGGGGAAAACGTATTCTGGAACAGTAGCTTCGGAATCAACAGGAGAAACGCTCCCCGGCACCACGGTCGTGATAAAGGGAACTACAACTGGAACAGCAACAAATGTAGATGGACAATTTTCCATTGAAGCTGCATCTGGTGACGTTTTGGTTTTCACATTTATTGGTATGGAAACCCAAGAATTAGTCCTAACGGAAGAAACCAATTTAACTGTAAATCTCAAAAGCGGTGTAGAGATAGACGAAGTAGTTGTAACTGCCCTTGGTATTTCTCGCGAAAAAAGAGCACTTGGCTATTCTGTTGATGAAATCGGAGGGGATGAATTACAAAGAAGTGCAGAGAACAATATTATTCAATCACTGGCTGGGAAATCTGCTGGGGTCCAGGTTACTGGTTCAAGCGGAACTCCTGGAGCTTCGAGTAAAATCCTGATTCGTGGACCTTCCACATTCACAGGAGAAAATCAACCGCTCATCGTCGTGGATGGTGTCCCGATTGATAATGAAACGACTCAATCTTCACCACGTGATTATCCTTTCAATGCGAACCTACAGGGTGTGCAAAACTCTAATCGCGCTTTGGATATCAATCCAAACGACATTGAAACAGTCACTATTCTTAAAGGACCTGCAGCAGCAGCGCTCTATGGCGCAAGAGCTGGAAACGGTGCCATCATCTATACTACCAAAAAAGGAAGCAGAGGAAGAAAAGGACTTGGTATAAGAGTTTCTTCTGCAGTAGAACTGAGTGAAATAAACCAGGTTCCCGACTTTCAAAGTTCATACAATTCAGGAGTCAATGGTACAACTTCTGCTTTCGCAGATCCAGGGCCTGACGAACGTTTCGGAACTGCCGACGACGTATCATTTGGATCGTCAAACAGCTGGGGAGCCAGAATCACTAATGAACCAACATTTGACAATATTGACAACTTCTATCAAACAGGAGTCTCATTCGTCAATAATGTTGAAATAACTGGAGGAAACGAAAAAACGGCGTTTCGCGTGTCTATAGGAGATACGAGACAAGAAGGGGTAATTCCTGAGACTGACCTCGGCCGAACCTCTGTGAGAATAAGTGCAAACAGTTCTCTTTCAGACAAAGTTGAAGTAAGCGGTTCCGCAACCTACATAAGAACATCCAGCACAATGGCTCAAAACGGGTCGAACTTGTCTGGTGTCAGTTTGGGTCTATTTCGGATGCCTGTGACATTTGATGTGCGCAACTACGAGACGTCTCTGGGTTATAATAATTCCTACTTCTTTGTTTACGACAATCCCCTTTATACGGTGAACAATAACCCGTTCACTTCAAATGTGGATCGATTTCTCGGTAACTTTTACGCATCTGTCGATATCACCGAAAACTTGAAAGCATCTTACCGCCTAGGTGTCGATGCATATGTAGATCAACGTCAACAACTTTTTGCGCTAAGCTCAAACAATTCTGACATTCGTGGAGCTGGTCAAATAAATGAAAACCGATTAATCGGTCGTCAAATTTATGGTGACTTCATACTCGACTACAAGAAAAAGTTCAGTGATAAGATAACCTTTCAAGCCCAAGGTGGACACAACTTTTTTATAGATGACTTTGATGATGTGTTCTCGCGTGGTCGCAACCTGACCATTCCGAACTTTTACAACCTGTCCAATGCTTCGGATTTATATTCCTCAAGGTATACCGAGAATCTAAGGACCTTTGCATTCTTCGGAAATGTGTCGCTCGACTACGATCGATGGTTATATGTAAATGTTACGGGAAGAAATGAGTGGGCATCTTCGTTCGAACTTGCCAACAACAATTTCTTCTACCCTTCTGTAAGTACTTCAATTGTCTTTAGTGAGTTATTGAACTTACCCGATTGGATTGATTTTGGAAAGGTGCGATACTCTTATGCGCAAGTTGGTATACCACCTGTGCCATATCAAACTAGAACTTACTACGTGAGCCCTACTTACACTGATGGGTTTACCAATGGGCTCTCTTTCCCTTACGGTGATGTGAATGGTTTTGGAATCTCGGATGGTCTGGGAGATCCAAATCTAGAACCTGAAAGACTTATTGGAAATGAAGTTGGTTTGAATATGAGCTTTTTGGACAATACGTTTAATCTAGACGTGACTTACTACCACCAAAAATCAACTGATATTCTTTTATTCCGTCCAGCAGCTCCTACTTCAGGATTTGACTCGCAGTACACAAATGCAGCTGAGATGGTGAACCAAGGGTGGGAGATCACTTTAGGAATCAATCCTTATAAGAGTGGCGACTTCAAATGGGCTGTTAATATGAACTGGGCTACAAACAACAATGAAGTGACTGCCCTTGCAGATGGTGTAGAAGAAGTTCAGCTCGAAGCTGCCTTCTCGTCAATTGGATCATTTGCGATTGTCGGCGAACCAATAGGTGTATTTTATGGCACGCGATGGGTGCGAAATGGAAATGGAGACATTATCATTGGTGAGAACGGACTTCCTTCTATCGCCCCCCAATCAGGAAATATAGGAAGTTGGATTCCAGATTGGACAGCAGGCATTAGAAATACTTTTTCCTACAAAGATCTTACCCTCTCATTCTTCTTGGACTTCAGAAAAGGTGGAGACATCTGGAACGGAACGAAGGCTCGAATGAACAATGTAGGAACATCAGCTGACTCCGAAGACCGCGAAAGAATGTACGTTGTTGAAGGAGTTGATATAAATGGCTCTCCAAACACAGTAGCCATCGATGCTCAGACTTACTTCAAAAACGTTGTAGGAGATGCTGGAGGTGCTGCTGAAGAATTCGTTGAAACAGTAGATTGGGTTCGTCTACGTGATCTATCTCTTTCATACAGACTTAGATTCAGCGAAACCGCCAAAATTAGCTTCCTTGACTTCACATTCACTGGAAGAAATTTGTGGTTGTCAACCAACTATACTGGTGTTGACCCTGAAACCAGTTTGACCGGTGCAGGTTCTAACTTGAATGGTTTTGATTATTTCAATAACCCTAACACGAGATCTTATCGTCTAGCGGTGTCCTTCTCATTCTAAATTTTGAACAAGATGATATTAAATAGAACAATAAATAAAGTTGCACTTATCGCGGTAGTACTTGCCACCTTAAGTGCATGTGATGGATTTTTGGAAGACGACATCGTATCTCCCAATGATCCTGCAACAGTTACTCCTGAGCTCCTTTTGGCAAATGTTCAAGTTGCAACCTTCGCAGGGTATTGCGGGCAATTGACGCGCCAGTCACTTGTTTTTAATCGCCAATTAGCGGGAACAGCTGAAGGGTCTCAATCCCAAGAAATTGCTCAGTATAACATTACAGAACTGACCAATGTGAATGAATGGGAAGCCATCTGGGCTGGAGCAGTCGTAGATTGCAGAAGTATCATTAATGATTATGGCACGGAAAGCCCATATTATGGAGGCATAGCCAAAGTAATTCTGGTGATGAACATAGGCTTAGCAACTGACT
This sequence comes from Cryomorphaceae bacterium, assembly GCA_047633195.1. Classification (GTDB taxonomy): domain Bacteria; phylum Bacteroidota; class Bacteroidia; order Flavobacteriales_D; family Cryomorphaceae; genus JAKVAV01. The sequence continues at coordinate 35,939 of JBLIEU010000011.1, read as the reverse complement.
TATGGGGTGACGTGCCTTTCGATGAGGCTGGATTAGGTCTAACAGTTGGGCTCACGCCTGCTTATCAATCACAAGAAGTGGTTTTAGAGCGAATTCAGACCACGCTAGACGCAGCTATAATAGATTTGAGTTCAGGTGTAAATGACAACGTTTTCTTCCCAGGGTCTGATGACCTCATTTTCGGTGGAAACGTGGCTTCATGGATTCAAACAGCTTGGATACTTAAAGCTCGCTACGCAAATAGATTGAGCCAAAGAGACCCTAGCGGAAGTGCTGACGATGTAATTGCCTATCTGCAACAAGGCGCTGCAGCAAGCTCAGCGAACGATGCCTTCATGAACTTCTTCGATGGTAACGCTATTAATCAGTGGAGAGCTTTCGAGAATGACAGAGGAGCTTACTATAGAGTGAGCAAATCGTTTGCAGACTTGTTAATTGGCAACAATGATCCTAGATTAGAATTCTTCTTGGGTCTTGATGGAGATGGCGCATACAGCGGAACACCTTACGATGATCAGTCAATTAGCAATACATCATATGTTGGAGATTTGTACGCCACAGCTTCATCTCCTGTTCCTTTGGTTACCTACGTAGAAGCTAAGTTTCTAGAAGCTGAAGCGCAGCTAAGAGCAGGTGCAGCAGGAATGGCTGCTGATGCGCATAATGATGGTGTTATAGCTTCGGTGCTGCAAGTAACGGGCTCATCTCCATCTCAGGATTTCATTGACGCATTTGCCAGTGAAACCGCTGGGACGATTTCATTGGAGACCATTATGGGTCAAAAGTACATCGCTCTTTATATTCAGATCGAGACGTATGCCGACTGGAGAAGAACGGGTGTGCCCGATCTAGATCCATATGCGAATGCAGTTATATCTGGCATTCCTGTTAGATTACCAACTCCGCAAGATGAACGTTTATACAATCCGAATGCAGTTGTAGTCGGAGATCCTTTAGTTCCCGTTTATTGGGATGTGGATTAAGGACAAGTAGGTTATAGAAACCAATAAAACGGGCTGACTCAAATTTGAGTCAGCCCGTTTTTTTTAATCGAATGATAAATCAAAAAAGGTCCTGCTAAACTTTCATTCTCGGCTCACTCGGACATCTAAAAATAAAAATTATGCTCCTTTTATCGATCTAAGTGAATTAAATACACATTGTTAAATCAACCCATAAGTTCAATGATCACAAGCGTTTGGTGGGGGGAGAAAAGGCATCGTTCTTGTATATGATTGAAGAAGAGTGAAACCTTTCACCTCTAAAACCGAAAAACAAGGAAGAACAAAGTCTGCTTCAATATGAAAGACATAAACGCATCAGGGCTTAAACGAGCCCATCTTCAGCACCTTTTAACGACACCCGAGGCTGACCTTATTGGAGAAATTATTAAACTCAATCACACAATCTACTCGAATACCCTTGATGTCATTAAGGTCTGTTCCGTGATTAAGAAAAAACGCAAACATGCTGTTTAATTTCATTCGTTAGCATTCTGTTAAACTCTCTAGGACTGCTCCGCTGAGTCATTAACTTAGCAACATGAGCCGCAAGCTAATCGGTATCCTTATTTTATTGGCCATAGTCAGTGTAGCGGGAATTATTGCTACTCAGATTTATTGGCTCGACAAGGCTTTTAAGGTTCAACGAACCCAAATAGACCTTCGTAAAGATCAAGAAGCTTCCGAGGCCAAACAGTTCAACGATCGCGTCACTATTGCTCTTACCAACGTTGCCGACGAGATTCTCACGATCAATGATGATCCCGCAGAACTCTTCCAGGCTGTCAAACAAATTCGACCGAATTACTTCACCGTCGCCATCAACGATACGGTACACCCCTATCTTTTAGAACGTCTTCTTAGAACCGAATTCGAAAGGAGAAACATCCAAGAAAATTTTGAATACGGTGTTTACGATTGCTTTACCGATAGCATCGTTTTTGGAGATTACATTGCCTTAAACGAAGAAGCTGAGCCTGCCACAAGTTCAGAAGTTCCAAAAATAAAATGGGAAAAAGACGGACACTATTTCGGAGTGTTCTTTCCACACAAGGAGCCTTTTACCATCGAAACTCCTTCTACAAAAATTTCAACCTGGGCATTCTCCGCCCTCATTTCATTGATTGTATTTGTGTTCTTCGCCTATGCCGTTTACATCGTACTCAGGCAGAAGCGTCTTTCAGAAATGAAAACGGATTTCATTAACAACATGACGCACGAGCTGAAAACACCCATCAGCTCCATCAGTCTTTCCAGTGAGGTGCTGCTGAAACCCGACATCGCTCAACAACCCGAAAGACTTCACCGCTATGCCGAGCTAATCCATAACGAGGTAAGAAGACTCAGACTTCAAGTAGATAAAGTATTGCAACTGGCCACGCTAGAGCAAAAAAACGTGAAGCTAGAGCATGAAACACTCGACCTACACGAAATGCTCCGGAGCACGGTCAATACGCTTGAAGTAGCCAATGAGCGCGACGCCCTCAGAATCGACCTCGACTTAAAGGCCGTCGATTTTCAAATCGAAGGAGACGAAGTACACGTTTCAAATGTCATTTTCAATTTGCTGGACAATGCCGTGAAGTATAGCCACGAGAATCCCGAAGTGAAAATCTCAACCGTTTCAACTGGAAACTCCATTAAAACAACCATTAGCGATCGCGGCATAGGAATTCCCAAAAAATCCATCCCTCTGGTTTTCGATAAGTTCTACCGCGTTCCCAAAGGAAATCTACACGACGTAAAAGGTTTTGGATTGGGACTCTATTACGTGAAGCAAATGGTGGAAGCCCACGATGGAAAAATCAGAGTAGAAAGCGAAGAAGGTGAGGGTACCGAAATGATTTTTTCTCTTCCACTCCATCCAACGAACCGATAACATAAAAAGCCAAGGATAATTTCAATACCGATTCACTAACTTAAATTCAAACATAGAGATATGCGAACAAAAGCTCAAATAGTAAATTCACTGGATCAACTACCTGAGTCTTTCACAATTGATCAATTCGTAGATCATTTGATCTTCGTAGAAAAAGTGGAAAAGGGGCTGGATGATTCCTTAAACGGTAGAGTTCATTCGAAGAAAGAAGCCAAGGAGAAGCCTAAGAAATGGCTAAAATAGTATGGACTGATTCGGCCATTGACGACCTGAACGAAATTGGAGAATACATCGCCAATGATTCTGAGAGGTACGCTCATTGGCCGTCAAGAGACTGTTTAATTCCGTAGACATTTTGGAAAAGAATCCACATTCAGGCAAAATGATAGTCGAATTTGGAAACGAGAAAATCAGGGAGTTGATAAGGAACAATTACTGGATTGTTTACCATATCGTAAACGTCACTCAAATCGATATTCTGATGATTCACCGAACAGAAAGACTGCGTGGAAATACATACGACTTTTCAAATTTTAATGGTGAATAGTTTTTCGTCTAGTCTCTGGTCCTTGCTATCACATTTATCCTTTGTGTTCTCCGCTCCATTAAATTTCAGCCAAATCAAAATTCGACTTTTAAGACATAAACTGTGACTCGTACCATCAAAATACTGCTAGTCGAAGACGACCCTTCTTTGGGCTTTGTGATTCAAGACACCCTTTCTGCAGCTGGCTATATGGTTCACCTAAGTCGAGATGGGAAAGAAGGTCTAAAGCAATTCAATTCCCATCCCTACGATCTGTGCATTCTGGATGTGATGATGCCCAAGAAAGGTGGTTTTGAGTTGGCCCGCGACATTCGCAAAATCAATCAGCAGGTGCCCATCGTTTTCCTTACGGCAAAAAGCATGACCCAAGACAAGGTGGAAGGCTTTCGCTCGGGAGGAGACGATTACATCACCAAACCTTTTAGCAACGAAGAGTTCCTGCTGCGGTTAGAAGCCATCTTGAGGCGCAACAACCTCGCGAATGGAAACGGCAAAACAGAAGGTTTCAAAATCGGTTCGTACACCTTCAATCCGGAGAATTACGAATTGCAGGCAGGCGACTTCTTAAAGGTTCTGACCAAAAAAGAAGCGGGAATTCTAAAGATCCTCTGCGAACAAAAAAACCAAGTCATCGAGCGAGAGCTTATCACCAATCTGGTTTGGGGTGATGACAGTTACTTCGTGGGGAGAAGCTTAGATGTATTTATTAGCAAGCTGCGCAAATACCTCCAGCACGATCAAGGTGTGAGCATCAAGAATGTACACGGGGTTGGATTTAAGTTGGAGGAGAGCCAGTGAAATTCTCTAAATGAACGTATTGATCATTTCTAAAAACAAAAAAGGGGCTCAACGCCCCTTTTCCATTTTCCAACTCTTAAATATTCTAAGAACCTAGTTTCGCTTTAACAATCTTCGCCACTAGGCTTCCATCCGCTTTTCCAGCCATGGCGGCATTGGCTTGACCCATTACCTTTCCCATATCTCTCATTCCTTCAGCGCCCGTATCAGCTATGATCTGACTCACCTTGGCTTCAATATCGGCTTCTGACATTTGTGCGGGAAGAAACTCCTCAATCACTCCTGCCTGAAACACTTCTTCTTCCGCAAGGTCTTCTCTTCCCTGATCTGAGTAGAGGGCGGCAGACTCTTTCCTTTGCTTGTAAAGCTTAATGAGGATTTTCATTTCCTCAGCTTCTGTAATGTCTCCATCACCACCTTTGGTGGCGTGCAAAAGTAATTCGGACTTCACTGCGCGCAAAACTGCCAGCTTGTCCTTTTCCCTATTCTTCATGGCCGTTTTCAAGCCATCGTTTATTTTATCTGCTAGTGACATTCTCATGTTTTCAATAAATTCAAATCTTAACTAATAATCGATAAGCAGTGAGCTTCAACTAAAAATGAAGAAGTAATAGCGGGCTATCTCAAGTCATTTTTAAGATCAAAATCGCCGTTTATTAATCTACGTTGTCATGTAAGAATGGATTGTTCGGTCGTAAACCAGAACGCTTGTTTCCATCTTCATCCTCTTCAGGAGATAAGGTATACTTAGAAACCTCCGAGTCGCTGCTGTGCGGGATATTGTCCAAACGAACATTTCTACGCTTGTAGGCTGGTTCTTTTTCTAATTGGGTCAATCCCTCAGGAGTTTTCAAACGGTCGGCCATCTCGCGCAAGTTGCGCAGACGCTCGCGGTTCACTTGGTTCACCACTTCAGCATTCACTCGGTTCCCGAGAGTTCCTTCTTCCTCAGTCGTTTCGCCTAATGTGTAGTATTTTTTCTCTTCGAGTGGTTCTTCAACTTTTTGAGCAGTGGAAGTTTTTTCTTGGTCCTTCGTTTCGCTTTGAACTTTCTCAGCGGAATCTTCTGCCTCAAAAAGGTTAAAACGCTGAACCTCGTCGGCTGGTTTGTTAGCTTCTGTTGGTTGCACCGCAGAGGGCTTTGCATCTTTCAAGTAGGGCTCCACATCATCTGAAGATCCCATCGGATCATCCATTTGCTTGGCCACAGGAGTTTCCTTCTTCTCATCCGTTGCAAGGACATGGCGCACGGGCTCATCCATTTCAAAACCAGTATCAGGAGTAATCTTAAATCCCGTGGCGATGATGGTAACGCTCACCTCATCATCAGCGAGGCTATCGTCGTTTCCGTGGCCCCAAATCACATCGGCAGTAGATCCTGCCGCCTGCTGGATGTAATCGGTAATATCTGAGATCTCGTCCATCATAATCTCACTCTCACCGTAAGTGATGTTGAGTAGGATGTACTTGGCTCCTTCTATGTTGTTGTCGTTGAGCAAAGGCGACTCTAAGGCTTCTTTAGCAGACTTGAGCGCGCGGTTCTCACCGCGGGCAGTTCCCTGTCCCATAATGGCCACGCCGCTATCTTTCATTACGGTGTTCACGTCGTTCATATCCACGTTGATCGCACCTGTAACCGAGATAATCTCAGCGATTCCCTTAGCAGCAATAGACAGAACACCATCCGCTTGAGAGAAGGCATTCTTCAGAGAAAGGTTTCCATAAATCTCACGAAGCTTGTCGTTGGTAATCACCAACAGCGTGTCTACCGAGGCGCGCATTTCACGCAAGCCCTCAGCAGCCTGAAGCATCCGTTTTTTTCCTTCAAAGGTGAAAGGAATCGTAACGATCCCAACGGTCAGGATACCCATATCTTTTGCCGCTTTGGCAATGACCGGTGCGGCTCCTGTTCCCGTTCCACCGCCCATTCCAGCGGTCACAAATACCATATGAGTATTGTGAGAAAGTATTTCGTGTATATCGTCCAAGTTCTCGATGGCAGCGTTGCGCCCCACATCGGGAATAGAACCAGCACCGCGGCCTTCAGTAAGGCTTTGGCCAAGTTGAACCTTAATGGGCACTGGACTAATGTCGAGCGCTTGAGAGTCGGTGTTGCAGACGATGAAGTCCACCCCTTTGATTCCCGCCTCGTACATGTGGTTTACCGCGTTGCTACCGCCACCTCCTACACCAATGACTTTGATGATAGAGGATTGGTTTTTTGGCATATCGAATTCCATAATAAGAGAGTTTTAGAGTTGGTGTTTTAGATATCGTCGTCGTCGAAAAAGGCTTGTCCTTTCGAGAGAATTTTGTCAAATAAGTTCATTTTGTCTTTTCCGCCCGAGCGAATCGGCGCCCGTTTGCCAGCAGTTCTTTTCTTGTTCTTTTGCAGCAATTGGTAGCCTTTCAATACCAGGCCGATGCCCGTAGCGTACATCGGGCTCGAAAGGTCAGCTTTATTGTCTTTTCCAAGGTGCTCAGTAGGGTACCCCATTCTGGTTTCTAGACCCGTCAAGTACTCCACCAATTGGGGCAAGTGCTTAAGTTGAGATCCTCCACCCGTCAACACGATTCCAGCTATGAGGCGTTTTTCGTACCCCGAACTTTTGATCTCGTAGATGATTTGCTCCACGATTTCTTCTGTTCGCGCTTGGATGATATTGGCCAAATTGCGGATCGAAATTTCTTTTGGATCACGGCCGCTGAATCCAGGTATACACACGATCTGGTTCTCCATGCTTTCGGAGCTAAGGGCCGAACCAAATTTCACTTTGAGCTGCTCGGCATGCTTTCGCAAAATGCTGCAACCCGAAGCGATATCGTCGGTAATGATGTTTCCGCCAAAAGGAATAACTGCCGTATGGCGAATGATTCCATCTTGGAAAATGGCGATATCTGTGGTACCACCTCCGATGTCTACCAAGACCACTCCCGCTTCTTTCTCCTCGAGACTAAGCACTGATTCGGCAGAGGCAAGTGGTTCCAGTACCAACTCAGCTACTTCGAGATCGGCCTTGCTGACGCTTTTATAAATGTTCTTTACGGCATTGACCTTACCCGTGATGATGTGGAAATTGGCCTCAAGCCTGATTCCCGCCATCCCGATGGGATCTTTGATGCCTTGCTCATTATCGACGATGTATTCCTGCGGAAGGACGTGAATGATTTCCTCTCCCGGGTTCATCACCAATTGGTGCATGTCTTCCACTAAGTTGTCAATATCGAATTGAGAGATTTCTTCATCGGCGTCTTTTGCCTTACGTGTCAAGATTCCGCGGTGCTGAAGGCTGCGGATATGCTGACCTGCAATGCCGACAATTACTTCTCCTACTTCTTCACCCGATTGCTCAACGGCCATATCTACGGCGCGCTGTATCGACTCTACCGTTCGGTTGATGTTACTTACCACTCCGCTTCTGACACCGAGTGATTCAGACTGACCCAAAGCAATAATCTCCACCTTACCGAACTCGTTGATTCGGCCCACGATGCAAGCAATTTTGGTAGTACCAATGTCTAGTCCGACGATGATTTCAGGTTCCTCCATAAGAGTGTTTTTTGGTGCAAACAATTTGATCCTTGTATTTCAGGTTTATTAACTTGTATTTATTCCAGGCTTCTTGGCTCATTCCTTCTCGGTAAAAAATTCGAAGCACTTCAAGCTTCTCTTCTAAACGCTCAGAACCAAATATTATCGTGTGATTGCCCACCTGTGGGAAGGCAATTAAATCTCCGTTTCTCTCAAACGACAGGTGCTGAAACTGTGCTTTCCAGAGGCTATCGCCGTAAATCAGACTTCCCATCTCGTAAGCTTCCGCTAATTTTGGCTCCACCAACGAATCGCTTGTGTGCAGATTCATTTCTACTAGCGACTTTTCCAATCGAAAACTTCCTGTAATCACAGGCAGTCTCAAAGCAGAAATCTTTGAAACAGGCATCAAGTATCCATCTGCATCGATCAAGGCAGAAATACCATTCTCATCGATGAGTCTCACAAAAGGTGTTCGCTCGGTCACCCTTACTTTCAAGCGATTGTCAATCGTTGCGTAAACCACAGCATGATTCAAAAAAGGAATCTCGTTCAAAGCCTCTTCCAGTTGATCAAAATTGACTTGGCGCAAATTCTGACCAACGATTTGGTTGGAAACACTTAGAATCGTTTGGCGAATGAAATCTTCCGTCAGCAAAGGTTCATCCACATTGCGAACAAACTCCACCTCAATTCCTTCGCAGACCGCATCTGACTTGGAGCTTTCAATAAAGCCAAGCATGACAATGGTACCGCATATCGCTATGCAGTAACCCAGCCAACGTAAAGCTCTATTCATCTTCTTCATCAAGAGCGTTTTTCAAAGGTTCGATCATTCGGTCAATATCTCCAGCACCCATAGTGAGGAGTATTTCAGGGCTCAATCTCAGAACTTCTTCCACTAGGTTTTCAGGGGCTACCAACTTTTTATTCACCAAGCGTACCTTATTCAATAGCATTTGAGAGTCCACTCCCTCAATAGGCTCCTCTCGTGCTGGATAAATATCCATCAACAAAAGGTCGTTTAGCTCCGAAAGACTCTCTGCAAACTCATCGGAAAAGTCACGTGTTCGGCTATAAAGGTGCGGCTGAAAAACTCCCGTAATTCTCTTTTCGGGATACAACTCTTTGGCCGAATTCACACAGGCTCTAATCTCAGTGGGATGATGCGCATAATCATCGATGTACACGCGGTCCTCTCGTCTTATTTGGTATTCGAAGCGTCGCTTAACGCCAAGAAAAGTTTTGAGTCCTTCGGTAATTTCTTCCCAGCTCACATTGGCGTGGAGAGCCATCCCGATGGCAGCCAAGGCATTTTCAGCATTGTGCCTTCCAGGGTAACGCATGACTATTTCCCCAAGCTTTTGGCCCTTGAGCCAAACCTCAAAAAGGTAGGTTCCGTCTTCTACTCGAAGATTCTTGGTAGTGAGGTCGGCGGTTTCGCTTTCCACGGCGTATGTCCAAACGGGTGCACCCACCTTCATTTCGATGCCTTCTCGAATAAGAAGCAATCCATCTTTGGGAACGAGTTGAGCAAATTCTTCGAAGCTCGAACGCAAGCATTCAGCGTTTCCGTATATGTCTAAATGATCGGCATCGACCGAAGTAATCGCCGCGACGAATGGACGCAGTCTCAAAAAAGATCGGTCGTATTCGTCAGCTTCCACGACAGCCAAATCCGAATCTTTGCCCACCACCAAATTCGCATTGAAATTCGTGGCAATGCCTCCGAGGAAGGCAGTAGCACTGTGCTTTCCTTGATTCAATAAGTGCGCTACCATCGAGGAAGTGGTGGTCTTCCCGTGGGTACCCGCAACGGCATATGTTCTTTTCTCACCTACTATGGCTTCGAGGGCTTGCGAACGCTTGATGACGTTAAAGCCTCGGCTTCTACAAAATCCTAGTCCCTCATTGTTTTCGGGAATAGCAGGAGTATAAACCACTAGCATTTCGCTCAGCGGTGAGTCAACGAAACGCGAAGGAATAGCCTCGGGTGCTGCATCAAAATTCACTTCAATACCTTCAGCTTTCAGCTTACTGGTGAGCTGAGAAGGAGTGCGGTCATAACCAGCTACATCCAATCCCAATTGATGGAAATAGCGAGCAAGGGCACTCATACCGATGCCTCCGATACCAAAAAAGTAGACTTTATGTATGCCGCTTAAATTCAATTCTTTTCAATCAATTTCAATACCTCTTCTGCTATCTTCTTCGCCGCATTTGGCTTGCCCATCGCTTTGGCATTCTTGGCCAGAGATTCTCTGGCATCTGCATTCTTGAGTAGTTGGCTTACCGTCGGCCACAAATCTAAGCGCGAGTTGGCATCGCTTACCAAAATGGCCGCTTCGTTTTTCACCAAGGCCAATGCGTTTTTCGTCTGGTGATCCTCTGCCACATAGGGAGATGGCACCAAAACCGATGGCTTACCGATCAAACAAAGCTCAGAGAGTGCCATTGCGCCTGCTCGCGACACAATGAGATCAGCAGCAGCATACGCCAAGTCCATTTCCTCGATGAAGGCAGTCACGCGAACGTTACTAGCATTCTTCTCCTTGAGAATAGCCTGAGCTTTCTCGATATAAAGTTTTCCCGTTTGCCAAATGACTTGGCAATTCGAGTTGATTATTTCATCTAAAACCCCAACAATACTCTCGTTGATGGTTCTGGCTCCCAGGCTTCCGCCAACGATTAAAAGCGTCGGTTTTTCTGAATCGAGATCGAATGCCTTTAATCCTGCTTCTTTCTTTCCTTGGGTATCCACCACCTTACTCCGTATGGGATTTCCCGTCATGATGATCTTCTCCTGTGGGAACCATTTCTCCATCCCGTCATAGGAGACACAAATTTTATTCACCTTTTTCGCCAGAAGGCGATTGGTAATTCCCGGAAAGGAATTCTGTTCCTGAATCAAGGCGGGAACTTTCTTTCGGCTAGCCACGTGGAGCAATGGCCCTGAGGCATATCCGCCTACACCCACTGCCACATCGGGCCTAAATTCTTTGATAATTTTTCGCGAGACCTTCAAACTCTTCAAGACCTTCAATGGAAAGCTCAGATTCTTTGCCGAAAGGCTGCGCTGAAAACCGCTGATATCAAGTCCTCGAATTTCATATCCTGCTTTGGGCACCCGTTCCATCTCCATTCGACCAATGGCACCCACGAAAAGAAACTCCGCTTCGGGACGCATAGCTTTGATGGCATCGGCTATAGCAATGGCAGGAAAGACATGTCCTCCCGTACCTCCTCCGCTTATGATGACTCTAGGCGACGGCATAGCTCTTTCTTTTAACTCGTTTTTTTTCCTTGACGGTATCTCCTTCAATATTTGTGCGGCTTACGCTCAATATCATTCCCACTGCCAAACAGGTAAACCAAATGGAGGTTCCACCCATGCTGACCAAGGGCAATGGTTGACCAGTAACGGGCAAAATGCTCACCGCGACGCCCATATTTATAAATGCCTGGAAGGCGAGCAAAAAACTCAGACCAATGACTAGCAGTGTGCCGAAATCGCGTTCGCAGGCATTGCTGACCTTGATACTTCGATAGAGAAAAATCAAGTAGAGTAAGAGCATTCCAAAACCTCCTATGATAGCTCCATACTCCTCGATGATAAAAGCGTAGATCATATCCGAATAAGGGTGAGGCAGGTAGTTTCTGGAATCACCAGATCCTGGCCCTGAGGGAAATAGGCCTCCCGAATGGATGGCCATCATGGCGTGTTCGACCTGGTAATTGGCTTCGCTATCTCCCGATTCGAAGCTCATGAGCCTGGTCTTCCACGTTTCGACACGTGGCAACAAATTAGGGGCTACCGAAGAAAGACTAAGCATTAAAGCAAAGCATGCCGCCGAGATTCCCAACACTGCCAAGAGGTGTTTAAAAGGAATCCCGCCAATGAAAAGGAGGGTAAAACAAACGAAGAATAAGAGGGCCGCTGTAGAGAAATTAGCGGGCAAGATTAAACCACAAATTAAGCCGATCGGAACAAGAATAGGGAGAAGTCCATCTCTGAAACTGTGTAGATTGTTCTGGTTTACGACCAGCATCCGAGACACGTAAGCTACAAGAGCGATCTTGGCGAAATCTGAGGTTTGAAAGTTTTGATTTATAATGGGTATTTTGAGCCAACGACTGGCATCGTTGATATTCACACCGAGAATCAACGTGAGCACTAGCAAGGCGGCCGCAAACCACACCGCTATTTGCGACAAACGAGAGAAGTAACGGTAATTGACTTTGTGAATGAGGTACATGATGAAGAAGCCCGAAGCGAGCATAATGCCATGCTTGAAGAGATAATAGAGCGTATTGCCTTGAGTGTACTTGTATGCCAAGGACGAAATACTGGAATACACCGCAAGAAGCGATACCATCCCGAGAATGAGACAGACCATCCAAATGACCTTGTCCCCTTTAAGATATGTCGTCCAAATTTTATTCAACTCTTCTTCAGTTCTTTAACGTATTTATCAAATGCTTGACCTCGATCAACGAAATTGAGGTAGCCGTCCTTGGCGACACAACTGGGTGAATAAATCACCAAATCACCTACTTCAGCAAGTTTGAAACTTACATTTACAGCTTCTTTTAAATCCGCAACAATTAGAAATGTATTCACCAGCTTTTCTAGCTTAAGGCGCATGTCAATAGCCTCAGCTCCGTAAACCACAATGGCTTTAATCTTCTCACTGATGTACTTCTCAATCAACGCGAAATCGCGCTCGTGAGATGTAGTAGTGGTGAGCCAAACTGCAGGCCCAGCCAAACATTTAAAGCTATCTCTAGTGGATAAAAGATCTACTGAGCGACTGTCGTTAAGAAAACTGACGGCATCAACCTCCCCCACTGAATCCATTCTGTAGGCCATGACCACCATTCTCTCGCGCATTCTTTTGAGAGCGGCCTCGGAAGTCTTCGACTGACTTTTCTTTCCCTTGTGAATAGTATATGACTTGCCGTCTACCATGTCTTATCCTTTTGCGTTTGCCTTGATCTTGAGCAACTGATTAAAATAGGCTCCGCGTTCCTTGAAATTGGAGAACGGTTCAGAAGCTCGACAACCCGGCGAAAAGATCACCGTATCATTCGCCTTCGCAATTTCCAAGCTCAACTCGATGGTCTCATCCCAACTATCGGCCTTTACAAAGAAGCCTAGGTAATCCCAAAGTGCATCATGCCAACCTGCTGTCAATTCACCGTACACGACAACGGCTTTTACTTTAACTCGCAGGAGTTCTACATAGTCATCGAATTCAAATCCTGGATCATTGGCCTCGGTTATCCATATTACCGGATCCTCAAAATGACTCAACGATTCGATCACCGACATGGTAGTGGTGGCGGCAGAATCATTAACGAAAGTCACTCCTTTAATCATTCCCGCTGGCTCGAGAGAAAAAGGTCGCTCCGTCTGAATCGCTTTCATTCTAGAGCGAATCAGGGGATTTTCCGTGAGGTCTTTTGTTGTCTTTTTAGGATCCATAGACATAGTCTTTAAAGGATTTTTAGAGCATTCTTACCGAGTGCTTGAACTGCTGACCTCGATCTTCATAATTGTCGAAGAGGTCAAAGCTCGCGCAGCAAGGAGAAAGCAAAACGGTATCTCCCTTTTCAGCAAACTGGTAGCTAAGTCCCACCGCTTCCCTTGCAGAAGAAGCTTCGGCGATTTGACCTACCTTATCGCTAAAGGCCTCGAGAATCTTCTTGTTGTCTTTGCCCAAGCAAATAATGGCTTTCACCTTTTCTTTCACTAATTCAAAGAGCATGGTGTAATCATTTCCCTTATCCACTCCACCGACGATCCAGACTGTTGGGTCGCGCATGCTTTCCAATGCATACCAAGAGGCATTTACGTTGGTGGCTTTTGAATCATTGATAAATTGGATTCCATGAATGGTGGCGACGAATTCAAGTCGATGCTCCACATTCTGGAAATCCGCAAGGCTCTCGCGAACCACCTCTTTTCGTATTTCGAGAATACGGGCGGCAACTCCTGCGGCCATGGAGTTTCTAGCGTTGTGTTTACCCAAAAGGGCTAAGTCGTGTATGGACATTTCAAATAGTTTATCGGTGATGTTTATAATCAGTTTTTCATTCTTTAATTCAGCTCCGTTTTCAACGGGTCGGCTAATGGATATGGGGTGAAGTATTGGCTTGAGCGATCTCTTCTCTATTGCAGCATTTAGGACTTCATCATCCGCCGAATAGATAAAATGATCGTTCTCATCTTGCGCTTGTGTGATTCTGAACTTCGCATCCACATAGCGGCTCATTTCGCAGCCGTAGCGATCCAAGTGATCAGGGGTAATGCTTGTAATTACTGAGATGTATGGCTTGAAATCATAAGCATCATCCAATTGGAAACTGCTTACTTCCAACACAAAAAATTCGCGATCCCTTTTTACCAATTCTGCACAGAAGCTGTTGCCCACATTACCCGCTATACCTACATCCAATCCTGCTTTTTGCAAAATATGATGAAGCAGTAATGTGGTGGTCGTCTTCCCGTTGGTTCCGGTTATACCGATGATCCTCGCGCTGGAATTACGCGCACCAAATTCAATCTCAGAGATCACCTCTGCCCCTGCTTCTTTTAGGTTTTTGATTGTGGCAATTTCACTCGGTATACCCGGGCTCTTTACCACAATCTCTGCACCTTCGAAAAACTCAGCGCTATGACCTCCTTCTTCCCATTTAATTTCCGACTTGTTAAGAACGTTTTGGTATTTATCCGCGACTATTCCCGAATCAGAAACAAAGACATCATATCCCAATTTCTTACCGAGTAGAGCCGCACCCGCGCCACTTTCACCAGCTCCGAGCACCAGTAGCTTTTTCAACGGAGCTTAAGCGTTACGATGGACAAAACCGCTAGGATAATTCCCATAATCCAAAACCGCGAAACGATCTTTGATTCATGGTATCCTACCTTTTGGTAGTGATGATGCAAGGGAGCCATGAGGAAAATCCTCCTGCCTTCGCCGTACTTCCTTTTGGTGTACTTGAAGTAGCTGACTTGCAGCATCACTGAAATATTTTCGATGAGGAACACTCCGCAAAAAAGCGGAATGAGCAATTCTTTTCTAATTGAAATGGCAAAAACGGCGATGATGCCTCCCAAAGCCAAACTCCCTGTATCACCCATAAACACTTGGGCTGGAAAGGAATTGTACCAAAGGAATCCGATGCACGCTCCCACAAATGCCGAAATAAAGACCGTAAGTTCACCCGATTCGGGAATGAACATAATATTGAGGTAATCGGAGAAAACGAGGTTTCCCGAAACGAACGCAAATATGGCCAGCACGACTCCGATTATGGCGGAGGTACCCGTGGCCAAACCATCGAGACCATCCGTAATATTAGCCCCGTTCGAAACAGCGGTTACTACAAATATGACCATCGGAATAAATATCAACCAAGCCCAATCTTCGGCTTTTTCTTTATTGAAAAAACCAACAAGCCATGCGTAATTAAATTCGTTGTTCTTGATAAATGGAATGGTCGTTGTCACTGATTTCTCTTGAAACCATTCCGAAGAAATCTCTCCAGTTTGCGCACTCTGGAGGAGGACTTTTCGCTTGCTCACCACATCCTGATTAAAAAATAGAATAGAGCCAACCAAGATTCCAACGGCTACCTGACCAACTACTTTAAATTTCCCGGCAAGGCCCTTCTTGTTTTTCTTGAACACCTTTATGTAGTCATCCAAAAAACCAATAGCTCCGAGAACCACCGTTGTAATGATCATTACTATAATGTAGATATTGTCCAATTCACAAAAGAGGAGAGTTGGAATAAGAATAGCAGCGATGATAATGAGACCTCCCATTGTGGGAGTTCCTTGTTTCTCGATCTGGCCTTTGAGCCCAAGGTCACGAACGGTTTCCCCTACTTGCTTTCTGTGAAGCATAGAAATAAGGGACTTCCCAAACACCAGTGAGATCAGCAAAGAGGTAATGATGGCCATAGCCGCCCTGAAAGAGATGAATTGAAATACACCTGCTCCCGGGATACCATATGCTTCATCCAAGTATTTGAAAAGATAGTATAGCATTAGCTCTTCAACTCTTTAAAGGATTCAATTACAATAGCGAGATCATCAAATGGAAACCTCTCCCCTTTAATCTCCTGGTATTTCTCATGGCCTTTTCCAGCAATGAGAACAATGTCGTCTACTTGAGCGAGGCCACAGGCCATGCGAATGGCTTCGGCTCGATCCAGGATCGTATTGGTCTTTTTGTAGTTAACAGGCTCCACACCTGCTTTCATGTCATTAACAATACTTTGGGGATCTTCATTGCGTGGATTATCGGAAGTGAGAATTACACGATCGCTGTACTTACAAGCAATGGCAGCCATCTCAGGCCGCTTTCCTTTGTCGCGATTCCCTCCGCAACCCACCACCGTAATGACTTGTTCGCTGTGCGTGCGAATCTCCGTTACGGTCGATAAAATATTTTCAAGTGCATCTGGGGTGTGGGCGTAGTCAATAATAGCACGCACGCCATCTGTGCTTTTGATCAACTCAAATCGACCAGCTACCGGATTGATATTGCTCAAAGCCGTGAGGACATCCATCTTCTCTTCGCCGAGTAATCTTGCTGCTCCGTAGACGCAAAGAATATTGTAGGCATTGAATCGCCCCACCAACTTGGAGTACAAATCCATGCCGTCCAAATTGACGTGGAGACCCGAAAAGAGGTTTTCAATAACTTTCGCCTTGTAATCGGCCATTGCCTTTAAGGCATAGGTTCTGTGCTCCTTAGCCTTGCAATTTTGAAGCATGATTTCCCCTTGACGATCGTCGAGATTCACCAGCGCAAAAGCCGAAGAAGGAAGCATATCGAAAAGCAATTTCTTCGCTGCAATGTATTCGTTGAAAGTCTTGTGGTAATCGAGGTGATCACGCGAAATATTGGTAAAAACTCCCCCAGCAAATTCAACTCCGGTCACTCGATGTTGATGCAAGGCATGTGAACTCACTTCCATAAAACAGTAGCCACATTTGGCTTCTACCATTTTTCGCAATAGCTCATTCAGCTGAACAGGATCAGGCGTAGTATGAGTCGAGCCAATCACTTCGTTTTGGATGCGGTTCTCGACGGTAGAGATCAGCCCTACTTTCTTGCCCAAAAGTTTGAATAGGCGGTAGAGCATAGTCGCCGTGGTCGTCTTGCCGTTGGTTCCGGTGACACCCACCAACTTTAGTTCGTTGGAAGGATTGTCGTAGAAATTAGCAGCCAAATGACCCAAAGCTTCTCGACTGTTCTCCACTTGGATGTAAGTAATCTCGTCGCGCAGCTCTTCAGGAAGCTCTTCGCAAACAACGGCCACTGCGCCCAATTCGATGGCTTTCTCGATGTAGAGATGTCCATCAGCTTGCTCGCCTCGTACTGCTACAAAAAGTGAGAATCCCACCACCTTTCGAGAATCAAAAACTACCACCTCAATGGCTACGTTGGTCGTGCCTTTGACATGCTTGATTCGCGATTGATACAATATATCTTTGAGCAACTTCATGTCAGGACAATTCAATTTCTATGGATTCGTATCTGCTCAGATTCATGCCTGGAGCTATGCTCTGCTTCGAAATCATTCCTTTGCCTTTCACCCGCACATCGAGGCCAGCTTTCTCTAACAGGAAAAGTCCGTCTCTCAATCCCATTCCCACAACATTGGGAACCCGATCTGCGGGAATGGTTCTACGCTCGACGGTTACCGTATCTGTACCCGTATGCGTTGTTACCCAAGCGTATCCATTTGATTCGTCATTAACGGGAACGTTAAACTCATTGAAAATAAAATCAAGATCTTCTCTTTGACCACTTTTAGAAACGGGAATCTTTACCGCTAACAAAGCCGGCTCTTGTTCATTCAAGTCATGGAGGTCGAGCCTTCCGGCAAATACTTTATCGGCGATTTCTTTGAAAACAGGGCCAGCCACTTGGTTACCGTAATAGACATTATTCGAAGGGCCATTCACCACCACGATACACGTATACTCTGGCTTTTCGGCTGGAAAATAACCAACGAATGACGCTTGATAGCTCACCGACTCTTGGAACTTGTAGCCGTATTGGGTATTGGCAATTTGTGCCGTCCCCGTTTTTCCAGCAATGGAATAGGCACCAAAACGCAGGTTGGAGGCAGTACCCTCAGCGCTAACAACAGTCTCGAGCATCAGCCGCGCCTTTCTCAAAGTCTCATGCGAAGCAATGGACGAATTAATCACTACAGGCTCAAAAGTCTTGAGCACTTTTCCGTTTCTCCTCAAATCCTCCACAAAGGCGGGCTTCACCATTTTGCCATCGTTGGCCACAGCATTGTAGAAAGTCAAAAGCTGCAGCGGAGTCATCAAAGTTTCGTAGCCGATACTCATCCACGGAAGTGTCGTGCCCGACCAGGTTGGGTCAGATGGATCCTTGATTTTTGGCTCGCCTTCTCCAGCAATTTCAACTCCCAATGGTCGGCCTAATCCCATTTTGAATAGTCTATCCACAAATTCTCTAGGATTGTCCTTGTACCGATCGAAGATTAATCGAGAGATGGCCACGTTTGATGACTTTTGAAAAGCTGTGACTACATCAATTTTTCCAAATCCCTTGTCGTTACTATCACGCATGATGCGGTCGTAAAACTTGTGCTTTCCATTTTTGGTATTAATCGAATCGGTCAGCTCCAACAAACCATCCTCGAGGGCGGCCATGAGAGCGGGCAACTTAA
Source organism: Cryomorphaceae bacterium (assembly GCA_047633195.1). Classification (GTDB taxonomy): domain Bacteria; phylum Bacteroidota; class Bacteroidia; order Flavobacteriales_D; family Cryomorphaceae; genus JAKVAV01. Next base: position 17,454 of record JBLIEU010000011.1, on the reverse strand, counting down.
AAGTTGATCCAGGCTCAGTAGCTTCACCCACGGCGTAGTTGTATACCTCTCGGTAAGTGCTGTCTTTGCTCAAAGTAAGATTGGCAATGGCCTTAATCCGTCCTGTTTTGACTTCCATCAAAACAGCACAACCATGATGGGCTCGATGCTTCTTGAGCTGCTTGCGCAAGGCACTTTCGGCCACATCCTGAATGTTGATGTCGATGGTGGTATACACATCATAACCGTCTTGCGGTTCTACTTCGTTGGTATTGTCAATGGGCATCCAAGTGCCTCCGGCCAATCTCTTTTCGTAACGACTTCCGGGTACGCCGCGAAGCTCGGCATCGTAAGCGCCCTCAAGTCCTACTGGTCGAACTCCATCTCGCTCGTATCCAACCGTACGCGCGGCCAAGCTTCCAAAAGGGTGCTTTCTTACGGTGTTTTTTTCAAAGATGACTCCGCTTTTGAGCCGACCCCTTCTAAAAAAGGGGAACTTCTCGGCTTGCTGCCGTTCATCGTGCTCCACTTTACTTTTTACTCTGTAATATCGATTTCCCGCTTTCTGGGCATCGAGAAGATCATTCTTGAATTGTGCTGCGGTTTTATTCCCAAATAATTGACTCAAACGAAAAGAGAGTGAATCAATTTCTTCAGCGAAAGCTTCTTCATCGAAGCCTTCGCACTCCATATCCATTCGAATCTCATAAATGGGCACTGAAGTGGACAGCATATTTCCATCGGTAGTGTACACATTGCCACGCACGGGTGTAATCTCCCGCAAGTCGGTGGTGAGTTTTTCCACTTTTGCCTCCCACTTATCTCCTTCGATAAATTGGATCATGACAATCTTGCCCAACACAAAAAGTGAAAAGAGACAGACCGCAAGGAAAACCAGGTATGCCTTGTTGATGATGTTTTTTCGCTCCGCCATATCTTACTCTTCTTCGAATTTAGGAATGCGAATAACCTTGGGCGGATCAGTAGATTCTTTAAGCCCGAGATCGCTGATGGATCGAGCCACTTGCGATTGTTGCTTCAGTTTTTCCAGACGGGCGTTTATCGAAAGATTGGCTGCCTTTACTTCTCTCAATTGAGCCTCGGCTTGCACCAAGTCCTTTGCATTTTTCTCAGCAAAATAACCATAGCCGATGTAGCTGATCATTATGACAACCATATAAAAAATGAATGGCAGGTTGGCTTGCACCAAACTGCGCGTCAAGAAGTCTCCGCTCAGCAGGGAGCTCAACCCCTTGGCGAGGCCGCGCTTTTTAGCTTTCTTGGTTTCTCCTGGTTTAGTCATTTCTCTTTGCTACTCTCAATTTTGCACTACGTGCTCTGTTATTTCTTTCAATTTCTTCTTTCGAAGGGGTAATTGGTTTTCCCGCGAGCGGCGTAAATGGTCTTTCGGGATTTCCGAAAAAATCCTTTTTCACCTCACCCTCTGAATTCCCTGCTCTCATAAATCGCTTCACTGGCCGGTCTTCTAAGCTGTGGTATGCAATCACTACTAGATTTCCCGCTGGTTTCAGCACATCTACTGACTGCCTGAGCAGTGCTTGGAGCGAACCCATTTCATCGTTGACTTCTATGCGAATTCCCTGAAAAACCTTTGCCAAATTCTGCATTCGTTTAGCAGGTGGAAAAACTTTTTCGATGGCTAAAACCAAATCCTCGGTGGTTTGAAACTTTTGCTCATTCCGTCTGGATACAATGATCGAAGCCAGCTTTCGCGCATAAGTCAACTCCCCGTAATTCTTCAGCACTCTTATCAGCTCCTCTTCATCGTACTTGTTGACCACCTTAGCTGCGGTCAACTCAGTGGTCTTTCCCATCCTCATGTCGAGCTCACCTTCCGTTCGAATGGAAAAACCGCGTTCTGGCACATCAAACTGATGAGACGAGACACCCAGATCTGCGAGTATTCCATCTACTTTTCGATGTCCCAAAAAGCGAAGGTGATTCTGCATAAAGCGAAAATCCGAGGGCACTAAAGTGAATCTCGGATCATCAATCATATTGCTTTGCGCATCTTCATCGCAATCAAACGCAATCAACTTGCCTTTATCCCCTAGCCTTGAAAGAACTTCGCGGGAGTGCCCCCCCCCGCCAAAGGTGACGTCAACATAGACGCCATTAATATCTTCAACCAGCGCATCCACGCTCTCCCGCAAAAGAACGGGCTGGTGGTAGTCTGAGTTACTCATCTTTGGTATCGCGGTCGCCCATCACTTCTTCAGAGAGGGCTCCCATATCTATATCCTCGTTCAACATCTCGTCGTAACGAGCTTTACTCCAGATTTCAATTCGATCTCCATTCCCCATCAGCTTCACTTCTTTGGTCAAATCAGCGTACTTAGCCAAAGCTCCAGGCACAAGCAAGCGACCAGTTCCATCCAACGTTACCAAGGTGGCGCCATTGTTAAATCTCCTGATAAAGCGAACGTTTTTTTCAATAAACCGATTGAGCTTGCTCAACTGACCCGACACCTCCGACCATTGCTGGGAAGGGTAGAGAACGAGGCAATTCACGAATAGGTCACGATTGATCACAAAACCCTCATGCAGCGCATCTTCGAGCTGCCGCTTCAATGGCGCAGGGAACATCAAGCGCCCCTTTGCGTCCATTTTGCAATCGTATTCTCCCAGTAGATTCAACATGAGGTATAGCTATATTACAGCTAAAGTAGAAAATGTTTACCACAATTTCCCACGATCTACCATTTTTTACCACCATGTTGAAAAGTTTAACACAACAGATCTAGAATAGGCTATTCGAGGGGCTAAACAAGAGGGGAGGAAGTTGCCGAGAATTGGTCAGAAACAGTCGAAAAAGGCCGAATTCTTTTCACAATATATTGTTGACTTCAAGCATCCTTGGTACTTAGGCAGTCATCTTCAAAAAAGTCTATATTTGGGAGCTTAGACTCATTATGGAACTACATGTAAAAGAAGAAGGCCAGTACAAATTCATCGACGAAGGTGAAGGACAGCCGATACTGGTTTTGCACGGATTATTCGGTGCATTGAGCAATTTCAACGGGGTTATTTCGCATTTCAAAAAAACACATCGAGTCATCGTCCCGATGATGCCGCTTTACGACTTGCCTTTGATAAAAACAGGCGTAGGTAGTTTGGCCGATTTTGTAGCAGATTTCATGGAATTCAAGGGATTGAAAGATGTGATGCTCCTCGGAAATTCACTAGGTGGACACGTCGGTTTGGTTCTAACCAAAAGGCGACCAGAACTAATCAAAGCGATGATTTTGACCGGTAGTTCCGGTTTGTACGAAAATGCCTTTGGAGGCTCCTTTCCGAGAAGAGAAGACAAAGAGTACATCCGTAAAAAAATTGCGGTGACTTTTTACGATCCAGAAATTGTGACGGATGAATTGGTTGATGTTACGTTTGAACTCGTTCAAGATAGGTCGAGGCTGATAAAAGTTTTGGCATTGGCTAAATCTGCCATTCGCCACAACATGCGCAAGGACTTGGATAATTACACCATGCCCGTTTGCCTTATTTGGGGAAAAAACGATACCATCACTCCACCCGATGTGGCTGATGAATTTCACGAAAAACTTCCCGATTCCGAGCTTTTCTGGATTGATAAATGCGGGCATGCGCCGATGATGGAGCACCCCGAAGAATTCAACAAAATACTCGATGGCTGGTTGGCCAAAAAATTCTGATGTGACCCCATGATTGACGTTAAAGCCGAATTTCTAAAGAGCAGTACAGTAGCTTCTCAGCTGCCTGCTGGAGACATGCCTGAATATGCCTTTGTGGGCCGAAGTAATGTGGGTAAGTCTTCGTTGATCAATCTCCTCACGGGGAGAAAGAACTTAGCGAAAACTTCGGGAAAACCAGGGAAGACGCGATTGATCAATCACTTCACCATTACCCACCCTGCTACCGAAGAAGTATGGTATTTGGTCGATTTACCTGGCTATGGCTATGCGAGAGTTTCCAGAACGGTACGCGATGAATTTCAGCGTTTGATCTATCCGTATATTAAGAATCGAGAGAACCTAATGTGCTTGTTCGTTCTAGTAGACGTTCGCCTCGAACCCCAACCCATCGACTTGGAATTCATGGCTTATCTCGGCCAGCACGGCGTTCCGTTCGCAATGGTTTTTACCAAATGTGACAAGATGAAACCTGGAGGCCTCACAAATAATGTCGACGCCTACAACAAGAGAATGCTCGAAGATTGGGAAGAACTTCCCAAACAGTTTTTGACCTCATCTTCTAAGTTTCTGGGGCGCGAAGAGATTCTGGCGTTTATCGAAGAAACGAATCAGCTTTTTAAAGAAGAGCGGTTGGGTGACTAAGGCTTAATCTTCGTCTTCTCCGCAAAATCATCCGCAAAGGTTCTGATCTCTTTGGCAATATCTTCCTGTCCTGTGGCCCTTGCATACGTATCCGCCATAGTAAGGATCGACTGATGGAAGAACCGCTGCATGTCAAAGATGTTCATCTCTTTGTTCCAAAGGTCGATACGAACGGTATTGTCGTCCTTCTCGTCCCACATCGTGAGCATCATCGCCTTCACATTTCCGCCTTCGTTGCTATCGTCGGCGTGCCATTTCATTTTTAGCGGAACGTGGTTTTCATCTAGTCCCACTTGAATATTGATATTTGACTTCTTCTTGATTTCGTCGCTCATCTTCTCGGTTTATACTTTTCTAATATTTGTCGATCGCCCGCACCAAGCAAGTCTTGCAAGATAAGCTCATCATTCTCATTCATGTAGGCTTCCACCATTTGCAATCCTAACCAATTACCCACTCCACCCGGGGATTCTGCTGGCATCCCTGGTGTAAAAGGACCATCGTTTATCATCTTATTGATTTGCCTGAAGTCGGATGAGTAAACCAGATCATTTTCAAGGAGATACGTCCAAATGGCATACTCCGATTCCTCGGTCCACTCCAACTGTGCGGAAGTGTAATTCAGTAAATCTGCATCCGACACCTCCAGCAATGCCCTCGTGATGTAAAGCATTTTTCCATTGAAGACCATTGAGGCCAGCATATTATCACCTAGTAAATCTTGGTACTTGTAAAACAGCCATCCCTTCAGCGCATTCACAACGAGGTATTGCGACTTCATTTTATCCCGCTTGTATTGCGGAAAAAGCTCGGGCGGCAATTGCTTTACGACTTCATTTCCTGGACTCAAGTACCACTCCAAACCCACACCCAACCATTCTGACGACGGGAATATCCCCACATTAAATCCAGAATTGTAAGCTACCAATTTAGGGAGGGAGGGTTCACCGAAGTGAACCGAGTATGCTCGCAAAGCTTCTGTCAATTCTTCTTCTTGGGCAGAAAGTTCGGGATAGACTTGATCAATGGAAGCTTGAAGTTTTTGCCAAGTTGGGTCTCCCGTAAATCGGCGCAAAAATTCAGGCAACATTGGATTATCTGGAGGTGGCATTTGCATGATCTCCACCGTGTAGACCTCTAGAAATAGCCCGAATTCCTCAGGGTTGAAAATGCCTGGCCCATTAAAAACAGCTCGATCGAGACGAAGGAACTCAGGGCTGTAATCAACTTTTGAAGTGTCGACTTCAAAGCGATCACCTGAGCATGACAATAGAAAGAAAACCAGACTGTAGAGTGCTACCGAAGGGATGCGCTTCATCTCAAAAATTAGTTACTTTTGGCGGGAAATAAAGAATGCAAAAATAATGAAAAAGACAGGGCTAATCATTCTTACTACAATCTATTCGGTACTGGCCATCGCTCAGACTGAAACACAACCACCTGCTGCTGCACCTGCGCCAGCTCCCGCGGCCCCACCTCAAACCGATCAGGGCCAAAAGGTAAGATTGGGACTCTCTTTCTCCCCAGTCATTTCTTGGTTTAATGCTTCTGGAGATGCGGGCGCGGTAGAGTCTGATGGAACACGGTTCAATATTGCCTTTGGTCTGAATACTGATTTCAGAATAGCAAAGAACAACAACTATTTTTTCAGCACGGGAATCTTCCTACTGAATACTGGAGGAACGATAAATCATAAATACTTTGCACAAGATGACAATAGTAGCGACTACTTTTTGACCAAGCGTAGTGCCGACTTCAGAATTAACTATGTCAATATCCCTCTTACGGTCCTATTGCGAACGAATGAGATAGGTTACATGCGCTACTTTGGAAGAGTCGGTTTTGATGCATCCTTCAACACTTCAAGTACTTTTGACTACAGAGATGTGGATGCCGTCAGCGAAGCTGTGATTGAATCTGTTGAGGATGATGATGCTTCTGACTTTACGTCTCTATTTCGATTTGGTCTTCGGATCGAGGGTGGTTTTGAATACAGTATTGGAGGAACCACCAACCTCTATTTTAGTGCTGCTTATAACAATGGCCTCAGCAATGTATTTAGCGATGATTACAAACGAGCAAAATTGGATGGGGCTGGTCAGCTCCTTCTATCCGATGATGGGACACCACAAACAGATAAAGTCAAAGCGGCAACCAATCTATTCACCATCACCGCTGGCGTCTATTTCTAAACAAGAGCACTCTACTTTTCGTTAAGAAATAAAGGAATTATGCAGACTGAGGCGGTGGTTCAACACATTGTACATTGGATGAAAACATATGCTGACCAAGCCAATACCAAAGGCTTCGTGGTTGGCGTCTCGGGTGGAATTGATTCTGCTGTAACCTCATCTTTGTGTGCCCTTACAGGTCTCCCTACCCTTTGCGTAGAGATGCCCATCCATCAAGCGGCCAATCAAGTTTCCAGAGCAGCCACACATATTACAAAGCTTAAGACCCACCGCAATAACGTCACTTCGCAATGGGTCGAGCTAACTAAAATCTTTGACGACTTTGTTCATGCTTTACCGCCCTCAATCGATGCCGATAAGCACGAATTCAGCTTGGTAAATACCCGAGCTCGCTTTCGCATGTCAACCCTTTATTACTTTGCCGGATTGAACAACTACTTGGTTGCTGGAACGGGAAATAAAGTGGAGGATTTCGGAGTTGGGTTTTACACCAAATACGGAGATGGCGGTGTTGACCTCAGCCCGATTGCCGATTTGAATAAAACCGAGGTTTACGCCCTTGGAAAAGAGTTGGGTGTGATCGATGAAATAATGCAGGCGCCGCCTACAGATGGTCTTTGGGGCGATGACCGCACCGATGAAGACCAAATTGGCGCAAGCTATCCCGAACTAGAATGGGCGATGGAATTCACCGGCGATTTGCAATCTCTAGAGGGGAGAAAAAAAGAAGTCTTTGAAATTTATCAAGGCTACCACATGCGCAATAAGCACAAGATGGTACCGATTCCCGTTTGTGAAATTCCTCAAGAGCTGAGAGGCTAATCTAAACCTACTGAATTTCCCAAGTATTGTTTCCGCTTAAGAGCTCCTGCAAATCGCCTTCGCCTTTTTGCTCTAAGCTTGTCTTGATTTGTTCGTGCAGCATATCTTCGTAGCACGTTTTTTCCTCTTGATAGAAAACACCAAATGGACGTGGTAAGCTGGCTGAATCACCTGTTGGCGTATCAAAGCACCGCATCAAAATACCTGCTTTTGAGCGATCCGTTTTGTCGTGTTTCCAAAGATCATCCTTAGAAAAATCGCCAGATTCAAGGTCTACAACCACAGGAGTGGCTCCATCCAACCTTACTCCCATATTCTCGTTTTCACCGAATACCAATGGCTGTCCGTGCTCTACAAATACCGTTGTATTGGCTTTTGTCGCCTTATCGGTAAAGACTCCGAAAGCACCGTCATTGAACACATTGCAGTTCTGGTAAATCTCAATAAGTGAAGTTCCTTTGTGATCGTCGGCCTCCTTCAAAATGGTGCGGAGGTGTTTTGGATCTCTGTCCATCGCGCGCGCGATAAACGTTCCATCTGCACCCGCGGCCAAAGCGAGAGGATTGAATGGATGATCTACACTTCCCATTGGGGTACTCTTGGTTACTTTACCTTCAGGTGAAGTGGGTGAATATTGACCTTTCGTAAGTCCGTAAATCTCGTTATTGAAGAGAAGCACGTTCATGTCAAAGTTCCTTCTCAATAAATGAATGATGTGGTTTCCACCAATCGAGAGTGCATCTCCATCGCCCGTAATCACCCAGACACTCAAGCTGGGATTGGCAATCTTCAATCCACTAGCCACAGCAGGAGCCCTTCCGTGGATACTGTGCATCCCGTAAGTATTGAGGTAATAAGGAAAGCGAGATGAACAGCCGATTCCAGAAATGAAAACGATGTCCTCTTTGGCTACGCCAATTTCTGGTAGTACGCTTTGCACTTGCTTTAAAATGGAGTAATCTCCACATCCTGGACACCACCTTATTTCCTGATCGCTGGAAAAATCCTTCGCTGTATATGTCGTTTGCTCTTGTGTCATACTTCGAGGTATTTAAGGGCTGCATCTTTAATCTCAACGGACGTAAAAGGCAGTCCTTTTACTTTACTCAACGGTTTCGCGTCAATCAGAAATTCACTCCTAATGATTTTCACCAATTGACCTTTGTTCAATTCTGGCACGACGACTTTGTCGAACCCCTTGAGCAGTTCTTCAAGGTTTTTGGGGAATGGGAAAAGGTACTTCACGTGAACTTGAGAGACCGAATGACCTTCGAGTAAAAGTTCTTTTACAGCTGTTTTGATCGCGCCATATGTCGATCCCCATCCGAGGATACAAAGCTTGCCTGTATCTTCACCTTGATCCACCTTTTGCAAGGGAATAAAATCAGCGATTTTGGCAATCTTCTCCGCCCGAAGCCCCACCATCTTCTCGTGGTTGCCAGGGTCGTAAGAAACGTTTCCCGTTTCATCCTGCTTCTCCAAGCCACCTATTCGGTGCTCCAAGCCTTTGATGCCGGGAACAGCCCATTGCCTTACTCCCTTCTCATCGCGTCGATAAGGCAAAAATTCCTCATCACTGGCTTCCTTGATCATCGGGGGATGAATGGCTCTCAACTTATCTTCTGATGGAAATCTCCACGGCTCTGCACCGTTGGCAATGTAACCATCACTTAAAAGGAAGACAGGAGTCATGTGTTCAATCGCAATACGCACTGCTTCAAAAGCTTGATTGAAACAATCACGTGGCGAGCTGGCAGCAATCACTGGAATAGGTGCTTCACCATTTCGACCATAAATCGCTTGAAGTAAATCAGCTTGTTCCGTTTTGGTGGGCAAACCGGTAGAGGGCCCACCGCGCTGTACGTTTATTACAACAAGGGGGATTTCCAAAATGCAAGCCAAACCGAGGGCCTCGCCTTTCAGCGCTATACCAGGGCCGCTGGATGCGGTGATCCCGATATTTCCTGCAAAGGAAGCTCCAATCGCCGAAGTGATAGCGGCGATTTCATCTTCTGCTTGAAAGGATCGAACGTTAAAATTTTTGTGCTTGGACAATTCGTGAAGAATGTCGGAGGCAGGAGTAATGGGATAGCTCCCGTAAAAGAGAGGCAATCCCGCTTTGCGCGAAGCAGCGACTAATCCGATGGCAAGGCCTTGATTTCCCATGATATTTCTATAGACACCCTTTGGAAGAGGAGCTGGCTTTACTTCGTAGCGTGTGGTAAAAGTCTCGCTGGTATCGCCATAATTGTATCCCGCTTTGAGCACAGCAATGTTGGCATCAATCAAATCGGGCTTGCTTCTAAACTTCTCGTGAAGGAATTTTTTGGTCGGCTCAAGCTTTCGGTTGTACATCCAGTAAAGGAATCCGAGAACAAACATGTTCTTACTCCTATCCTTCTCTTTCATGCCGAGAGGAGATTCCTTCAAAGATTCGCGGGTAAGCTTGGTCACGTCTATTTCGATGACACGGTACTTGCCGAGGCTATTGTCCTCTAGCGGATTTCGCATATCCACGTAACCCGAAAGTTTTAAGTTCTTTTTGTCAAACCCACCGGTATTGGCAATGATAGTCCCGCCGATTTTGAGTTTGCTCAAATTGGCCTTGAGCGCCGCAGCATTCATTACCACAAGTACATCACACATATCTCCAGGAGTGAAGATTTCGATACTCCCAAAGTTGAGCTGAAAACCAGATACTCCTGCTATTGTGCCTTGAGGGGCGCGAATCTCAGCTGGATAATCAGGGAAAGTACTGACATCGTTACCGAAGAGTGCGCTGGTATTGGAAAATTGACTTCCCGTCAATTGAATTCCATCACCAGAGTCGCCTGCAAAAAGTATCGCAACATCCTTCTTGCTTTCCTTATTGTGCTTTATTGTTTTAAGTTCTTCCAAGAAAATCTATGATTTAGTGTTAAGAGAACGACAGTAAAACCTATTTCGTTTGCAAAAGGTTGATCGCCTCTACTGCTTTAATTTCGGGAGCCGCAATTTTGATGCTCTCCTCTACGCCTGCCTTGAGTGTCATAAGACTCATGGAACAATCTTTGCATGCTCCGTGGAGTTCCACCCGGGCGATAAAATTATCGGTAATTTCTACCAAAGTGATGTCACCGCGATCGGCCTCTAAAAAAGGTCTGAGTTGTTTTAGTGCACCCTCTACTCGTTCTATTAAATTGTCCATTGTCAGCAGCGTAGTATTATGAATTACATAGTTTTGAATCAACCGATCCGCTTAGATAATTCGCCCACAAAATTACGAATTATTTGGCGAAACGCTTCTCCCGACGGGGTCTCCTCTTGAAGCACTGCAGGCCTCCCTGCATCACCCGATTCACGGATCGACTGTATGATTGGAAGCTCACCAAGAAAGGGCACCTGCAGATCTTCTGCCAAACCTCTTGCTCCTTCGCGACCGAAGATGTAGTACTTTCTGTCGGGCAATTCTCCAGGAGTGAAGTAAGCCATGTTCTCAATGATTCCTAAAACAGGAACATTAATAGCATCGAGTTTGAACATTCCAACTGCTTTTTTGGCATCAGCCAAAGCAATATTTTGAGGAGTACTTACAATAATAGCTCCTGTGAGTGGAACGGCCTGGACCAAGCTCAAATGAATATCGCCCGTTCCCGGAGGAAGATCGACGATCATGTAATCGAGTGGGCCCCAGTAGGCATCACTAAACATTTGATTCAAGGCCTTGCTGGCCATTGGCCCTCGCCAAACAATAGCTTGTGAAGTATCGGCAAAGAAACCGATCGAGAGCAATTTTACTCCGTAATTCTCCACAGGCAAAATAAAGGTCTTGCCATCGATCTCCTTGGTTTTAGGCTTTTCATTTTCCACATCGAACATGATGGGCATGGATGGCCCGTAAATATCCGCATCAACCAACCCCACAGAATAGCCTTCTCTGGCTAAACCGGCAGCAAGGTTTGCGGCAACGGTAGATTTTCCAACTCCACCTTTCCCAGAAGCTACCGCGATAATGTGCTTCACTCCCGGAAGAATTTTACGCTGTTCGGGCGTACGGTCTTCTTTGCTCAAGACTTTCGTGAAAATATCGATTTGCACCTCTTTTCCGAAATTTCTTTCAAGCGCAAAGCGGCAAGCATCTTCCATCCTTTTACGGCTGTGCATTGCTGGACTCAAGACGTGGAGATCAAGAGCAATTTTGCCTTCGCTTATCACCACATTTCGAACAAGGTCTTCGCTTACTATGTCTTTTTTCAACTCGGGCTCCATGACGTTGCTCAGGATTTCGAGTACTTTTTCTTTGGTCAATTCCATATTAGTCTAAGCTCAATTCTTTTGCAGGATCCCAGAGGTGTTTGTCAAAATCCAGGATTTGATCATTTTCAACTTTTATTCCCTCCGCCTCAAGCCTTCTTTGCATCTCATGATCGTCTGCGAAATGGTGTTTTCCAGTAAGCAGTCCCGAGCGATTCACCACACGATGTGCGGGGACAGGTTCAAGCAATGCATGTGAGGCATTCATTGCCCACCCGACCATTCTTGCAGAACGCGCCATCCCTAAATATTTGGCTATTACACCATAGCTCGTAACGCGCCCAACGGGTATTTGTTTGACCACTTCGAAAACCATATCGAAGAAGTCTCTATTCTTCTCAGATATCTTGGTAGTGGCTGTCATTCAATTTTAATCTGAGGTATTTAATTTTCTTTCCTATTGCGAGCCATTTTTCCTCATAAAACGTCTTCACCACTAGTATCTCCTGCTCTTCTTCATTAAATTCCTTCCACCCTTTTCCATAGATGTCATCGTTGGATTTCAGCAAGTGATGCTCGCCCTTTTCGATGGTTTCCAGCGTAGAATCGTAAAATATCTGGCTATCGGTTTTCACGTGAATCATGCCGTCATTTTTCAATAGTTTTCCGTAGCGCAATAAAAAAGCCCAGCCCGAAAGTCGCTTGGTGCCTTTCTTGTCCTTGATTTGAGGATCGGAAAAAGTGAGCCAAATTTGGCTAATCTCGTTGAAATCAAATACGAAATTGACGAATTCAATTTTGATTCTGACAAAGGCAACATTCAGCAAGCCTTCCTCCTCGGCGGTTTTGGAACCACGCCAAATTCGTGCACCTTTTACATCCAGCCCAACAAAATTTCGTTCGGGGTATTTTCGCGCCAAAGCCAAGGTATACTCTCCTTTCCCACAGCCAAGCTCGATGGTGATGGGGTAATCATTGCCGAAAAACGAAGCCCATTTGCCCTTCATCTCAAACTGGTCCTCGATTAGGACTTCCTTCTCAGGCTCGAAAACGCAGGATTGCTCCTTCATTTCAGCAAAGTGACGTAGCTTGTTCTTTCCCATGATAAATTGAAAGGTGCAAAAGTAGCCATTGCGCTCGGTTTCACTAGTATATTTGGCCAGTGGATAAGAGAGTGCTTTATGCAATTTTAAATTGGGGCTTGGGTCATGCTACAAGGTCTGTTCCTGTCACCGAGTCATTGTTGCACTTTGGGGCAGAAGTTGAAATTGCCTCGTCGGGTTTGGCCCTCAGTTACCTGAGAAAGAGATTTCCAACGCTTCAGTTTCATGAATTGCCAGACAGAGAGGTACTCTATTCCAAAAAGGGAGCACAGTCGAGCCTGATAAAAAGAGCTCTTGTCCAAGCCAATATTAACTCAGAGCAAAATAGATTTGTAGCAAATCTTGTTGGCAAAAGAACGTTCACTCACATCGTCTCGGACAATGTATATGGGGCGTTCGATCGGCGCATCCCGTCAGCACTTATTAGCCACCAGCTTTCGCTAAAGGTGCCTTTTGGCGAAAGCCTGATAAACACAAAACTGGCGGGCTGGATCAACCGTTTCTCCGAGGTTTGGATTCCCGATGGGCCCAATCATATGATTTCAGGTGTTTTATCTTCAAATCAAAAAGTCTCTATCCCTAAAAAAGATCTAGGCATTCCGTCGCGTTTCATGAGCGATCACTCAGCAAAAAAGAAATATGTAATCGGAATAATTCTTGGCGGCCCCGAACCACAGCGAAGTATTTTGGAAGAAAGCCTCCTGAAAATCTTGGCATCTATTGAAGGGAAGAAAATCCTTTTTCGCGGCAGCGAGAAAGTGGGTGATTTTCTAAAAGACAGTATTGAATTCCACTCACTTGGAGATGGAAAAGAAATGGCCGAAAAGCTCACTGCTTGCGAATTGGTCATTGGTCGAGCAGGGTATTCTACCATCTGCGATCTACTGGCGATTGGCTCGAAAGCTCTTCTGATCCCCACTCCGGGTCAATCGGAACAAGAGTACTTGGCCAGCAGAATGAGGCGGCTTCCTCAATTTTCAAGTTGCTCGCAGGAAAAACTAGATACGGAAGTAATAAAAAGGGCCTTGAATAAAAATTCTCCATCAACTGAAAAGCTCCCCTTTTTCAATACTGAAAGTAAGGTCGTTAAGGAGTTTCTTGTACGTTAATTGGAGACTCTGATTCGAGACACTCATTAAGATTTGGCGAGGGTAAAGGAGAAAACAGATCCCTTTCCGACTTCACTCCTCACATTCATAGACTGCTCGTGCCCTTCGATAATGTGTTTGCAGATGGCTAGGCCCAAACCCGTTCCACCTTGGTGTCGAGAACGGCTTTTATCGACGCGGTAAAAGCGCTCAAAAAGTCTGGGAATGTGTTCCTTATCTATTCCCGGGCCATTGTCCTCCACCTCTATAAGGATTCGCTCATCCATGTCGAAGAATCGCACAGTGGTTTTTCCTCCAATCTTTCCGTAGTTGATGGAATTAGTGATAAGATTAATGAGGACCTGACTGACCCTGAAGGAGTCAGCACCCACATAAATAGGTTTATCGTAAGGCTTATTGAATCTGATGTCAATGTTTTTCTGCTTGGCCTCTTCTTCTCTTTGCTCAATAACTTCTTTGGTGAGCTCTACAATGTCTATCTTCTCTTTGTCGAGTTTCAAGCTACCCGACTCAAACTGAGTGATGGTATCGAGATCTTCTACCAGCATAGTCATTCTATCAACTGACTTGGCGGCTTTCATCAGAAATTTCCTATTGAAATTGGGGTCTTCAAGTGCTCCTTCTAGCAGGGTCAGTATATACCCTTGAATACTAAAAATGGGGGTCTTCAGCTCGTGGGCCAAGTTTCCAACAAACTCTTTTCTGAAATTTTCTTTTTCACGGAGGTCTTCAATTTCGGCCATTCGGTCCTCGGCCCAATCCACTACTTCTTTGTTTACATCGCCAAGCACATCCTTACTCATATCGAGACGAAAAGCTGACCGCCCTACTTTGAGGGAGTGCATGTTGCGAAAGATGAGTTTTATCTTATCGTAAATAAAGCGTTGTAGCGATTTGTAGATAATCAACCACGACGACAAGAATACGAGTGCGGCGAAGACCAAGACCTGCACCAAATCTATTTCTTCACGAAACAGAAGTAAGGTGCCGACAAGAAGCACTGTGATCGACAAAGCAAGACTCAAGGCCGTGAGAATGGCTACTCTGAAAGGACTTCGTCCCGTCATTTGGCTTCGAATTTGTACCCGACTCCCTTGATGGTTTTGATGAACTTGCTCCCTATTTTCTCTCGTAGTTTACGAATGTGAACATCGATGGTCCGGTCTCCGACAACCACGTCATTTCCCCAAACAGAATTTAAAATAATCTCACGCGTAAAAACGCGACCTGGCTTACTGATCAACAATGCGAGCAACTCAAATTCCTTTTTGGGCAAATTGAGTTCTTTGCCATCTTGAACCACCAAGTATTTTTCTTTGTCGATGAATATTCCGCCTACGGGGATGCCTGCCTTTGCATCAGAGGCAGAGCGCTTTCGGCGCAACAAGGCTTGGATTCGCGAAAGCAAAACTCGGGGCTTGATAGGCTTTGATATGTAATCATCTGCACCAGCATCGAATCCCGCAATTTGAGAATAGTCTTCCCCCCTTGCCGTAAGGAAGGCGATGATACTCGGTTTCAGGGATTCAATTTCTCTCATCTCTACGCATGTTTCTATGCCATCCATTTCGGGCATCATAACATCGAGAAGTATTAAATCTGGGAGAAATTCTTTTGCCGTTTTTATCGCGTCACGGCCATTCATGGCCGATTTCACTTCATAGTTTTCCTTTTCCAAGTTGTAACTGATCAAGTCAATAATGTCTTGTTCATCATCAACGAGAAGGATCTTTTCTTTTTTCACGATTGGTAAGCTTTAAGTTGAAACCAGTCTGGCAAAAATATGGTATGCATACGCCTGCGATGTTACTCGCTTGTTAAGCCTAATTTAAGTCCAAATATAAGAATCGATTGAGGCTCTTACACGCCTTAACATTGAGGCAACAATAGAATAACTCAGAGGTAAGTTAGAATTCACGTTACACTAATTTACTCGCCCTTACTTCGCAGTGTCAAAAAACAGAATATCAACGGCAAAAAACAAACAAATGAATAATTTCAGAAAACTAAGAAACATGTCTGCCATCCTTATGATGGGAGCATTGGTATTGACCTCGTGTGATGATGATGATGAAGAAGTACCGCCTGTAGAAATTCCTACTGCGAATCTGCTAACTTCAAACATTACCACGAACACGACATGGACCACAGGTAGCACTTACATACTTGGTGGTAGAATTGCTGTAACATCAGGGAATACTCTAACCATAGAGCCTGGCGTAATTATTAAAGGACAAGCTGGAACAGGTGCCAATGCTACAGCACTCATTATTGCTCGTGGAGCGAAAATTATGGCCGAAGGAACTTCAGCAGCACCTATCATCTTCACTTCAGTTGCAGATGAAATTGAGTCTGGAATGATTTCAAGTCCTAACTTGGATCCTGATCTCAACGGACTTTGGGGAGGCCTGATTGTTTTAGGGAATGCGCCTATTTCAGCTGATGATGACGCAGTGCAGATTGAAGGAATTCCACCATCTGACCAAAACGGTCTTTACGGCGGAACTGATGTTGCAGATGATTCGGGAATTATTCGTTATGTATCTATTCGTCATGGTGGTTCAAACATCGGTGAAGGAAACGAAATCAACGGCCTTACACTTGGCGGTGTTGGAAACAGCACTGTTATAAGTTATGTCGAGATCGTAGGCAACCAAGATGACGGAATTGAATGGTTTGGTGGAACGGTAAACGTAACGAATGCTTTGGTATGGAATGTAGGTGATGATGCCATTGACACTGACCAATCTTGGGGCGGCACATTGGACAACTTCATTGTGGTAAATGCTGGCGATGAATGTTTTGAACTAGACGGTCCCGAAGGTGCTTTGAACGATGAGCACACACTAACTAACGGGACAGTTTTCGCTGGCGGAGCTGATGGCTTGGTAGATTTGGATGCCAACTCACGTTTGAGCATGTCAAACATCTACTTTTTCGGTCTGAGCGCTGGTCAAGATTTTGATGAGCTTCCAGTAGAAGCAGATGGCGGTTTCGGAGATTTCACAAATTTCGAAGCTACCATTCCCGAAGGAGAATCAGTTTCTGATTACTTTGTGGGTGGAAGTGATCAATTTGTAGTAAACATAGCAGAAGGGGCAAACACTGTCGGTGCTAATGTATCCGCTTTCGATTCTTGGACTTGGGCAGCAGCTTCAGGAGCATTGAGTGGTCTTGGGTTGTAATCCAGCCTCGCATTTAAATTCACAGATAATATTCAAAAACCCGCAGCTCAAAAGCTGCGGGTTTTTCCTCTTTTTAAGACAGATTATTTTAATCATGAGAAATTTCATTCAATCCACGGTTTTCATTGTCCTTTCCCTCTTTTCATTTGAAGGCTTGGCTCAAGACGGGGCAATTCGAGGAACGGTTTTCGAAGAAGAAACTGGTCTAACAATGCCGGGTGTGAACGTAGTCATAGACGGCACTATGACAGGTACAGTTACCGATTTGGACGGAAAATTCAATCTGGCAGCTCCTGCGGGAACTCACAATATTCGGTTTTCATTTATCTCTTTTGTGCCTCAAGTAATAGAAGGTGTGGAAGTAAAGGAAGATGAGCCTACAGTGCTTGAAAACATCATTATGTACACTGATGCTGCCGATCTAGAAGAGGTAGTCATTACTGCCACCATGGCAAGGAACAACGAAACTGCCCTTCTTACAATGAAGAGGAAATCGG